>CAOJKP010000040.1 GCA_948438085.1 uncultured Clostridium sp. | reverse complement strand
AAACGGAGATGTAGGAAAAGACTTAAAAGGAAACCAATTTGTATGGATACCATGTAATATAGAAAACTACTATAAAATAGACTGGGGAGAAGGTGCAAAATGGGATAAAACAACCCAGGATGCAGAAAAATTTCAAATAGAAAAATATGGTGGTTTTTATATAGGAAGGTATGAATCAGGAGTATCAGTTTTAAATAAAGAAACAGGAACATTCGTAGACAGTGTGACATTTGGAGAAAAGAACTTAACAGGAAGTGTATTAAGCAGAAAAGATATTTATGTATGGGGACATCATAATACAGATTATCAAGCAAGAAGTAGTAGTATGACTACTTTATTAGGTTCAACATATGGAACAAACAAAGTAAATGGAAATATAGTAGTACAAGCAGATAGCATACCATATTATCATGCAGATTATTATACAGCAAAAGAAATGAGTAATAGGTTATATAAAAATAAAGGGACTGTAACAAGTGGACTTGTAACAGGAACGCAGTGGGATATGATGATGAAATATATGCAAGATAATGGAGTAGCAATAGAGGGAGCAAATTGTAATTGGGGAAATTATGATGATGTAGCATTAGATGGAATAACAGGATACTATACTAATGTAGATTCTAATGGAAACACAGATGGATTTAAAAAAGCAGGAAGTGAATATACAACAAACAGTACAGAAAAGACATATACAATATTAACAACAGGAGCGAGTGAAAAAGTAAAGAAAATGAATTTATATGATGTAGCAGGAAATTTATGGGAGTGGACAGATGAAGCAGGATATTTATATAATGGTTCAAATACAGTTGAACAAAAAAAAGAAGAATATAATACATTTAGCATTCGTGGAGGTTCTTTTAATTATAATAAATCATCTGTTACAGCATGTTGGCGAGCATGTGATTGTGTGCTTGATTCAAATGTTAATTGTGGATTTCGTATTGTACTTTATATAAAATAATTAAAAATAGTAGTGATAAAAATTGTTAAAATATGATATAATTATGAAATTGAAAAGGGGGAATTATTTTGGGACTAAAAGTAACAAATGTAAATAAAAAGTATTTAGATAAAACAGCAGTAGATAATATTTCATTCGAAATTGAATCTCCTGGTATATTTGGATTATTAGGAACAAATGGAGCTGGAAAAACTACTACAATTAGAATGATTCTTGGAATATTGAAAAAAGATTCAGGAGAAATTACATGGAATGGTAAAGCAGTAAAAAGAAAGACTGTTAATTTTGGATATTTGCCAGAAGAAAGAGGAATTTACCCGAAATCTAAAATTCGTGATCAATTAATATATTTTGCAAAATTAAAAGGAATGAAACAACAAGATGCAAAAACGGCAGTAGAGAACTGGGCAAAACGTTTAGAGGTAGAAGAATACTTAGATATGAGTGCAGAAAAATTATCTAAGGGAAATCAACAAAAAATTCAATTTATTACAGCTGTAATGCATGACCCAGAGTTGATTATATTAGATGAACCATTTAGTGGGTTAGACCCAGTTAATGCAAATTTACTAAAAGAAATAATGATAGATTTAGTCAAGCTTGGAAAATTTATTATAATGTCTAGTCATCAAATGACACAAATTGAGGAATTTTGCAAAGATGTTGTAATTTTAAATCATGGTAAAATGGTATTAAAAGGAAACTTACAAGAAATTAAAAATAGTTATCCATGCAATAAATTAGAATTAATTACTAAAAATGATGTTAATCAATATATAAAAAATGAAGGTCTTAAGATTGAATTTTGCAAAAATAATGAATATATAATTGAAATAGATGATGAGCAAAAAACTCAAAAATTACTAAAAATCTTAAAAGAGAATGATATTGATATTATGAAATTTGAGTTAAAAAGACCAAGTTTAGAAGAAATTTTTATTGAAAAGGTGGGTGAATAAAATGAAAGATTTATGGATAGTAGCATCTTTTACAATAAAAGAGATGATAAAAAGAAAATCATTTATAATTTCAAACCTAGTAATATTTTTAATAATTATAGTTGGTTTTAATGTTCCTAATATTATAGATTCTGTAAAAGGAGAAGACGAAGAGGTATCGGGAGATAGCATAATTCTAATGATAGATGAAAGTAATATATTTAAGGGTGAATTAGATATCTTAAATCAAATGGAATTAGGAAAAACATTTAAAATTCAAAATAAAATGTTAACTATAGAAGAAATAAAAAAACAAATTGACGAAGATGAAATATTTGCTGCAATGATTATCAATAAACAAGATAATAATGTTAATGTAGAATATATTGCAGATAGTATTAGTCAAGATGCAACAGGACCAAACGAAGTATTAGAAGCTTTAGCCAAACTATATACTAATTTAAAAGTTCAGGAATTAGGGTTAACAAATGAACAATTACAAACAATAAATCCAACATTTAATATAAATTTAACACAAACTAATGACAATCCAGCAAGTGGAAATGTATTTGCTATTATGTTATTATCAATAGTATTATTTTATGCAATTTATTTTTGTGCTTATCAAGTTTCGAGCTCTATTACAACAGAAAAAACATCAAAAATTATGGAAACATTGGTTACATCAACTTCGCCTAGAACTATTGTACTAGGTAAGACAATTGGAATTGGTATTGTAGGATTATTACAGGTAATATCTATTATAGTAGTAAGTGTTATTTCTTGTAATGTATTTATGGATTCAGAAATTATATCCAATATTGTAGATTTATCTAAAATAACTCCAGGACTAGCAATAATAACATTACTTTATTTCATTTTAGGATATGCACTATATTCTTTATTATATGCATTAACTGGTTCAACTGTAAGCAAACCAGAAGACATAAATTCTGCAAATGGACCAGTAGCAATTCTTGCAGTAATAGGATTTTACTTAGCATATTTTTCTATGATGAACCCAACAGCAGATCTTAATGTATTTGCTTCAGTATTACCACTATCTGCACCATTTAGTATGCCATTTAGAGTAATGATGGGGACAGCTACACCAATGCAAGTCGCTATATCCATAGGAGTAATGATATTATGTATAATAATAATTGCGAAAATATCTATTAAAATATACTCATCTGCAATACTAAATTATGGAACAAAAATGTCTATAAAAGATATATTTAAAATATACAAAGATAAAAATAATTAAATAAAAATTTATATAATATTATTTTTTTAATTAAAGCAGTTATCACTTAGGTAACTGCTTTTGTAATAGTTATGATAATATATTGCAATGAAAAAGTAGTTAGTGTATAATAATTTAAAATAAGAATTAAAAAGGAGAATACAAATGAATAAAAATGCTAAAAGGTTAGAGGTTGTAAGAGAGAGAGAGAGAGAGAGAGAGAGAGAGAGAGAG
>CAOJKP010000039.1 GCA_948438085.1 uncultured Clostridium sp. | reverse complement strand
ATGAAGCAAATGGAATAGTACCATCAGGAGTAAAAGTAGTAGAAGTGGAAGAAAAGGGAACAAAAGTAAAAAAATTAGAAAGTGAATTACAAGGAAATCAATTTGTATGGATACCATGTAAAGAAGAAGAATATCATAAAACAAATTGGGGACAAGGAAATACAAATTATAGTAATTGTTATTGGTCAGCACAAACAAATTCATATGAAATAAACCAAGTAAAAAAATATGGTGGATTTTATGTAGGAAGGTATGAAGCAGGATTGCCAAATGAAACAGATGAGTTTAAAGACAATCAAGTGTATTATTCAGATATTTACAATTTTTATGGAATTCCACAAAGTAAAGCAGGGTTATTGCCATGGAATTTTATAAATTGGGAAAAATCGCAAAGTAATGCAAGAAAAATGTATGAAAATAACGAATCAGTATCAAGTGGACTAATAACAGGAACTCGGGTGGGATGTAATGATAAACAAAATTGCGAGCGTAGATTCAACAAAGAGTTTAACAGGTTCAAAAACATGGGCAAATTGTGGATATTCAGATACATTTAACTATGTGGGAAGAAAAGCAGAAACTGATGGAGAAAGTGGTGTTTTAAAGCTAAAAGCATTTAATGATGTAGAAGAAAATGGAGAAAAACCAAATAATAAGAGTTATTTATTAACTACAGGAGCAAGTGACCATAATAGAGCTTATAATTTATATGATGTAGCAGGTAATTTATGGGAGGCCACAGAAGAATATTCAAGTTCGCCTACAGATGTAAAAACATTGGAAAATAATGATGTTCTTCGTGGAGATTGCTTTCTTGGAGGAGATGTATCAGCATGTTATAGATATGGAATTGGAAATATAAATTCTACAGCATTTAATACAGGTTTTAGGGTTGTATTATATATACATTAATAATATGTGGATTAAAACTAAAAGATAGTAAAGTTTTTGAAAAAACTTTACTATCTTTTTATATTATAGAAAAGTTCTCCGAACTTCCTATAATATAAATATATTCCACAGAAAATTGCTTTCCAATTTTCGCGGACGAACAAAGACGTGGACTTTAAAATGTTTTAAATAGTGTAAATGTTATTAATGTCCATTTCTGTTCGCATTTTAAATTTAAAATTATATGATATTAATTATTTCTTTTTTTCTTCAGGAATAATAACTTTTTTGTCTTTGTTGTCTTTTGTTTTTGGTTTGGCAATATTTAAGTGTTTATATATAGGAGAAATATTTAATTCTGAGCCATCTCCATCAACAATTTCAATTTTTTTATCTTCTTTATCCAATTTTTTATCACCTCAATATACAGTATAAATTTATATTAACATATAAATTATTAAAGTGCAATGCAAAAATATAAATTAATTGACACATTATAAAATTCGTGCTTTAATATATTAAAGAAATTGGAAAAAAGGTAGAAAATATGGAAATAGAAAAAATAAAATCAATTATAGAAGCAATATTATTTGCAGCTGGGAGAGAAGTAAAAATAAATGAATTAGTAACAGCACTAGAAATAGATAGCGCTGATATTATTAATATAGTTGAGAGTATGAAAGAAGAATTTGTAAAAACAAATCGTGGAATCGAGATATTAAAAGTTGATGATGGATATCAATTATGTACCAAAAAAGAGTATTATGAGTATGTTTATCCAATTATAGATAAAAGAAGTAAACCAAATTTATCTAATGCTGCTTTAGAAACGTTAGCTATTATTGCCTATAACCCTAAAATTACAAGAGCGGAAATAGAAGCAATACGTGGTGTATCGGTAGATGCAACAATATATAAATTGTTAGAATATAATTTAATAGAAGAAGCAGGGAGGTTAGATGCTCCAGGAAGACCAACAACATATAAAACTAATAATAATTTTTTGAAAATGTTTGGATTTACCAGTTTAGAAGAACTACCGCAACTTCCAAGATATAAAATGGATGAAAATCAACAAATTGTAATTGATGATATTATAGAAGAAAAGACAAATGAAGAGGAAAATGATGAAGAAATAGATAATCAAAAAGAAGAGGGAGAAGATTAATTATGAAATTATCTAAAACAGGAATGGGAACTACAAAATTAAACAATATAGATGAAATGTATCCAGGTCAAAGTATATTACTACAATCTGGACAATTAGTTCAATATGGAGCAGGATTGTTTGCGTATAACACAATACCACTATTGGTAAGAA
Organism: uncultured Clostridium sp.; assembly: GCA_948438085.1. Taxonomy (GTDB): domain Bacteria; phylum Bacillota; class Clostridia; order TANB77; family CAG-508; genus RGIG8482. The sequence continues at coordinate 1,508 of CAOJKP010000039.1, read as the reverse complement.
GAAAAGTAGAAAATATTATACAAGAAACATTAAATAAATATGGATGTATTGAGGTACTACTTCCAACATTACAACCAGATACAATATGGAAAAATTCAGGTAGATATGACCATTATGTTAATGATGGGACAATGCTTATAACCGAATCTAATAAAGGAACATTTTGCCTAGCTCCTACTGGAGAAGAAGCAATGCTAGAATTTGCAAGAGAAAAATTAAAATCATATAAGAATTTGCCTGTTACATATTATCAAATTGGAGAAAAATATAGAAATGAAATTAGAACAAGAGGTTATTTGTTAAGAGGAAAAGCATTTCCAATGTTAGATGGATATAGCTTTGATGAAAATGAAGAAGGTATGGCAAAATCTTATGAAAATGTAAGAAATGCATTTCTAGAAATATTTAGAAAAATAGGTTTACCTGTTATACCAATTGTTGCAGATAATGGAGCAATGGGAGGAAAAAAATCTGAAGAATTTATGCTTATTTCAGAGCAAGGTGAAGATAGAATTCTTTATGACGAAAAAACTAATATAGGTTTAAATACAGAAATATTGGAAAAAGAAAATTATGAACAATATTTAAAAGATGAGTATAATATAAGTGATATATCTAATTTTAAAGAAATTAGAACAATGGAATTAGGTCATATTTTTCAACTAGGAACAAGATATTCTGAAATGATGAATGGAAAATTTATAAACCAAGACGGAAAAGAATGTTTATATTATATGGGATGCTATGGAATAGGCGTAAGTAGAACAGTAGCAGCATTATATGAATCATGTGTAATAAATGATGAGAAATGGGGACCATGTGGATTTGTATTACCAAAATCTGTTGCACCATATATAGTTCAAATTGTTCCTAAAATGGAAAGTGAAGAAAAAGTAGAACTTGCAAATAAAATATATAATATTTTAAATGAAAGTGGAATGAATGCAATATTAGACGATAGGCAAAATATTACTATTGGAACGAAAATTAAAGATGCTAAAATTCTTGGAACTCCATATTTAGTTGTAATTGGTGATAAACAAGAGGGAGATTTAATTGAATTAGAAAATAATTTAACCAATGAAAAACAAATAGTTAGTATAGATAAATTAATAGAGACTATAAAATAATAAGATAAATATAAAAAAACAAAGATTACGAATTTAGTATGTAATCTTTGTTTTTTACTGAATAAAAATCTTTAAAGAAGAACCTAGGAGATGTAGGGGCTGCCTTCGGCAGTCCGCTCTACAAAGCAATTACCCAGAAAAACAAAACCAAAAATTATGCAAAAATTCATTCAACAGGTGTAGGGGCGATTTTTTTCTTGGCTCTTCGAGCGAGCAGCGAGTTAGTACTGTTATGCAGAGCTAATCGCCCGTCCTACAGAGGAATACCTAAACAATACAATTCTTCATTCTTCACTATTCATTATTCAATATTCATTGCAATTGGAAGATTGCACCAAAGTCCGCTCCCAGGAAGCAAATGTTTTAAAATATTTTGAA
>CAOJKP010000038.1 GCA_948438085.1 uncultured Clostridium sp. | reverse complement strand
GGCGGTGGAGTAAGAAGAGGATTTGAAGGTGGTCAAACACCATTATATAGAAGATTACCAAAAAGAGGATTTACAAATATTCATGCTAAAAATTATACAGAAGTAACTTTAACAATGCTTAATAAATCAGAAGCAAAAGAAGTTACAGCTGAAACATTATTAGCTGAAGGAATTATTGGAAAAATAAACGATGGAATAGTTGTTTTAGCTACAGGAAACTTAGATAAAAAGTTAACAGTTAAAGCAAAAAGATTTACTAAAGCTGCTGCAGAAAAAATAGAAGCTGCAGGTGGAAAGATTGAGGTGATTTAGTTGTTTAAAACTATTAAAAATGCTTGGAAAACTCCAGAAGTAAGAAAAAGAATTTTATATACACTATTATTAATAGTAATTTTTAGATTTGGTTGTTATATCGCTGTTCCAGGTGTAGATACAATTGCTTTAGGTGAGCAAATGAGTTCTGCAACAGGAAGTATAATGGGATTAATTAACACAATATCAGGTGGAGCTTTCTCAAGATTATCAATATTCTCAATGACAATAACACCATATATTACAGCGTCAATTGTTATTCAATTGTTAGGCTGGATTATACCTTCATTAGAAAAAATGATGAAGGAAGGTGGAGAAGCTGGAAAACAAAAAATTAATAAATATACAAAATTGTTAAGTATAGTGTTAGCTTTAGTTGAAGGACTAGGAATCTATATTTCATATAGTGGATCTGGAATATTTATTAATCCAGGACTATTAACAGGTTCAATAGTTGTATTATCTTTAATTACAGGTACTGCTATATTAATGTGGTTAGGTGATCAAATAACAAACAAAGGTATTGGAAATGGTATATCAATGATTATCTTTGTAGGTATTATTTCAAGATTACCATCAGGAATAGTTACATTATGGAACATAATAGTAACTGAAACAGGAGTAAATACTGTTGGAATTGTTACAGCACTTGCAATTATAATTGGTGCAATTCTTTTAGTAGCAGGAGTTGTATTTGTACAACAAGCTGAAAGAAAAGTTCCAGTACAATATGCAAAAAAAGTTGTAGGAAGAAAAATGTATGGTGGACAAAATACACATATTCCACTTAAGTTAGCAATGGCTGGAGTTATGCCAGTAATTTTCGCATCATCATTCATGACATTCCCTGCAATGCTTATTCAAATATTTGCAGCAGATAAAATTGGAGGAACAGGCTTTATAGCTGGTCTATATAATTTCTCAATTGCTACTTCTACATCTGGAGTTGCATGGGGATATAGTTTAGCAAACGCTATAGTATATCTATTATTAATAGTTGGATTTACATTCTTCTATACATATGCAACATTTAATCCAGCAGAAGTATCAACAAATATTAAGCAAAATGGTGGATTTATTCCAGGAATTAGAGCTGGAAAACCAACAGCAGATTATATAACAGCAATATTAAATAAATTAACTTGGTTTGGAGCATTATTCTTAAGTTTAATTGCAATCCTTCCAATGTTAATGAGATTTACAGATATTGATATTTCATTTGGTGGTACATCAATTCTTATCGTAGTTGGTGTTGCATTAGAAACAGTTCAACAATTAGAATCTCAATTAGTAATGAGACATTATAAAGGATTCTTAGAAAAATAAATTTGCACAAAAGTTTAGGTGGCTTAAGAAAAGCCACCTAAATGTGCTTATAAATTTATATTAATCAAATATTATATAAAATGTAGTATTTGATTAGTATAAATTTAAGTTTTTAGGAGGTAACTATTATGGTTATTATTATGTTAGGAGCTCCAGCTTCTGGAAAAGGAAGTGTAGCAGAAATTCTTTCAAAAGAATTTAATATTCCAGCAATTTCTAGTGGAGATATTTTTAGAAAATATATTAGTGAAGGAACAGAAATTGGTCAAAAAGCTAATAGTTATATGACAAAAGGACAATTAGTTCCAGATGATTTAACAGTAGAATTAATTACTGCTAGATTAAAAGAAGACGATGTTAAAGAGGGGTTAATATTAGATGGATTCCCAAGAACTGTAAATCAAGCTAAAGTTCTTGATGAAATGCTTGCTAAAGATGGAAAGAAAATTGATATAGTTGTTAACTTAGAAACACCTGAAGAAGAAATATTAGAAAGAATTACAAATAGAGTGATTTGTACAAATTCAGATTGTAAAGCTGTTTATAATACAGTATTACATCCATCAAAAGTTGAAGGTATTTGTGATAAATGTGGAAGCAAATTATATCAAAGAGATGATGATAAATTAGAAAAAGCTAAAAATAGATTAGAAGTATATCACAGAGAAACAGCACCAGTTGCAGATTATTACAAGGAGACTGGAGCTTTATATTCAACAGTACTTAGCAAATCTGTAAACAGAATGAAAGATGAAGTTGCTCGTGATGTTATTGAGTATTTAAAAAATAAATAGATTTTAATGAAATCTAAAATTGTTAAGTTTCATTAAAATTGCAATATGTGGATAGAAAAAGAGGGATAAGATGATTACTATTAAATCAAAAAGAGAAATTGAGTTAATGCAGGATGCTTGCAAAATAACTGCATTAACTTATGAATATATAGAAAAAATAATAAAGCCTGGAATGAGTACTTTAGAACTAGATGAAATGGCAGATAAGTTTATTAGAGAACATGGAGGAATTCCAGCTCAAAAAGGATATCCAAGTGGAGTAAGAGGAGTTCCAAATTTTCCAGGAACATTATGTATTTCTATAAATGATGAAGTTATTCATGGAATACCATCTAAAGATGTATATATTAAAGATGGTGATGTAGTTAGCGTAGATTTAGTTGTATTAAAAAATGGTTATAATGGAGATGCTGCAAGAACATTTTTAGTAGGAAATTGTAGTAAAGAAGCACAAGAATTAGTTGCAGTTACAAAACAAGCATTTTTTGAAGCAATGAAATATGCCAAAGCAGGTAATAGAATTGGTGATATATCACATGCAGTAGATTCTTATGTAAGACAGTTTGGCTTTTCTGTTGTTAGAGAATTTCAAGGTCATGGAATAGGAAAAGAAATGCATGAAGATCCTGGAGTTCCAAATTATGGAAAACCAGGTAGAGGACCAAAACTTGAACCAGGCATGACAATAGCTGTGGAACCTATGGTAATAGCTGGAAAACCTGACATTTGGGAATTAGATGATGGTTGGACAATTGTTACTCAGGATGGAAGCTTAGCGGCACATTATGAAAACACAATTTTAATTACAGAAAATGAGCCAAAAATATTGACATTGCTATAAAAATGCGATATAATATTCTAGATTATTGCTCAAGAGTCAATCTTGAGAAGTAATAAATATACGAAAATAATGCCTATAAAGGCTTACTTTGCGTTCTAAGTAAAGGGGGTTTTAATTTGTCTAAAGAAGATGTAATCGAAGTTGAGGGAGTTGTTGTAGAAACATTACCAAATACTAATTTTAAGGTAGAGCTTGAAAATGGTCATCAAGTCTTAGCTCACATTTCTGGTAAGCTTAGAATGAACTATATAAAAATTCTACCAGGTGACAAAGTAAAATTAGAGTTATCACCATATGATTTATCTAAAGGAAGAATTACTTGGAGAGCAAAATAATAATATTTTTTAGGAGGAAGAAAGATGAAAGTAAGACCATCAGTTAAGAAAATTTGCGAAAAATGCAAAATCATCAAAAGAAAAGGCGTTGTTAGAGTTATATGCGAAAACCCTAAGCATAAACAAAGACAAGGATAATTAATTTATCCAAACAAATTATGATATTAACACAGTCTATGGAGCGGCTGTCAGAAAAATCTGATATTCATACTGTGTTTATATATATGCCAAAAATAATTAGATTACTATTATATTTTATATAATACATTTCAGGTTTAATTATCAAGGCAAGCTAACAAATAAAAACAAAGTAAAGATGAAAATTTATGGAGGTGCAAAAATTTATGGCTCGTATAGCAGGAGTTGATTTACCT
>CAOJKP010000037.1 GCA_948438085.1 uncultured Clostridium sp. | reverse complement strand
CCACTTCTACATTCTCCTAAATTATTGCTCTCTCTCTCTCTCTCTCTCTCTCTCTTACAATCTCAACTATTTTCATATTTAATCACATTTCCTTTCTAAGGTACAAATTGGTTGGAAAAGAATTTAATCTTGGCTAAGAAAATAATTTTAAAATTTATGAGGCGTACTTATTGTACGTTGATTAAATTTTAAATGAAGTTTGACACCGCCAAAATTCTAATTATTTTTCAACCTTCTCCTCTCTTTTGTCTACTATTCACTATTAATTATTCATTCTTCACTATTCTTTAATTTATCTATATGCGTAATTAGCGCGAAGGAAGAACTGTTTTAAAATATTGCAGAACGATGCGGAGCCATGCGTGGGTGAGCAATTAATTTGTTAAAATACGTTAGTATTTTTTACAAATTAATTGGGGAATGGCTACTGTTCAAAATATTTTAAAACAGTTGCTTCCTGGGAGCGTATTTTAATACTCTTATTTAATGCATTCTTTGAAGAATATAAAAATTATATATATATATCTTCTCTTTTTATTTTCATCATTATATCATATCATTTATTTAAAATGGAATATTTTTTTACATTAAAAATTCACATTAATTTTATTGATTTTTATTTTTTTATAATATACAATTATTTAAAGAATTTATAAAAATTAAGGATTTGAATTTAATATGAAAAAAAATATAACTAATTTAACTACATATAGGAAAAAAAAGAATATTGAAAATACAATTTCACCCAAAAAATTTAAGACTCTTACTTATATTGTTTTAATCATTCTTCTTTTATTAATAATAAGAATTGGTTTTCTTCAATTTGTTCAAGGTGCTTCTTTAAAAGAGTCTGCATATAAACAACAAACTGTTAATCAATTAATAAATCCAAAGCGTGGTAACATTTTGGATTCAACTGGAAAAATCCTAGCTACAAGTGCTCCAGTTGATACAGTTTCTATAAACCCTACTAAAATTAAAGATTCAACAGAACAATTAACAAAAGCCAAAAAAGAAAAGGTTGCTCATGCACTTTCTGAAATATTTGAACTTGATTATGAAGAAACTCTTACAAAAGTTACAAGTAATTCTTCTATTCAAACAATTGCTAAAAGAGTTGAAAAAGATAAAATTGATGCTTTAACGAAATGGATGAATGAAAATAAAATTACTGTTGGTATAAATATTGATGAAGATACCAAAAGATATTATCCTTATTCGAACCTTGCTTCTTATGTTGTTGGTTTTTGTAATGATGAAAATCAAGGAATTTATGGTATTGAAAGAAGCTGTAATTCTTATTTAACAGGAACACCTGGTAAAATAGTTACTTCTACAGATGTTCATAAACATGAAATATCTGATAAAAATCAGGAATATATTGAAGCTGAAAATGGTAATGATATAAAACTTACTATTGATGTTAATATACAAACGATAGCAGAAAAACACTTATCTAAAGCTGTTAATGATAATAATGCCACTCGTGGAAATTGCATTATGATGAATCCAGAAACTGGTGAAATTTATGCTATGGCTTCTTATCCAGATTATAATCTAAATACTCCTTTTACTCCTACTGAAAAATACTGGCAAGATAAATGGGATTCACTAAATTCTACTGAAAAAACTGAAATGTATAGAAATCCTAATATTTCTAGTACATATGAACCTGGCTCAACATTTAAATTAATAAATGCTGCTATTGCAATAGAAGAAAATATATCTGATACTGATATTGCAAATGATTTTTACTGTTCTGGCTCTGAGATAATTAATGGTCAAAAGATTAATTGTTGGACAACTGCTTCTCACGGTCATCAAACTTTAAGACAAGTTCTTGAAAACTCTTGTAACCCTGGAATGATGCAACTTGCTAAAAGAGTTGGTTCTGCAAAATTATATAAATATTATGAAGCTTTTGGTTTATTTTCAAAAACAGGTATATCTCTTCCTGAAGAAGCAACTGGTATCTTTCATTCCAGAAATAATATTACTGCTATAGATTTGGCAACAACAGGATTTGGACAAGGTATTACTGTTACTCCTTTACAACTAGTTTCTGCAGTTTCTGCTCTTGCTAATGATGGTATACTTGTTGAGCCTCAAATTGTAAAAGAAATAACTAATAGTTCAACTGGTGCTACTACTATAACAGAAACCTCTAATATAAGACGTGTTATATCTACAACTACTGCAAACAAAATGAGAAGTATGATGGAATCTGTTGTTACGGATGGTACTGGTAAAACTGGAGCAGTTAAAGGATATTCTGTTGGTGGTAAAACTGGTACATCTGAATCTTTATCTAAAGCAACAAATAAGGGATATGTAGCTTCGTTTATAGGTATTTCACCTGTTGAAAACACAAAAGTAGTTATTCTTGTGGCATTATATGACCCTCAAGTTAAAAATTACCATGGCGGAACAATTGCAGGACCTGTTGTTTCTAATATATTATCTGAGGTTCTTCCTTACCTTGGTATTGCTCAAGATTCAATAGATGTAAGTTCAAATAATGGAAATAGTTTAATAACTGTGCCTAATATAACAAATAAAACTGTTGCAGAAGCTCAGAAAACTCTAGAAAATAAAGGATTTAGATGTAATTTTAATATTTCAGGTAATAAAAACGAAGTATTAGTTACAAATCAAGTACCTGCTGCAAATACTAAATTACCTTCTAATTCTTTAATAATGCTATATACCTCTGAAAACAATGTTAGAACTTCAACTACTGTTCCTAATTTATTAGAAATGTCTGCTGCTAGAGCTGCAAATTCGTTAAAGTCTAAAAATTTAAATATTTCAATAGAAGGTTCTGGAAGTGTAGTATCTCAAGAACCTGCAAGTGGAACTGCTGTTGAAGAAGGAACTGTAGTAAAAGTTAAATTAGAATAAATATTTAAATTATAATATAATTACTAAAAATGAAGGAAATTTTAGTTTAAAATCTCCTTCATTTTTTGGTTATCTGCAATTTACTAAATATGGAAAATCATTATTTACCCCTGTTTGTTGTACCCATAATCCTATTCCATTTCCTCCACCACTATTATATAAATTATATACTACTGATTGATTGTTATTAATATCTGCTTTAAAGTTATTTATAGATTTTTTATAAATTTTACTTTGACTTAAGCTTCCTGTATAATTATTTCCTGTTCCATTAAGTGCACTTGTATCTAAATAATAACAATTTGCAATATTTATACCATCTACAAACCAAGCTCCTAATATAGCAGCATTAGATTCTCCAATTATATTTTCTCCTATACTATAACAATTTACTATTTGAGTTGGAATACTGCCTGCATTCCCCATAATGCCTCCTACATTATAATTTGCCTGTATTTTCTTACCTTCACCTAAATAATTATAACTATTCCATATTCCTTTTGCATTTAATCCAACTATCCCTCCTGCTGCATTTTGCTCTATTTCTATTGAGCCTTTATTATAACATTGACCAACAATAGTATTTTCTCCACCAACTCCTAATATTCCACCTACATAAAAGCCCTTACTTGTTATTGTTCCTTCATTTGATGAATAATATATACAAGCTCTACTTTTCCCTGCAATTCCTCCTGTTCCTTGGGTATTAGCTTGATTTTCTGGATTTCCATTTGATGTTACTTCTCCTTTGTTTTTACAATTTGTTATATCATAGTCAGTTATTCCTACTATTCCTCCTACTATGCTAGTAGACGCTATAACTACTCCTTCATTTGTACAGTTATCTATTACTCTATCTATTTCAAAAACATTGTTACTTACTAATACATTTTCTTTTATATTGCTTCCTATGATTCCTCCCACACTAATTTGCCCACTAATTTCCCCGTGATTTGTACAATTTCTTATAGTATTTAAATTAATTCCTGCAATTCCTCCTACTCCTTCAACAGAATTTACATTTGCATAACTTGTACAATTTTCAATTACTCCTTCATTTCTTCCTACTATTCCTCCAACTGACCTAGAGACTATCCTTTGTGTTATTTTTCCATATATTATAACGTTTTTTACAGTTCCATCGTATCCTAAAAAAACAAATAGTCCTATAGTTTTATCTTCACTGTTATCTATATATATGTTCGTTATTTCTTTTTCATCTCCATTATA
>CAOJKP010000036.1 GCA_948438085.1 uncultured Clostridium sp. | reverse complement strand
CAAAATGTTGGCTAAATTTAAAAAAATAGTCATAACGGAATATTAGGACAATAATCCTATTACTAATCCTTGCAGGTATAACGATTCATTTCACAATAGGAGAAAATGGAATACTAAAAAATGCAGGAATAGCAGGAAATAAATACAAGCAAGCAGGGGAAAACGAAGCAAATTTACTAGATGAAATAGATGCATATATGAATGGAGAAAGAGATTACCCAGAAAATACACCTAAAACAAAAGCAGGAGAAAGGGTAGCAATGCCTAATGGGTGGTATCGGCGAAACATCTGCTACATATGAAGTACCAGAATTAAAGAAAGTATCAGATGTTAAAAGGACAGCTAATGTATATGCAATAAGTGATGGACAAAATAATACCATACCAATACCAAAAGATTTTTACTATGTAGGAGGAAATATAAATTCAGGAATAGTCATATCAGATAATAAAGAAGATGAAAAGAAATATGCAAATAGTGAAACAGGAGATGTAGGAAAAGAATTACAAGGAAACCAATTCGTATGGATACCATGTAGTCTAGAAAACTACCATAAAATAAACTGGAAATCATATTTTTCTCAATCAGTGGCTAATGCCAGATGGGATAGAGAAACTCGGAGACTTAGAAACAATGCAAATAAAAAAATATGGAGGATTCTATATAGGAAGATATGAAGCAGGAGTATCAGTATTAGATAAATCAACGGGTACATTTAAAGATAGTGTAATATTTAATGGAAAAAGTTTAAATGCTGATGTTACAGGAAATAAAGATAGTCATAATTGGGTTTGGCAGAATACAGACTATCAAGCAAGAAATGCTACAATGACTTCACTCTTAGGTTCAACATATGGCGAAAATAAAGCAAATGGAAATATAGTAGTACAAGCAGATGCAATTCCATATTATCATGCTGATTACTATACTTCAAGAGAAATGAGTAGAAGACTATATGAAAACAAAAGTAATGTAAAAAGTGGATTAGCAACAGGGACCCAGTGGGACGTGATGATGAAATATCTAAAAGATAATGGAGTTGTAATAAATGAAACAAATTGTGATTGGGGAAATTATGGAGATGCATCACTAGAAAAATTAACAGGATATTACACAAACTTAGTAGATTCGTCTATTGGAAATACAAATGGATTTAAAAATTGTAGCGAAATAGAAGGAAAAAAAGAAAAGAATAGTTGGATACTATTAACAACAGGGGCAACTGAACAAGTAAAGAAAATGAATTTATATGATATAGCAGGAAATCTATGGGAATGGACAACTGAAGGTGGATATAAATATAATAGTGAATATACTACAGAACAGCCAATTCCAGATTACAATACATTTATTCTTCGTGGTGGTGGATTTTCTAGTACATATTATGGCTGTCCAGTTATTTTTCGTGATGGAGGATATGCCTGCGATACTTACACTTCGAGAGGTTTTCGTGTTGCACTTTATATACAATAAAATAAAAGAAATTGGTAAATCCAATTTCTTTTATTTATTAATTTTCTTTTTTCTCTCTTATTAATATTATTGGAGTTAATTCTTTTCCTTGTCCAGATGGATTATCTTTTATTAATCTTTTTAATTCATCATTTGATAATGTAATATCATATGAATGTCCTAAAACTTCTTGCCCTAAATCGTTTGCGTCGACTATCATACATGATATTCCTAGTTGTTCTTTTATTTCATTACATACTGCTGTTGGGTTTTCTGGAAGTTGTATTCCTATATCTCCATATTCTTTCCATACATGGTCGTAAAACCCATCTAATCCGCTTACATCTTGACCTACTATTTCGTAAAATACACCCTTTTTTCCAAATAATTTTGTTACAGCACTTGCTATACTTGCCCATATTACTTTAAATAATCCAACTGTATCTATGGCATATTGCATTTTTATCGTTTCTCCTACTCCTACACCAGTACATGGATGAGATGCAAATTTTGATAAAAGTTTTGCCCAAAATCCGATTTTTATATCTTCTCTTTTTATTACTCTATTTTGGCATAAAGCAATTATTTTTTCGCTACTTGAAATTATATCTCCTTCTTGATATATTGGACTTACATATTCTTTAAATACATCTATATATGATTCTCCTTGTTTTACAAATCTTGTTTTGATTGCATGTCTTAAATATGTTTTTCCATTTACTTCAATTTCTACACTTTTACCTTCATTTGCATAAAATTCCATTTTGTACCTCCATGTTTAAACTTATTGATTCTATCTAATATTAAAAATTATTATACTATTTTTCAAATTTTTGCATATACTATATTATATAATACAAATTATTGGTATTGTAAGTAAAAATATAAATAGTATGTATTGTTATTTTTATTAATTTCAAATTTTACTTGACTTTTTTATATAATAATATTATACTAGATAAGTACATCGCGAGGTGGAGCAGTTGGCAGCTCGTCGGGCTCATAACCCGAAGGTCGTAAGTTCGAGTCTTACCCTCGCAACCAAACTTATACTTGTAACTTTCGTTACAAGTATTTTTTTATTCAATAAAATGCATTCTGCAAAAAATATTAAACAAATTTTTTCCCCACTTTTAATCTATTAAAAAACAATGTACTTTTTTCATATTTTAACAATATATATTGGCTTTGTCAATGCTTTTTCTAATGTATTATCCATGCACCATCTTCATTTTTTCCTGTTGTTTGCAGATTAGGTTTTAAATACACTATAGGACGAATTCCATTACTAAAATTTGAATGATGTATAAACTCATTCGACCATGAGCTTGCTGTAATATTTTGTCCAACGCAACGTTCAAATACAGCTCATACGAAAAAATTTGCACCTGTACTACTAGTGTTTGTTTGTATGGATGTAGAAGATAACCAATACTTATAATCTGCCGAATTTCCAAATATCATTTTACATACAGTACTTGATATTTTATCTATATAATCTGCTTCATAGTAAGCATATGCTGTATCTATATCTGTTCTTTGTGCAGGAGCTATTGATACTCCAGTATCTGTTATTTTGGTAGGATAATATATAGTATGTGTGTCTGATAATCCATTTACTGGTGTGTATCTTATTATTTTGTTAATATCTTCTACTGAAATACTTTTTGCTCCACTTCCAGTTATAAATTCATCATCTAATCCTTCTACTAAGTCCCCTGTTTTATAAGTAAATGTTTTTGTAGTATTAGCTCCTTTACCATATCCGTATATTTTACATATTTCATTTAATTCTTGTTCCGCATATAAATATCCAATTGCTCCACTTAAATAAAAATATTGATTTTCATCTGTTAATATTGGTTCTTCGCTTATTAGTATGATTTCTCCTGTTGAGTTATCTATTTCTAAAACCTTCCATTTTATGTTATTGTTCGCCGTAAACTTTTGTATACCATATCCATTTCCGTGAATCTGTCCTTTTCCTTTTAATGATTCGTATTCTAGTTTTTTCTTATCGATTACACCTTCTGTTGGATTATATGCAACAGAATCTCCTATACTTACCTGACTTGATAATGTTTTTGTATTACTTCCAGTTATAATACTATTTGATTGATTATATAATTCATCTATTATCTCATTTTCATATTTTACGGAATTATTATATTTTTCTTTTGCTATTTCTGCATTTTTTAATATCCCATTTTCTCCTAATGTAAAATTAATTGTTATACCTGCAAGAATTAGTAATAGGATTATTGTTATTATTAGAGCAATTAGAGTTATTCCATGTGTTTTTTTCATTTGTATCATCCTCCATATTTTCTATAAATTAATTTTGTACAATTTTTATATTTTGAAACATTATATTTTAAAATAGTATATTTGTAAATATCGTATTTTGAAATATAATGTTTGTAAATGTTATTAAAAAATATAAAAAAGCCACCTAAAATGTTGACAAGCCGTAAGGAAAAATGATATAATTCATTGTCTATGAAATTTAATAAGAAGAGGAATTAAATTTTGAAGCAATCATTTAAAAAGGATTAAATAGCAGAAAATCTTATTTTATATGGTTTAATCAAAATTCTAAGAGGGACTTCTTATCTAAATAAATTAATTCTTTAAAGCATTTTTTTAATGCAATTCAAATCTTTATTTTCTGCTTAAAATTTAATATGAGGTGATTTTTTTGGTAAAAGATGTAAAACACGAAAAATGTGTTAGAAAAACTTTTGCAAAAACAGATGACAGTATCGAAATGCCAAATCTTATTCAAGTACAAAAGGATTCTTATGACTGGTTTGTTAAAGAAGGATTAGGAGAAGTATTAAAAGATATATCTCCAATAATCGATTATACTGGAAATCTAGTGTTAGAGTTTTTTGATTATTACATGGAGGATAAGACAAAATATTCTTTAGAAGAAGCAAAAGAAAGAGATGCAACATATTCTACAAGATTACATGTAAAAGTAAGATTAATCAACAGGGAAACTGGAGAAATTAAGGAACAAGAAATCTATTTAGGAGATTTTCCGCTTATGACAGAAAGTGGAACATTCGTAATAAATGGTGCCGAAAGAGTTGTGGTAAGCCAATTAGTGCGTTCACCAGGATGTTATTATGCTCAAGATTATGACAAAACAGGAAAAAGAATATTTACATCAACAGTAATGCCAATACGTGGAGCATGGATTGAATATGAAACAGATTCAAATGATATATTCTATGTAAGAGTAGATAGAACAAGAAAACTTCCTGTAACATCACTATTAAGAGCAATTGGATTAGTTACAGATGAGCAAATTATAGATTTGTTTGGAGAAGAAGCAAAACTACTTGCAACAATTCAAAAAGACCCAGTAAAAACACAAGAAGATGCTTTAATAGAAATATACAAAAAACTAAGACCAGGAGAACTACCATCAGTAGAAGCCGCAAGAGGATTATTTAATGGATTCTTTTTTGATAATAGAAGATATGATCTTGCTAAAGTTGGTAGATACAAATTCAATAAAAAATTGGGATTAGCAGGAAGAATCGAAAATCAAATAGCATACAATGATATAATAAATCCTGAAACAGGAGAAGTATTTGTAGAAAAAAATGCAGTTATAACAAAAGATACTGCAATTCAAATTCAAAATTCAGGTATAAACATAGTTGATGTTAAAGTAGAAGATAAAAAAGTAAGAATAATAGGAAATGGCACAGTAGATATACATAACTTTGTTGATACAGATATAGATATTAAAGAATTAGTAAACTATGAAGTATTAAAAAATATTTTAGAAAATACAGACAAAAAAGATATACAAAAAGTAATAGATGAAAGAATAGATGAACTTGTTCCAAAACACATAGTAACAGAAGATATTATAGCATCTGTTAACTACGTATTAAATTTAGAACATGGATTAGGAAAAGTTGATGATATAGATCATTTAGGAAATAGACGTATTAGATGTGTTGGAGAATTATTACAAAACCAATTTAGAATAGGTCTAACAAGACTTGAAAGAGTAGTACGTGAAAGAATGACAATACAAGACTTAGATGTTGTAACACCACAAACATTAATAAATACAAAACCTATTACATCATCAATAAGAGAATTCTTTGGAAGTTCTCAGCTATCACAATTTATGGATCAAACAAATCCATTATCAGAATTAACACATAAAAGAAGAGTATCAGCATTAGGACCAGGTGGTTTATCTAGAGAAAGAGCAGGTTTCGAAGTAAGAGATGTTCATTACACACATTATGGAAGATTATGCCCAATAGAATCTCCAGAAGGACCAAATATAGGGCTTATTTCAGCATTATCTTCATTTGCAATAATTAATGAATATGGATTTGTAGAAACACCATATAGAGTTGTAAATAAAAAGGAAAACAAAGTAACAAACCAAGTAATATATATGAGTGCTGATGATGAAGAAGGAGCAAGAATTGCTCAAGCATCAGAACCACTAGATAAAAATGGACACTTTGTAAACACAAAAGTAAAAGTAAGACACTTAGACGATATAGAAGAAGTTAGTCCAGATAAAGTAGATTATGTAGATGTATCACCAAAACAATTAGTATCAGTTGGTGCTGCAATGATACCATTTTTAGAGCACGATGATGCTCACCGTGCATTAATGGGTGCAAACATGCAACGTCAAGCAGTTCCACTATTAATACCAGATTCACCAATAGTAGGAACAGGTATAGAATATAGAGCAGCAAAAGATTCTGGAATAATGCAAATAGCAAGAGATAATGGTGTAATTCAAAAAGTTACAGGAGATGAAATAGTATTAAAGACAGATAAAGGAGAATTACAAACATATAGGTTACGTAAATTCAAAAGAACAAATGGTGGAACATGTATAAATCAAAGACCAATAGTAGTAAAAGGTGAAAAAGTTAAAGCAGGAGATGTTATAGCTGATGGGCCATCAACAGATAAAGGAGAAATGGCATTAGGTAAAAACGTTCTTATAGCATTTGCAACATGGGAAGGATATAACTATGAAGATGCTGTATTAATTAGTGAAAGACTAGTTAAAGAAGACGTATATACATCAATACATATTGAAGAATATGACTGTGAATGTAGAGACACAAAATTAGGACCAGAGGAAATTACAAGAGATATACCAAATGTTGGAGAAGATAGCTTAAGAGATCTTGATGAAAATGGAATAATAAGAATAGGAGCAGAAGTAAAACCTGGAGATATACTAGTTGGAAAAGTTACACCAAAAGGAGAAACAGAACTAACAGCAGAAGAAAGATTGTTACGTGCAATATTTGGCGAAAAAGCAAGAGAAGTTAGAGATACATCACTAAAAGTGCCACATGGTGAAGAAGGAACAATAGTAGATATAAAAATATTTACAAGAGAGAATTCAGATGAATTAGCTCCAGGAGTAAATCAAGTAATTAGATGTTATATAGCACAAAAAAGAAAAATATCAGTTGGAGATAAAATGGCTG
>CAOJKP010000035.1 GCA_948438085.1 uncultured Clostridium sp. | reverse complement strand
CCCAAGTTGCCTAGTACCTAGTCAAAAAATGTCCAATTTTTTGGGTTCAGTACAAAGTTGAAACAACGTACAATAATAATACAAATTATCGTTCTAGACATATGGTAGGTGGTATAGTAGGAGATATGAGTTTGGGATTACTAGAGAATTGCTATAATACAATAGATATAACTTCAAAAGGAGGTGGTAATAATTTAGTAGGAGGAATTATAGGTAGAGTTTATTCATATGGAAAAGTAAACATTAAAAACAGTTATAATTATGGTGCAATAACGTCTACTAATGCAGGAATAACAAATTCTAGTGGAGGAATTTTAGGTAATAATTCAGCAAAATCTGGTAATGATATTGCAAAAGTTGAAAATTCATATTTTACCAATATATCAGCAACATACTTAGATGGTGATAGAAACAAAGTAGAAACAGGAAAAGTAACAGAGGAAGAATTAAAAGGATATGCAAGTATATTAAATGAAAAAGATGAAGAAGGAAATGAAATAGAAATATGGGTAGAAGATACAACAGGAATAAATAATGGATATCCAATATTAAAGTGGCAGGTGGAACATTAATTATAAATTCAAAAAAACAAGCGATAATGCTTGTTTTTTTGTGTTATATGTAGTGTATTTAGAGTAGAAAATCATAACACCATATTTTAAAATAAGATATTTACAAATACAATACTTTGAGATATAATATTTGAAGATAGAAAAAAATGGAAAAATTGTATATAAATTGTAAAAATAGAGCAAAATAATTTAAAAGAAAATATGGAGGTTTGTACAAATGAAAGAAAATAGAAAAAATAGTAAAGGAATCACGTTAATCGCCTTAATAATAACAATAATACTATTACTAATCTTGGCGGGGGTAACAATCCATTTCACACTAGGAGAAAATGGAATATTAAGAAATGCTGAGGTAGCAGGGAAAAAATATAGCGAAGCAACAGTAAAAGAAACAATACAAAATATATTAGCAGATATGCAAATGGAAGAAATAAAAAATGGGAATAAGCTAGATTTAGCAAAGGTAGCGCAAAATCTAGCATCAAAAGATAGTAATATAACAATTATAGAATATGAAGAAGGAGCCTCAGAATTAAAAGGAACATATACAATAAATGGACAAGAATATGAATTTATAATAAACAATAAATTTGAAGTAGAAGTAAGTGTATCAACAGGTGAAAAAATAGTAAGAATAAAAGAAATAACATGGGAAAATGGAAAACCCAAAGTAGAACTAACATCTGGCCAAGAAGGAACAATAGAATATAAAGATACTGATGGCACATGGAAACCATATGATGAGTCTGTTAATTTAAATAATGGAGATACATTAACTGTAAGAGTAAATACAGGTTCAGGAACGACAAAGGAAGAAACAATAGTAATAAAAGATAAAACAGTACCAAGTGAATTCGAAATAGAAATAACAAGCGAAAATATAAAATCAAAATCAGTAACAGTAAATCTAAAAACAATACCACAAGATAAAGAAACAGGGTTAAAAGACTATACTTATGTAGCAGAAGGAAATGAAAGTAAAAAAGAAGTAGAAAACATAACTTCTACAACATATACAATAACAGAATTAGAACCAGAAATAAAATACAAAGTATATGTATTAGCTTTTGATAATGCAGGAAACTATAGAAAAAGTAATGTAATAGAAATAACAACTTTATCCTATACTCCACCAACAACAAATGTAGGAACAACACATGCAACAGGACATAACTTAGATAATCCAAATGGAGGATATTATTATAGTTGGGAAGAAATAGCAGAACTAGCCGAAATAATATCAAATGATAATAGAGCAAGTATAACATATACAACACCAGAAGTAACCATAGTAAAGGACGAAAAAACATATACATTAGGAGCAGGAGACTATAAAAATGTAACATATAATGGAGTAGCAAAACGAGTAAGAATATTAGGCTTTAATCACGATACATTAGCAAGTACAGATGCATATGGAGAAGGTACAGCTAATACATATGCAGGAATTTCATTTGAATTTGTAGATTTTTTAGATGAAAAATCTGGAATGAATGAATCAAGAACTGAAAATAATGTAGGTGGATGGGCAGCATGTAAATTAAGAACTAAAATATTAACAAAAGAAGAAACAATAAATAAAATAAGTATAGGAGGAAAAATAAAAGAAGTAGTAAAACTATATAATGCAGGAAGTGGAGTATGGGCGAATAAATCATGTGTAGATAAATTATGGTTGCTTGCATGTTCAGAAATATGGACTAATGGTATATCTGGTATGCCATATGGATTATGTAATACAAAAGAAGGAGAACAATATGAATTCTATAAATTAAATGTAGGAACTGCTTTATGTACTAGTAGATATAATTCAGCATTATTGAAACCCGTAGTTTCACAGAGTAGTTGGTGGCTTCGATCTCCAGATTGTAAGTATAATCAAGGGTTTAATTATGTGTATACAAAAGGTGACCATGGATGGGGATATTTTGATTGTGGTTGTCAAGGTGTTGCACCTGGTTTCTGTATATAAATTCAAAAAAACAAGCGATAATGCTTGTTTTTTTTGTAAAAAGAATATATAATAAAAAACTAATAAGAATAAAGGAGAGTGAAGAAAATGCAAGTAAGTAAAGAAGAAATTTTACACATTGCAAAATTAGCGAATCTTACTTTAAAAGAAGAGGAAATAGATAATTATATACTAAACCTACAAGATATATTAAACTTTGCAAATATAGTTAATAATGCACCAATTGATGGATTAAAAGAAACAATAGGAATGAATGAAGCTTATAATGTATTTAGAAAGGATGAAATTAAAGAATGTTTTAAAAATGAAGAACTATTACAAAATGCACCAGATAAACAAGAAGGTATGTTTAAAATACCAAAAGTTATACAATAAATTAAACGTGTAAATTTTTTAAGTCTATAGAAAGGAAAGTGATTAAACAATGGAACTTTATGAGTTAACAGTACATGAATTAGTTGAAAAGTTAAAAAATAAAGAAACATCAATTGAAGAAATAACAAATTCATATATAAATAGAATAGAAGAAAAAGAAAAAGATGTACAAGCTTTTATAACTTTAACTACTGAAAAAGCAAAGGTAAAGGCAAACGAAATTCAAGCAAAAATAGAAAGTGGAGAGATTCAAAACGAGCTTGCAGGAATTCCAATAGGAATAAAAGATAACATATGCACAAAAGGAATAAAAACAACTTGTGCATCAAAAATGCTAGAAAATTTTGTTGCACCATATAATGCAACAGTAGTAGAAAAGATAAATAATGAGAACTTGATAAATCTTGGAAAATTAAATATGGACGAATTTGCAATGGGAAGTTCAACAGAATATTCATATTTTCATAAAACAAAAAATCCATGGGACTTAAATAAAGTACCAGGAGGTTCAAGTGGTGGATCTGCAGCAGCAGTTGCAGCAAACATGGTACCATGGGCATTAGGAAGCGATACAGGAGGAAGTATTCGTCAACCTGCGTCACTTTGTGGAATAGTAGGATTAAAACCAACATATGGATTAGTATCAAGATTTGGACTAGTTGCATATGCTTCTTCTTTAGACCAAATAGGAACCCTAACAAAAGATGTTAGAGATTCAGCAATGTTATTAAATATAATAGCAGGACATGATGAAAAAGATACAACATCAGTAAATAAAGAAAAAGTAGATTATACGAAGTGTTTAAAAAATGATGTTAAAGGATTAAAAATAGGAGTTCCAAAAGAATTTTTTGATAAAGGTTTAAATGAAGAAGTAAAAGAAAGCTTAGAAAAAGCAATAGAAAAATACAAAGAACTAGGAGCAACAATTGAAGAATGTTCATTAAATATTGCTGATTATGCACTTGCAAGTTATTATATTATAGCATGTGCAGAAGCAAGCTCAAATTTAGGTAGATTTGATGGAATTAGATATGGACATAGAACAAAGAATTACGAAAACCTAAGAGACATTTACAGAAACTCTAGAAGTGAAGGATTTGGAGATGAAGTAAAAAGAAGAATAATATTAGGAACATACGTATTAAGTTCAGGATATTATGATGCATATTATAAAAAAGCACAACAGGTAAGAACTCTTATAAAAAATGAATTTGCAAAAGCTTTTGAAAAATATGATGTAATATTAATACCTACATCACCAAATGTAGCATTTAACATTGGAGAAAAATCTAATAATCCATTGGAAATGTATTTAGCAGATATATGCACAGTTTCAATAAATATAGCAGGACTTCCAGGTATATCTGTTCCATGTGGAGTAAATAGTAAAGGTTTACCAATAGGAATGCAACTTGTAGGAAAACCATTTGGAGAAGAAACTATATTAAATGCAGCATATACATATGAACAAGCTACACAATTTAATAAAAACTACAAACCTCAATATAAGAAGTAATAAGGGGTAAAAATGATTATAAAAGAAGTATTGAGTGATTACAAAGCTATATATGATATATTAAAAAAAAATGATGAAATAGAACAAAAAGAAACATATTTTGTAAATGAAATAGTAAAAAGAGAAAATAAAAACATAAAACATATAATCTCGATTATCGAAGTAATAATACCATTATTACTATTTGTAATGGCAACTATATTTATGATTGTAATGCATAAATCAGATATTATAACTAAATTTTTAATAGGGACAATATGGCTATTATGTGGAACTATTTTAGGTATAGTAGTATTAATGCTAAATGTAAGAATAATAAATAGAAAAATAGAAAATAAAGAAAAAGTAATTGCTATAGCTAGAAAAGTTATATTAATTGAGACATTTGTAGGTGGATTAATTATGATATGTATACATTTATCTTATATATTTATAATAAAATAAGGAGGAAAATTAATGTCAAGACAAGATTATGAAGTAGTAATAGGACTAGAAGTTCATGCTGAATTATCAACCAAAACAAAAATATTTTGTTCATGTCCTACAGAATTTGGTGGAGAACCTAATACGCATTGTTGCCCAATATGTATGGCACTTCCAGGAACACTTCCAGTACTAAACGAAAAAGTAGTAGAATATGCTGTAAAAGCAGGACTTGCAACAAATTGTGAAATATCAAAAAATAGCAAAAACGATAGAAAAAACTATTTTTACCCAGATCTTCCGAAAGCATATCAAATATCGCAATTTGATATGCCACTATGCGAGAAAGGGTATATAGAAATTGAATTAGATGATGGAACAACAAAAAAAATAAGATTAACAAGAATACATATAGAAGAAGATGCAGGAAAATTAAATCATGATGATTTTGGAGGAGGAAGCCTTGTAGATTTGAATAGAGCAGGAGTACCATTAATAGAAATGGTATCTGAACCAGACATACGTTCATCAGAAGAAGCAGAAAAGTATTTAAGAAAAATAAAGTCAATATTAGAATACATAGAAGTATCAGATTGTAAAATGCAAGAAGGTTCATTAAGAGCAGATGTAAACGTTTCTGTAAGGAAAAAAGGAGAAGAAAAATTAGGAACACGTACAGAAATGAAAAACATGAACTCATTTAGATCAATAGTAAGAGGAATAGAATACGAAATAGATAGACAAATAGATGTAATAGAAGAAGGTAGAAAAGTAGAACAAGAAACTTTAAGATGGGATGATGTATCAGGTAGAACATTCTCAATGAGAGATAAAGAAGATGCTCAAGACTATAGATATTTCCCAGATCCAGACTTAGTTGCAATAAAACTTTCAGATGAATATATAGAAAATATTAGAAAAACATTGCCAGAACTACCAGAATCAAGAAGAAAAAGATATATAGAAGAATACAATTTATCTGAAAGAGATGCAAATTTAATAACAGCATCAAAATACTTATCCGACCTTTTTGAAGGAACCACTAAAATTTGTAATAACCCAAAAGCTGTAAGTAACTGGATATTATCAGATATATCTAGAATACTAAATGAAAGGGAAATGGAGCCAAACCAAATACCATTTGGAAAAGAATATTTAGCACAATTAATTGAACTAATTGAAAAAGGAACAATAAGCAGTGCAATAGCTAAAAAGGTATTAGAAGAATTATTTGAAAATCCAAAAGAACCATCAAAAATAATAGAAGAAAAAGGTTGGATTCAAATTTCAGATGAAGGAGCAATAAAAGAAGTAGTATTAAAAATAATAGAAGAAAATCCACAATCTGTTGCAGACTATAAAGGTGGAAAAGAAAGAGCATTAGGATTTTTAGTAGGACAAGCAATGAAACAAACAAAAGGAAAAGCAAATCCACAAATGTTGAATAAAATGTTCATAGAAGAAATGCAAAAATAAAATAATGTGAAAAAGAAAAACGGAGAGGAAAAACCCCTCCGTTTTGTAGATGTGATGAAAAGATGTGATAAAAAAATATTAGTCCACGATGCCGTCTGGAAGAAGATAGTCTGCTGTTCCATCAGGATTGTGACGTAGAAAGTCACATTTAATAAACAAACCGACGTCCAATTTCTTGACAGGTACAGTACCATTTAGATACTTTGTGTTTGGTATGTCTACTAAAACGATGAATCCATCTTCTAGCTTTACTTCTTCGTAAATAAAATCTTGCTGTTTCATAATGTCCTCCTATACATCTATGTTTTTAGGTTCCATATTTAGTTGTTATTTAAGGCTTGATTAGTCCAGAATTTATCTCTCCAGTAAGGATAGTTTGTCTTTGCTGCAAGAGGATTGATAAAAATAGACATATTCTTGTAGGTTTTCCTTTCTTTTGGTTTCTTTGCTGCTATAGATTTTGTTTCCATTTGGAAATCCTCCTAAGTAATTTTCTACATTGAAACTATGTTCTATAACTATATTATACCACATTACTTTACATAATACAAATTTTACGTAATCTGATGCTTTATTGTATCAACTGCGATAGCACAAACTATAAATTCAACTAAGAAAAATAATCCTAATTTAAAGATTGAAAATGATATGTAATATAAATCTGGATAATTTAAAACATTATCGAAAAGTAGTAGTATTATAGCAAAAGAGGAAACTAAAAACGAAAATCTAAATCCATATTTAAGTATCTTTTTTATCTTACCATCCATATTATTAAACATATTAAAAAACATATTCATATTATTACCTCGACTTTCTTATACTAATAGTCTTTATATAAATTGTAGCATGTTAAAATAGGGGAATCAAAGGTAAATAATATGAAAAAAGAGATTATCTTCCAAGATAATCTCTGTATAAAAAACTATGCATAATTTTTTATAAATAATATTTTACGCTTTAATAGCATTTAATTTTTTTGCTAATCTAGATTTTTTTCTAGCTGCTGTATTTTTAACAATAACACCTTTTGAACAAGCCATATCTATTTTTTTAGTAGCTTCAACAAATAAAGCTTCTGCGTTTTTAGCATCTTTAGCTTCAACTGCTTCTTCAAATTTTCTAATAGCTGTTCTATAACCAGATTTTATCATATTATTTCTTAATGTTTTCTTTTCAATAACACTTACTCTTTTTATAGCTG
>CAOJKP010000034.1 GCA_948438085.1 uncultured Clostridium sp. | reverse complement strand
ATCATATTATTTCTTAATGTTTTCTTTTCAATAACACTTACTCTTTTTATAGCTGATTTAATATTTGGCATATCTATTGCACCTCCTCTTGTTAGTAAAGTAAACTTTAACGCATAATAGTTTATCATAATATCTATAAAAATGCAATACATAAGTTAAATTTTGCATAAAAATTTAAAAAGAAAAGCCCGCAAGTAACACTTGCGGGCTCTCCTTGTACTTACTGTGTGTTAAATTATAATGATTATAATTAACACAGCAAGCACATTCTGTACAATGGCGTTTTTTACACCAAACATATCCAACAATTTTTTCGTTTTGTTGAATATATAGGGCATGATGCTAAACATGGAACTAAAAGGTTCCATAATCCCTTTAGCAACAGAATTTATATTTAATGTAATGGTAATTTTTACTCCAATTGCTTTAAGAAATAAAGCAATTACAGCGATAAATACGAGTACAAAAAATAAAATTTCTATTACCATTGGGAAAGTGTAGTACAAAAAAACAAGTAGCATGTGAATATTTCCTCCAAATTATTTTTTATGTTAACACCATAAGGTGGAAAGAGAAAATAAATTTATAATAAAATAAGCAAATGCTTATAAATATATTATAATATATTTACATAATACTGTCAAAAATAAAATTTTTTTATATTTTCCTTCTTTACTCTAATTAAATATGTATTTTCATTGATTTTTAAATTTACTAATTGTATAATTACTATATAAAGGGGGTAGTATGAAACTAGATAGTAATAAAGCTTTACAGATGCTTGAAAATGCAAGAGGAAAAACAGTAGATGACCATTGGATAGACCATTCAATTTGTGTAGGTAATTCAGCATCCAAAATTGCTGAAAGTTTAGAATTAGATGTGGAATATGTTAAAACACTAGGATATATACATGATATAGGAAAATTAGTTGGAAAGTTTGAAAATCATATTATTAATGGATATAATTATATAAAAGAATTGGGGTATGATGACGAATATGCAAATATTTGCTTAACACATTCATACCTAAATAATGATATATATTGCACAGCAGGGGGGATACCAGATGATATACCTTTTAGAACAGAATTTATAAAAAAACATGAATACTCAATATATGAAAAAATAATAAATTTATGTGACTTAATGTGTAAAGACGTTATAATGACAATTGATAAAAGATTAATTGATATTATGATTAGAAGAGGAGTATACGAAAATACACAATATCATATAAAAGAAACATATAAACTAAAAGAATATATTGATAAACAACTTGGATTTAATGTATATAATTTATTTCCTGATATTTTAATTTAAAAAGTACTTCTAAAATAATAAAAAATGTTATATAATAAGTAAATAATTAAAAATAGGAGTATATAATGAATGCAATATTAGAAAGCCTATTAAATTCGCAAAAGTTTAATAGTTATATAAAAGATTTAGAAAATAAAACAAGCCCAGTTATAATAACTGGGCTTACAGACGTTTTAAAAACATGTTTTATTTGTACTACCCAAAATACAATTAATAAAAAAGTCCTTTTAATAACATATAATGAAATACAAGCAAAAAAATTATTAAAAGATATACAATATTTTACGAAAAATGTTACATTTTTACCAAAGCGAGAAATTGTAGCATACGACTATATAGCAGAAAGTAAAGACTTACCATATGAAAGAATAGAAGCTTTAAATTTAATATACAGCGATAAAGTAGATATAGTAGTAACAACTATAGAAGCTTTAATGCAACCAACGATTGAAAAAAGTATACTTTTTAAAAACACAATAAATTTAAAAGTAGGAGAAACAAACAACATAGAAGTACTAAAACAAAAATTAGTAAGAATGGGATATGCAAGATGTGAGTTAATAGAATCTAAGGGTCAATTTAGTGCTAGAGGTGGGATTGTTGATATTGCAATTTCAGAAAAAAAAGGAGTAAGAATTGAATTTTGGGGAGATGATATAGATTCAATAAGATATTTTAATATATCAACACAACGTTCAATTCAAATGATTGACGAAATAGAAATATATCCAGCACACGAATTTGTTTTAGAAAATGATTTAAATACAGTTTGCAAAAATATAGAAAATAGTTATCTAAATTTCGATATAAATCAAGATATAGAACAAATACAAAATGGAGATTATTTAAGTAAAATAGATAAATATTATAATTGCTTTTACAATAAAACAATATCACTATTGGACTATTTTGAAAAAGACTATTTAATATTTATAGATGAACAAACGAGAATAAAAGCAAGAGCTAAAAATATATTAATAGATAACGAAAACATACAAAAAAGTTTAATAGAAAAAGAAAAGATTATTCCAGAAGCTATAAAAGGAATAATCCACTATGAACAAATAGAAGAATTAATTGAAAAATATAACAGAGTGTTCTTAGAAAAACAAGATGAAAATGAACAATTATCAAAATCAAAATTAAATTCAATAAATTTTTTATCTAGAGAAATAAACTATTATAAAAGTAGTATGGAATTATTCTTAGAAGAAGTGCAAACCGCAATAAACGAGAAAAAAAGTGTAATAATATTAGGTGGAAATGAAGATAATAGTAGAAAGATATCTTTACTATTACTAGAAAAAGAAATACCACATAAATATGAAGAAACACTAGATACAATAAAGCCAGAAATTGCAATAGTATCAGAAGGAGCGTTATCAACAGGGTTTGAATTATATGATGCAAAACTTATATTAATAAGTAGCGAAGAATTATTTAATAAAGATGTAAAAAAGAAAAGAAAAATGCATCATGAATTTGCAGAAGGAGAAAAAGTTGTATTTGCAGATTTAAAAATAGGTGACTTTGTTGTGCATAAAACACATGGAATAGGACAATTTATAGGCGTAAACACAATAAAGGCAGACAATGTAATAAAAGATTATATAAAAATAAAATATAAGGATGAAGATATTTTATATGTACCAACGAACCAGTTAGACTCAGTTAGAAAATATATAGGTGGTGGAGAAGCAACCCCTAAATTAAATAGACTAGGAAGCAAAGATTGGTCAAATACAAAAGCAAAAGTAAAAAATAATTTACGAGAAGTTGCAAAAAATTTAATAGAATTATATGCAAAAAGAAAGAATGCAAAAGGACATGCATTTTCAAAAGATACACCATGGCAAACACAATTTGAAAATAGTTTTCCATATGTAGAAACAGATGACCAATTAAGATGTATAGAGGAAGTAAAAAAAGATATGGAGAAAGATAAACCTATGGATAGGCTTTTATGTGGAGACGTTGGATATGGAAAAACAGAGGTTGCAATACGTGCGGCATTTAAAGCTGTAATGGATCATAAACAAGTTGCATATTTAGTACCAACAACAGTACTTGCAAACCAACAATATGAAGGATTTAAATCCAGAATGGAAGAATTTGCAGTAAATGTAGAATTATTAAATAGATTTAGAACAAAAAAAGAACAAGATGAAATAATAAAAAAACTAAAACTTGGAGAAGTTGATATTGTAATAGGAACACATAGACTTTTAAGTAAAGATGTTGGATTTAAAGATTTAGGTTTACTAATAATAGATGAAGAACACAGATTTGGGGTAAAAGATAAAGAAAAAATAAAGGAATTAAAGAATTATGTTGATGTTTTAACAATGACAGCTACACCAATTCCAAGAACACTACATATGTCAATTGTAGGTGTACGAGATATGTCTGTTATATATGAACCACCACAAAATAGAAAACCAGTACAAACATATCTCTTAGAATATGATGAAGAAATTATTAAAGAAGCGATTACAAAAGAGTTAGAAAGAAATGGACAGGTATTTTACTTGTTTAATAGAGTAGAAGATATTGAAAAAAAAGTAGCACAAGTTCAAAGATTAGTTCCAGAAGCAAAAGTTTCATTTGCACATGGGAAAATGAGTGGAAAAGAACTAGAAGAAATAATGATGCAATTTGTAAATCAAGAAACTAATGTACTAGTTTGTACAACAATTCTAGAATCTGGAATAGATATACCTAATGCAAATACTATTATAGTTGAAAATGCAGATAGATTAGGACTCGCACAACTTTACCAAATACGTGGAAGAGTAGGAAGAAGTAATATTCAAAGCTATGCATATGTTACTTACAAGCCAGATAAACTTTTAACAGAAGTTGCAGATAAAAGGTTAAAAACAATAAAAGAATTTACAGAATTTGGTTCTGGTTTTAAAATAGCAATGAGAGATTTAGAAATAAGAGGAGCAGGAAGTTTATTAGGAGAAATTCAGCATGGACATATGGAACAAGTTGGATATGATACTTATTGTAAATTATTAGACGAAGTAGTAAAAGAAATGCAAGGAGAAGTTGTAAAACCTGAAATTGATGTTCAAATTGATATTAATGTATCAAGTTATATTTCAGATGAGTATATACAAGATAGTTCACAAAAAATAGAAGTATATCAAAATATTGCTTTATCTAGAACTCAGGATGATATAAATAACATAATAGATGAATTAATAGATAGATATGGTGAAATGCCTGAAGAAGTAAATAATTTATTAGAAATTGCAAGAATAAAAGAATTGTGTAAAAAAGCAAATATTGTGAAAATAGCACAAAAATTGCAAAGTATAGTTTTTTATTTCGAGTCAGAAGCATTTGAGGTGAGTATTGTAGAAAGTTTACTAAAAAAATATAGAAATGAAATTAAATTTTCGCAAGGAATAGAGCCATACATAACTTATAAAGTTCCAGAAAATTCAGATGCTATAATACTAAAAAAAGTAAAAAACTTTATAGTAGATGTAATTAAAAAGTAAATTTACATGGAGGGAAAATGCAAGTAATAACAAGTAAAGATAATGAAATTATAAAAAATATTAAAAAGTTAAAAGAAAAAAAATATAGAGATATAGAAGGTAAGTATATAATAGAGGGAATAAAATTAATTGAAGAAGCAATTAAAGAAAGTGTAAATATAGATAAAATTGTAATATGTGAGGATTGCATAAATAATGATTCTATTGAATCAAAACTTATGTATGAAATTGCAAAGAACGATTGTATATATGTATCTCAAAAAGTATTTGAAAATATAACAGAAGTATCGACACCGCAAGGAATATTGGCAATAATAAATAAAAAAGATAATTCAAATAGTATAGATTTTTCAGAAGATATTATTGTGGTATTAGACGATTTACAAGATCCAGGAAATTTAGGAACAATATTAAGAACATTAGATAGCATAGGATTACACCAAATAATAATAACTAAAAACACAACAGATGCTTATAATTCAAAAGTTGTAAGGTCAACAATGGGAGCTATATTTAGAATAAATATAATTCAAACTAATGATTTACCTAAAATACTAAATGAAATGAAAAAACATAAATTCAAAATAATGGCTACATCGTTGCAAGGAAACAAAAGTATATATGATATAGACTATAATAAAAAAGTTATAATAATAGGAAACGAATCTAAAGGTGTATCTGAAGTAGCATTTAAAGAAGCGGATGAACAAATAAAAATTCCAATGCTAGGAAAGGCAGAAAGCCTAAATGCCTCAGTAGCAACAAGCATAGTGTTATATGAATATGTAAGACAAAAAATAAATAAAAATAATTAATAATTATGTTGAAAAAATATATATGTTAATATATAATGTAAAAAAACAAAAGAAAGAAGAGGTAAAAAGAGATGAAATCTAAAAAAATATTAGCAGTATTATTAATCTTAATATTTGTTATAGCTTTAATACCAACAATTACAAAGGCAGCAAGTAATGTAACAGTTCAAAGTATAAGTGTTACAAGTAAAGCTGGGACATATAAAACAGGAGAAGTTGTAACAATCGAAGCAACCTTAAGTGGAAATGTTGTGGCAGGTGAAAATAGTAGTAACTCACTAAGTTTAAAGTTTGGAACTAGTGAAAATTATGGGAGAGCATCTGTATATAATGGAACTGTAAATAATAACAAAATTACATTTCAATATACAATTAAAGATACTGATAGTGGAGAATTATCACTAAGAGGTATAATTGGAACATTAAAAGATGAACAAGGAGAAAACGTTAATCTTTCATTTGATGGAAGTTTAACTGGAAATAAAGTTACAGCAAATCCAATTGTATGGACAGATGCAAGTAAAGCAAAGATTAATATTAATGACTCAAACTATTTAAAAATAGAAAATGTTGCAGAAATAAATTCACACAGGTATTATACATTTATTACTAATACTGAAACACAACCAAAATTAGAATTAGAAAATGGAAGAATACAAAATGCAACTCAAGAAAGCTTAGGAGATATAAGATTATCTGGAATTTTTGAAAAAACAGGGGATATATATTTATATGTATGTGAAGAACAAATAAACTATGAGTCAGGAGAAATTGAACACAAATTTTTGCTTTCAAGTAAAATCGAAAGACCAGCTCAAAAGAATTTAGGTTCAAGAATGAAGGCATTTTTCTTTAGTGATTATACAAGTACATTTTTGTATGAACCAAATGATATGAATGATAGAAATATTAATTTAAAAATAGGAAAAATAACGGATACTAGTATATTATTATCAATAAAAAATAATGAAAAAAATGCATTATCTAAGTTACTTTCTTATGCAAAATCTGCAGAATCTATATATACAGGAAAAGTTGCGTTAGGTCGAAGTGAAACAATAACCAAGAATATAAATATAGAACATGAGGTGTATTACTATGTATATATGGTATTAGATGATGAAAATGGAACATATTATCCTGTTGAAGATGTTTCTTTATACCAAGGATTAGTAGGAGAAACAGTAGGAAAAAATTTATTTGATTATTTAGACAATCAATTTAAATGGAATATAGGAGAAACAAATTATTTTTCAGATTTTGGAAAAATAAAAATAGACTATAAAAATAATAATAAAACATCAATAAATATATCTAATATAGTATCAGAAAACAGTAAAAATCATACATTTTATTATTATATTTCAAATAGTAGAAGTGATATACCAGAAACCAATAGTAACTTATGGACTAAAGTTTCAAATATTACAATAGCAGAAAATGGAATAGCAAATATTTCTATGGAAGAATTAAATAAATTATCATATATAAACAAAGTAAACTTTAATACAGATGTATATATGTATATTTATGAAGTTATAACAGACAAAGATAAAGTTGCAGAAGGCATTAGTGGCGAATACAAATTAGTATTAAATGGTAAAAAAGTGGGAGAAGAACCTGATAATTCAATAGCAGGAACGAGAATACCACAAACAGGAGAAAGTATAATTATAATAAGTACAATAGCAATTTTAATTGTATCAGGAATAGTAGCAGTAATGAAAATAAGAAAATACAAAGAAATATAATATAAAGAATCAAAAAACTTAGTACTTTTGTACTAAGTTTTTTGATATAAGAAGAAAATAGTATAGGGACATGGTGTGTGTGTCGGTACTGCAATGAGTTAACCCTAATAGTGAAAAAATAAATACAAAAAATATTGAAATAGAAATACAGTTAATATATAATAAATAAAAATATAATGAGAAGGCACATATATATAATTATTAAATTCTTCGAAGAATTTAATAATGAATAGTGAAGAATGAATAATTAATAATAAACAAAAGAAGGAGAGAAAGAATAATGAAAATAGTTGGTGTTGTAAGAGAGAGAGAGAGAGAGAGAGAGAGAGAGAGAG
>CAOJKP010000033.1 GCA_948438085.1 uncultured Clostridium sp. | reverse complement strand
ATTTTTTATAAAATTTCCAAAAATATATTATTATTAAAACTACAAAATCAACTAACACTTTCATATTCTTTTCTCCTCTATAAATTCCTATTTGTTTTTCTAAATTATATATTAAAAATATCTAAATACATAGCATTTTGTTTATCTATTATTTCACGCTCATTTTCATTTAATTTTAACTTTTCAAACATTTCTTCTGTAAATTCAATATTTCTTTTTGAAACAAAGCATTTTCTTAAGCTAGGCTCGCCTCTAGCATTTGTACCAAAGTAACCACCAAGCATTAAAGTATCAGTACCATTTCCAATATTTATTTCAAGAGTACAAACATCAATACGAGTATTCAAAGGCTTATAATTCTCCATTACAACAAATACTAATTCTTCATTTCCAACTATAAAACCTTCTGAATATATTCTATTGTCGTGGTAATCAACAAATCTTGATTTACAAATATCTTGTTTTTGTTCTAATTCTAATACATATTTATCTGGAGCAAATTTTTTTGTTCGAAAATTATATGCATTAAAATAAACATATAACTTATTGGTATTAAAAGGATTTTTAGATTTATCTTGTTGCATTGTTTTAACAACATTGTTATCAAATAACTCTGATTCATATATTCCTAAAACATTACAGATTATACTAATATCTTTAACATCTGGTAATACTTTTCTGCTCTCATATCTACTAACAATTGCTTTACTTTTATTTAGGCTAGCAGCAATATTTTCTTGACTAAGCCCTTTTTTTATTCTGTAATTTTTTAGCCTTTCTCCAAAGTCCTTACTATCAAATTCAACCATAGTATAAACCTCCATATTATTAGGTTTATTATACTATTAGAAGATAAATTATTCAATAAAGAACAGTTAAATTATACCAAATTTGAAAAATTATGTAAATCATGCTATAATATATTTACATAATACCTATTTTGGTAAAGTCTTTATATATGATTTTGCTTAAGCGAAAGCTTGATTGTAACATAAATTGTTATGGTTCAAGCTACGCTAATAGCTTGAATTGTATATAGAACCTCCATATACTGGATATTCTAATTTATGAACAATAAAATAGAGGCTAAAAGAAAGGAATTCAGTATATGAAAACAACAGAATTTTTACGGTGGCAGCGGAGGTTGCTAAGACTAATGTGGGGAGATTCCAGTAATCTCCTCTTTTTTTATTGTAATATTATAAATATTGCACGAAATGCAACATTTTGTGGTTTATTGTTATTTTTACTAGTTTAGCTTAACTTTTATATTAAATATTAATAAAAATAGTTGATTTTTTATTAAAAAATTGCATAGGATGCAATTTTAGTTGCACGATATGCAATTTTACTATTTTTGGATTGTTTACATAAATTGTATACAATATAGTTAAAGTTAATAGAAAGGATAGTAAAAAATGGTGAAAAGTAAAATTACTCCAACTCAAGTTTTACAAATTAGAAATATACTTAGATTACTTGGATTTAATCAATCAGCATATGGTACTAAGCTTATAAACAAAGCTGTGCAATATATAATTACAAATGCTACAGAATATTTTGAGTTATCTAATTTATATAAATATCTTGCTAATGTTACTCCATTTACTTTTAACCAAATTGCAAGTTTAGTTACTTATGCAACTATCCATAGAAATATACAAAAATCAAAACACAATTTTAAAAAAATATTCAGTTATGAGTATGATGATTATATATTTACACCAAAAAACATTATAGAAGAAATTGCAAACATTGTAAAATAAAGATGTAAGAATATTATATTCATCTTAAAAAAGTATATTAATGCAAACATAAACAGTAAACAAAAAAACTAGCGCCTTTGATGACGCTAGCCCAATATTAGTCCAATAATAAATAGACTAAATTAGAAGAAAAGAATCTTGAATTAATAAATTAAAATGAAACTGGTGTCGTTTAAATGTTCAACAGATTATTACGCTAATTATCAAGTCGTAAAACTGATATTCAAATAAGTGCTTTGAATATTAGTTATGTGAATAGTCTGTTTGGAAGAACTGAAAAGCGGAAGCTCCACCATCCATATGATAACGAACCTGAAAACGGTAAGAAGAGCCGCTTCCTGTGCAGATGGTGTAATTACCAGGAGCAGGGATGTATTTGTCATGGCTGACACCATTTCAATCGGTAACTGTCACAGTGCAATTTGTTTGTCCCCGAATTACTATAGTAACATATTTGCCTGACTGTACAGCAGCAAAGAAAGTTCCTGTAACAACCTGTCCAGCGCTTGTCTTCTCAACTGTAATAACATCAGTTACAGCTTTCAAATCGTTGACTGATGTTATAGAGACATCACTTCCAGCGTCAGCTTCTTCCAAAACTGTCCAATATTCCGTGGTTTGTGATTCAGTAGCAAATGAAGTCATTGGAACAGAACAAATCATAGTTGCGACCATGATTAAAGATAAAACATGTTTCTTGATATTTTTCATATGAAATCCTCCTTATGACAATACAAGACACTTTTCTTCTTTATCACAAAAATATTAGTGTAAACTAACATTAATGTAATCGATAACTATACCTATATTGAATAGTATATTATTATATACTGTTTTATAATAAATATCAATATAAAAAACTTCCATTTTTTTCAATTTTTAAAATAAAGATTTAAGCTATTTTTAGATTTCGATATTTTAAAGTAAAAATTACAAGACACATTACCAATGTAAGTGTCTTGTATATATTTGAATATAATTAGTCTAAATTTAATTTATATAAATGTCGCCACATTCCAGTAGTATAATAAGATTTATACATAATTGTATTATAATCAATATGTAGTTTTGTTTTTACTGCTTCAGGCATGTAACTATCAACATACCATTTTGCCCATTCTTCTTTTGAAGGTACATTTGTATTTTTATTCCAAATTTCCTTTCTATGTCCTATAGTATCTTGTATATAAATTTTGTCAGTTTTGTCTATATCTACATACTCTTCAGCTCCACTGCAATATGTTGTATTTATTGGTGTAATAATATTTGTGCCAACAAGCATAATATTTGTTGCACGAATACCAGTAGAAGGATTAATACTTTGGGTAATATAACTCTTTAATCGTTTGTTTCTATTTGAATATAAAAAGCATGTTAATATATGTTGGCCATTAGGATATTCTGTTACATACATATATTCAGGATTAACATTATTTATATCAATATCATATTCTTTGTCCATGAAAATCCATGAGAGAATATAGTTATATATTAAGAAACATACATCAATAATTATCAAGGATAATACAATTGCAAAGATAATAGATCTTTTTTTATTTCTCCTATATCCTTTTAAATAGTCAATTTCCTCTTGTTGATTATTTAAAGATTCAATATGTAAATCTTTGTTTAATTGTTCTAATGTTTGTTTACAATTAGAACAACTTCTTAAGTGTTCCTCTACTAATAGATTAGTTTCATTGCTTGAAATTTTATCACAATAGCTTGGTAGTAAATCTTGAATAATAGCACAGTTTATTTTTTTCATACTAATTCCTCCTTGTTTATTTTTTGTTTTCCTCTAAAAAATGTAACTCTGGCCCAATTTTCACTTTTATTCATTAATATTCCTATTTCCCTAAAAGTAAAATTCTCAGTTAATCTTAATAACATGACTTTTCTGGTAATATTATCCAAATCTTGAATGGCATTATATAGTTTTAATGTAGAATCATTTTTTATATATTCGAATTCGATATCTATATCATTACTAATTTCTAAATCATTAATAGAAATAGTATTTTTAAATTTATTCTTCTTCAAATTCTTATATAAAACTTTTTTGGCAATCGAATAAAGCCATACATAAATCTCACAATCACCTCTAAAGTTATTTATTTGATTTATTGCAATAACAAAGGTTTCTTGCATAATGTCTTCAGCTAAACTTAAATCATGTGTAATTGAATAGATATGTGTTTTTATTAAATTAGCATATTTTTTATAAATTTCTTCAATATCTTCCATTTTTTATCCTTTCATATATATAGTGTCTAATTTTGGTAAATTCGTTACAAAAAATATTAAAAATTTTAAATTTTTTCAAGCAATATTTATTAAAAAGAAATTTATAATTAGATTAACTTTTCAACTTGGAGTAAATGTGTATATAAATTTTTGTAGTTATAAAAATTCATTTATCATTATTTTATATACTAACTTCGCATCATAATTAATTATAAGTTTATGATAAGCATTTCTTTTTTTCAATAAAAATATATATTTTCTACTATTTTTTTAAAATTTCCATTTTTTTCAACTTTTGATAGTTAAAAAATGGAATTCATTACTTTTTATATAAAATTAATGTATTTTTATATAAAAAAATTACAACGTAGAATTTATATAAAAAATCTTGAAACACAGTAATATAAACAATCGTAGAGAGTGAAATAAAATTACAATCACAGTAAATCAAATGAAATTAAAGTAAATTAAACATAATCAAAGTATTTGAATATAAGGCAAGTTATTGGTGCTATCATAAAATTAAGCTTAAGCCTTATAGGTTATCGATAATCTAAATATTATTTTGGGAGATTAGAAAAATGAAAAAAATTTTAAAAGCAATTATAAAAGATAAAATGAAAAAGCAACAGACTAAAGATAATTTGTTTATAAAAGATATGATTAGCTTAGATGATAAAAGCAATCAAAAATACTTTGATAATTTATCATACCAACAATATTTAACTAATTGGAAAAATGAAAGTGGTGATTCATATGAGGAATAATAATTTATTAGTTATTTATAAAAAAGTTGGTAAGTTTCCAGAGTTGAAAAAAGTAGAAAATAAAATTGAAGTGTTAGAGGAATTAGTCGGAGGAGAAATTGAGTTTATACCCTATGAAGATGTAACAATAATTGCTAGAAAAAATAGAAATGAATTAAGAGCCAATATATACATAAGTGGAGAATTTATGAAAATTGGAAAATCTGTAAAAGGAGATATTGTTGTAACTTGCTTAGAAGAAGGAAAATTTAAAAGTATAAATAAGGAGCAAGCAATGAAATATAGAGAATTTCTAACCAGAGAAAGCTTTAAATATGAACACTTTAACAAAGAAGGAAAGTATAGCCCAACAAAGCTAAAAAACAATAAATACAATTATACTAATGAGTTCAAAAAAAAGGAAATGATAAGAGAAGATACTATAACAGATGAAAATAATTCAAATGAAGAAGTAATGCAAATGATTTTAAGAATACAAACAGCAATATTGCAATATATAAAAAATAATAATTAAAGAGGTGGAAAAAGTGGAAAACAAAAAAGAAATACAATTTTATACTTTAGAAGAAATAGTACAATTAGTTAATAGTGATGAGAAACTTGTATATATAAATGATGGTATTGCAGAAACAATTGGTAAATATGAAGATATTGCAGACATAATTGTCGACTTGAATAGAAAGTTTGGAGAAATGAATTTAAAAATTTATGATTTTGATGAAGGAGTTGACAAGCCTTTATTATCAACAAATGGAATGCTCTAAATAAATGCGATTCAGAAGTTAGAAAAGATATTATAGGGAGATTAATAAAACTGCAATTTAATTTAGAAAAAGTAAAAGATTATAAATTAATAGACGAATACGATTTAGAAAAATATTATGAATTTTTAAATAAAATGTATGTAAAAGGAGAAGAAGTTTATGAAAGAAATTAATAATATAGTAAATAAAGTAGTAGAAGAATGCGACAACGAAAAAGAAAAAATAAATATAAATATTCAAAATTCATTAACTGTAGAGGAATTAATGGCAATCGAAAGTATAAAAAAAATAGACAATCCATTTGAAATGATAGGCGTTAAAGAAGTAATGAAAGATTTAAATATATGTAAGACAATAGTGTATAGATTATTTCAAAGAGACGATTTTCCGTCAATAAATATTGGAAAAAGTAATCAAGTTATGATGATAGCATATCTATTATGGAAAATGCAAAAAAGAGTTTAGGAGGTGTTTTATGGGTAGACCCAAAGGAAGCAAAGTAGGAAGTGTATTTTTTAATAAAAATAAAGATAGATGGGTTTGTGCTTATTATATAGCAGATATAAATTCGCATAAAGAAATTAGGAAAGACAAGTTATTTAGAACAGAACAAGATGCAAAAGATTTTTTGAATTCATTGCAATACCAAAAAGGAAATGAAATTTTTATAAAGAACAATGGGATTCCACTTTCACAATTGATGAGATTAAATTTGCAGAGAAAATTAGATATGAATTTAATAAAAGAAAGACAATATTCACGAGTTTTGAAAACGATACAAGTTATAGAAAAAAGCGAGATAGCTAATAAAAAGATAGAAGATGTTACAAGTGATGATATTCAAATGTATCTTAATTCTTTAAAGGATTATAGTAATTCTTATATAAAAAAAATAATGGAGCAATTTACTCAAAGTTATAATTTAGCAATCAATAAAGGTTATATTGTAAAAAATCCAATGGTGGACGTAATAAAACCTAGAAGTACAAAAGCAGATAAAGAAGTAAGAGCAATGACAGTTGATGAACAACAAGTATTTACAAATTATTTAATGGGTAAAGATATTCAAGACGAGCCATATAAAAATGTATTCTTAATACAAATGTATATGGGGTTAAGAGTTGGAGAAGCTTTAGCTTTAAGAAATGGAGACATAGACTTAAGAAAAAATTTAATAAACGTAAATAAAACATTAACAACAGATAAAGACGAAAAAGTAATTATGGGAGATACGACAAAAACTTATGCAGGTTTAAGACAAGTGCCAATCCCTAAGTTTATTAGAGATTCAATTATTGAACAGATGAATATTGCAACAAATAATATGGATAAGCAATTATTTTTGAGTCCAAAAGGAAATTATATTGATAATCGAAATGTAAATTGTATTTTGAAGAAACGACTGCTGATTTAGGAATTACAGGCATATCAACACATAGTTTAAGGCATACATACGGTACAAGATGTGTAGAAGCAGGAATGAGAGCAGTGGCACTTCAAAGATTAATGGGACATAAAGATATTTCAGTTACTATGAATACATATACATCAATATTTAATAAGTATAAGGAAGAAGAACTTGAAAAAGTAAATCAATATTATATGAATAATGAAATTGTGAATGTTGATAATTTACTAAACGAAAACAATAATATGATAAAAGATATATCACAAGCAAGGGAGGAAAAAGAAATTGAGTAAAATAGATGTAGAAAATAGAATAAATGGTTTAAATGAATGTATGCTAGCAGATTGTGAAAAAGAATTATTGCTATTAAAAATTTCTAATGATTATAAATACAATAAAGCTGTTGCAATTGTAAATAAAGGTTTAAAACATAAAGACTGGTATTCTGTAGATGATAAGAATTGCTTTAAAACTTGGGATGAAGTAGAAGCTTTTATTGACGGAATATGCAGAGGAAAAAACACTAAATTTTATGAAGAAGAAAGATAAATTTGTAAAATCAATTAAATAAATTTAATTGATTTTGCAAATGCAGTCGAAAGGTTTGGAAAACCGACTTTAGGTTTTCCAAATATCTAAATTAAATTTATTTAATTTAGATATTTATAAAATAATGTGAATTTGAAAAATGCACAAAGTAGAATTAATACTACTGTTTATTTTATAAGAAAAATATTTAACATAAAAATGTTGAATATTTTTGAAAAAGGTTTATTAAGGGAAATGTGTTCCCTTAATCATACAGAGGAACTTTGTTCCTCTAGTATGTTAGAGCATTAAAAATATAAAAGTAAAAATAATATAAGTAATATGCTAAAAAAGAGTTTTATATTAAGAAGGAGAGTGAATAAAATGTGAGTTATGCAATAATAAGGAATGCAAAATATACAATGGATAATATAAATGGAATCTATAGACATAATGAAAGAAAAAATACAAACTATTCAAATAAGGATATTATAAAAGAAAATAGTATAAATAATTATTCAATAAAAAAGTGTAATGCACCATATACTAAAATTTTTAAACAAATAAAAGAAGAAAATAATTTACAAGGGTGGATAAAGAAAACAAGTAATATTGCGTGCGAATATATTATAACCTCTGATAAAGATTTTTTTGAAAGAATAGGAGAGAAAGAAACAAAAAGATATTTTAAAACTGCATATGAATTTGTTAAAAATTTTAAACAATTAGGAGAGGAATATATAATATCTGCAAAAGTACATTTGGATGAAAGTACTCCACATATGCATATAGTATTCATACCAGTAATACACAAGTTGGATTCAAAAAGTGGAAAAGTGGTAGACAAAATTTCGTGTACAGAATTTTGGAAAGGTAAAAATAGTTATAGTATTTTACAAGATAATTTTTATTCATATATGACACAAGCAGGATTTGAATTAGAAAGAGGGAATAAAGAAGAGAACGAACATATACCAATACAGAAATTAAAGCAAATTACATATTATGAAACACGAGAAATGTTTAAAGATACACAGCACTTAGAACAAGAAGTAATTACAAACGATAATGAAGTATTACGAGAGAATTATAAAAAAGTAATAAACAAATTTAATACACTTTCTAAAAGATATACAAGAATAAAAAATATTGTTGATGAAACTCTATATAAGGCAGAACAAATAGAAGATGAAAATATAGAATTAAAGAATGAAAATTTAAAATTAGAAAACGAAAATGAAACTTTAAGAGATTATATAGAAAAAACATTTGAATGTATAAGTATATTATTTGAGTATCCAAAAGAAAAGTTGAAATCAATAGTAAAAAACTTTTGGAATAAAATTAAATAATAAATAAAGATGCAAAATTTTGCATCTTTATTCATTTATAAATATATCAAATATATTCGTATTCAAAGCAACTGCAATTTTATTCATTGCTTTAAATGAAGGGTTACTTCTAGTTCCACATTCTAAATGGCATAAATATCCTGGAGTAAGTCCAGTTCTAGTGGCTAAATCTTCTAATGTTAAATTTTGATTCTTTCTATATTTTTTAATATTATTTTTATACAATATATATACTCCTTTATAAAAAATGATACGGACAATATGTCTGTATTTCAAAAATAATTATACAGACACATTGTATACTTGTCAATAGATATTTTAATGTAAGGGGGAAATATTTTGAAAATAGTAGTAAATGATTACGAGCCAAAAGATATAATAAGAATAATTAGAGAATGGACAGAATTAACACAAAAAGAATTTGCAGAAAATATAAATAGAAGTAGGGATAGTATCCAAAAGATAGAAACAGGAAAAAGAGGATATAATATTAATACATTATTAGAAATTGCCAAAAAATATAATTTAATAATAACAATTGAGAAGAAATAACAATAAGTAATTTTATATAATTTTTCCTAACAAAAATATTAATAAAAATCTAGTTTTAGTTATGAGTATTGTTGGACAAAACTATTCATTATTAAAAACAAAAAATTGATGCAATCTGATAGCTTTAACAATTTTATTGAATGAGGTAACAAGTGTCAAAATTTTATACTCTTATAGTGACAAGATTTATATTTTGAAACGTAAGAAAAATGATAGAAAAAATTATTAAGTAATATATGGTTATAGTAAACTTTAGAAAGTTAATAGAATAGATACGAAATTTTATTCAAGTAAAAGCACAATATAAACATATTGATTTTTTTAAAAATGAGTCTTATAATTTAAAATACACTAGGAAATAACCTAATGTAAAAATGGCACATTGATTTCTTTAATAATAGGAGGGAAAATATGAAACAAAAAAGTTTAGCAACACTTAGGCGGATAATAGCATCTGTGTTATCAATAGCTATGATTTTAGTAACGTCCAATACCATAGTCCTTGCATCTGAGGAAATGTCAGAAGAAGGAGACAATAGCCTTGTAATATATGATTCAGAGACAGAAGAAATAAGTTACATAAGCTATGAAGAGTATATTTCGCAGAGGCTGAGAACCATATGATTGAAAATGGCAATGTGATGACAAATGAGAACATTGGAGGCATCGACCCACAGGAGGTAATAGGTGGAGATAGTAGAAATCCTGTTACAGATACAACGGTATTTCCATATAATACAATATGTGATATAGTAGCATACTATGATGATGGTACAGTGGCATATGGTACAGGAACTTTGTACTGTGCAAACTCTATTATAACAGCAGCACATGTTATATATGATAAAGAAAAAAAATTATGGGCTAATAGGGTAGAAGCTTACTTTGGAAGAAATGGGTACTCATCATATAATCAATTAGCACAAAGTACACGAATGATTATACATAAATTCTATTATAATGACGCTAATGAAGAATATGATTATGCAATTGTAGACTTAAATAAGAGCTTTGGTAATTGGATTGGATATGGGTATTACAAGGACATAAACAAAGCTGCTGGAAAAGAAGTATCAGTTACTGGATATCCAACAGATGAAGGATATTACTATATGTACACAGCAAAAGAAAAAATTAAAGATGCAACAGATAGAATAATAAGACATTATGTGGATACGTCAGGTGGAGATAGTGGGGCAGCTATAATTGATTCTGAATACGGTGTTATAGTAGGAATTCATACAACTACAGTAGATTCTCCATGGCCTTGGTGGAACATAGGAATTCGCTTAAATGAGGAAATCTGCAATATAATGCAGGCACATCAACAAGAATTACAACAATAATAATTAAAGAGTTATAGTAATAATAATTGTAAGAACTTGTGTTCTTGCAACATAACTAATATTTCAATGTGTCATTTTACCGAGTAGCAATTTTTACTCGGTTTTTTATTTTATAAAGTACTTACATTGTTAAAAAGAATATATATATGTTATAATTTATCAAAAGAGAGGGGATTGTGATGGTAAAAAAAATAGCAAAAGTTATATTTCTAATAATAGCTATTATAGTAATTATAGGAATAATTATTATGCTAAGAAAAATAAGCATAATAATTAATATACAAAAAAAGGTATTAGATTATGAAAGTAAAGATAATAATTATTGTAAAATGATTAGAAACGATGAGAATATAACAGAAATCTTTATAAAAGATGATGTAGTAAAATATGTATATACGAGTAAAAGCAATACTGAAAAAAAGGTTATAGATATTCGTTATCAAAATGAGTACAAAAGTTTTACACAAGAAAACGGAAAAAAGACAATGACAACATATTATCCAGTAAACTGTAAAGAAATACATAATGGTATAGAATACTATAATATAATTAAGGATTTTGAATATGGATTTACAGCAAAAAGAATTGTATCTATTCTATTTGCAAAAATTGAAAGTGTGGAATTAGAAGGAATTGCTTGTTATAAAATTTCCTATAATATCTATAATAATGAATTTATAGAAGAAAATATAGATATATATTACGATAAAGAAAAAGGACTTCCATTAAAAAAAATAAGAAATGTAAATAATAAAAGAGCTGAAATGAATTATACAGATACACTTATATATGAATATCAACCTAAGATAGTAACAGATGAAGATATGAAAGAGCCTAATCCTTCAGAATATGAAATTGTTGAATCCAACATTAAAATTATAGAATAGAAGAGATTTTATAAAAGTATATCATAAAATTAAAAAAATATTTATATGTGGAAAAAATGTAAAAATAAAATATAAAAATATAATTAAAATAATAACAAATAAATTTAAATAATTTTAGATAAATTCGTCTAGGAAAAGTCTAGGAAAAACTAAATCGAAAATCGCCGAAACCGTTAATATAAAAGGAATACAAGAAAATAGTTTTTCCTAGACACATTTTTTTTTATGTCTAGGAAAAACTCTAGGATAAACTATATTACTGAATATTTTTAAATAATGATATATAATTTTTAATAAAAAAATCTAGTTTTAATAAATACGTAAAAACATTGATATATAAGCGTTTTTAAGATTATTCAAGAATAGTTATTACTAGACAAGACTTTTTAATGTTAAAAAATAAAAATCGTTGAAACCCTACAGTTTCAACGATTTTTATTGGTCGAGGTGAGTTGCTATCGCCTCGCACTATTTTCTTTGATATTTAGCACTTT
>CAOJKP010000032.1 GCA_948438085.1 uncultured Clostridium sp. | reverse complement strand
ATAAAATGAACCCTCCTTATTAAACTTTTTTGTCTAATAATTTGGGTTCACTTCACATAATTGAAAATCAAGAACCAAAAGAAAGTGGAGAAGATGAAGAATATGGTTTATTTAATGCGTTAATGGAGTCTTTAGAATTATATAAAAATGGAAGAATGCCATATGAAGAAATTCTGGAAAGTTTTCCAGAATTAATAGAGATTCAAGGAATTCTGAAAAGTTTTCCAAAATTAATAGAGATTCAAGAAATAAAAGAAAGAAGAGAAGATAAAGCAAATTGTTTACTTAATATATTAATGGAGTCTTTAGAATTATATAAAAA
Organism: uncultured Clostridium sp.; assembly: GCA_948438085.1. GTDB lineage: Bacteria > Bacillota > Clostridia > TANB77 > CAG-508 > RGIG8482. The sequence goes on along the minus strand of CAOJKP010000032.1, from coordinate 12,227 downwards.
TGGAAAAATGACATATAAAGAAATTTTGGAAAGTTTTCCAGAATTAATAGAGATTCAAAAAATTCTGGAAAGTAACATTGAAAATCAAAAACCAGAAGAAAGAAGAGAAGATAAAGCAAAAGATTTTAGAAGTTCATTAAATCCAAATAATTATGACCAAAAAACTAAACTTCCAACAAAAGGAAAACATTACGCATTGGGTGATATACATGGATATAAAGAGCCATATAATATAGCACTTAGACAAATAAAACGAGAAGACAGTTTGGTTTTAATAGGAGATGTTGTAGATAGAGGTCCTGATGGAGTTGAAATTTTACAAGATTTAATTAAAAGAAAAGCAAATACACCAGAATCAAATATTACTTTTATACTTGGAAATCATGAAATAATGATGTTTGAAGCTCTAAATTATATTTTAAAATTAAATCTATCAAATGAAACAATTGGCAATATAAATGATTATTTTAATTATAATGCACGTCAAGAACGTATTTATAAATTGTATAGAGAAGAGGGTCATGGAGATATTGAACTTGCTGAAACTTTAAGTAAGCAATGTGAAATAATTAAAGAGAAAATTAAAAAAACAATGTCAAATGATAATATAAATATTGATAAAATGATAGAAACTATTGGAATTTGGTGTAATTATAAAAATGGAGGAATAAAAACATTACAGACATTTATGAAATTAAATATAGATGAACAAAAAGATATTTTTAATTTTTTAAGAACATCATATGTAATGAAACAACAAGAGGTTCAAGGAAGAAAAATTTTATTTGTTCATTCTAGACCACCAAAAGATATTAATATAGTAAAAAATTTGAGTCAAAATAATAATTATGGAGTGAGAGCTAATGATTTGCCACCAGATGAATTTTATCGTATGATATGGGATAGAACTGATGATACATATTTTCCATGTAAAGCGTTAGGAATGGAAACAGTATGCGGACATGAATATGAAGATAATACCACAGTAGTAAATAAAAAAGAAGGATACATACGTTTAGATGAGGGATGTGGACATGGAGATGCATTTTCAGTAGGACTATATTGTATAGAGGATAATACAGTTATGCATATAGGTCAAGATGATGAAATTTTTAGAGCTAATTGTACTGGAAAAATAAAAATAATAGATGAAAAAGGGAAAGAATCAATAATAGAAAGTACAAAAATACCAACAGAAGTAACAAGATAATTAAAATTTATAATATTATATAAAAAGTAATACCATATTATCAATCAAAAATATGGTATTATTTTTTAGTATAGGTTCTGAATATATAATATAAATTCTATTTTCCATCTATTGATTCTACATATATAACTATTACTAAAAGACTTAAAGAAGAAATATTAAATTAGTAAATGGTGTTAAAAAAGACTTACTATGTAATACAATAAATTTGCCTTATTCATAAGGCAGAAAGGAGGTACATAGCTTATGACAAGTTACATTATTTATATTATATGTCAAATATTTTGAAAAGTTTACAAATAATTATATATACATTCATATAATTTTGTAAATTATTAATGTTATAAAATACAAATTTTACAATCTACTAAATATATCATCATAGAATTGTTTAGCTTTTTCATAAATTATACTATCAGATATAGAGCCAATAATATTTATAAGTACATCTTTTCTTTTAATTGCATTTTTATATCTTGGGTGGTTAGAATAGTAATAATCTATAGTTTTTTGTAAATAGAAACAACAATCCTTAAAATCTTCTAAATTTAAATTAAGATTATTATTTTCCCAATATTTTATATATGTTCCTGTAATACAGTCAAATGTTTGATATAATTGTTGTTTATCTTCTGATTTTTTTAATTCATCTATAGCGATTTTATGATATTTTATGCTTTCTTTATAATCTTTAAGATAATAATATGATGTAGCAATATTTCTATTACTTTTAGCAATCATTACATTAAGTTCATTAATCTTACTATCGTCATCTTCCATATTTTCTCGTGAGATATTTTTTTGATTTAATCCTTTGATATGTATTTCTTTTGCTTCTAAATATAATTTATGAGCTATATCGTAAGATTCATTTTTTTCATTAAATTTTCCTTTTGCAAGTAAAAAAGCACCATAATTACTATAATAAAGACCTTTTATAAAAAATCTATCTGACTTCGAGTATATTATTCTGTTATTTTCCAAAGTTTCAATATAATTATTGATGGTATTAAATTCTATTTCTGCTATATCAAGTAATTCTTTTTTTTCTTTAACATTTGCTATTGCTAAACTATATATACAACCAATTAATCTCCTTAGAATATCTATATTAGAGATACAATAGTGATTATAATTACTTTCATTATCTTTAAAAATTTCTTCACATCTTTTTTTATATATTGGAATGATATGTCTACTAATATCCACTGATTTTTGAAATTCTCCGTTACGTTCATATATATCTGAAATAATATATCCTACTTCTGCAATTTCAAAAGAATATGAATTTATAGAAGTATCTCCAATTGCATTTTTAAAATTTTTATATATTAAATCTATATTTTTAATATTTTCATCATAAGCTTTTTGTGTTAAACTTTTTATATCTTCTAATGAAAGAATATTTTCTAACTGAAAATGTTTATTATTTACAAAATTCTGCATACATTTTTGTAAGGTGTCTACTTTGCCAGGAAGATTAATCACAAGATTATAATTTTCTTCAAGTTTTGTTGCTTGTATTGAATAACCTTTTGTTTTTTTAAATATATTAATTGCAAACCATATAAAACAAGTTATTTTTTTATTATTTTCATCTGTATTCATCAGTTTACTATATTTATATTTGTTTTTAACTTTATTGAAAAAATAATCTTTAAGTGTTACCTCAAATTCAGAATAATTAGTAATTCCTAAATATTCTTTCAAATTATTTCTAATTTTTGAATCTAAATTAATTATGTTATATAAATTATCTTTTCCTATATTCGATTTATATGAATTGACTAGTTCATCATATGCATCCTCATAATTTTCAAGTTCTCTGGCATATTTGAATAAATCAAAGAATATTTTTATTACTCCAAATTCATCATATTCACTTAATATTTCCAATAATTTTTTCATACTCACTCCTAAATATTAATTTTTTTTGTTATATATTCTTGGTATATTTTTCTAAATTAATATAAATCATATCATATATAGTGAAATATTTTAATAAATAAAATACAAAAAATAAAGTATTATGAAACTGATAAAGATTACTTTAAATTTTATATGATGAAATGATTAGCATAAATAATATGTGGGAAAAATAAAGTAAAAATTAGACAAAAGAAGCACCAATTTGATAAGATGTTTTTGAAGGAAAACAAGCCATATCAAGGAGATGCTTCTCTATGATTAATAGAATAATACAAACTATCATAGTAAACAAGGATTTTTAGAAAAAAGTATAAAAGCTAATGAAATAAGCATGTTTAGTAGATATTTAAAAAAAGTATTCGATGAAGCTGGAAGAAAAACACTTGTGGGAATTTTAGAAATGGTAGATACTCTACTCTTGAAGATTCAAGAAGAAAGCTTGAATATGAAACAAAGGATTATGGTATATAATTTTGAATAAAAAATCTAGTTTTAAAAAATAGGCAAAAACATTGATATATAAGTACTTTTAAGATTATTAAAGGATAGTTATTACTAGACAAGACTATTTAAAGTTAAAAAACAAAAATCACTGAAACCCTACAACTTCAACGATTTTATTGGTCGAGGTGACAGGGATCGAATGTGATTTATATACTTTTCTATTTTTATCTAACATATTCTAATTACTTATATATTCTATGTTACAAGATTTTAATATTATCTAAACTATTCTATTTTTTTATAAGTATATCTAACTTTCGTCACTTTTCCGTCACCATAAATTATTGATTATGAATATATAGTTCTGCTATATTGTGTAAATCTGTTAAGTATTTTCCAGTATGTACAATAATTAACAATATTTGTTTACTTTAAATTTCGACTTTGCTATAATTACATAAAAGTGAGATGATTGTTTTGAATAAACGTAAAATACAAAAATTGCAAAATTCTTTAATCAAAGAGGATGATTTTTTTGTAGAAAAGGACTTTATTATTAAAAATACCAATTATAAATCTTGCGTTGAATTTTATAATTCACTAGGTGTTTATACCTTATATGATCAAATCAAAATGGCGAGTAATCCTAATATTGATCTACTAATTTCTCAAAACTCAAAATTTAAAACTTTTAATGAGTTTAACGATGCTATGATTGAATTTTTAAAAATTGGATTGCCTGATTTATATAAGGATGTTTTGTAATAATTCTAATTAAGAAAAGTCAATTTTATTTTTAGAGCATTCAGATTTGCACTCTGTTTGTTCTTTTTTAACTGTCTTCTAATATCTTCTTTAATAAATTGAGCTTTGTTTCAGCCTGTATAGCTCTTTCTAAAATTTTATTATACAATTCTTTACTCACCGTATCGCCACCAACTTTTATTTTGTAATGACCTCCTGGAGTCTTTATTGATTCTACTTCCTTATTATTAATCATTTGTAGAGCAACATTATATCCGATCTTCCTTTGTTTCATAAACTCGTTTAAGCTAATCCATTCTTCCATTTAGATTTTCTCCTTTTCAATGTGTGGTTGTCGCATTTTTTATTTTTTTCTTTTAATTCGTGTGTCGTCTCGCTATTATAAATAAATTCAAAGCTTCTTTGATTTCCGATTTTATAAATCTTACAAGTATATTTCTTAAATAATAAATATACTAATTTTTCTAATATAGTTAGTTGTTTTTGAATGTATGTTTTATACTCATATTCCATATGTTAATCTCCTTCTCTACTTCTTTTTTGACTATACCAATTTCTTATAGCACTACCTAATGCTACTTTTTCTTTTCCGTAATCTTCGCTTGGAAAATCTTTAGAATTATAAATACTTAAAGCTGTGGGAACACTACACTTTCTTAGTTCAGCAAACTCTGTTGGACTGTAAAATATGTTATCTTTCAATTCTCTCACTAAAATCCCCCTTTCACATCTATATGTGTTCTAATTTCTTGTAATTTTTCATTCATTTCATCTACAGTAATTCTCATATATTCGCAAAATGCTTTAAATACTATATCATAAGACCATCTTCCATTTGTTTTTTGTACTGCACTTCCAAATGGTAATCTTTGCTGTTGTAAACCTAATCTTACATATTGAGCACTTTTTTGCATAATTTTTGCAGTTTCTCCAATGTTTATTTTAGTTTTTCTTCCCATAATTTTTTATCCTTTCTTACAATAACCTTTTGAGGTATTTTTTCGTTCCTGTGATTATAGTATAATATATTTTGATTATATTGTCAATAACTTTTTTGAATATTTTATAACTTCTTAAATTATATTATATTGACATCAATTATAAAATATCGTATAATATTATTAGAATGTGAAAATAATAAGCGAGAGGAGGATATATAATGTCTGCAACAAAAACAATTAAAAAAATAATGTTAGATAAAGATATTACTGTAAAACTACTAGCTGAAAAGTTAAAGATTAGTCCACAAGTACTAAGCAATAAGCTATATAGGGATACTTTTTCATATAATGATTATATAGCCATTGCCAATATATTAGGATGTGATGTAAAGACCATTTCGAGAGATACAAATACAGAATATATTAATGAATATAATGAAAAGAAAGAGAGTGAAGAAAAATGAGTGAAAATCAAAAACAAAGTATAATAAATATAAACGAGATTTTATATAAACTTAGTGATAGTGAAATAACTATGGCTAATTCATTTTTTGAAAGTATAATCAATATGAAAGTATTAGCACTTGTACCAGATGCTATATTAGAAAATATGGACACAACTGAAAAGCTAATGTTAATTGATTATTATTCAAAAAGTGAAGAAGAAAGACAAAAAGATAGAGAAGAGGCAATCCCTTTTGAAGAAATACTAAAAGAAGAGGGGTTGACAAGAGATGATTTATAAAATTTTATACAATAAAAAAGTAAAAAAATTTATAGAAAAACAGTCAAAAGACCAAAGAATAAGAATATACGAAGCTATAAACAAACTACCTGATGGAGATGTTAAGAAAATGCAAGCAAAACAAGAATTGTATAGGTTAAGAGTAGGAGAGTTCCGCTTTGTATATGAGATAATACACGATGAAATCATAATAAGTGTAATTGATGCAGATAATAGAGGAGACATATATAAGAAGTATAAATAATTTGCTGTATGGATGAGAATTAGAAAGAATCTAGTTCTTTTTTTATTTGTTCAAGCTGTTTCTAAAAATTGAAAATAGAATTGTACTTCTATAACTATTAAATCTAAGTATTATGATTATTTAATTGTCTATTTATACTTTCTAATAGTGTAAAAGATGTATTTTCGATACTTCCTGAATGTTCTATCTTGTCTGTAGGTTTAAATCCAGCTCTATCTAATATATCTTTGATTGCTTGCATTTTTACATATTCGTTCTTACTTTTTAATAACTTCTTTAATTCTTTTTGTGCTTCTAATGCTAAACTACTGAAATTTTCTTTCATTTGATTTTGTAATTCGTTTTTAAAATCTATATTCTTTTTCCATTCACAAATTGTCTTTTCAGATATGTTAATTTCACTCGCAATTTGCTTTTGTGTTTTATTAGTTGTAATCATTAAATTTATACACTTTTCTTGATTTTCATTTAACATTATTATCCCCTTTTCAAATTAACTTTTATTTACTTATTTAATTATATCTTAATTTTATCATAAATAAGCCTAAAATCAATTTTAATATATTAATAATAAAATTTATATATTAAAGTGCAAAAAAAGCTTAAATTTGTTTTTAATGAGTTATATAAAGAAGCGGGGTTGTTTCCGCTTCTCCTCCTATTTTTATCCTAACAAGCATTGAATTTGTACTCCCTACAAATTCTTTTATGGGATTCTCCCATACCCTTTTTTCTGTTCCAATAAAAATGAAATTTAGTTTACTTTTTCTAAATATTCAACTTTAATATTAATAGCCAAGCTTGTTTCAGTTTCTATTTCTTCTTGCAATTCTTCTAAAAAGATTTTTATAATTTTCTCAAATTCTTCTTTATTTACTTCTGATGCCTTTACTTGTTTTGATTTTGCTTTTACACTATTATACATCTTCATACCTCCATTTTTTCATTTATAAAATTACACTATAAATTTCAAAACCTCACTAACTGAAAATATATTCAATTAAGTATTATTTTTAATTTTAGTGTGTTTTTTTAAAATTTTTCAAAATACTTATAATAATATAAAATATATTTTTTATATTAATTTATTTTTTTCTATTACATAAGTTAAAAATAATTTCAAAAAGCCACTAAATATTGTATAACTATTTATTTCAAGCCCTTTTTATAGTGCTTTTTTCAGTGGGTTTCATAGTGGATTTAGTGAGTTTTTGGTATTTATTAAAAATAAATGTGCCATAACCATTATACATACTTTCTTTTACAATTCCTGAATCTAGTACTTCTTTATAAAAATTATTTCTACCTTTTGCAGATAAGCCATTATTCTTGCAGTATAGCTTATAATCTTCGTAAACCTCTCGTTTATATCGAATATTACTATTTCTAGTAAGCAATTTTATATTATCTGGATCTTTCAAATATGATAATACATTATTATTTTCTATTTTATATAATTCTACTATTTGTATACTTTCCGTTTCATTTGTAAAACTATTTTTAATATTACAGTAACTGTTAATAGATATGTAGGCTAAATATTCTAAAGCTTCATTTGTTAGTAATTCATTAAAATTAAAATTTGCTTTTTCTTTTTCTGTAAATTCCGCTTCAAAAGGAATTATAAAAAGCCTTCTATAATATCCATTAGTTGTATCTGAAACTTTAGGTAATTCATTTGCTGTAAATATAAGTTTTGCATAAGGTTTAATATTTTGTCTGGATTTAAACTTTTCTTCTACTGCTATCATATCCCCAGTAACTAATTCTTTAAAAATACTTATATCCTTTAGAAATTCTTTAGTCATTTCTGAAGAAATGTTTACTAATTTTCCTCTTATTTCTGCAATACTAAATTTATTATTACTTAAATCATGCATTGTTACATGACTAATGTTGTTTTTTCCTATTACTGATTCAATAAGTTGTAATAATGTAGATTTTCCATTGCCTGCTGTTTTCCCATACAAAACAAATGCTCTTTGCATTTTTATACTAGTCGTCATTGCATATCCAATCATTTCCAAAATGGCTTTTTTTCTTTCACTATTGTAACAAGTAATAGTATTTAGAAAATTATCTATAGCTATATTAGATGAAACAACTTTTTTAATATTTACATTTATCTGATTTATAGAAAAAAAGTCTGGAGTATGTGGTAATATTTGTCTAGTATCTAAATTAAATAATGCATTTTTAAAGTTGATAATATTAGTATTGTTTATTTCTACTTTAGGTGCTATTAATAACAAATAATTGTATACTTCTTTTCTCAAGCTTGTATTTGCTTCTTTGCATATATCTATAATTTTAGTATATATATAGTTTTCATCATCTATATATACTCCATCTTTGTAAATATATAAACTATTCTCATATACTACAATATGATTAATTTTCAATAATTCTTGTGCTATTTCATTATGCGTTTTTAATTGCTTATTTTGACTATTCAATTCCTGGTAATGCTTATAAATTCTTTTAAAATTATTTCTTACATTCAATTCCTTAGCTTTTTGTTCTAATTTTGCTAACTGTTGTTCTCTTTTTATAGGATTATCAATTGAAAATAAATGCTCAAATATATCTTCTTTTAATATAGTATCAGCAGTTAAATCATTAATTTCACCATAAGGTGTAAATCCTGCATCTGTTAATTGCTCAAATAATTCGCTATTCTCCACTTTTTCACCTCCAAGCATTGATATTTTCATCAAAACATAGTAAAATAAAGAAGAATAGCTTAGCTAAGTTATTTATGTGAGATTTTATAAGATAGTTTTTGCGAACATTATAAAATCCCACCTTTTTTATTTTATCCATTGTATATCCCTTCTTTATTTAATATTTCTTATTTCTGTAGTATATGGCAATTGCATATTTGTCACTTCACAATTAGCTACATACGAGTCAATTGAAGATTTTTTGAATAAATATCTATTTCCTACCATGAAGTACGGAATTTCTTTATTATAAATCATCCTTCGAATGCTCATAATACTACAATGTAAATATTTTGCTAACTCTTTTACATTCATAACTTCCATAAATTTTATCCCTCCTTTTTGACTTGACTTATAATATCGAATATCTTTGATTTCTTATCATTAGGCAATTCTGTTCTAAGTAGTTTTGAAAAGTTTCCATCTGTGATTCCATACTCACGAGCTACTTGCCAATATTTTATTCCCGCTTCTTTAATTGCCTCTCTTATATCTAAATTTGCCATTTTCATACCTCCTTATAAATTTTGTTAAAGTTATTGACAACAATAACAATATATTAAAATAGATACAATAACAATAACACCATTTGAATGTTGTCATATTGATTGTTAAATGTCAATAAAATAGATGTTATTTTATAAAATATATTTTAATGGGTGGTAATAATGAAAAATGAATACGAAGAATATCCTTTAATGGATAAGGTTTTGCAGTTTTTTGGTGGAGATATAGTCATAAAAACTACAGGTGAAAAATTAAAAGAATTACGAGAAGATAAATCCACTATTGATAAAAAATATACTCAGGCAAATTTAGAAGCGGATACAGGTATCTCAATACAATCAATTAGAGCCTATGAAACCAATAAAACTATTCCAGAAAGTAAAAATGCAAAAAAGCTAGCAGACTTTTTTCGGAATTACAGTAGAATCATTATTAAATGATCACATGGACATTGTATATCTAAAAAATATAAAGCAAACTGACTATTCCAAAGAATTAGGTTTATCGAATAAATCAATAGAAAATATAAAGAATCTTCCACTTTCTTTTAATGTTTTTTTAGAAAATAAATTTTGCCTAAGCTTTATTTCTAAAATTGATTTACTAATAAATATCAAGGAATACTTATACAAAAATGTAAAAAAATTTATTAATTTGCTTTCAAAAGAGTATAAAGATATGTTAATAGAAGTATATATAGATGAATTAGAACAATTACATATTGATATTGAAAACTACTTTAAAGAAAATGCTAGTATTTATAAATATATCAATTATAATCTTTTTTCAGATGATTTAACATTAAGCTTTACATCACTAAAGGATTGTAAATCTTATGATGAAGACTTTGCTTATTGGTGTAACAATTTGAAGCAAATTATGAGTAACCTATTAGATGAAATTGAAAGAACAAATAAAATATTAAAATATGAGATTAATACAGAATTGTCTACTTTTTTGAATATTATTACAAAGTAAAGAAGGTGATATAATGGCAATAAAGGAAATTGAAAAGAATAAATATAAAATTGATGTTCCTATTGGATATAATGGTAATAAAAGAATTAGGCACATAGAAACATATATAGGAACTAAAAAAGAAGCTATACTTCGTGAAAATGAAATAAAGTTGCAATTGAAAAATAACACTTATGTAAGAAAAAACAAAATTACTATGACTGAATTAATAGATGAATGGCTGAAATATATTAAAAACAATATAGGAATAAAAACATATACAGAATATAACCGTAATTGTAATAATATTAAGCAAAGTATTGGACACATAGAAGTTAAAGATATAAATGCTAAAATTTTAGAGGACTTTTATAATGAATTAAAAACTTGTAAAGGTAAGGGAAAAAGCAAGGAAGGTTATTCTGAAAAAACTATAAAACACCATTATACTTTAATATCTGAAATATTAAATTGTGCTGTTAAGTGGGGATATTTATATCATAATCTTAATAAAAGTGTGACACCAATTAAAGTTCACAGAAAAGAAATTCAATGTTATTCTCCAGAAGATGTCGAAAAATTATTAAATGTATTACAAAATGAATCTATTAAGTATCAAGCAATTATATTACTTGCAATTGATAGTGGTTGCAGGCGTGGAGAAATAACAGGGCTTAACTGGGAAGATATAGACTTTGAAAAATCTACTATAAATATAAATAAAGCAACACAATATGTAGCAGGGTATGGAACTTTTGAAAAAAGTACTAAAACAGATACAAGTAATAGAATTATATATATTGCACCTACTACAATGCAAATATTAAAACAATATAAAAAAGAACAGTCTAAACAACAAATGTTACTAGGTAGTCAGTGGAAGAACTCAAAGAGAATATTTACAACAGATTACGGAGAAGATATGCACCCAGATAGACCATATAAAATATTAAAACAAATTATTAAAAAATATAACTTAAAAGACATTACTTTTCATGGATTAAGACATACGAGTATATCGTTACAAATAAATAGTGGGATACAAACTCAAATAATAAGTAAGAGAGCAGGACATTCTAATGTTTCGATTACTCATAATATTTATTCTCATTTTTTTGATGATGAGTTCAAAGATGTTGCTAATAAAATGGATACATTTTTAAATATAAAATCTTTAAAAGAAGCGGAAGAAATTTCATAATATCCGCTTCTATCTTTCTAAAATATTATTAATTTTATTGAAAATTCTATTATCAGATAGTATAATTACAATCAGTTTATTTCTAATATGCAGTTTAAGGATAAGCAAAATAAAAAAATTTTATTCTAAAGGAGGTGTTCTAATGAATGACCTGTTTAATTCTATTAGTAATGGTTTATATTATGTTGTACATTCTCTTGATTTATCTATACATGACAAAATAAAAAATACTACTGTTGATAATTTTATTCATGAACTTCAAGATTACTTAATAAAGTCAGATGTAAAATATCGTTTAGAAAAATTACCTAAAGATACATTATTTGAAATCAATGAAATTGAAAAAGATTATGTTCAATGTTACTTGCATCATGAATTATTTGATTTTCCTAAAGAAATGGTCTGTGTTTCGGAATTAGAAAATGCTGATGATGGATTTAGTAAATTACAATTGCAAGATGATGGATTATATCATGTTATAAAGACCGAAAAAAAAGAAAGCATATAATGAAGTGAACCCAAATTATTAGACAAAAAAGTTTAATAAGGAGGGTTCATTTT
>CAOJKP010000031.1 GCA_948438085.1 uncultured Clostridium sp. | reverse complement strand
TAAAATTTAGAGATAGAGTAAACAAAGGAGCAACATACAAAGGAAGAACAATAAATCTTATGAATGATATAGATTTAAGAAGTGTAAGCAATAGTGAAAAGCCATGGAGTTCTATAGGAGGATACGATTTTAATACAGAAGGTAAATACAATAAGTTTTCAGGAACATTTAATGGAAATAACAAAATAATAGATTATTTATATATTGAAACTCAAGAAGAATTATCACAAGGATTATTTGGCTATACAGTAGATGCAGAAATTTTAGGAGTAATTATAGGAACTAATAGTAGTATAAAAGCTATACGTTGGGTAGGTGGAATAGTTGGATATGCATATAATACAACTATACTTAATTGTGGAAATAATGGAAAGATATCAGGAGCAGGAGAGTGTATAGGAGGGATTGCAGGAGTATTGGACTGTGGAGAAATTACAGGATGTTATAATAAAGGCAATATTAGTGGAAAGAAATGTTTAGGAGGAATATGTGGTAATTCATGGAAAAGTTCATCAAGAAATGGAAAATGTGCAATTCAATATTCATATAATACAGGATTAGTAAAAGTTGAAATTGAAAATACAAGTACTACTACTTACATTGGAGGAATAGGTGGATATATAGAAGGATTTACAATGGTAGCTAATTGCTATAATAATGGAGATGTTATTGGAGATAAAAATACTAGACATGGCGGTTTAGTAGGTGCTGCCGTATCAAGAAATTATAGTGATTCCTCAAATTGGGTTATAGATGAAGATGCAAAAAATGAAATAAAATATACATGTAATATAGGGAATATATATTCTTCAGGAGCACAAATAGGAGGAATATGTGGAAATAATGGTCAATATTGTACAGTAAAGAATAATTATATATTAAGAGGAATAGAAATAAAAAGAGATACAGATAATGCAATTAATCCTATAGGGGAAAAGAGTCCATATTTAGGAAAGTATGTAGGATATGCATATAATAATACTAAAACATATATAGATGGAAATGGAGAAATAACAAATACAGTAAATACTGAAACTGGAGATATAACTGATACAGTATATTATATAGTAAATGGAATGATAAGCAACGACAGTGAATATTGGGACAAAGGAAATTTAACCAAACCAAAGTTAAAATGGGAATTGTAAAAAATTAAAACGAAACATTTTATATAGTGAAATGTTTCGTTTTATTATATATATTAAAAATACTATTATTTTAAATTTCTGCTACTTTTAATTCATTTTTTTGGGGTTTTTGAAAACTGAAGTGTAGTAAAATAGGAGTAATTAAAGTAACAAGTAAAATTGTTATAAGTATTATTGAAAATACTTCATTATTAATTATCCCCAAACTCTTAGCTTCATCAATCATAATAAGAGCAACTTCTCCACGTGTAGCCATTCCTATACCAATTTGTAAACATTCTTTATTTTTATATCCACAAATTTTTGCTCCAAGCCCATTACCTATAACTTTGCTTAATATGGTAATAGCAGTAAAGAAAATAATAAAACACCATATATACCAATTAAATGACAAAGTTTCTAATTTTAATCCAACACTTGCAAAAAATATAGGAGCAAAAAGCATATAAACTAATACATCAATTTTGTTTTTTATAAAAGTATCTTGTTTTGTAGCACCTACTACAAGACCAGCAATGTAAGCACCTATAATACCACTAACTCCAAGGCTTTCTGCAATATATGAAAGTAGTAGTGCAAAAGATAATGAGAATATAGGTAATTCTTCGGTCCTAGGAAGTTTGTTTTCTAACCACTCTAAAATCTTAAACATAATAAAAGCAAGAATTATAGATAAAGCGAAGAATAGTAGTATTTTTAATATTAATCCAAAAGCACTTGAAATAGTTAAAACTCCATTATTTAATACAAATGTAAGAAATATTACACCAATTATATCATCTACAACTCCAGCTCCAAGAATAGCAATTCCAACATTAGTTTTTATTTTTTTTAATTCAATTAATGATTCAACAGTAATGCTTACAGAAGTTGCAGTGATAACTGTGCCAAAAAATAAATTTAAAGACATGTTAGTAGTATAAAATCTACTAAATATAAAGCCAAAAGCGAGAGGAACAATAACTCCTAATATTGCAATAACTATAAATTTTCTTGTATTAGTTATAAATTTTTTTAAACTAGTTTCCATACCAGCAAGAAACATTATAAAAATAATTGCAAGTTTTGAAAGTACATCAATAGTGTTATTTGGTTGAATTACATTAAAAATGGCAGGACCAAGAACAACACCTGCAACAAGTCCTCCTAAAATTTTAGGCATATGAATTTTTCCTGTAATAATACTAAAAAGTTTTACTACTAAAATAATTAAACCTAAGTCTAATAAAAATTTATAACTCATAAGAATTCTCCTTTGTAAAATTTAATTAAGTTGTTTGTTTATTTATTTTTTCCATTCAGTAAAAGATTATAGCATAAAAAAATAAAATTAACACATAATTTAATAAATATATTTAAAAGTTAATATACATCTAGTGCTGATAAGTATTATATAAATATAATAAATTTATATTGCATAAATAGAAAAATAATAGTAGAATAAAAAGATATTAAAAATGGAGACACAAAAGATGATAAAAAAATTATATAACATTATAAAACAAAGAAAGAGATGGATAGTATTATTTATAGCGTTAGTATTATTTTTTATAATATTACAAAGTATGTTTTTTGACAGAATTATAAAATTTGATACAAATATTTATAAATTAATTTCTAAAACAATTTCACCAATAATTACTATTTTTTTAAAATTAGTAACAAATTTAGGTGGAGCAATAGGAATAATATCTATAACAATAGCTTTATTAATAACAATGAAAAATAAGCATTATAGAATATGTATAGTTATCAACTTATTTATAATTACATTAATTAATCAGATTTTGAAATTTATAATACAAAGACCTAGGCCAGAAGAATTTAGAATAATTGAAGAATCTGGTTATAGTTTCCCTTCAGGACATTCAATGGTGAGTATGGCTTTTTATGGTCTTTTAATTTATATAGTATATAAAGAAGTTAAAAATAAATATATAAAAAATATTTTATCTATAACATTGGTTGGACTAATATTACTTATAGGTTTTAGTAGAATATATTTAGGAGTACACTATGCAAGCGATGTATTTGCTGGATTTTTATTGTCAATTTCATATTTAATTATTTATACGAAAATAATAGATAAATTATAATTGTTATTACATAAAAAATATATAATGGAGGTTAAAAATGGAAGGAAAAAGAAAAGTTGTTCTTGTAGGAACTGGATTTGTAGGAATGAGTTTTGCTTATTCACTAATTAATCAAGGAGGAATAAATGAATTAGTTTTAATAGATATATTAAAAGACAAAGCAGAAGGTGAAGCAATGGATTTATCTCATGGTATTCCATTTGCACCTAATAAAATAGATATAAGGTCAGGAAATTATGATGAATGTAAAGATGCAAATATTGTAGTAGTAACAGCAGGATTAAACCAAAAACCTGGACAAACAAGATTAGAACTTGCAACCCAAAATGCGAGAATAATAAAGGATATAACAAAACAAATAGTCTCAAGTGGATTTAAAGGAATATTTTTAGTCGCAAGTAATCCAGTAGATTTAATGGCATATGTTGTTTATAAATCGTCAGGATTTCCAAGTAGTAAAGTAATTGGTTCAGGTACAGCTTTAGATACAGCAAGGTTAAGATATTTAATAGGAGAATATTTAAAAGTATCAAGTAAAAATGTACATGCATATATTATGGGAGAGCATGGAGATTCATCATTTGTTGCATGGTCGCATTGTTATATAGGATGTAAAAAAATAACAGATATTCTAACAGATAAAAATATAAGCTTTAGTCAATTAGATAACATATATGAAGGAGTACAACAAGCAGCATATGAAATAATAAATAGAAAAAAAGCAACATATTATGGGATTGGTATGGCATTAACAAAGATTGTTAAATCAATTTTAGAAAACGAAAATGCCATTACCCCAATATCTACCTATTTAAATGGAGAATATAATCATGAAGGAATGTTTATTGGTGTTCCAGCATTAATAAATAAAAATGGAGTAAGAGAAATATTAGAATTAAAATTAGAAAAAGAAGAACAAGAAAAATTTGATAAAAGTTGTGAAGTGTTGCAAAGAACATTAAAAGAAAATATAGATATAATAATAAATGAATAATGTTTAAAAAAGAAATCATTAAGAAATGATTTCTTTTTTAGAATATTTATTATAAATTAGAATTCCAATTAATGATACTATAATTGTAATTGCATAAATTGCGATTGTAATATGAAAATTGCCAGAAGTTGCATTTGCACCTGCTATAGTAGAAGTTATAATTGATGGAAATCTTGCAAATGTCGCAATTAAAAAGAAACGTAGAGGTTTTATAGGAAGAAGACCTGCTAAATATACAAACAAATCCTTTGGTGTTCCAGGAATTAAAAATAGAAAAAGTAAAATTATCTCTATTTTTTTAGGGTCATTAAATGCTTTGCTATTTTTTATTTTTTCTATTTTATCATCATTACAAAAAGTAGTTATAAAATCTAATCCAAATTTTCTAACACAATAAAAAATAATAAATGAACTAAGAAATGAGCCTATAAACAATATTATCATTCCCCAAAAACTTCCATAACACATACCAGCTATAAATTCTATTGGTTCACCTGGTAAAATTGGAACTAAAATTTGTAAAAGTTGTAATCCAATAATTACAAATACTCCTTGTGAACCATACGAATCGATTTGTTTTTTGAATTCAATTCTACCATTTTCAGATGCTAGACTTTTAAATAATGGAAAAAGTTTGAATGTTAAGAAAATTAATATGATAATTGTTAACAATAATAATAATATTTTTACTAATTTAAGATTTTTTTGATTTTTCATATTTTACTCCTTATAGCAATTATAATATCACATATTACGACAAAATACAAAAAATTGAAAAAGTATGTAAAATATGTTATAATATAATAGAAATAATAAAAAAAGGAGAAGTACCCAAACATAAATATTGTTGGGGAAAGAAAAAGAATGAACGAAGAAACTATGCGGAAAATAGCAACAAGATACCAAAGACTTGGCATGGGCGTAACATTAGTGTCATGGTTTCCGGTATGGGGCATGAATATTCCATTACGGTGTGTATTATGGCCTGCTTTAGTTCTACTGATTTTTTTTGTCATAAAAAAATTTTTTCGTAAAAAAATTATGCCTATAAGAGATAGACCCAAAGTGAAGGCAAAAAAAGTGAAAGAAATTTTAATTTTCATATTTTATGGGGCTGCAATATTTTGGACTAAGGATAATCAGTCGCCATATAGTACCATTGCGATAATCCAGGGAATACTTATGCTAGTTATGTGTTTCTTGGCGTATTGTGCAACTGGATGGTCTATGTAAAGGAATTGCCTGCTATTGAAGCAGGCTTTTTCCTATAAATACACACATAACATAAGATATAATTTGCTGTTTTATGAAAATTTAAAAAAGAGAAATTTTTTCCTATGCTTTAACCAAGCATAGTTTTTACTTTTTAGAGACAAATAATTTATAAAAGTGTTGACAAAATAACATATAAATGGTAAAATACTTTATTGTAATCCGCTTAATTAAGGTTCATAAATGTTAATTTAAATTAACTACCTAAACTTGGGATTAGCGAGTATACAAAAAGGGAGGTGTACTAAATGTACGCAATAATTGAAAGCTGTGGAAAACAATATAAAGTAGCACAAGGAGATGTTGTATTTTTCGAAAAATTAGATTCTGAAGAAGGAAAAAAAGTTACTTTTGATAAAGTAGTTTTGGTATCAGATGAAGGAAAAATAGAAATAGGAAATCCTTATGTTAAAGGTGCTAAAGTTGAAGGAAAAGTTGTAGCACATGGAAAAGGTAAAAAAATAATTGTTTTCAAATATAAAGCTAAAAAGAATTATAGAAGAAAACAAGGACATAGACAACCATATACTAAAGTTGAAATATCTTCTATAAAATTAGCAGCTAAAAAAGAACAAGAAGCATAATTAGTTATTAATTAAAGAGTATAATATATAACTTTTTTAAAATTGAAGGGAGTGAGATAGAGTGGCTCATAAGAAAGGTCAAGGTAGTGTTAAGAACGGAAGAGATAGTGAATCTAAGCGTCTTGGAGTAAAAAGAGCAGATGGACAATTCGTTCTTGCAGGAAATATATTAATAAGACAAAGAGGAACTCATGTACATCCAGGTACTAATGTTGGAATAGGTAGTGATGATACTTTATATTCATTAGTAGATGGAACAGTAAAATTTGAAAGATTAGGTAAAGACAAAAAGAAAGTTAGTGTTTACCCAGTAGCAGAAGCTAAATAAGAAAAACAACTCTAAAATATAGAGTTGTTTTTTTATAAAATTATGTTATAATTAATAAATATATAATAAAAATAAGGAGAACAACACAATATGGAAAAAGATAGAATATTAACAGGAGATAGACCTACAGGAAAATTACATATAGGTCATTATTTTGGTTCACTACAAAATAGAGTAAAATTACAAAATGAATATGAAACATTTATTGAGATAGCTGATGTTCAAGCACTAACAGATAATTTTAATAATCCAGAAAAAGTAAAAAATAATGTAAGCCAAATATTAATAGATCAATTATCAGTAGGAATTGACCCAAATAAAGTAACGTTTTTTTTACAATCAATGATACCACAAATAGCAGAACTTACAGTATTTTATTCAAATTTAGTTACTATTGCTAGATTACAGAGAAATCCTACAGTAAAAACGGAAATTGCACAAAAAAAAGAACTATTTGGAGAAAGTGTTACATATGGATTTTTAGGATATCCAGTAAGTCAAGCAGCAGATATAACTGCATTTAATGCAACAATTGTGCCAGCAGGGGAAGATCAAGAGCCATTAATAGAACAATGTAGAGAAATAGTAAGAAAATTTAATTCAATTTATGGAGAAATATTAAGAGAGCCTAAAATATTTATAAGTAAGAATAAGAGAATAAAAGGTTTAGATGGTAACGATAAAATGGGAAAATCTTTAGGAAATGCAATTTACTTATCAGACACTAAAGAAGAGATTACAAAAAAAGTAATGTCTGCTCTAACTGACCCAAACAGAATAAGAAAAGATGATTTGGGTAATCCTAATGTGTGTATGGTTGCATATTATCATAATTTATTTACAGAAAGTGAATATGAAAATATTTGTGCTGAATGTAAAAACGGAGAACGTGGCTGTGTTGAATGTAAAAAGCAATTAATAGAAAGTATAAACAATGCATTAGAACCTATTAGAGAAAAAAGAAAATACTATGAAGAAAGACCAGAGCTTGTAAAGGAAATTCTAATGGAAGGAACAAAAAAAGCTCAATTGGTTGCAAAAGATACTATGGATAAAGTGAAAAAAGCAATGAAACTAGATTATTAAGAATAGGAGAAAAAAATGTTTACAGATTATGCCAAAATAACAATTAAATCAGGAGATGGAGGGAATGGCTCTAAATCATTTAGAAGAGAAAAATATGTAGCTTCAGGTGGACCAGATGGGGGAGATGGCGGAAAAGGTGGAAGTATATATTTTATAGTAGACCAAGATATGAATACATTATTAGATTTTAGATATAATAAAAAATTTAAGGCTGAAAATGGACAAAATGGAAGCGGTAATAATTGTTATGGAAAAAGCGGGGAAGATTTGTATATAGGTGTTCCAAAAGGAACAATAATAAAAGATTCTAAGACGGGAAAAGTTGTAGCAGATTTATCTTTAGAACATCAAAAAGAATTAGTTCTAGAAGGTGGTAGAGGTGGAAAAGGAAATTCACACTTTGCTACTGCAAGACGCCAAGCACCACACTTTGCACAAGATGGAGAAAAAGGTTTAGAAAAAGAATTAATACTTGAGCTAAAATTATTAGCAGATGTTGGATTGGTAGGATTTCCAAATGTCGGAAAATCTACATTTTTATCAATGGTAACAGAAGCTAAGCCTAAAATTGCAGATTATCATTTTACTACTATAATTCCAAATTTGGGAGTTGTAAAAAATAATTATGGAGAAAGTTTTGTAATTGCAGATATTCCAGGGATTATAGAAGGAGCATCACAAGGTACAGGATTGGGAATACAATTTTTAAGACATATTGAAAGAACAAGGCTCTTATTGCATGTAATAGATGTATCTGGAATAGAAGGAAGAAATCCAGTAGAAGATTTCTATACAATAAATAATGAATTAAAACAATATAGCCCCAAATTAAGTACAAGAAAACAAATAATTGTTGCAAATAAATCAGATATAATGCAAAATGATGAATTATTTAAACAATTAGAAGAACTTGCCAAAAAAGAAAATATAGAATTATATAAAATATCTGCTGTTACAGGAGAAGGAATTAGTGAACTAATGAACAGGGTAACAGATGTTTTAAAACAACTGCCAAAAGAAATGTTAGTTCCAGAAGAAGAAAGAATAGTATATACATTAGAAGAAGATTCCGAAAATTTCACAGTACAAAAAGAAGGAGATACTTATATAGTTGATGGACCATTAGCACAAAGAATATTAGGAAGAGTAAATATTGAAGACAATGAATCATTGTATTATTTTCAAAAAATGATAAGTAAACTAGGAATAGAAGAAGAACTAAAAAAACAAGGAATAAAACAAGGAGATACTGTAATATTTGTAGATTGGGAATTTGAATGGGAAGATTAAAAAAAGACATTAGTTAAATTATTTTAGCTAATGTCTTTTTTGTCTGTCATCGTTCGTATATAAATACCAATTTCTTCATTAGAAAGTTTTAATGTAGTAATTAAATCTTTTAAAATATCACGTCGTGGTAGGTCTTCTTCAGTGTCAATTCTAACATATTGCCTTAAGCTGATTTTTAAAATATTAGCCATTTTTTCTTGTGTATAACCTAATAATTTGCGTTTTTCTTTAATCAAATTTATCACCTAGACAAATTATGGCATAAATAGAAAAAAATAAATATTGACATTAAACGTCATTAGATATACAATAATTTATAATGACATTAAATGTCATTATGAAGGAGAAAACAAATGAGAAATGTTTATATTAAAAAAGAAAATAACAAATTGCAAAATGCAGGAATAACTTTAATAGCCTTAATAATAACAATAATCATATTGTTAATTTTGGCAGGTGTCACAATTCATTTTACACTAGGAGAAAATGGAATATTAAGAAATGCAGAAACAGCGGGGAAAAAATATAACGAAGCAAGTGTAAAAGAAACAATACAAAGTATATTAGCAGATATGCAAATGGAAGAAATAAAAAATGGAAATAAGCTAAATTTATCAAAGGTAGCGCAAAATCTAGCATCAAAAGATAGTAATATAAAAATAGCAGAATATGAAGAAGGAGCCTCAGAGTTAAAAGGAACATATACAATAAATGGGCAAGAATATGAATTTACAATAAATAATAAATTCGAAACAACAGTAACAGTATCAACAGGAGAAAAAATAGTAAAAATAAAAGAAATAACATGGGAAAATGGAAAACCAAAAGTAGAACTAACATCTGGACAAGAAGGAACAATAGAATATAAAGATACTGATGGCACATGGAAACCATATGATGAAACAAAAGAGCTAAACAATGGAGATGAACTAATAGTAAGAGTAAATACAGGTTCAGGAACAACAAAAGAAGAAACAATAGTAATAAAAGATAAAACAGCACCAAGTGAATTCGAAATAGAAATAGCAAGCGAAAATGTAAAATCAAAATCAATAACAGTAAACCTAAAAACAATACCAGAAGATAAAGAAACAGGGTTAAAAGACTATACTTATGTAGCAGAGGTAAATGGAAATAAAAAAGAAATAGAAAATGTAACAGCTACAGCATATAAAATAACAGAATTAGAACCAGAAACAAAATACAAAGTATATGTATTAGCTTTTGATAATGTAGGAAATTATAGAAAAAGTAATGTAATAGAAATTACAACACAAGCCTATACTCCACCAACAACAAGTGTAGGAACAACACATCCAACAGGGCATAACTTAGATGATCCAAATGGAGGATATAATTATAGTTGGGATGAAATAGCAGAGCTAGCGGAAATAATATCAAATAATAATAGAGCAAGTATAACATATACAACACCAGAAGTAACAATCAATATGGATGGAGAAACATACACATTAGGAGCAGGAGACTATAAAAATGTGACATATAATGGAGTAGCAAAACGAGTAAGAATATTAGGATTTAATCACGATTCATTATCAAGTACAGAGGCATATGGAGAAGGAAAAAGTAATACATATGCAGGAATTTCATTTGAATTTACAGATTTTATTATGAATGAGAAAATGAATACTACTCAAACAAATTCAGGGGGATGGGGTGCATGTAGATTAAGAAATAATATATTTAAAATGGATGATGTAATAAACAAGATAAATATATATGAAGAAATAAAAGAAGTAACAAAAACATATAATATAGGAGATGCAAGTTATACAAATAGAAATTGCAATGATAAATTATGGTTATTAGCATGCTCAGAAATATGGCAAGATTTTGGATATTGTAAGACTAAAGAAGGAGAACAATATGTATACTATAGAATTAACGTAGGTAGTAGCGGATTTAGTAAGACACAAAATGCAACAAAGAAACCAAATATATCTGCTCCACAATTTTGGTGGTTACGTTCTCCGTTAAATTCAAATGCTTTTTGTAAAGTAAATAAAGTTCGGAGGGAGTAATGGCACAAGCGCCGATTATAGTTATTCGAATGTATTTTTCAATGTTGCTCCAGGATTTTGTATATAATTACAAATAAGTCAAACAAAATTTTTTCAAAAATTTGTTTGACTTATTGTTTTTTTTATGATAGCATAGTTACAAATAAAAATAGGGAGTGATATAATGAAAAAAGATTCAAATGAACTAAATAAAAGAGAAAAAGCCATTATGAAATTTATTGAAAAACAAGTAATAGCAAATGGGTATCCACCATCTGTTAGAGAAATAGGAAAAGCAGTAGGGTTAAAATCTACTGCAACAGTACATGGGTATTTAGCAAAATTAGAGCAAAAAGGATATATCAAAAAGGAATCTCAAAAAGGTAGAACATTAAAATTATTAAAAGGTGGAGCTCAAGAAAACAAAAATCAAACTTCTATGAAAGAATTTTATTCTGGTAAAGAAATGGTAGAAGTACCAGTTATTGGTAAAATTACAGCAGGAGCACCAATACTTGCAGTAGAAAATATTACAGATACATTTCCAATTCCAATAGATTTTGTTGGAAATAGCGAAAGCTTTATGCTTACAGTTAGAGGAGAAAGTATGATAGAAGCTGGAATTTTAGATGGAGACTACATACTTGTAAAAAAACAAAATACAGCAAATAATGGAGAAATAGTAGTAGCATTAATAGAAGAAGAAGCAACAGTTAAAACATTTTATAAAGAAAAAGACCACATACGTTTACAACCAGAAAATTCTACAATGGATCCAATAATAGTACCAGATTGCAAAATACTTGGTAAAGTAGCAGGAGTATTTAGAAAAATGTAATAAATATGTATTATTAAGGAGAAACTGAAATGTCAAGTAAGTATAGTAATATAAACTTAGATTCATGTAAACTAATACGAGATGAAAAAGAGATAGAAGGTAATTTTACATCTGTAGTAGGAGAGTATGCAATACCAGGAATGGAAAAAACAGGGTTTTTCAAAGAAAATGGATGTGCTGTATATGAAGCTAATAATGATGAAAATGCAAGAGAATTATTAGCTTCAGAAATTATGGAAATAATAGGCATGCCGCATGCAGATATTAT
This sequence comes from uncultured Clostridium sp., assembly GCA_948438085.1. Taxonomy (GTDB): domain Bacteria; phylum Bacillota; class Clostridia; order TANB77; family CAG-508; genus RGIG8482. Next base: position 1,945 of record CAOJKP010000031.1, on the reverse strand, counting down.
AATAGCGCAAAATGAAGAAATGAAGGGTTGTTTTTCTATAAATGTTTTAGAAAAAGATGAAAGTTTTGTTGAAGTTAATGTTTTGAAAAAAGGATATGGATTTAGCAATAACATACAGGATTTTATACAAAAAGATTCAGAATTTATGAAAAACATTGGATGTGCTAGTGAAGATTTTTTAAACCAAAGAAGGAAATACATATTAAAAGTATTATATGTTTGTGCATTGTTAGGTAATCAAGATATTAAAGATGACAATATAAAGCCTATAATAAATGTAAAAACTAAAGAATTAAGAAATTCTCCATGTTACGATTTTGCGACATCATTTAGTCAACACAAACAAGAAATAACAGAATTTAATATTACTTCTAGAGATTTAATGATAGAATTATTTAAAAATTATTACGAAGATATAGAAGAATTAGCTAAAAGTACATACAACAATTTAACCAAAGAGAAAATAGAAGAAATAATGTCTGATTCGATGTTTATAGAAATATTTGGTACAGAATATAACAATGTAAAAGCTAATTTAGGTGATATGTGTAAATTAAATGAAGAATTGTATATAATAAAAAAAATAAGTGAACTGCAAAAGCAACAAACAAAATCAATAAAGAAACATGGTATTAGCTTAGAAGATATTAAAAAAATATATAATAATGTAGATATAACTAGTAAAGATAATATAGCAAGAATGATGAATTATTTACAAAGTGAAAAGGAAAGTAAAAACAATGAACAATGCTAATGATGAATATAAAAAAGCATGTACACAAGTATTAGAAGTATTAAAATACATTGATAAAAAAGAATACAATAAAATTCCCAATATTGTAATAATGATGTTAAATGATTTTTGTGATAAAAGTTATAAGTATGTAATAGATGGCGAAAAATCTTTTGAAGAGGTAGAATTATCAGAAACAGCTAAAGCAATACTTGCCAATATATATACAGATTATTTAGTTCCACAAGAACAAAAGGACGAAATAAGAAAGCAAGAAGATTTAAAAAGATATAATATAGAATTAGAAAAAAGAAATAAATATAACCCTGATAATATATTTAAAAATAAAAAAAGCAGATAAATATACTTTATATTAAGCATAATTTTAATAAAATTATAAAATGTTGTCGAAAATAGAAAAAATTTGACTAACGAAAACCCTTGAAAATACTATATATTTGTTATAAAATAAAAAACAGTTTTGAAAAAGGGGGATTAATAAAGTGAAAGAGATTTATGCAAAAGTAGATACTAAAGACTTTGATTTATCTAGGGCAGGTGTTATATGCGATTCAAAATTAGAATATTATATAACTAAAGAAAAAAGCTATGGAATTGAAATTGTAAAAGTAAAAGAAAACAAAAATGTAGTAGACAAAGAGGTAAAAAATATATTAGATATAAGCGAAGATATATCTAAAGTAAAACAAATTTTGGATATTTTAGTAGAAAGAAAAGTTAAACCATATATAGCAGAAGAAATAATTAATGATTTAGCAATATGTTAAAAATGTGAATAAAAAGGAAGAAAGATTTGTAATTAATAAAACTTTCTTCCTTTTTGCTATATAAAACCTCTATTCTTTAACAAACCAATCTAAACCGTTCTTCAACGATAACCATAACAATGTAGGGGCTGCCTTTGGCAGTCCGCTCTACGAAGAAATTACTCATAAAAACAAAATCAAAAATTATGCAAAAATTCATTCAACAGATGTACAGGCGATTTTTTTCTTAGCTCTTCGAGCGAACAGCGAGTTAGAAATAAGTTATGCAGAGCTAATCGCCCGCCCTAAATAGGAATACCCAAGCAATATAATTATTCACTATTCATTATTCAATATTAATTATTCATTGCGACTGATAAGTCGCACTACAGTCCGCTCCCAGGAAGCAAATGTTTTAAAATATTTTGAACAGTCGCCATTCCCC
>CAOJKP010000030.1 GCA_948438085.1 uncultured Clostridium sp. | reverse complement strand
TATTAAGTTCTATTAAAGAAGAAATATTATTTGTTGCTTCACAATGAGATGGAATATATAAATTTCCATTTAAAGTATTCAAATAATCTAATGTATTAAGAAATTCCCTTACATCATAATAAAAAAGATTACAATTTTTTTATATGGCTTTATACCTAGTAACTCATATACTTTCTTTTCCATAGTTTCTTCTTTCTAAATTGTAAGTTGTCGAGTAAATTATATAACAAAAGACAGATATTTTAAAATACCTGTCTTAAAACTTTACTTTATTTAATTTGGCTCTTTAACATCTTCATCTGTTACACTATCAAACTTATATTCATAAGTTACTATATTTTCTGATTTTTGTCCATTTTCGTTAATTATTTCAACCTTTTTAATTGTTAAACCAGTTTCTTTTTCTACATAAACTGATATTTTTTCTGTATTTTCACTATATAGTGTACTAGAACTATATTTACCTGAAATTTCATAGCACTCTTTTCCGTCTATTTTTACATTTTTTACACTTGTAAAAATACTATTTATAATTCTTGCTGGAAGAGAGTCGCTATAACCTGCATTTAAGATTACAGTATAACTAGCAAATGGCGTAACTCCTTCAGGGGATTCTATATGAGAACCTCTAACTGGTTTTGGTGAAATTCCTCCATAAACAGTATCAGTAACTAAAGTTATACTTCCATTTTTTATATTATACACTCTATGTCTTTCAGTAGTATCATACTGAATTATACTTGTTTCAGTACCATCTTTATTTTTTCTTTTCAATATGAGTTTATCAATATCTTCTTTTATAAATCGTTCTGTTTCTAATGTATATTCACTTGTTGTGGAATCCATCTTTAGATAAACATTTTTCTTAGTATTTTCTAAATTGGAAACTTTACTATCAATATCTGCTAATATTATAGCTTTTCTTGTTGTAAATATAATGAACACTAATACTAATAACATAATCACAAATAGGAATATTTTTATAATTTTTTTCTTAACCATAATAATTACCTCCTCTTTTGTGCAGCCTAGCTATCATAAGCATTTCTGCTTTTAGACCTATGGCTTTGCGTCATAAACTTTCGTTTACTTTGCTCTTTTACAATATCTATACATATTATAGCATATTTTGATATTTTTAGCAAATTTAACCTAACGATAACTTACTAATTCTTGTTATAATTATATAATAAGTAGGATAGATAATTTCAACTTCATTATCTATCCTACTTATTCTGGTTTTTCTTCTACTATCTTTTCCATTTATCTAATTTGTACCCTTTTTCTTCTAAAGTAGCACGAAAAACCTCAACAAAATCGAGCATTTTTTCTATCTCTTCTGGTTGATAAATGTTTTTAGGTCCATATAGTGTTTTTGCACTTGTTCCACCTATTTGTAATAATTCTCCATAACTACCTGTTCCTTTTTTATATTTGAAACATAATTGATGAATTTTAGTATTATATGATACATCACAAACATTATCCATATTAATATATATTGCATCAGAATGTTGTTCTAACTTAGCATCTATTTGTACCAAAACCAAATTAAAATCACTTTTTCTATATCCAACTATATAATAGAAAAATGAAGTTGTATTTGTATCAAATATAAAGCCTTGTTCATATCTTGAACTTGTATCATAGGCATATAAAATTTCATAAGTATCTCCATCTTTTACTGTTTCGTTAAAAATTTCTCTCATTCTTTTTTTCTTTATTTCGCAATCATTTACATCATATTCTACTGTTTTTTGTTTTTTTGAAAATAATCCCATGTTATTGTTCCTCCTTAATTTGAACTATTTATTAGTATATCACTTTGTATCATCGGATTTCAACTACTTTTGCAAAAAATCTTATCATAAACAATCTGTAAGATTACTGCTAACATTATAAATAAGATAAAGCTACTTGTAAGTTTTGTATAGAATATTTTATCAGCATTTTCTGCTTGCCAATTATTATCTATTGTGTATAAAACATAATCAGTAGAAACATTCCTTTCATCACATATAGGTTGTAAAAAATCTTTTGCTTTTTTTAAAAAGCCAATCTTTTTACCTATTGGAAGTTCTATTCTTTCTCCATTTTGAATTTTATTTGCAATTGCTCTATTCATTTGTGTAAGTATATAATTTCCATCTTCCAACTCAATAATGTAATATGGTGTATAATTTGCTGAAATATCAAATGATGTTTTTTTTACTTCTTCTAGTTTTCTCCAAGATGTTCCATTTGGCTTTTTTGTGTAATGTTCTACCCATTTTGCTAAACTATACACATTAGTTTTTTCAATACTTTTAGGAATGACCTTTACATAGTCAATATTATTTAAAACTTTATTCCAATCTTCTATATTATTAATTTGAGTTATACCTTCTCCTGCTTTTAAACCTATATAATCTTTAGTAGTATTACTTTTTATTTGTTCATTACTAATACTTTCTTGCTCATGCTTATCCCATAATATTGTTTCAACATCAAAAGAAAAATAAAAAATAATTCCAATAAATAATGATAACATAATCAATATATAATTTATAATTTTTCGCATTTTTTCTCTCCATTTATTTTTCTAAAAAACTTCCTATACTGCTCTAGTTTTAATTTTCATAAAATATATTTTAAGTTCAATAATTATCTTTCTAAAATTTTATATTATTTTTTCTTAATTGGATTCCAAACTTCACTATAGTATTTTTCATCATCCTTCTAATTTTTATATTGTATTTTGGATTATAACATAAAGGAACAATAATTTCCAACTTAATTACTGACCCTACCATTGTAATTTATCTTTATTATTATACATCAAAAAACAGACTATTTTGAGTCTGTCTCTTCATATTAACATGCTATTGTTAATATATTTCCATTGTTATCAAAAATAGCAAATTCATCTTTTTCATAAAAAGTTTTATGAAGCTCTTTAGCAATTTTTACTTTATCTTTTAATTCGTTATACATTGCCAAAACATCATTAACAGTTATAAATAATGTAAATGTTGGTACTATTTCACCAGTTTTCAAAGTTGGATATTCACTAATTAAGTTTTCTTGTTCTTGTATCATTATAGAAATTTTATCTCTATTTAAAATAGCAAAATTGAAAACTTCTCCTTCTTCTGGAACACTTAATACTTTTTTAAATCCTAATTTTTCTTCATAAAATTTTATTGTTTCTTTTACGTTTTTAACCATAATATTGGTTGTTATTGTTTCATACATATATTTCTACCTCGTATAATTAAAACATACAAAATATGCTAATTATACTCTCCTTTCTTTTAAAATTTTGTATAATATATTTGCACTGTGGATTAGTGCACTTACTATCGCTTTGACGATTTCATTAATAAACTCTAACCACAGATGTTTCTGTTTAATTGTTAATTAGTTAGATAACGCTTGATATTTAATATTGAGCAAGCCAATTATCTATATCATATATCTATTTTGTTACTTCAATTCTTATTTTTCCATCTTTTGTTAAATTAATAACTTTTAAATTATAATCTAATTCTTCTGCCTTTTTGTTCCAACTTGAATCTCCTAATTCATAAACTCCATTATATGATGCCCCATCTACTACAAATGTATATGGTATAGAAATAGAAAAACTAATTGTTGTTCCTTCTGAATGTTCTGGAACTTTCCATTTTACTTTTTCAGTTATTTCAAAATAATCATCTGTATTTTTTATTTTTATCTTAGTAAGAGAATTTATCCAAGCCTTTTCTCCTAAACTTATCTGTGTAACTTCATTTATACTTTCAGTTTCCTGTTTTTCATATTTTTCTTTATATGTTTCTTTAAATCCAAATAATCCTTGTCCAAGCGTTACTGGAAAATATTTATTATTCATTATAAAAGCATATATTTCGTTGTTTTCATCTTTGAATTTTATTGTATATCCTTCAAAACTTGAGCTCCATTCTATATCTACATATTCTAATTGTATTTTTGGGAAATTCCTTTTCAAATAATTTGTTGCAGATATTCTTGCTATTTGTTTTGGAATTATTCCACTAACCCATAATCCAAAAATAGTAGCCAAAATCAATATTATTGTTACTATAAGTATCCTTTTTTTATTCATAATTACCTCCTATACAAATTACTAATTACCTTTTTTATTATAACATTATTATAAAAAAATGTATAGAACAAAAGCGAACATTAATAACATTTGCACTATTTAAAACATTTTAAAGTCCAAAGTTTTTGTTCGCTCGCCAAATTTTATGTAATAAAATTCTAAGTGAAATGCATTGCTATTATAGGAAGTTTGGAGAACTTTCCTATAATATGAAAATAGTCAAAAAATAAGCCAAAAAGTATTTTTCAAACCTCTTTTTAGACTTATTTTTCTATTTCAATATTTTCAAAGATAAAACTTTGTTTTGTAATTTTACATTTTTATTATAAACTATTTTAGTATCCTATCATACTTTTTCTACACTATGTAAGTATTTTTATATTAATTTTAAATTTTCTTTCGATTCAATACAATCCCAACAATTAATACAATAAGGATAATTGGTACTACCCTAATAAATATCCATTCAAACGAATGAAAAGCAACTCCTAAAACAGCATTTTCAGGATTATTATAATTCCAATTTAAATAAGGGCTATTTAATAAGAATAACGATATGAAAGTTATTATTGTTATTACACATAACGAAATTAATAACCAATGAATCACTTTTCTTCTTGCATTCTTACTTTGCAATAGTTGTAGGTTTATTATCTCTAATTTTTCAGAAATTGCCTTCAAATCATCTACTTTAGACTCTGAAATATTTTCCCCAAGCAAAGTGCTTACTGGTGTTTCAAGAACTTCTGATATTGAAACTAACATTTCAGAATCAGGAACTGACAATCCTTGCTCCCATTTAGAAATTGTCTGTCTTACTACATTTAATTTGATAGCAAGTTCCTCTTGTGAAAGCCCTTTTGATTTTCTTAATTGTTTAATATTATCTTTTAACATTATGAACAACTCCTTTCTTTACAAACTATTATATAAAGAATAGCCCGTTGCTACAAGCAATGCTTATTAACATTCAAGATTTATATCCATAAAATTGCAATTTCTAGTTATATTTTATGGAAAACTACTGTCTTTTCTTTTATTGATATTTTTTCAACCTCATATCCATATTCTTTTAACTCTCTTTTATAAGTTAAAAATGAATGGTCTATATCAAATTTTAAAATATTGTTAATTTCTTCATAAGATAGTTTATAAGTACCTTTATTATTTTCTTTTAAATATTTCCATAATGGCTCATATTTACTCATTATTACCTCCCAAATTGCTTGTCATTTCTCTTTTAGTATAATAGCATAAAAGAAAGTAATTATCAATATGAAGTGAACCCAAATTATTAGACAAAAAGTTTAATAAGGAGGGTTCATTTTATATGAATAAATTTTCAAATGAGTTTAAATTAGAAGTTGTTAATTATTATTTAAAAATCTATTCTGCTTGTGCTGTATAATTTGTTTTTTTCTCATTTTAATATAAATAGTATGTTTCTCTTGTAATTTTGAATTGCTTATTATTAAAGTTTTAAAATCTTCTTTTGCTTCAAAAGATATAACTTCTTCATCAAGTTCACATTTTATATTAATTTTTTGTTTTACTTAATTCATATACTTTATCTATTGCATCACAAACATTTTGTGAGTGTGTAACAATTATGATACATTTATTTTCTTCTTTTGCAAGCCTTCTAAATATTTTTAAAATCTCATTTTCTGTGTCTTTATCTAAATTTCCTGTTGGCTCATCTGCAATAATAATCTTTGGATTATACGATAAACTTCTCGCAATGGCAATTCTTTGTTGTTCTCCTCCAGATAATTTTAATATTTTTCTTTGTGCTTGTTCTTCTGAAAGACCTACACTTCTCATAAGTTCTAGTGCTTTTTTCTTTTTATCTTTTATTTTTACTTTGCTTACATCCATAGATAATATAATATTTTCTATTGCTGTTAATCTTGGTAATAGATTATAGCTTTGAAATACAATTCCTATATCTGTATTTCTATATTTATCTAAATTCATATTTTTTAAGTCTTTTTCATCATATATCACTTTTCCAACTGTACATTTTTCAAGACCTGTTATAAGTGATAATAATGTTGTTTTTCCGCTACCACTTTTTCCTTTAATAGCATAAATTTTTCCTTGTTCAAATTCATAATTTATATCTTTAAACACATATGAATCTTTTGGTGCATCTTTATACCTATATCCTACATTTTCTAATTTTAATATTCCCATACTTTAAGACCTCTCTTTCAATATAGTAAGTGGACTAAACCTTTGAATACTAATCATTGATGCTAAACTACTAATTAATGTTAAAAGTATTCCTATTCCAAGTAATTCTACTATGACATTTATATCTACTATTGCATCAATTGTACTAATTTCTTCTACTTTTCTATTCCCATTAAATCTCATATCCATTGGTCCTTTTCCAAAATTATCAGAAATTTCTTGTTCTTGATTTTTAGTATCTTCTATTTCATTTTGTAATAGCATATTTCCTATTGGCTTTGATAAATATCCCCCACATGTTGCACCAATCATTAACATAATTATACTTACTATTAATAACTCTAAAATAAATTGCATTGTTAATTTAAATTTACTTACTCCTATTGTTCTAAATACACCTATTTCATATTTTCTTTCTCTAATGTTAATCATATTAATTACAAATAAAACAATAGAAGATATGATTAATGTAATAATTAAGAATGTAGTAGCAAAAGTCTTTACGTTTTCAATAGATGCTGTTGCAGTTTCTAATTCCTCTAAATTTGTGTTGATTGTATAATATTCATTTAATCCTTTTTGTTTTACTTCTTCTATAAACGCATCTACATCCTCTTTATTTTCAATTATAAATGATGGCGTTATATTAGTTATAAGACTACTGTCGTCTTGCAAAATCAAATCAATTACTCCACTTCCTGTTATAATCTTATTAGCAGATGGTGAATACATATTTTTTGTATCATCGGTATTAGAGTTATCTGTATAAATTCCTGTTACTATAAATTCATAGGTTTTCTCACTATTATTAGGATTTTTAAATGTAATTTTACTTCCAACAGTTATTTCATTTAATGTAGCAAGTTCTGAACTAATTACACACTCTAAACTTTCAAAATCAGTTATCATTTCTCCATCTGTTATTTTATAGTTTCCACTTACAAAGTTAGTCATTGCGTCATAAGAAGAATATCCATCTATTTCAAAATCTCCTGTTAAATTTCTTGAACTTTGGAATACTTCTTTTGATTTTGTTATTACAGTAGTTGTATTATTATTTATTGTGGTATGCCTTTCTCCACCACCAAATTCTCCTCCTGGTCCTTTTCCCATTCCACTATTTCCACCTGTTGTTTTGCTTGATGAACTTGTAGTTGTTTGTCTATCTTCTACTTCATATTCAAATGAATCTGTTGCTTTTGTTAAAGTATCACTATTTAAAGATGTTGCATATAAGTAATAAAACCCTTTTAGATATTCACTATTTCCATAGTTTTTTACATCGTCAATCGTAAATGTTTCTATGTTATTAAATGCCTCTATATTCTCTTTTTTAGCATCTTCTCCTCCTTTAAAATTTGCTGACATTCCTTTTCTATCAAATGAAATACTTGCAATAATGTCATGTGATTCTTCATAATTATTTACAAGCCTATTGGCTGTATTTCTTATTGCTAAAGTCACAGTTGAACTAGCTGCAATTACCAATATAATAATCCCTATTAAAATATTTCTCCCCTTGTTTCTAATAATTGAAACTAAGCTATTTTTTAAAACATACATCTTTTTACCTCCTAATCTATTCATAATATAATACATAAAGATTGAAGAATTATTGAAAAAATAAGAAGTATTAACATTTTTTAATTTTGTTAATACTTCTTATCTATTAATTCGGAATTGTTACTTTAAAGACTGTAAAATTATCTTTGTAAAACACTTCTATTTTTCCATTATATTTTTCTATGGTAGACTTTGCAATTGCTAAACCTAAACCATATCTCTTTTCATCTCTATTCCTTGATTTATCAATACGATAAAATCTTTCAAATATTTTTTTCCTTTCTTCCTCTGGTATTGGATTTCCCATATTTTTTACTTCTAATACAATTTCATTTTTCTCTTTTTTTAGCTCAACTACTACTTCTTTTTGTGCTTTTGTATGTTTAATGGCATTATCTGTCAAAGTAGATACGATATGTTCTATATCTTCTTTATTGCCGTTAATTATAATATTTTCACTAATTTTACTTATTATATCTACTTGTTTTTCATAAGCCATACTTTCAAACATAGAAAGTATAATTTCTACTTCTTTTGAAAGATTTAATTGTTTATATTCTTTTATATTGTCTACACTTTCTATTTTAGCAAGTAGCAATAATTCGTTAATTAGTTTGTTCATACTCTCTGTTTCATTTTGAATATAATTTATCCATTTACTTTTCCCAATTTCATTTTCCAATACATCAGCATTTGCTTCTATTACAGCAAGTGGTGTCTTTAGCTCGTGTGAAGCATCTGATATAAATTGTTTTTGTTTCTCAAATGTTTCTTCTACTGGTTTTACAATCATTTTAGATACTTTTTTTGCTAATTTATAAATTGCAAAAATAGATACAATAGATATAATGCCTGAGATTATAAATATTGTTTTTATATAAAAAATAGCATCCTCATTCTCCACAAAAGTAATTCTTACTGTATTTGGATTTATTTTTCTTACTTTATAAATATATTTTCCAATCATTCCTTTTTCAGTATTTTTCTTTGCTATTTTTATGGCATATTCATTTATTGTTTTATCATTTGATGAAGCTGAACTTTGCAAAATGATAGAATCTTGTATTAAAAAATTATATACACCATCAATAACTGTTTCTGGTTTTATCTTATAATCTTCTATTCTTCCATTTGGGCTTTTCTTCGATTCTTCTCCAATAAATCTATCCATCATAAAAGTAGCTGTATTAATTGTATTACTATAATTTAAAACAGCAAATAATATAATTGTTCCTAATATTATAATAGATAATGATACCATAATTAGTAGAAATATCCTTCGATATAGTTTTTTAATCATTTTCTTCCTCCAATTTATACCCTATTCCTCGTACTGCTTTTATTTTTACTTTTGATTTAAGAAGTTTTAATTTCTTTCTTAAAAATGATACATAAACTTCTACATTGTTATATTCTGCTTCACTATTGTATCCCCATATTTTATTTGCAAGCATTTCTCTATTAACTATTTGATTTTTATTTACTAATAATATTTCTAGTAAATCTAATTCTTTTCCATTAATAGCAATTTCTGTACCATTAGCATTCATCTTGCAAGTGACTAAATCTAGTTTTAAATCACTATATTCTAGTACATTGGTATCTTGTATATTAGTTTTTCTCTTTAATATTACTTTTACTCTAGCGACTAATTCTCTCATGTGAAATGGTTTAGTAATGTAATCGTCAGCACCATTTTCTAATCCATTTAATTTATTACACATTTCTGATTTTGCTGTAAGCATTATAATCGGAGTATTTATTTTTTCTTCCCTTAAATTTGATAGTATTTCAAATCCATCTTTCTTAGGTAACATTACATCTAATAAGATTAAATCATAAATATTAGTTAAAGCCTCATTCTCTCCATCTTCTCCATTTTTTATTATATTAACTTGGAATTTTTCTTTTTGCAGAGTTTCTGCTATGGCATCAGCTAGACTGTATTCATCTTCAATTATTAAAATTTTCATTATTATCACCTTTTTATATTGTATAAGTTAAACATTGAAGTTTTATTGAATTTTATATTCTTTCAATCTTTTATAATTTTCAAACCATTATTAATCTTTTATTTCTATTAAGCATACTGATATTTTTTCTTGTTCTTTGCAAAAAACATTATACTTACAAATAATGATAATATTTCGGCAAAAGCGACTGCAAGCCATATTCCGTTTATTCCCCAGATTGCTGGAAGTAAATATATCATTATAATTTGAAATACTAATGTTCTGAAAAACGAAATTACTGCTGATACAAATCCATTATTTAATGCTGTAAAGAATGATGAAGCAAATATATTAAATCCACTAATTAAATATGATATCGAAAATAGTCTTATCGATATTGTTGTCATATTTAGCAAATTTTCATCATAACTCACAAAAATTGATGCTAGTAGCTTTGATAATATTTCGGCAAATCCAGTTATAAATAGCGAGCTTATTACTATTAAAATAATACTCTTTTTTAATAAACTTTTTAATTCATCCTTATTTTCTGCTCCATAATGGTATCCTACTATTGGTGCTGAACCTATTGAATAACCAATATAGGTTCCTGAAAAAATGAATCCAACATACATTATTATTCCATAAGCCACAACTCCATCTGCTCCTACATATTTCATAAGTTGTGCGTTAAATAGCATGTTTACTAACGATGTTGATAGGTTTGTTAACATTTCTGATGAACCATTAGTAATTGTTTGTATTATAGGCTTTAATTCAAATTCAGTTTTTGTAAATTGTAAAATATGATTCTTCTTTGTAATAAAGTAAACTAAAGGAATACTTACTCCAATTAATTGACTGATTCCAGTAGCAAGTGCCGCTCCAAAAACTCCCATTTTGAATACATAAATAAATAAAAAATCTAATATCATATTACTAACACCTGATATAATTGAAATAATTAATCCAAATGTTGGCTTTTCTGCTACAATTAAGAAACTTTGAAATGCATTTTGTAGGCAAAATGGTAATAAAAACAAAAGTAATGTTCTGCCATATATTATACAGTCTTGTAACATATTTTCATCTGCACCTAGTAGCTTTACCATTGGTTCTACTAATATTACTCCAAAAACTGTAAGTACAACTCCTATTATTGTTAGTAAATATATTAACATTGAAAAATATCTATTTGCTTTTTCTTTATCTCCCTCTCCAACTGTTTTTGAAACTAATGCACTTCCGACCTGTTCCCATCATAAATCCAATAGTACCTAAAATCATTATTGCTGGCATAACTAAATTTACTGCTGCAAAAGAATCTGCTCCTACACAATTTGATACAAATATACCATCTACAACTCCATAAATAGATGTAAATATCATCATTATTATAGTTGGTAATGTAAATTTTATTAACTTTTTATATGTAAAATGTTCTGATAATCCTATTTTCATTTCTTCTATTTCCTCCTAAATCAGTTCATCCTTTTTTATGACTTTGTTTGCTTCATTTTTTAAAGTTGTTGTTTGCTTTTTAAAAAAATCAATTACTATATCCATTTCATTTTCATCAATTTCTTGAAATGCTTTTTTTTCAAGCTCCATTACTTTCCCTACTGTGTTTTTTGCTATTTCTTTTCCTTTTTTGGTAAGTTTTATTTTTTTGAATTTTTTACTATTATCTAAATATTCTAGCATAATATATCCTTCATTTGTTAGGTATCTTACAGAGGAATTAACAGTTTGCTTGTTTAGACACCAATCTGTATATAATTCTTTTTGCGTGCACCCATCTTCATTATTATATAGCTCATATAAAACCCAAAAGCTACTATCTGATAATTTGTAGTAATTTGCCAATTTGTGATATTCTGTTTCAAATTCATTTATACATTTGGATAATATTACCCATTTTTGTTCAATATTACTTTTCATGTTTTCGCTCACTTTCTAATTTTTGTATGAAATCATATTATCATATTATAATATGATTTCATACTATTGTCAAGACTATTTTATGATGAAAGTAATTATCCCCTGGCTTAAACTTAGCCAAGGGATAATTACTCTATTTTTATAATCTGTCATATTCTTCATCTGTAACTGGTTCACACCATTCATTACTTGTATTAACTCCAGGTACTTCTACTGCAATGTGGCTAAACCAACTGTCCTTTTTAGCACCATGCCAATGTTTTACATTGGCAGGAATTGTTACTACATCTCCTACTTTTAAACTTTGTGCCTCTTTTCCTTCTTCTTGGTACCAGCCTTCTCCTTCCACACAAATAAGAATCTGTCCTCCTCCTTTTTCTGCTTTATGAATATGCCAGTTGTTTCTACAACATGGTTCAAATGTTACATTTGCTAAAAATACATTATCTGTTTTTGCTAAAGGTTTTAAATATGAATTGTGGGTAAAATATTGTGCAAAGCTTACATTTGGTTCTCCCATTCCAAAAGCACCACCATGTTTTTCTTGTATTGTTTCATCATTATAGACCTCATTTAATAATGGAAATGCACTCCATGCTTTAGCCCATCCACTATAAAATGCAATTTGTGTAACTATCTCAACAGCCTCTTCCTTTGTTACACCATGTTTTTTTCCTAAAATGAAATGTGATTTTAATTGTGGAAATAATCCCTCAGCCATTAAAGCTGATATTGTAGCAATACTTCTATCTCTTAATGATAATTTATCCTCTCTACTCCAAACTTCTCCAAACAGTACATCATCATTTAATTCTGCAAATTTTGGAGCAAGTTCTCCTAAATTATCTCTACCTGCTGTTTGTTTTTCCATTTTACTTTTACTCCTTATCGTATTTTTATAAAGATATAATAGCACAGGAACAGATAATTTTCAGACTATAATATTTATTATAATTGTTTTATAACTTTACAAGGGTTTCCTACAGCTACAACATTTGATGGAATATCTTTATTTACAACACTTCCTGCACCTATTACAACATTATCTCCAATAGTTACTCCTGGAAGTACAATAACATTTCCACCAATCCATACATTATTTCCTACTTTTATTGGTTTTGCATATTCTAATCCTTTATTTCTTCTTTCTGCATCTAGTGGATGCCCTGCTGTATAAAAGCTACAATTTGGTGCAATAAAAACATTATCTCCAAATTGAACTTTATTTCCATCCAATATAATTAAGTTATGATTAGCATAAAAGTTTTCTCCAATTTCTATATTGTATCCATAATCACACATAAAAGGTTGTTCAATAGTGAAAATATTTCCTGTTTTTCCAAAAATCTCTTTTATAATATCTTCTTTTTCTTTATGGTTTGATGGTCTTAATTGGTTATAATCATAACATTTATCTTTTGCTAAATATCTTTCTTTTATTAGATTTTCATTATAGTTAGCATCATATAATTCTCCTGCTAACATTTTTTCTTTTTCATTCATAATATTATTTCTCCTCGATAGATTGTAAGTTGTCGCTTAGATGTTATTTAAATTTTTTGCTTCAGTTAATAATTCATCAAAGTCTGAAATATAATTTTTATCTTGTATAACTCTATATTTTTCAAATTCTGTTTCAGCATATAATTTTGCCATCTCAGCTGATATTTTTCCATTATCTTGTAAAATATTATGATCCCATAGTGTTAAGAAGCCATTTAATCGTTCTTCCCAGTCTGCCATTGTCATTGGAATATGTCTTATTGCTTGCATTTCTGCTAAATCTAAATATGCTGAAACTAATCTTTCAAGTTGTCCAATTTCAGTTTCTGATAAATAATTTTTTGCAATAACTACATCATATTTATGTATTTTGCTACTTGGTGCTCCATTCCAAGATGTTAGTCCCATATTTTCTTTTTTATGGTCTGCTCTATTATAAATGATTTCTGCCGCTGTATTTCCTGAAACAGCATAATGTAATTTATTTTGAACAGAAGTAAAAAATCTAATTGTTGATTTTGCTGTTTTGTCATAGTCTATTGATGTAGCATAAATGTCAGTAATCTTCTGATAAAACTTTCTTTCTGACATGCGTATTTCTCTTATTCTTTCTAACTGTTCTTCAAAATATTTTTCAGTTAAAATTGAACCACCATTTTTCAAACGTTCATCATCCATTACCCAACCTTTTATAGTATAATCCTTAATGATTTGATTAGCCCATTTTCTAAACTGAATTGCTTTTTCATTATCAACTTTAAATCCAATTGCAATTATCATTTGCAAATTATAATGAGCAATGTTTCTTGAAACTTCTCTATTTCCTTCTTTTTGAACTATTCGAAAATTTCGAATAGTTGAATCTTCGGTTAATTCTTTATCTTCATATATTTTCTTTATATGATAATTTATTGTATTTAATTCAACGCCATAAACAGTAGCCAGCATCTTTTGTGTTAACCAAATATTTTCATCTTCATATCTAACTTCTATTGCCTCTGGACTATCTCCAGTTGCTGCTATGTATGTTAAGTATTCAGCTGTACTCGAACGAATAAGACTATCTTCCTTATTTTTCTTCAAATAAATCTCTCCAATCTATACTTTTTAGAACTATTGTTTGTATTTTATAATAAAATAATTGAAATGTCAATATTTTTAGTTAAATCTATGTTACATATTTTCTATGTGAGTTTTTTACATTATTTTGATTTACCATTGCATATTCCATTGTTGTATCTATCTTAATATGTCCTAGTAATTTTTGTACTTGTTCAACTGGCATACCTTTATCAATAGCCATAGTTGCCATTGTTCTTCTAAATTTATGTGGATGTACTTTATTTATA
>CAOJKP010000029.1 GCA_948438085.1 uncultured Clostridium sp. | reverse complement strand
ACGGGATCTCCACCCGTTAGATTACTTACCCTTTGCTGGGCGCACAATTACTATTTTATAGTATTATAATATACAAAATCTCTATGCTCACAATAGCAAATTTTTTCATAAAATTTGCTCTCGAATATTGAGGATCATTTTTAATGCCCAATATTCGCCAGCTTGGTGTTTTGGCACCGTTTTCGCTGTTTAGGGTAAACTTACCCTAATACCTTTTTGCTCTCCGAGAGATTTATTTTTTGTATTTTAATTCATTTTGTTCACACCAATTAATTGCTATTTCTCTATATTTTTGTTCTTTAAAATCATACCAATCTTGAATTATATTCATTTCAAGACAATAATCTTTAAATCTTCTAAAAGCTCCTTTTCCTTGTATTAGTCTTTGTAAATTATTCTTTACTTCAAGATTATCTATTTTTTCTATAAAATCAACCATTATTTGATATTCATTTATTTCATATTGTGTTGGTAATATAATTGATTTTTCAAATATCTCATCTAATTCATCTTCTGATAAATTTTCTACTTCTCCTATGTTTGATAAAAATATTTCATCTGTTTCTGGATTATAATAACAATCTGTAATATCATCTACCATTTCTAATCCTTCTATTACTTTTTCTAGATTTACCATAAAATTTACTCCTTAATTTATCATTCTCCTATACCAATTTTTGTAGCATATATTTTAATATTATCTTTATCATTTAATTCTTTATAAATATCCCATAATCGTTCTAAAACAGCATCTACTTCCTCTATTCCTTCAATGTATTCTGCTCTTAATAATATTTCCTTTGCCTTTTCTAAATTATAATGTTTGTTATCTCTTTTATCAAGATACCAATCTGCCATTTCTATATATCCCCATGTCCATTCTGGTTTTACTTTTAAATAGTCTTCAATTATTTTTGTTGCTTTTTCTTCATTACCTAATCTAAATTCAGTATTTGCTTTTTCTCTGATTGCTCTTTCTTTCCAATATAATTCATTTTCATTATCTAAGTCAAATATTTCTTCTATAGTATTCCATAACTCAAGTCTTTCATATAATTTGTCTTCTTCATCACTCATTGCTAATATATTTTCATAATCTTGAATCCAATTCAATAAGCTATCATATCCATCATATTTTTCGTCATATTCACTTATACTTTTTATATTATTACTTTTGCATATGTCTTGAACATCGAACCATGCTATTCTTAATAAATGCCCCCCTTTTTTATCTTCTTCTCTTTTCAAATACCATTCGGCTTTACAAACAAATTCATCTATTAAATTAAGCTTGTCTAAATCTTCATTATTATTTTTATTAATACAACACTTTTTGTACTTTTTGCCACTTCCACAATAGCATAAATCATTTCTGCCTATATTTATCTTAGCATCAATATAACACTCTTCTCGCTTTTGCATCATATACTGGCACACTTTATAATCATCGGAGTTTTCAAATTCTTTATCTTCAATATATCTAAAGCATTGCCATTCTTCCATTATTCCAATAGTATCATATATATATTCATAAAATGGTTTAAATGGATATATATTTCTATTTATTTTACTATCGTCTTTTAATATATTTTTTAAATCTTCTCTTTCTTCTTTGTTTTCAATTATATACATTACTTTATCAATATCTTCTGCTAATTCTGTTAACTTTAAATAACATACCTCATCAATTATTTCTTCATATAAATATGAATTATCCATTTCATCTTTTTCATTTAATAATTTTTTTAGATAATTTACTAAAAAATTTCTATCCTTTACACCATAAAGATATAATATTGCAAAAGTCTGTAATGTACTGCATCTAATGAACTCATTTATTTGATTATTTTCAATTATATCAAATAATGCATTATCATCTCCATTATATGTACTTGCAAGTAATCTTGGTACATATTCTGGATAATCATCTCCTATTATATAATCTATTATTTCTTCATCTTTATTTAATAAATCTATTAAATATAGAAATGCTTTTGGTTCTCTAAATTCTGCCAATAGAAAATATGCATAAGTATATCCAAAGAACTCATCTTCTTCGCCATAAATTTTGTCTAAATTTTCTTTAGTGTATTTTAGCATTTCTAACAATTTAGGTGTTATTTCTTCTTTATGTTTTAATGATTCTGTTATTGCTTTCTTTGGTAATTCTGGTGTGTAATATTTTAACTTTTTTACAATTTCATTTAACTCCATAGTTTTTTACTCCACTTCATATTTGATTCTTTATTATTCTCATACCATTCTCTTTTATCTAAATTTATTGATATTAGTGTATACTTACTTTTCTTCTAATAACCAATCTATTACATTTTTATGAATTATACCATTTTGTGAAAAGTCAAATTTATCCATTGTTAAAACATATTTAGGATAGTTATCTTCTATACTTTTAAATGCTCCAAATTCTCTTTCAATAACAGAATCATCTGCTAAAATATAAGCTACTTGAATATATATCTTTTCTTTAAATCTTGTCGCTATAAAGTCTATTTCTCCATTTTCTAAATTTCCGACTTTAACATCATATCCTCTAGATAATAATTCATTATATACAATATTTTCTAAATATGCTCCTAGTTGTGGTCTTTTTCCAACATTCATTATTTGACCAAATCCTAAATCTGTTAAATAATATTTGTATTTTCCATTTAATATTCTTTTTCCTCTAACATCATATCTATCAGCTTTATTTATCATCATAGCTTTTGTCATATATTCTAAATAGTTATATAGAGTTATTTTTGAGACTTCTCTATCATCTTTATTTGCAAAATAATTTGATAAACTTTCTGCTGAAAAATTTTGAGATGGTGTTGTAACTATATATTCTACTATTCTATTAAATAAATCTAAATCTTTTATATTAAATCTTGCTATAATATCTTTTACTAATATAGAATTATAGATGTCTGATAAATATGTTCTTGTCTGAACTTCATCTGTCATCATAAATCTTTGTGGCATTCCTCCCCAAGTCATATAGTCATCAAATACTTCTTCTATATCTTTTCTATCTGTTATATTTTTAAGCTCACATACTTCTTTAAATGTGAATGGATAAGTTTTAAAACTTACATATCTTCCTGCTATATGTGTAGCAAGTTCTCCAGATAGTAAATCACTATTAGAACCTGTAATAAATATTGATACATTTTTAGATGCCTTAAATGAATTGATTGCTTTTTCCCAGTATTCAACATTTTGAATTTCATCAAAGAATAAGTAGTATTTATCTTCTTTTACTATTTTTTCTTTAATGTAATTGTGTAAATCCATATCATTTTTTATAAAAGCATAATCTTCATATTCAAAATTTATATATATTATTTGAGATTCTAGTATTCCTCTTGCTTTTAACTCATCTATTATTTGTAATAATATAACTGATTTACCACATCTTCTAACACCCATTATGACTTTTATCAAATCTTGGTCATAAAACGGTCTAATTTTAGATAAATATTTTTCACGAATAATCATAAATTTCTCCTCTTTGTTCACTTTATTTTATTCTATTATATCGTAACTATTTTCTTTTGTCAATATTTTTGTTTATTGTACTAAACAAAAATCACTGATTTGTGTATTTTGTTTAGTGTATAGTTTATGTATTTAAGAGTATCAATATTAAGTTAGTCGTTCGAGCATAGCGAATTACGAATAACTTATGCAACCGAACATCGTGAGGTTGTATTCCTCAAAAACTGTCCATAAGCACAACACTCATGTGTGTATTGCCCACCATTTTCTCTTACTCCTGGTAAATATGCCTTTATATAACCTGGTTCTAAATTACTTTTTTCAAATGCTGGATCTAATAGTTTTATTAACCCATTTTGCTTATCTACTAAATATTTTTCTAAATTTTCCATTGCTATATGCTTTTTGTCTTCGTCCCCTGCTGTTGATATTACTGACCAACTTTGTGCAATACTATCTATTTTACATTCTTCATTTTCTATTGTTCCTAATGTCTTTCCATCATCCATGAATGCTCTTTTATACCATCTACCATCCCATGCTTTTGTATTTAATGCATTTTTTAACTTTAATTGCACTTCTTTATAATGCTTAACTTTTTCACTATCCTGCTTTTTTTCACATATTGGAATAAATCTATTTAATACTTCATATAAGAAAAATCCTAGCCATACACTTTCCCCTTTTCCTTTGTTTCCTACTGTGCTAAATCCATCATTCCAATCTCCTGAACCAATTTTTGGTAATCCATTTTCTCCTAAGTTTATTCCTTTATCAATTGCTCTTATACAGTGCATATATATGCTTTCTTTAATTTCTGATTCTTCATATATATCATACTTTTCGTCTACTCCATCTGGTAATTGCTCTCCTTTTAAATATGGTATAACTTCATCTAAAATATCAAATTTACCTGTAAAATTTATATATTCACTTGTTACATATGGCAACCATAAAAAATCATCTGAGAATCTTGTTCTTATTCCTTTTTTTGTTTCTTCATGCCACCAATGCTCTACATCCCCTTCTATAAATTGATGATGTGCATGTTTTATTAGTTGTTCTTTCATTAATTCTGGATTAATATATTTCATCCCCATTGTATCTTGAAGTTGGTCTCTATATCCATATGCTCCACCTGATTGATAAAATCCTGTTCTTGCCCATAGTCTACATGCAATAGTTTGGTATACTAACCACCCATTTAATAATAAATTCATAGATTCGACTGGTGTTTTTACTTGTAATGTTCTTACTGTTTCTTGCCAATATTTCGTTGTTTTTTCTAATTCTTTTTTACAGTTTTCTACTATTGTATATTGATATGCAATTTCTTGCATTTTTTCTTTTGTTTCCTCTTCTCCTAATACTATTGATATTTCTTTATCTTCATATGCTTTTAGTTCTAATTCTAGTTGTATTGCTATTATAGATTCTCTTCCTAATGAGTTTTGATTGTCTAATTTTTGCATATTTAATGCTTCTGGATTTTTTATATCTCCATTTCCTATAAAATTTCTTTTACTTCCTGTATATGCTTTTATATTTTGACTACTAGATATATAACATTGTATATTTTCTATTTCTTGATTATATAGATTTTTAGCAAATATAATATTTGAATCTTTATCAAAATTAACATTAATTGAGCCAGCTGATTTTATTATTTCTTCTCCTAAAACAGGCTTAATATAATATATTATTTTTATTTTTCTTTGGTGTGGCATTGTATTTTTTATTCTTAATATATTAATTTTTACATTATCATTAGTTGGTACAAATGTTGTTAATTCTTGTAGTAAGCCTAATCTCATTTGCATATATTTTGCATATCCAAATCCATAAATAGTATAATACTCTTCATTATCGTTATTTATATTTTGTGATAATGTCCAACTTTTTCCATTTTCTTTATCTTTTATATATATTATTTCTTGAGGCATATCTACTAATGGGTTATTGGTTAATTCTGTTAATCTATTTAATTTACAGTTTTTATACCAGGTATATCCTGATGCGTTATTAGTTACTATACTTCCAAAATTTTTATTTGCAAGAACATTACACCAAACTACTGGCAATGTATTTTCTTTATCTGTTTTTATAACATATTCTTTACTTTCTTCTAAAAATCCTCCATATTTATTATAATATTTTAACTTGGTTGTATCGATTAATGAAGTGCTTTTTTCTTCTTCCATTATAATATTTTCTTTTTTATTTTCTTCATATATTTTTTTTGGTAATGAATTTATATAGTCTTCTTCTAATTCTTTTATAATTGTTTTTATATTTCCTTTATGAGCATTTATTATTAAGTTTGCTCTAAATTCTAATAGTTTTCCATCTTCTATTTCATTTGTATTTAATATAAATATACCACCTGGCTGATTTATTAAATACATTAAGTGCCTATTCATAATTTCTGCTTCTACCGCTTCTTTTACATATCTTTCGTATACATTTTCTTCTTCGTTTAATATTACCAAATCTACTGCAATATTTTTTATTCTAAAAAATTCATATGCTTTTAAAATTTCTTTTATAATATAAATATCATTTGCATCTTTTATTTTTACCAACAAGATTGCATTATCTCCTGATATTCCATATTTCCACAAATCTCTTTTATAATATATTTGATTCTCGTTGTTCATATATACATATTTTAATGGATTTTGTACTATTAAATATGAAAGCATTTTTTGATATATTTCTATATCACTACCTTTTAATCCTAAATATCTTGCTTCTTCTTCTACTTTTACTCTTGACAATTCAAAAGCTCTTTTTACATTTTCGTTATTTAAATATTTGTTTAAATTTTCTTCTACTTTTTCTTTTGATTCTGATACTGCTATTATCAAGTTTAGTGTTACTTTTTCATTAGGTTTTATTTTTATCATTCGTTTTAATGCTATGATTGGATCTGTAGTTAAACCAAGTCCTTTTGAAAATGGTATAGAATTCTTTATTGCTTTTGGAATATCTAATGCATTATTCCCTCCTAGTTTTTCCATATCTGTTTCATATTCTAATTCATTTATATTTTCTCCTTGAATTTCAAAATTAACACCTAAATATATAGGTTGTTTTTCTCCTCGTTTATTTCTTTTTACCAGAATTGAATTTGTTTTTTCTATATATTCATATTTTAAAAATAGATTATTAAATGCTGTATGTGCATAATCCTGTTCTCTACTTGAAATTACAGGCTCAAATAAACTTGTAATTTCAAATGTTTCTTCTAATTTTGAATTGTTTTTTATTTCTATTGTTCTTATTTCTACTGGCTCATTTGGAGCAACTGCAATTTTAGTTGATGTTTGAATTTGTTCATCAATTCTTACAAACTTATTTGCATCTGGCATAAAACTTACTTCATATTTATCTGGCATTTGCCCCTTTTTTAATAATGATGACCATATCTTTTTTGTTCTTATATTTTTTATATAAAAGGCAATTCCTTCTGGATAATCATTTGTTGGTTTGTACCTATTTATTATTACATCTTTATACTTACTATATCCCTCTCCTCTTTCATTTATTGCAATTGTATAGTCATCATTTGATATAATATTAAAGTTATTTAAATGTTCATTTAATTTTGTGAATGTTCTTACATTGTAATTTTCGTAATCAACTGTTTTTATTTTTTCTACTTTTTCTTTCTTTTCTTTTGTGATAATTACATCTTCTGGCATTCTTTCTTGTAATAATACATCTACTGCCTTTATTTGTGCATTTTTAACAAATCTATCTTGAATTACATTATTATTTATTAAATTATTTATTGATAATAGTATTAATGCTTGATGATGTGCCATGTAAGTTTTTACTAAAGCGTATTTTTGTTTTTTCTTTAATCTTTGTGGTGTATAATCTATAGCTTCATAAAATCCATATTTTTGATACATCCCCACCTCTTCTAGCTGCTTTAAGTTCTGTATTACTTCTTTTGGGAAGTCAAATATTGCAAGTATACTTCCATAAGATGATACTACCATTTCATCTGCTAACCCTCTTTTTAATCCTAACCATGGTATTCCAAATGCTTTGTACTGATAATTTGAATTTAAATCTTTTAAATTAAATGCTGATTCAGATATTCCCCATGGTATCCCTAATTTTTTTGCATATTCTTTCTGACTCATAACCATAAATTTACAAGACTCATCTAATAAACTACCTGGATATCTTCTAATATTTATATTGGGCATTAAATATTCAAATGCTGTTCCAGACCATGATACAAGCCCTTTATATCCATTCATTGATGTTAGAGTTCTACTTAAATTTTGCCAATGTTTGGATGGAATATCATGTTTTGCAATGGCCACAAGGCTTGCTTGCCTTGCTTCTGATGCTAATAAATCATAATATGAATCTGTTAATTTATTTTCCTCTACATTAAATCCTATTGAAAATAACCTTTTTTCATAGTCATATAGCATTTCGAATCTTGTTTGCTCTATTAAATTATTTATATATTCAATTTGTTCTAAAACATCTTGCATTGCACCAGTTCTCATCATTTCTTTTAAAAACTCTTTTATAACGTATAAATATCCTACAAAGTTTCCACTATCTACTGTAGATACATACATTGGTTTTAATGGTTCGAGTGTTTTTATATTGTACCAGTTATATAGATGTCCATGCCATTTTGGTAATTTTCTTATTGTTTCTATCATATTAATTATTAGTTCTTTTGCTTTTTTATTATTAATATATCCTAAATCGTATGCACTCATTATACTCATTAACCCTAGTCCAATATTGGTTGATGATGTTCTATTAACTACCTTTGGCATTCTATCTTCTTGAAAATTATCGGGTGGTAGATAATTATTTTGTTCATTTATAAAGTCGGCAAAATAATTCCATGTTCTTTTACCTATATCTACTGCATATTTTATTTCATCTTTTGACAACTGTTTTATTTTATTTGGTTCAATATTTTGTTTACTAATATACCAGAATATTGCTGGTGCAATAATAAATAATATGCAAATACAATAAGCAATAATATTTATTAAAGTTAGCTCCAATGATGATATAATTATTATTCCAACCACACCAATAATTAAATTTGCAAACATATCTTTATAATATAATACTAAACTATTTTTTACTAAAGTTTCTGCTTCTTCTGCTGTTGTCCACTCTAATAGATTTCTTTTTGAAAATTTCATTCTATATATTGTTTTTGTTATTGCATCAAGACTTATATATGCTTTATGTGGTAATGCAATTGTTGTAAGAAATGCCTTCAAAATACTAGATTTTATACCTGATATACTTTTATTAAAGTTTTTATATTTCATATTATTTGTTTCTTTTGTAGTAATAAATGAAATTAAATCTAATACCATTGGAATAAGTATAGATAAAAGTACTAGTAAAATTAAATACCAAACTTCTATATTTAATAAAATTTTTATACAAATAAAATATATAATTGATGTAATCAGTGATACTTCAACTAAACTTCTTCTTATATTATCTAATATTTTGAATTTGTCTAAAAATTTTAATGGGTTTTTCTTTTTTACACCATCTTTGTTTACTATTTTCCTTGCAATCCATTT
This sequence comes from uncultured Clostridium sp., assembly GCA_948438085.1. Taxonomy (GTDB): domain Bacteria; phylum Bacillota; class Clostridia; order TANB77; family CAG-508; genus RGIG8482. The sequence goes on along the minus strand of CAOJKP010000029.1, from coordinate 5,610 downwards.
TGATATTTGATAATCTCCACGAATCCATCTATGAAGTCTTTTTGTAAAAGCTATATACTTTGATGGATATCCATCTAATAATAAAATATCTGATGCTAATGCACATCTTAGGTAACACCCTTCTAATAAGTCATGACTTAGGACTGTATTTTCTGGTATTTCCTTATTTAAAACTTCTGAAAATATTTCTAAATCGTATATTCCTTTTCCTGTAAATATTCCCTCGTCAAAGTTATCTTGGTAAATATCTGATATTGCATTTGTATATGAATTTGTTCCACCGCTCTCCTGCAAAAATTTGAGTAAATTTACTTTTGTTTGATTCTGTTAGCCCAACTCCCACTCTTGGTTGGATAATAGCATGGCCTGATACTACTAAATCTTTTGATTTATTTAATACTGGTTTATTTAATATGTGTGATGCTGTTCCAATTAATTCTAATCCTGAATTTAATATTAAATCTGTATCTGCATCTAATGTAATTATATATTTTATTTTAGGAATATTTTCATTTTCCATTGTATTTGCTTTAAATGGATTTTTTATATGACCTAAAATATATTCATTAAATTGATTTATTAATCCTCTTTTTCTTTCCCAACCTAAAAATGAACTTTCTTTTTCATTCCATATTCTTTTTCTATATATAAATTGAAATTTTCCCATTTCTTCATTATTTTCATTAGGATATTTTTCATTTAATTTTTTTGTTTGTAAATTTCCTTCTTTTACAATTTCTTCATCATATTCTTCTATTTCTTTACTACTTGAACTTGCATCTGCAAGAAGTGTAAAGTATAAATTTGGAGATTTATTAGCAAGATAACTTACTTCTAGTTTTTCAAATAATTCTTGCACTTTTTCTTTGCTTTTAACAATTGTAGGAATTATTATCATAGTGGTATTTTCTTTTGTTACACCGTCTTTGATAATCCATTTTAGGTAGTATGCTTGGTTTTACTATTTTATTTAAAATATAGTTAATTATTTGAATTGATATTTCTGAAGTTGGAATAAATACTAATAAAAATGTAATTATTGCTACTGTTATATTAGTTTTTATATATATTAAATAACTTATAGATAATGATAGCAATAATGTTATTATTACATTTATAAAAATATATAATTTTGCCTTTGTTGATTTTTTTAACCTTATTTTTTTTCTTGCTTGTAACTCTTTATATAATTGTTCTATTCCATCATCTATTAAATAATATCCTATATGCTTTTTTACTAAATCATTTTTTTCTTTTTTTGCTATTTCTAATGCTTTATTTGTTATATATAATTCTGATATCTTTGTTTTTTGTGATATCTGCTTTATTTTTTCTCTATAATATGCTTTGGTTTTATAATCCATTTTTTCATATACATTTGCTGGGTCTTTTTTTAATATTTCTTCTACTCCATTTATTTCTTCAAATATTTCTAAAAAGTTGATTCTTTGAATTTGCTTTATGCTTTTTATGCAATTTCCTATAGATACTTTTCTAACTGCTATATCAAAATGTTCTTTTTTTATTACATCTGATACTGTTGTTCCCATTTTCATTACTTGCTCTTCTAAAATTTCCAAATATGCATATGCTCTTTTGCCATATCTTTTTAGTCTATATGACATATATTCTATAAAGGGATATTTTATTTGACCAGCTTCTATTATTCTATTTTTATTTTCTCCGTTAATTTTAAATTTAATTTCATTTTTACTTTTATACTCTACTAATCTTTCTAATATATTTTCTACCCTATATTTTTGAATTTGGGCAGAATATATTTTCTCGCAAATATTTCTTATGTTTTCTATTATTGCAATTTGAAGAAATATACCTATATTCCATATTTCCTCCATATCAAGAGTTTTTTTTCTTTGATATGCATTTAGTAAATTTTTTAGAGTTTTACTATCTATTTTGGAATCTGTATATGCTATAATTTCGGTTGCTAATACATAGATTCTTGCAAAACCACTATATGCACCTGTTGATATTCCCATAAATTTTCTATATTTATTTAATGGTAATTCTTTTTCTATGCTTTTACATGCTTCTTCTATTATATAATAATTATCCAACAGCCATTCTCCTGCTGGATGTATGTTTATTCCTAGTTTTAAATCTCTATTTAGTAAATCATATGTTTTGGTAATAAATTCAAAATTTTCTTTTAGGCGTGGTATAGGATATGTTTCTTTTTCGGACTTATCTTCTAAAATATGATCTGATGCTATTTTTTCTAAATAATTTTCTAGCTGATATTCATCTAATAATGCACCTTTTATATTTAATACTTTTACTAATTTCAAAAAACTCCACTCCTTGATATGTTTTTTGAAATTAGTTTTTCCTTAAATTTCTTTTTTATACTATTTATAGTTTTTTTTGAAATTTTGAAAAATTTTTATTCATTATATTAAAACGTAAAATAAAAAATATATATTATTATTACGTCTTTAGTATAATTTAGCTTTATGGAAAAATACTTGTTTACATAACAGAAGCGAACATTATTAAAATATTGTATAATAAAATTTGTATTGAATAGTATATTTATCTAATAGGAATATAAAAAGATATAATTTAAAATTTCATTTTAAATTATATCTTTTTATGTTATTATTTTATTCTTCTATTCTTCTATTTGAGGTACAAAGTCTGATTTCATACAAATTAAAGGGCAATAATTAATCTTCCCAGTTCCATAAGTTGAATTTTGATAACTTAGAGAACCATTTGCAGCTGAAGCACTGCATATTCTGTCATAGATTCCTTCTCCTGAATAGTTGCAAGAAGGTGAACTCAACACCCAGCAACCGTTTATGAGTGAGTGAACCATAGATTCCACCAAACTCATCAGAATTAATAACATGACTTGGCGTACAATGTTTAGCAGAAGCAGAAGCATAATTATTAAACCACTTTACTCCATACCCATATGTCTTATCAGTTTCATAAGTTAATGTAATTGGAACGATTCCTTCCTCATTTGCATCATGTGTTAAATTATAAGACAACTGATACATTTCAACACTAGGACTTCCTATTGCATACACAGCCATCTCGCCATTTTTAAAAGAATTCCACTTATTTTGATCACAAAGCCAAGCAGAAACCTTCTCACCCTCACGCCAATTTGAAGAATAATTCTTACGCTTACTATACCATACTGGATTCATTCTGCCAACGATAGTACTGCTTGTTGAAAATGAAGTACTACAGCTTATTTTTTCTTGCTCATCAGCTTTCAAATATATTGTTTTTGACCCATCTTTAAAATAATTTCCTTCATCTACATAAAAGATTCTATATATGTTTGTATCATCTTCATTTACCTTATAATTCATTACTTGAGACCCATAATATTTTTTAGGATTAGCGATTATTTCATCTGCAGTTACACTAATTAAATTTGTCTTCACTGTAATACTACATTGACAGCTCACATTAACATCATCTTTTGAACTTACTGTTATAGTTACTGTTCCTTGTTTAAGTGCTTTTATTTTTCCATTTTCATCAACTGTTGCAATACTATCATCTGAACTTTCCCATTTTAGTTTTTTCTTACTTGCACCTGCTGGTTTTAATGTTACATTTATTGTTTCTTCATTTCCTCTTGATATTTCTAATGTTTCATTTGCTAATGTTATAGATGTTATTATAAGCGTTTCATCTCCAGCATTCTCCTCACTATTACCTCCATTGCTATCACCGCCATTTCCATCTGTTGATGACATTACTTTTACTTCAAATTTATCATTTATTATAAAAGTATATTTTGTATTTTTTCTAGTTACCAATAAATATGTTGGTATAGTACTTGGTGTTTCAGTTGTTGCTAATGGTTCATAATGTAACTCTGTATTATATTTTTCTTTGTTTAATAAATTGTTCAAATCTATTAGTGTTGCTTTTCTTCTTTCTTCTTTATATATTTCTGTCTTAATATCTGCTACATCTAACTCAAGTTCTTCTTTTACACTTTGCATACTATATTTTTCACCTGAGTTTTGGGCATGTCGTAATATTCCATTTTCTCCTAATGTGAATTGTATTGTAACTCCTGCCAAAATTAATAGAATAATTATTGTTATTATTAGTGCAATTAATGTAATACCTTTATTAGTTAGATGTTTTTTTTGGCTTTTTCCATTTGTTCTATTGTTACTGCTTTTTTCTGTCATTTGGTTATTTCTAATTAATTTCATTTCTGTTTTCCTCCATTTTCATTTGTTTGTTAACTATAATATTATGCAAATTTTTGTACATACTAAAATATATATTTTTTATTTAGTTTGGTGTATCGAAGTAGTTTCATTATAACATTTTAAAATTTTCAATGCAACAAATTAGTTCGATAAATTGAAAATTTTTGTCTATTTTTAATTCACCAAAGTTAATGCTTATTGTATTTTTATATAATTTTCTTAAAGTATAAAGTATTGGAGGTATTTTAAATGACATTATCTGATGCAATAAGAAAAAGAATTAAATTCTATTTAAATACGAAAAATATGAATGTATGGAAATTATGTAAATTGTCTGGTGTTCCTTGCTCTACTATTTCTACATTTATGAGCAAAAAAACAGAATTAATTAAGTTAGATACTTTACTGCATATTTGCGAGGGCTTTAATATTACATTAGGAGAATTTTTTACAGATACAATATTTGATACAGTTGAACAAGAAAATAATAGAGATTAATGATTTATTCTTTTATCATTCTAGTACAAAAAATGAAAGTATTTTTACATACTTTCATTTTTATTTTAAACAAAAACAGTTACATTATATAAAGCATAACTCTAAATCCAAATCTCGAATCTGTTTTTAATTGATATTCATTCCATCTTTTTGAACACGCTCCATGTGTTGGGCTACCTCCAAAGCAACCACCTCTATATATAATATTAGATGTATTTGCATCTTGTATTTCTTCTGTAAATTCATATAAATTTCCTGCTATATCATATATATTATATGCTCTTGCTATATCTGTTGCACCTGTTGTTAATAGAGCCATTTCTCCAGATGGTTTTTCTTTATTAATTTCAATATCTTTATACGTAGTTTGTCCTGTACTATCCCAAATTGATTCTCTACCTGTATAATTAAATGGTTCAGAATTTCCATAATTTCCCCATGTTGAATTTGTTAAACTATATCCTTTACTTTCTATTTTCTTTAATGTAACATCAAAACCGTGTTCCTGTTACTAGACCACTTTTTACAAAATCGTTATCTTCATACATTCTCATTGCATTTTCTTTGGCAGTTGTCCAATTTATAAAATTCCATGGTCTAATTCCTGCTTTACTTTGTGGTACTCCTTCATAACAATATATATTACTTGTTATTTCTTGTGTAGTAGTATACCACTCGGTATCATTAAGAAGCCCTGCTTCAAATCTACCTATATAAAATCCTCCATATTTTATTATTTGTGGTATTTCACTAGAATAGGTATTTGTATCCCAATATGTTGCTGTACCATTTGGCCAATTACCTTTTTTATATTCTTGCTTGGTACATGGTATCCATACAAATTGATTTCCTTGTAGTTCACTTTCTAATTTTTTTACTTTTGTTCCATTTTCTTCCACTT
>CAOJKP010000028.1 GCA_948438085.1 uncultured Clostridium sp. | reverse complement strand
GTATAATCTGTTTTTAATGCACCATAATAATTTTCATATTCTAATTTACCAAATAGGTTGTGATATGAATAGTTTGTGTCCATAATAACAGGACAGCCCTCAGATTGTGAATTATCTATAAACAAGTTAACTCTATAATTTAACCATGGTTCCTTTGGTTCTTGACGTTGAACAGGTTGAGATTGTTGATTGCTAGAAGGTGTTTTATTTTCTATAAATGAAGAAATATTTTTTAAAATATCCTTTTTTACATTATCTATAAAAGTCGTTATTTTTTTATTTCGTTTATATTTAGATTTTATATAATTAATATGAACATTAATTGTAAGAAGCGCAATATTAGATTGCCAATCTTGAATTTTCTTATCTGATGCTCTCTCAATAGCTTTAATTTCTGAGATAACAGATATGATTTGCTCTTGAACAATGGAAGATTTATCTTCATATTCTTTTTTGATATTTTCATCTAATTTCTCAAATTCTTCTTCTTCAATAGCTTTTCCATTTACAATAGGCATCATATATATACCATTTTGAGCAGTTTTAACTTGAAAGCCATATTTTAAAGATTCTTGATTTAATTTATCAAGAAGAGTTGCACGTTTTTGCTCAAATTCTTGTTTTATTAATGTTTTTTCTTTTTCAAAATCATCATTACTAAATGTTTTATTAATATCTACTTTAACATCTTTAACAAATTGATCCATATCATCTCTAAATTCTTGTCCATGTCCTGCTGGTAAAGAAATAGCAATAGGTTCGTTTGGATTGTCAAAGTTATATATATAGCACCAATCAGATGGTACCTTTTTCTTTTTAGAAATTTTATCTAAATATCTTTTGGTGTATTTTGTTTTTCCAACACCATCTGGACCTTCAAGAAATAAGTTATAACCAACAACATCAACAGATAAACCAAATTCAAGTGCTTTTATACCTCTATCTTGACCAATACCTGTATCGATTGCTGTAAGCTCACTAGTATCTTCAAATTTAAAACTGTTTGGGTTACAATAGTTTTTTAATTGTTTGTAATTTAATTCACATTTTTTCATTCGTTTTTCTCCTAACATTTTAAAATTAGTTTTCATTAAAAAACAAAGTCATAATTATAGCATTCTCATTTTGAAAATAATAATTCTTTCGCAAGCCAATTTTTTTAAAATTATATTTTGAATATAATTTTATAGCATAAATATTGTTTTCATTAACTTCTAAAGTTAATGAAGTTTTATTTTTGGTTTTAGAAATAGAAATTAAATTTTCTAAAAGTTTTGAAGCAATTCCATTATGTCTCATAGATTTTTTAGTTACAATATTTGTTAAATGTATATCATCAACACTAATCCAAATTCCGCCAAAACCAACAATTTCTGAATTAGAAAAAGCAACTAAGTATTCTGAATTTGTATTTTGCAATTCAGATTTAAGAATATTATAATTCCAAAAATTATCAAATTCGGTCTCTAAAATATCCTTAATGTTTTCTAAATCATTTAATGTCATTGATTTTATTTTTAGATTCATTTTAATAATCCTTTCATCTCTAAATTATTATTTTTTAGAAACTAATTGTTCTGCACTTGAAGGTCTTATATATAAAGGAGATAAACTATAAAGTGAATCTTTAGTTATATTTTGTGAGTATATTGAAAATGCAGTAAAACCAATACTATAAGCAGATAAATCATTATTAGAGTTAAAGATAGCATTATTCTTCAATGTACATTCTATCACATCTTTATATTTGATGCTACCATTTCCAACAAAAGTAATTTGATTGTCATATTTCTTTAACGCTTCTGTAATATTATTTATGCTATCTATTAAACATTTAGTAATTGGCTCATAAAATCCGATTATTAAATTTAAATAAGCAATAATAAGCATTATTATTATTTGCATCTATAATAGAACATACATATCCATTAGAATTACTATTACATGCAAGAGCATGTAATGAACTAATTCCAATACTATTTTTGCAAGTTACATCACAAAAAGCTTTAATAGTAGCGATTCCAATACGAATTCCTGTAAAAGAGCCAGGTCCTTTATCACATGCAAATAAATCAATATCATTAATAGATAAATTGCATTCAAGAAGTAGTTGTTCTATTTCAGGCATTAATCTTACGCTGTGAGTAAGCCCATCTTTAACACTTATTTGTTTAACTAAATTTTCATCATTTAATAATGCACATGAGCAAATATCAGAAGAAGTACTTATACTTAAAATTTTCATAATTTTATAATCCTTTCATGAAACAAAAATTGAATTATTTTATGCTTCATTAAAATAAATTTTTATATTTATTACCATGTATAGTAATATTTAAATTTCTGTAATTATCGTTTTTGAAATCACGATTAAAGGAAATATGTATATAGTTATTAGGAAGTGCTTCTAAAATTTGTTCACCCCATTCAATAATACAAATTCCTTTGGAAAAATAATCTTGTCCGCCAATAGCATAAAATTCATCTATAGAATTTAATCTATAAACATCAAAATGAAAAATGTTTATATTATTTTTGTTATATTCATTAACGATTGTAAATGTTGGACTAGAAATTTCATCTTCTAAACCAAAATATGATAAAAAACCTTCTGTGAACTTAGTTTTTCCAGAACCTAAGTCACCTGAAAGTATAATTAAATCTCCATTATCCAATTTGGAAGCTAAATTATAAGCAAAAGATTTTGTATCTTCTTCACATTTTGAAATAAAATTATACATAAATTCATCTCCTAAACCATGCATATTTTATCGTATTTTGTAGTATTTGTAAAGAAAAATATAAATATTGCTATGTAATGAGCGTAAAATACGCTCATTTATAAATTAATAATTAACAGCATTTTCCGCAACATACAATTGTTAATATTCTTATTAATATTAATATTGCAAGAATTACAGCTATTGCTATAATAGTACCAAGAAAAGCAAGAATTGTAGCAGATAAAACAGCACCTATAATTATGCCTATAGCTAATGCTAATAATGATATTAGTATAACTAATATTAAATCAACACAACATCTTTTTTGCTTTTTACAATATAAACATAAACAATCTTGTTCCATATAAATACACCTCCAATTTCAGGGTATACTACATTATATTCCAAAATAATATTTTAGTTGACAAATTTATGAAGAGATATTGACATTAGAAAAGGTTATTAATATAATAATTTTAAAATTTATAATGTGAAAGATGTGAGTAATATGCAAATAATAGATGGAAAAAATTTAGCAAGTATGATAAGACAAAATTTAAAAAATGAAGTGGAAGAATTAAGAAAAAAAGGGATACAACCTAAATTATCAGTAATAATGGTTGGGGATGATAAAGCATCAAAAATATATGTAAAAAATAAATCTAAAGCATGTGAAGAAATAGGAATAAAATATGAAGAATATATTTTATCAGATACAACAACAATGGAAGAGTTAATAGGTTTAATAAATAAGTTAAATAATGATAGCAGTGTACATGGAATACTTGTTCAAAGTCCTTTGCCTAATAATTTAGATGCGAATGTTGCTTTTAGAACAATATCATCTAAAAAGGATGTAGATGGATTTAATCCAGAAAATGTAGGAAAACTTTCATTAAATCAAGATTGTTATGTGTCGTGTACTCCTTATGGCATATTAAAAATGCTAGAAGCATATAATATTCAAATAGAAGGAAAGCATGCAGTAATAATAGGAAGAAGTAATATCGTAGGAAAACCATTAATACAGTGTTTATTAAACAAAAATGCAACTGTAACAGTATGTCATTCTAAAACTAAAAATCTTGAACAATACACAAAGACGGCAGATATATTAATTGCAGCAATTGGAAAGCCTAAATTTGTTACTGAAAATATGGTAAAAGAGAATGCAGTTATAATAGATGTTGGAATAAACAGGACAGAAGATGGAAAAATATGTGGGGATGTGGATTTTGAAAATGTTGCTAATAAAACATCGTTTATAACTCCAGTTCCAGGAGGAGTAGGACCTATGACAATTGCAATGTTAATGAGTAATGTTGTAAAAGCTGCAAGAATAAGTATTGATAACATTGATAACGCTTAAAATATATTAAAATAATTAAAAATAGTGGGGGCTATTTGTATTTTGGTACAAATATGCCCTTTATTTGTTTTATTTAATAGGAAACAATTTTGTAATATAAAATGAAAATGAACAATTATATATTAATTTTAGAAAAGAGGAATGTAATTAATATGATTAATAAATATTGGATTTGGTTTTCTAGAATTCCAAATTTAGGAAATAAAAAGAAATTAAAACTGCTAAAAACATATATAATGCCAGAAATTATATGGAATTTAAGTAAAGAAGAATTACTAAAAGTAGAAGGAATTGGGGAAGAAATTGCAAGTAATATTACTAATTCAATTTATAAAGAAAATTTAGAGCAATATATAGAATATATGAATAAATATAAAATAGAAATAATTACTATATTAGATGATGAATATCCGCAAAAATTAAGAAATATATATGATCCGCCAGCTTGTATTTATGTTAAGGGAAACAAAGATATATTAAATAATACATCAATATCTATAATTGGATGTAGACAATGTACTAGTTATGGAATGAATATTGCAAAGTGTATAGCATATAATTTATCTAAAAATAACATAAATATAATTAGTGGAATGGCAAAAGGAATAGACAGTTATGCACATATGGGAGCAATTATGGCGAAAAATACTACAATTGCAGTATTAGGTTGTGGATTAGATATAGTTTATCCAAAGGAAAATTTGAAACTTTTTAATAATATATTAGAAAATAATGGAGCAATAATTTCAGAATATTTAATAGGAACAAAGCCAGAAAAGATGAATTTTCCTGCTAGGAATAGAATAGTTAGTGCATTAAGTGATGGAGTTGTAGTTATTGAGGCAAGGAAAAGAAGCGGAACTTTGATAACAGTAGATTTTGCACTAGAACAAGGAAAGGAAGTATATGTTGTACCAGGAAATGTAAATTCACCACAATCTTTTGGAACAAATGAATTAATAAAAGAAGGAGCAAAATGTATAACATGTGCAAAAGATATTATAGAAGACTTACAAAATACATGTAACTATAATTAAATTTTACATTTTATAGTGATTTAAGGTTATAGAAATTACAGATAAATTAAACTTTAAAAATCTAACGAAGCCTTGCAAAAAAACCATTTCTTAAAGGGGCTTTTTAAGTAAAACTTCGTTAAATTTTTTTTATAATTTAATTTGTTTACAGTTTATACTATTGAAATTTTAGCATTTCACATACTTAGTCTGTTTTTTTTTATAAAATACTTTTAATTTTTAAAATAATGTAATATAATTGTCATATGTACTTTAAATTTTTACAAAGGAGGATTTCTAATGAGTAAAAATAAAGCAAATAACAATTCTTCAAAAGATAAAACAGATAAAACAAAAATAGTAAAAAATAAAAATGCAAAAAAGGTAAAAAAAGTAAAAAAACATCCTAAATTAAGATTAGCAATAAAAATATTTGCTATACTGTTAATTTTAGGAATAGTAATAGGTGCAGGTGTTGTAGCAGGCGTTTTCTTTGGAATATTTGGAGATGACTTAAAAATAAGCTCAGAAGAATTAAATATAACCATTGAGAATAGCACTTTAATCGCATTAAATGGAGAAGAAATTGGTACTTTAAATGGAGATGAAAATAGAGAAGTTATTAGCTTAGCAGAAATGGGAGAATATGTGCCAAAAGCATTTGTATCAATAGAGGATAAAAGATTTTACAAACATAGTGGTGTGGATATAAAAAGAACAGCAGGAGCAGTGCTTAAGTATTTTTCAGGGGATTCTAGCTATGGAGGAAGTACTATAACTCAACAATTAATAAAGAATTCTTTGAATGATAAAGATAGAAATTGGAAAAGAAAAGTAAGAGAAATAGCAAAAGCATATCAAATAGAAAAGGAAATGTCTAAAGATCAAATACTAGAGGCATACTTAAATACAATTCCTTTAGGTGGAGGACAAAAAAATATATATGGTGTTCAAGTTGCTTCAAGATATTATTTTGATAAAAACCCTATAGATTTAACAATAGCACAAGCAGCCTACATAGCTGGAATTAACCATTCACCTAATATTTATAATCCATTTAAAGAATCTACTAGCAAAGAAAAGATAGCTAATAGAACAAAAACAGTTTTAAAAGAAATGTATGAACAGGAATTAATTAATAAAGAACAATATGATATAGCGGTTGAGGAAGTAAATGCTGGATTAGCATTTAAAGAAGGAACTATATCTAATTATAATGCCTTAACTCAAACTGAAGAAGCTGCTGTAGGGCAGGTTGCTAGAGAATATGCTGCTGAGCATGATATGAGTTACGATATGGCATTACAGAAAATAAAAAGTGGTGGATTTAAAATATATATAACAGAAAACAAAGAATTTCAAAATATAATGGATACAGCATATACAGAAAATAAAGATTGGATGAAAACAACTAAAGTTACTAAAAAAGATGAACAGGGAAATTCTCATACTGACACAGTTCAAATTCAATCTGCAATGGTAATAATTGACCATAAAACAGGATATGTAGTAGCTTCAAGGGGAGTTCTTGGAGAAAAAACAGCATGGGGAAAAAATAGAGCAATAATAGGAGAAAAACAACCAGGTTCTTCCATAAAACCACTTGCAGTTATAGCACCATCTTTACAAGAAGGATTAATTACAGCTTCAACTGTTGTTGATGATATACCAACATCTTTTGGTGGATATACTCCACATAATGATACTGGAAGAGGATCTTTTTATGGATTAATGAATATAAGATATATTTTAAGAGTGTCTAGAAATATTCCAGAAGTTAAAATGATGAAAAACTTAACACCAACAAAGTCAATAAAATATCTTAGAGAATTTGGAATTTCAACAATGGATGATGAAAAGGATAACTCTTTACCATTAGCTTTGGGAGGTGTATGGAAAGGAATAAGCCCATTAGAAATGGCAGCAGCATATGCAACTCTTGCTAATAATGGTGAATATATAGAACCTACATTTTATATAAAAGTTGAAGATTCAAAGGGAAATGTAATTATGCAAAAAGAACAACAAAGACGTAGAGTTATATCTGAACAGAATGCATCTATTATGCAATCTCTTTTAACAGAACCAACAGGAACAGGATTAACTGGTTCTGCTGGAGCTACAGCAACAGGTGCAGTGGTTAAAGGACAACAAACATGTGGAAAAACAGGAACAACAGATGACAGCAAAATTACTTGGTTTTGTGGATTTACACCATATTATAGTGGAGCCATGTACTTTGCATATGATGAAGTGAATTCTGCAAAAGCACCTGGAAGTGGAACAGTAGCAAAACGCTGGAATTCTATTATGACCAAAGTACATTCAGGACTTGAAAATGCAAGATTCGATAAAGCATCAGGATTAGTAAATGCAGTTGTATGTTCAGATTCAGGATTACTTGCAACAGATATTTGTGCACAAGACCCAAGAGGTGGAAGAACATATAGTGAGATGTTTGTAAAAGGTACTGTGCCAACAAAAACATGTGAAACTCATGTTAAAGTTGCAATATGTAAAGAAACTGGAAAACTTGCAACGGAATTTTGTACAGATAAAGAAGAAAAGGTATTTATTACAAGATCTGAAGAAGATAGACAAAAAGCACAAGGAGTAACTCCAGATTCAGAATTTATGGTACCTACAGAAACATGTGATAAACATACCATAACAAATAATGATATAAAACCAGAAATTACATTAAAAGGAAAAGAAAATATAACTATTCATATTAATGATAAATACAAAGATGATGGCGCTACAGCCAAAGATAGTAGAGATGGAGATTTAACATCTGAGATAAAAGTGGAGATAAAATTAAATGATAAAGTCGTAAACGAGGTTGATACTTCAAAAGAAGGAGTATATAAAATAACATATACTGTAAAGAATACAGCAGGAAATACAGCAACTGTAACAAGAACGGTAAAAGTTGAAAAAAAGGAAACTAACACTAATACAAATACTTCTGAAGGAACAAATACTATAAATCCACCAGAAGATGAAAATACAGTGACATAATTACATTGGTAATTATGTCACATAAAAATATATTAGATTCAAAAAAGGAGGTAAAAAAGCATATGGAATTAAAAATATATAATACACTTACAAAAAAGAAGGAGATATTTAACTCAAATGATGAAAAAGAGGTTAAAATTTATTCTTGTGGACCAACTGTATATTATTATGCACATATTGGAAATTTAAGAGCTTATTTGTTTATGGATACTCTTAGAAGAGTATTAAAATACAATAATTATTCATTAAAACATGTAATGAATATTACAGATGTTGGACATTTGGTTTCAGATGCAGATGAAGGTGAAGACAAAATGTTAAAAGCAGCTAAAAGAGAAAACAAAAATCCGTATGAAATAGCACAATTCTATATGGAAGCTTTTTTGAATGATTTAGATTTATTAAATATAGATAAGCCAGAAATTATTGCAAGAGCAACTGAGCATATAGATATTATGGAACAATATGTAAAGAAAATTATAGAGAATGGATATACTTATAAAACAGATAATACAATATATTTTGATACATCAAAATTACCAGATTATGGAGTATTATCTAATAAAAAAATAGAAGAGCAAAAAGCAGGTGCTAGAGTTGATTTTGATAATAATAAAAAAAATATTTCAGATTTTGCACTATGGATAAAGGCACCAGAAAACCATATAATGAAATGGGATTCATTCTTTGGAAAATGTTATCCAGGGTGGCATTTAGAATGTTCAGCAATGAGTTATAAATATTTAGGAGAAAATTTTGATATACACACAGGTGGAATAGATCATATTCCAATTCACCATGAAAATGAAATTGCACAATGTAAGGGATTTTGTGGAAAAATGCCAGCTAATTTTTGGATGCATGTTAATTTCTTAACTGTTAATGATGGAAAAATGTCAAAAAGTCTTAATAATTTATATACCTTAGAAGATTTAAAGAATAAAGGATATAGTCCATTAGTATATAGAATGTTTAATTTTTCTTCACAATATAGGAATAAAATTAATTTTACATGGGAAGCACTAGAAAGTAGTAAAAAAGCATTAATAAAATTAAAAGAAGCATATCAAAAACATAATAATGGAAATGAAGATGTTAGTGATGATATATTAAATGAATGTGAAAAGAAATTTCATGAGGCTATTAATGATGATTTAAATATGCCACTTGCTATGAGCTATGTATGGGAAATTGCAAAATATCCTAAAAAGTCAAAGAAAATTGCAAATCTTTTATTAAAATTCGATACAGTTTTAGGACTAAGAATTGATGATGAAAATGAAGAAGAAAAACAAGAAATACCAGAAGAAATAATGGAACTTTTAGAAAAACGAAATGCAGCAAAATTAAATAAAGATTGGAAAAATGCAGATATTTTAAGAGATAAAATAAAAGAAAAAGGTTATAATATAAAAGATACACGGAAGTGGTGCAATTCTTGAAAAAATATAAAAATTGCATTTTGAAAGGAATGTGAAAAAGTTGACAGAAGAAAATAATAAAAAAGAAGGTTTTTTTAAAAAAGTATTATTAAGTATAAAAGATTTTGAAGCATATATTTTATTTGCAGGAGAAAAAACAAGAAATGTAATGGGATATTTCTTTATGCTTATAATCATTTTTGCAATTATAGTTTCTTTAGTATTTACATATAAGTTTAATGATACAATAAAGAGAACGAAGGATTATTTTGTAAATAATATATCTACATTAAATTATATGGATGGAATATTAGATATTGATACTAAAGATTCAATAATAAATGAAAATGCAAATGAAATTATACAAATTGTAATTATAGATACCAAAGCAAGTGAAGAGAACGAAAAAGAATATATAAATAAAGTTTTAAATTATGATAGTGGGTTAATAATCTTAAAAGATAGAATAATATTAAAAAATTCAGCAATTACAAATATCACAGATATCATAGAATATAAATATTCTGAAATTGCTAAAAATTATAATATAGATAATTTTAACAAAGAACAAATAGTTGAATATATTAATAATACAAATATTTTTGGATTATATTTTGGATTTTTTATTGTAGCGGTTGTATATTTAGGAGTAATATATTCAATTAGTTCACTTTTAGATGTATTATTACTATCTATTTTAGCATTTTTAATTAGTAGGTTAGTTAGGATTAAGATAAGGTTTAAAGCATGTTTTAACATGTCTATACATGCTTTAACTTTACCGATACTATTAAATTGCATATATATATTAATTAATAATTTAACTGGATTTACAATTCAATATTTTAATTGGATGTATACAACGATTTCATATATTTATATAATTGTAGCTATATTAATTATAAAAACAGATACAATTAATAAACAAATGGAATTACTAAAGATTATTGAAGAGCAAGAAAAAGTAAGAAATGAAATGAATCAACAAGAGCAACAACCAAAAGAAAAAGAACAAGAAAAAGATGAAAAAGAAAATACTAAAAAGCCAAAAGATAAGAAAGAAGATAAAAATGTTCCAGATGAACCAGAAGGTTCAAATGCATAAAAATAATTAGAAGGGAGAAACAAAATAATAATGAATCAAGACAATAAAAAAAGCAACAAAAAAAGTAAGATATATATAGCTATTTTAATAACATTGCTAGTTATAATTATTGCTATCATGGCAACGATAATGATAATGAAAAATAAACAAGATAGTGATAATAAGAAAATGGCATATACAGAATTAATTAAAAATATTAATGAACAAGCAATTGAAAAAATAGAAATGAAGGTTGGAAGTACAACTGTAAAAGTAAAACTTAAAGGAGAAAATGAAGAAAAAACTGCCATAATACCAAATACACAAGCTTTTATGGAATTAATTAATGAAAAGACAGAAAAAGGTTTAGAAATTGAATTAGAACAAGTAAAACAAAGTATATTGGCTGGATTACCTGAAAAATTATTTACAATATTACCAACTGTAATGATGATTGCTATTATAATTCTAATATTTAAAATGCAAGATTTTGGAAATAGTGGTAAAATTTATGATGGTGTAGAAAACAAGACTGATGTAAAATTTGATAATGTTGCAGGATTAGATGAAGAAAAAACAGAGTTAATAGAAATTGTACAGTTTTTAAAGGAACCAAAAAAATTCTATGATATGGGTGCAAAAATTCCAAAAGGAATACTTTTATATGGACAACCTGGAACGGGAAAAACTTTAATTGCTAAAGCAATAGCTGGAGAAGCAGGAGTACCATTTATATCTATGAGTGGTTCTGAATTTATAGAAATGTTTGCAGGACTGGGAGCATCTAGAGTAAGAAAATTGTTTGAAAAAGCACGTAAATTATCTCCATGTATTGTTTTTATTGACGAAATTGACGCAATTGGTTCTAGAAGAACAAGTAGTAGTGGAGCTGAATCTGAAAATAACCAAACATTAAATCAATTATTAGTAGAAATGGATGGATTTGAAAAAAATGATACAATAATAGTATTAGCAGCAACTAACAGACCAGAAATGTTAGATAAAGCATTGTTAAGACCAGGAAGATTTGATAGACAAATAACAATTTCGACTCCAGATGTAAGAGGAAGAGAAGAAATTTTAAAAATACATGGTGCAGATAAAAAATTTGCAGATAATGTTACTCTAAAAAGTATAGCAGAAGATACAGCAGGATATACAGGAGCTGAACTTGCAAATATTCTAAATGAAGCGGCAATTATTGCAACTGTAAATGATCACAAAGCAATTATGCAAGAAGATATAGAAGAAGCTGTTAAAAAGATATCTGTTGGCTTACAAAAGAAAGGAAGAATAATATCAGATAAGGAAAAAAGATTAACAGCATATCATGAAGCTGGACATGCAATAGTTGGAAGATTTTTAGAAACAAGTGATCCGTTGAAGGAAATATCTATTATTCCACGTGGTGTTGCTGGTGGATATACAATGTATAAGTCAAATGAAGATAAATTTTACAAATCTAAAACTGAAATGGAAGAAAGACTAATAGGATTATTGGGAGGAAGAGCAGCAGAGAGATTAGCATTAGGGGATATTTCAACAGGAGCAAGTAACGATATACAAGTTGCAACAGATATTGCAAGGCAAATGGTAACTGTATATGGAATGAGTGATAAAATAGGTCCGATTTCACTAGAGGATAATGAGAATATAACAATATTTGGAGAAGATATGGAAGATGCTGTAGGAATAGAAATAAAAACTTTAATAGATACAGCATATAATGATGCACAGGTTATATTAAAAGGTAATATGGACAAGCTACATAAAGTGGCAAACATATTATTAGAAAAAGAAACAATAACAGCAGAAGAATTTGAAGAAGTATTTAGATAGTAAGGAAAATATATGGAAGAAAAAAATAAGTACTATTTTAAAATAATATCAAAAATAGCAGTAATGGTAGTAGGAATATTGCTTATATATTTATCGTTAAAAGTTACAATATTTTATATGCCATTTGTAATTGCACTAATTGTTGCAAGTATTGCAGAACCCATAATAAAATTATTAATGAAAAAAACAAAATTAAAAAGAAAGTCAGCAAGCATAATTTCACTAATTATAATTTTGTCTGTAATAATATTAATAATAACAATATTAGCAACTAGTTTAATAAATGAATCAATAAAATTAATAAATAATGTTGGTATATATACAAAGGATTTATATAACATTGGAGTAGAAAAAATAGAAGAACTGCAATCAGGGAAAATACAAATTCCAAATGAAATAATGCAGATATTTCAAAATGGTTTGGCGGGATTTGTAGACTGGATGCAAAATTTTATAGTTAATTTTTTTACAGGATTAATAAATACATTAGGATATATACCAACATGGATAACATATGGATTTATTACAATAATGGCTATAGTTTTAATTTGCATAGATAGAGATTTCGTTATAGATACAATAAAAAAACATGTTCCGAGCCAATGGATTTTAAAGGCGAAAGAAATTATAAATATAACATGCAGTGTTGGCTGGAAATACATAAAAGCAGAATCAAAATTATCATTTATATGTTTTGTATTAGTATTAATATCACTATTATTTATGAAGATAATAGGATTTGATATGGAATATCCAATAATATTAGCAATTATAATAGGTTTTATAGATTTACTCCCTTTATTTGGTGCAGGAGCAGTAATGATTCCATATGCAATATATTCATTAATAACAGGAAATATACCTGTATCAATAGGAATTATAGTAACTTGGATAATATGGGCAATATTAAAAAATATTTTAGAGCCTAAATTTGTAAGTAAACAAATGGGAATACATCCAATATTTACATTACTTGCAATGTACACAGGATTTGCATTATATGGAGTATTAGGGTTAATATTAGGACCAATTGTTTTATTAATATTAAAAAATTTATTTAGTGAGTTAATAGAGAAAGGGATATTAAAAACATTTTTTGAAAAGGAGTAATATTTTCTATGTAAATTTGTTGTATTATATTGAAAATTGTTGTTAAAAAATTGATTATATGATAATATATAAATCGTATTATAAATAAGATATAATACGATTTATTTTTATTTTAGGGGTATATAATATATGAGCAAAAACAAGATAGAAAATAAAAACTCTACAAAAGCAATTGAAGAAAATGAAAATAGTAAATCTGATAATGAAATAATATGTGAAAATAAAGTTTCAAGTGAAGAAAAAGATGTTAACGAAGAAAGTAAAACAGAGATTTTACAATCAAAGGATGAGAATAGTTTAATACAAGAAATTAATAATAATGTTACACCTGTACAAGAAAATTCGACAATTGAAGAAGAACAAAATAATCAAGAAGTAGATTTTACCAAAAAACATACAAAAATATGGATTATGGGAATAATGATGGTAATACTATTAATATTGATAATGTTTTTTTCTACAATATTTGCAATTATTAATATTAATAGTGAAAAAATAATTTCAGGAGTAAGTGTTAATAAAATAGACGTATCTGGGCTTACTAAAGCTCAAGCAACATCCAAAATAAAGGAAAAAATAGAAGAAAAGTTAAATTGTGAATTAAAACTATTTAAAGGAGATTATAAAGTAAATTTTAATCCTCAAGAAATAGATGTTGACTATAAAGTAGAAAACGCTATTGAGACAGCGTATAGTATTGGAAGAAAAGGAAAAGTATTAAAAGATAATTTTGAAATTATAAATACATATTTTTCAAAAGAGAATATTGAACTTGAATACAGTTATAGCGAAGATAAATTAAGTCAAATAATTAGCGTAACTTTAGAAAGTATGCCAAAAAAATTACAAGAAAGTGGTTATTATATAGAAGATAATAATCTTATTATCAGCAAAGGAAATGAAGGGTACATAATTAATAATGATGAGTTAAAAAAACGAATCGCAAAATCTATAAAGAATATTGAAAATAAAAATACATATATTGAAATTCCTACAGATTTAGAGCAACCTAAAGCATTAGATATAAATAAAATACATGATGAAATATATAAAGAACCCAAAAATGCATATTACACAAAAGAACCATTTATAGTATATCCACATTCTGATGGAATAGATTTTAATATTAGCTTAGAGGAAGCACAAAATGTATTAGCATCACAAGATAATCAAATAATTATTCCTTTAAAAGTAATTCAACCACAAATTACTACTAATCAAATTGGAACAGAGGCATTTCCAGATTTATTAGCTACTTATTCCACAACATTTTCAACAAGAAATTCTAATAGAACAACTAATATAAAATTAGCTTCAAATAAAATTAATGGAGTGGTTTTACTTCCAGGTGAGGAATTTTCATATAATAAAGTAGTAGGAAAAAGAACTGCAGCAGCTGGGTATAAGACAGCTGCAGTATATGTAGGAGGCAAAGTTGAAAATGGAATTGGAGGAGGAATTTGCCAAGTTTCTTCAACGTTATATAATTCAGCACTAAGAGCTAATTTACAAATAATAAAAAGATCAAATCATAGATTTGCAACAGGGTATGTTCCACTTAGCACAGATGCAACAGTATCGTGGGGGGGACCAGAATTTATATTTAAAAATTCTAGAAAATATCCAATAAAAATTGTATCAATAATTAATGGAGGAAGAATTACAGTACAGATATTTGGATGTAAAGAAGATGTTGAATATGATGTAGAAATTAAATCTGAAACATTACAAAAAATACATGGAAAGACAACATATAGAATTAACGAAACATTACCTAAGGGAACTACTAAAAAGGTTCAATCAGGACATGGAGGATATAAATCAAGGGCATATAGAATATTAAAATTAAATGGTCAGGTTATTTCAAAAGAATTACTATCAAACGATACATATGCTCAATTAGAAACAATAATTGAACATAATCCATAACTAATGTTTTAGGCAAACAAAAGAAAGAGAGGAAAACATGAAAATAGTTGAGATTGTAAGAGAGAGAGAGAGAGAGAGAGAGAGAGAGAGAGAGAGAGAGAGAGAGA
>CAOJKP010000027.1 GCA_948438085.1 uncultured Clostridium sp. | reverse complement strand
GAATTAGCATATTCTTTTCACTTGGGTAGTGATAAAAACAAAAGTAAATTAGCAAGAAAAGTTGCAAAAGAAAATGTATCTGGTACTACTTCTCTATCTAATAATGCAATTCAAAATGCAAAAGATTTATCAGATGTTAATAAACACAATTTAAGAGATTATGATAATCAAACAGAACTAATTAGAACTATATATGGGACAAGTGATATTGTAAATGATGTTAAACAAGTATATTTAGATGAGTTTGAGCAAGCAAGACTAGAATATAACAACAAACAAACTCGTGAAGATAGAAAAATCGAAGATTATTTCAAAAAAGTATGTGAATCTCAAAATGATATTGCTTGTGAAATAATCATAGAACTTGGAGATATGGACTTTTGGAACAATAAAGACGAAAGATATAGATTTAAAATGGTAGATGTATATAATGAGCAAGTAAAAGACTTAATAAAAATTGTACCAGATTTTAAAATAGCAAATGCAACTATACATTTTGACGAGACATCTCCCCATATGCACATTGTTGGTGTTCCAGTAACTACAAATTGTACTAGAGGAATGAAAAAACAAGTAGGAAAAAGTAAATTATTTACAAAAGCAACACTTACTGAAATACAAGATAAAATGCGAAATGCTTGTATTAAGTCATATAACAAGTTTTATGAAGTCAATACTAGACTAAAACAAAAGCAAAAAGGCAGAAATCAAGACATCAATGTTAATGAAATGGGCAATTATAGAGAAATTAAGAAACAACTAAAACAGAAAGAACAAAAACTTGAAAAAGCTAATACTCAAACTAGAGAGATTGATAATACAAGTGAAGATATAAACGAAATATTAAACAATCTAAAACCTACTTTGATGAATAAAAATAATATGGTTATTTCAAGCGAGGATGTCCAGAGACTTAAAAATTATACAAAAGATGTAAAAGATATAACCCAGACAGTAAGAAGTGTAAATGACTTAAATATGGCAATTAAAGATTTTGAACATTCTGCATTTGAAATAGAAAAAGAAAATCGTTCACTTAAATATGAAATAGAACTAAAAGATAATGAAATTGGCAGTTTGAAAAAGGAACTATCTACTAAAGACAAAATTATAGGCAAGTTACAAACTGAAAAAGAAAAGATAAAGCAGGAATTACAGAAATTCAAAGGCTTTTGGCACAGTATTATGAGCCATTTTCACAAAAGAATTTGCTACGATAAAGATGATAACTATAAAATTGTTAGTGCTGACCTATATAAAAATGGCATATTTGATAACAACGATAATGAAATTGCTAATAATTTTGCTAGAAAAGTAACTATACCCGATGAAAACAAGCAACCAAAGTATAAAAAGAAAAATAATGATACCAGATTTTAAAAGGAGGAAAAAAGTTATGAATAAAGAATTACCAAAAACAAAAATTGATGAAAGAACAGGAATTGAATATCATTTAGAGGGAGATTACTATATACCAAACCTAGTAATGCCTAAACAAGAAAAATTTATTTTAAATAAATATGGAAGAATGAGATTAAATTATTTGAAAGAACACAAAAAAGCTGAATATACCATAATGCTTATGAATGGAACATTAAATGCACACTTAAAAGAAATACAAGAAACAGCAGATAATAGAGTACAGAAGATTATTAGTGAGTTAAAAGAGAAAAGCAATTTGACAGAAGATATGAAAAACACGGATATGCTTTATTGGGTGGGTACTATGAACTCTATTAAGGCACAGGCTGAAGAAATTATTTTTAGTGAATTGATTTATATATAAAAAGTTGTTAAAAGCGAATGAACTAAAAATCATTCGCTTTTAACATATTATTTAAACGATATTGTATATTATAGAATATCAAGTTCCATAAAGACCAATTTTTCTTGTATCTTATCTTGAATGCTTTCATTATATGTAGAAAAAGAATTTTGGAATGTTTTTGCATCAAATGGAGGTCTTTCTCTAAAACCAAGTGAAACATATAAATTTCTAGCTGATGTACTATCTTTCCAAGTATCTAATATTATTTTCTTGTATCCTTTTATTTTAGCATATCTAAGAATTTCTTTTATAATAATTTTCGCT
The DNA here is from genome assembly GCA_948438085.1 of uncultured Clostridium sp. GTDB lineage: Bacteria > Bacillota > Clostridia > TANB77 > CAG-508 > RGIG8482. The sequence goes on along the minus strand of CAOJKP010000027.1, from coordinate 13,807 downwards.
AGTCCTTGCCCACGATAATTATCATCTGTATACATTCTAGCTAATTCTGCTGTAGATTCATTTACTGGTTTTAATGCACCACAAGCAATAACATTATTTTCAGAATACATTAATAGTATTTTTTCTAATTTTTCCAAACCATCTAAAGCACTCATTTTTAGAGAAGTTCTTTCTGGAAAAATATCATTTTGAAAATCATCTAATTTTTCACATAAATGTTTAAAATCAATATTATTAAAATCAACTTCTTTTATTTCATAATTCATATTTCATTCCTCCATATATTACTTTAAATTTATTAATTTTTATAAATAATACCATAGATTTATACTTTTATCAACAAACAAAAAAATAAATTTATACACAGTTGTAAAATGGCATTTGACAAAATAAAAAAATGTCTGTATAATAAATATAGAAAATGAGAGCCACAAAGTGGTTACCACAAAAAGTAAAAAAAGTAAGTCATTGCTCGGGTAAAGCAGAATGACTTATTTTTTATTGCCTATGTAGTAAAAAACAGATGATGATTAACAAGGCAACATTTATGATAGTTACTCCTACTAATCCATAGAAAAGTAGGTAAGTGATTTCTAATAAAGCTATTTCTACCATATTAACCACCCCCATATATCAGTCTCACAACATAAGTCGTGGAGTAATATGTATACATCAAAGAGCTAAAGGTGGCAACGCACTCTGCTTATTCTCATTTTCTGTTTATAACTATACAACATTATTTAATAAAATACAAGCGAATAAAACAAATTTTTGTAAATAATATTTTTTTCCTACTATTGCATTTTATAAAAATTATGATATACTTTAGTAAATTGATTGATATTTGTATCAATCGTTAAAAGAGAAGAAAGTTGTAGATAACTACGACGTCCGCTCCATACGTGCGACTTTGACAAGTCGCAGTGAATAGTGAATATTTAATAGTGAATAATGAATAATTTTAAGATAGCTCTTTTAGCACTTCTCTCTATTCACTATTCATTTTTCAATCGTTATTTTACATAATTTTGACTTTAATACTAAAATTTTATATAATATATTACACAAGAAACTTTATTAACCCTAGATTCCGCTTTCAGTAAACAAGTGGTAACTGGAAGCACCAAAAGAAAGGATACATTATGAAAATCACATCCGAAATCGAACAGAACTGGTGTAACATTACCCGCACCATTAGTTATGATTATTTGTTGGAGACTTCCAATGGTGGACTTCCGAAATTCCGGAATGAACTTCGAACTCGATTAAACGAGCTCGAAATTGAGGATTTGGAAGATACTCTTGACAAAATCATCCCTTATGTTGAGCAAAATGTATACATCAATAACAACGGTTCCACAGTATACAAGCTGTATATTTCAGTAACATCCCTTATTGACACAGCATGTAAAATGCTTACCTTAGATACCTATACCTATGCAGATGACAGGGAGGATGATTATACGTGTCAATTCACTTCAGAAACAGGTAATGTAATTTGCGGCAGTATTGCAGAAGATGACTTTGGACATAAAGTTGAGCGTATAAAATATCATAAAGGTAAATGCACACATACTGGTCCTTCTACCTCTCAACCGACTTTTAATCATGATAATCCGTTTATTGTCTTAATCAGTCAAAAAACTTTGGTGCAAAAGAATTATTCAAACGCTTATGAGTCTTTCCATACCAAATTATGTATATACATTCCTGAAGTATCAGCCAAATAACAAGCGTTGTTGCCAGTCCTACCAAAAAGCCTAGCGAATTTCGCTAGGCTTTTTGGATATAAAGAAAAAGTTCATCTATTATATCACACACTTTGTAGATTTTTCTATCCATTCTGGTTATAAGACTTAAATTTTGACTCCTCTAGAATTTCATGCTATAATTGAAAATTGTAAACAGCAGTAGGTCTTTTTAAGCTGAATAGCTCACTTAAGGAAGGAGAAAAATTATGGGTGAAATTAATCAACAACGCTTAGAACAGGTTGAACGGACACTCTATCAAAACATCGAAATTAGCAAGGAGGCAATGATAAAGCTCATTGATGAACTTGCTCAGCTTACTGTTCCTCTAGTCTCTGCGGCTGAAGAACTTGGAAGGAATTTGCAGTCGATACAAAAGGTCGACTTAAAAAAATCTTTTGAGCAAACTCTACAAGAAGCATCCTATATAATGGATACATACTCCTCTAAGCATTGCGAAATTACATTTTGGGGTATGCTTATTCCCTTTTCTATTTGGGATGTGGCTAAGTACGAAATGCTCCAAAATGATTCAGCAGCAAGAGAAAAATATGTCGGCGAGCTTTATGTCAAAAAGCTGTGCGAAGATGGCAGTTTCTATGAATCAAATGATTGTTTAGAGACTCTTATCAAACCTTCAATGCTTTGACGAGCAATGCTCACACCCTACACATCACTTAAGAAAGGATACAAGGTAAAATTTCATTTTGCTTTGTATCCTTTTTGTAATTGCAAATTTTGCCAATTTAGTGTATAATAAATAGTGATATTGGAATAAACCAATATCGTAATATATATTCACATAATCGTGAATATATGCTGTTTGTATTATATAAAAAACGGAGGATAAAATCATGATGGGTTCTAGTATTATTATTGGGGGTGTCTTGTGGATTATGACCATTACAGCATTTTTTTTTAATGCAATGGCGATTCGAAAGCGTAATATTCTTCGGATAACATTGTCGTTGTTGGTAACGGTAATGCTCTTCGGATATGTAGTTTTGTTAATCGTATTGGGTATTCGCCCCATTCGATTTACATTATGTGCAATCTGTGTATTTGCTTGCATAATAGAAAATATAAAGCATCTCTTTACAAAAAAATAATCTAGCAAACAGCAGCGCGACATCGATTAGGTGCCGCGCAAAACATTTTTATTCAAAACATATATTTACTTCTAATTTATTGCCTCTTAAGAAATCTGCAATATTCATCTTTTTGGCATTTTCTCCTTGTATTTCTAATACACTTATTATTCCATCTACTGTTTTTATATATAGCCCTTCTTTTTCATTTGCACATATTATTGTTCCTGGTTTTACATTTACATTTTGTTTTTCCATTTCTTTATTATTTATAATTTCTATTTTCCAGAATTTTAGTTTTTTGTTATTATACATTGTGTATGTTCCCATTATTGGGTTTAACCCACGTACAAGATTTTTTAATTTTTTGCTTTCAATTTCATTCCAATTTATTTTTGACATTTCTTTATTTAACATAGGTGCTAATGTATATTCTATTGGTTGTTTTTTTCTTGGTGCTGTTCCCTTTTCTATTAATTCAACTGTTTCTAATAATAGATTTGCACCTATTTTAGATAGTTTTTCCCATAACTCTCCTGTTGTTTCATTTTCTTCAATTTCAACTTCTTTTTCTAGTATTATATCTCCAGAGTCCATTCCTTCATCCATATATATTGTTGTTACTCCTGTAGAGTTTTCTCCATTTAATACTGCCCATTGAATTGGTGCTGCCCCTCTATATTTAGGTAATAATGAGCCATGAAGGTTTACACATCCAAGAGTAGGAATATCTAAAATCTCTTTTGGTAAGATTTTTCCATAAGCAACTACACATATTACATCTGGTTTTAAACTTTTTATTTCTTCTATAAATTCTATATTATTTCTTATTTTTTGTGGTTGATATATTTTTAAATTGTTTTCTATAGCATATTCTTTTACTGGTGATGCAACTAATTTCATTCCTCTTCCTTTTGGTTTATCTGGATTTGTTACTACACCTATTATATTATACTTGCTATGTAGTTTTTCTAAAGAGTCCCTTGCAAAGTCTGGGGTTCCCATAAATAATATATTCATCTATTTCTCCTTTATTATTCTGGATTTACTATTTCTAATGTTCCTGGTAAGATTTTATCTATAAAAACTTCTCCTTGTAAATGGTCTATTTCATGTGCTAATGCTTGTGCTAGTAAATCTTTTCCTTTTATTTTTATTTTCTTACCAAGTTGATTCATTGCTTCTACTTCTACTTCTTCTGGTCTTACTACTTTAGCAAATTTATTTGGAAAACTTAAACATCCTTCTTCTACTGTTTGTTCTCCTTTTGTTTTTACAATTTTAGGGTTTATAAGAATTATTGGTTCTTCTTCATAGTCTGTTTGTATTACTACTACTTGTTTTAATACTCCTACTTGCACAGCAGCAAGACCTACACCATTATATTTTCTCATAGTTTCTAACATATCTTCAATTAATATTTGTATTTTTTCATCTATTTCTTCTACTGGCTTTGAAATTTTTTTTAGTATTTCGTCTCCTTCTTCTCTTATTACTCTTATTGCCATAGTATTCTCCCTTCTTTTTTAAAGCATGTTTGTTGGATTTATGTCTATAATAATTCTTGTTTTGTTTGATGAACTCTTATAAATATTATCCAATTTTTCATTTATTAAACTAATCAATTCCTCTGTTATTATTCCTTTTAATATTATTCTCCATCTGAACTTATTTTTAATTTTATCTATTGGTGCAGGCATTGGTTTAGATATATTGGCATTTTCTATATCACTTAATATACCTTTTATTTCTTCATAAAGTAAATTAGATGTATTTTTAACATCTTCTTCGTTTTCTCCACTAATTCCAAATAGTATTATATCGCAAAATGGTGGGTATTTCAATTGTTTTCTTAATTTTATTTCTGTATTAAAAAATATATCATAATTTTGTTCTTTTGCACATTCTATACTAAAATTATCTGGGTTGTATGTTTGTATTATAACCTTTCCTCCGTGTGTTTTCTCTTCCTGCTCTTCCTGCAACTTGTGTTAATATTTGAAATGTTCTTTCACTTGCTCTATAATCATCAATATTTAAACTTCCATCAGCAGCAATAACTCCTACTAATGTTACATTAGGGAAATGATGTCCCTTTACAACCATTTGAGTTCCTATTAATATATTAATATTTTCATTTTTAAATTTGTTTAAAATTTCTTCATGTGAATTTTTTTTATTTACTGTATCTACATCCATTCTTATTGTAGTTGCTTTTGGAAACATTCTTTTTATAGTTTCTTCTAATTTTTGAGTTCCTGTTCCAAAGTATTTAATTTTGGAACTACCACATTCTGGGCACATTGTTACATTGCTTTGTTCATAACCACAATAATGGCATTTAAGTTTATTTTCTTTCATATGATATGTTAGCGATATATTGCAATTTTTACATTTTATAGTGTATCCGCAATCTCTACACATTACAAATGTTGAGAATCCTCTACGATTCAAGAAAAGTATTGTTTGTTTATTCTTTTCTATATTTTCTTTTATAGCATTATATAGCTTTTTACTAATCATTGTATTGTTTCCACTGGCTAATTCTTCACATAAATCTACTATTTCTACTGATGGTAAATCTGATTTATTTGCTCTTTTAGTTAATTTTAATAAATCGATTTTACCAGTATTTGCATCATAAAATGATGTTATATCTGGTGTTGCACTTCCTAAAACTAATGGAATGTTATTTTTCTTTGCTAAATATTTAGCTATATCTTTTGTATTATATCTTGGTGGCATTTCTGATTTATATGATGAATCGTGTTCTTCATCTATAATAATTAGTCCTAAATTTTGAATTGGTGCAAAAATTGCTGACCTTGCTCCAATAACAATTTTCACTTCGTTATTTTTAATTCTCATCCATTGATCATATCTTTCTCCAACAGATAATTTGCTATGAAGCACTGCTATTTGTTCTTGTCCAAATCTTGCAATAAATCTATCTACCATTTGTGGTGTTAATGAGATTTCTGGTACTAACATTATTGCTACTTTTCCTTTTTCTATAACTTTTTTAATTAATTGTAAGTATATTTCTGTTTTTCCTGAACCAGTTACACCATATATTAAAAATTGCTTAAATTCATTATTGTTTATAGTTTTTAATATACTATTATAAGCTTTTTCTTGTTCATTCGTTAATTTTAAATCTGTATCTTTTTCTATATTTTTATTTATAAATGGATTTCTTTCAACTTGCTTTTCTATTATTTCTACATATCCATTTTTCTCTAATGTCTTAATTACTCCTCTTGAAACATCTGTAAATATTTCAATATCTGTTATAAGACTTCCATCATTTTCTTTTAAAAATTTTAAGACTCTAATATGTTTTTCAGACTTTATTTTTTTAGTTTCTATTTCTTGTTCTATTTCCTCTATATCTTTTTTTAAAAACACAAAGTTCATGCATTTTTCTTTTATTCTATTATTTATCATTTTTGTTGTAGTTCCTGGTGGAAGCATCATTTTTATACAATCTGATATATTACAAAAATATCTTTTTGACATAAATTTTACAAGTTCAATATCTATGTTATAGTCTTCTCCTATACTTACTATATCTTTTGTTTTATATTTCGTAGATTCTTTAAAACCGACAACAAAACCTTCTTCTAAACTTTTTAAGTTTCCAAATGGTACAAATACTCTTGAGCCAACTTTAATAATACCAGCAATATCTGCTGGTATATTATAATCAAATGTTTTATTTAAGTTTTTTACTGTACTATTTATTATAACTTCTGCTACCATTTGTTTCTCCTTATTCTTACTTTTAGTATATCAAACAAATTGTTTATTAACAAGTTTTTTTCACAAACTTAAACAGTAATTTTCATAAAATATTTCAAATTGTAATATAAGATAGGCTTTGTAGATTTCTGGCAATTAAAATCGTCCCTACACTTTCTATGGCAATTCTTTGTAGCTTTATTACAATTTTGTAATATCTTATTATAAACAAATGGACTTCAGTTTTCATCTATTCTTTATTACTTATATTTATGTTGCTTGCTTCTACTCCTAATTCTCTTTGTACAATATTTTGTATTTTTGCTATATCTTCTTGTTGTAATGTTTTTGCTTTAACAATTACACTTACACTATCATTATTAACAAATAATACAATATCTTCAAATCCTTTAGTTTTAATCAAATTTTCAGCTATCATTATTGCATTTTTAGTTTGATTTACTTTTGATATTTCTTGTTGTGAAATTGCTTTTTGTTCTGCTGAAATACTTGTACTTTCTATCAGCTTTTGATATGCCTCTAACATCTGCGAATACATTTTTTCTCTATCTAACCTTGATAATACAAAATAGTCTTCTTGTTTAGTATTTTCTATTTTTGAAGTTTCAATAGTATTTTCTTCTACTGGTTTAGTATCTACTAATGTTGCATCTCCAAGTGCTGCTGTTTCTAATACATTCGAATTTGTTTGTATTGTTTCATCACCAGATGTATAATTTAAATATCCTGCTGTTATTAGCATTAATGCAATTACCAAGATTGCTAATTGATTCTTTTTTAACATAAAATCCCTCCTAATAATAATTTTTAATTTTTATTCATTTCAAATACTTGTATTTTATGTGTTGCAATGCCTGTTAATGCTTCTACTGCTTGTATAATATTATTTTTTATTAGTGCATTGTTTGCTCCAACCGCTGTTATTACTGCTCCTTCTATTTTGGGTGTAATTACTTTTTGTGTCATGGGAACTTTACTCCCATTTTCTTCTTCAAATATAACTTCTTTTTTCGTATCATTTTCTTTTGTTACTCTTTTTCCACCTCCTGAATCTGTTTCTTCAATTGTGCTATCTTTATTATCTTCATTATACATTGCTATAACTTCACTACTTTCTGAATATGTAATAACAACTTTTACATTTCCAACTCCTTCTATTTTGGATAATATATTTTCTAATTTTTCTTCTAAATCTTCTTTTTCTTTACCTTCTTTTGTTGAAGCAAGCTGTTTTCCAAAATTCTGCTCTACCTCATTTTTTGATGTTTGCTTATTTTCGTCATTCCAAATATAGTTAATTGCAATTATTACTATTATAACTATTACTATTAGAATAGCTATATTCTCTATTTTCTTTTTATTGTCCTTATTTTCATTTTTTAACATTAAACTTTGTAATCTTTCCTTAAACATACTACTCTCCATTCTTACTAGAGTCTTTTACTCTAAGTATATTTACTTATTTTCATTTATGTATATATTTTTTTGTTCGATATTATAAACGCTTTCTAAATATTCTTTAATGCTTTTTATTTGTGATTGATTTATATTATTGTTGATTTGATTATTATTGTTGGATGTACTATTTACTTTTATTTCATTTATAACTATTGTCCCTTCATTATTTTTGTTGTTTATTTTCGATATTTTCATATTAATTTTCTTTATTTGTCCATAATTATTATCATTATTTAATTCTATTTGTATATCTACAAATTCCACCTTATATCCTTTTTCTTCAATTTTGTTTTTCATATCCTCTTTCATTTTATTTATGTATATATTTTCTACATTTGCATCATTTGTATTTATTAAGTCTTTTGATAAAACTTCATAACTCTCAGTATTATTAAAATATTTCTCATAATCAAAATTTATATTGTTTAGATTTTTTCCTGATACTTTTCCTATAATCGGTGAAATTATTGTAAACAGTATATATACGCCTATTACAGTTTTTATATATTTCTTATTGTTTCCTCCTGGCAAAATCATTTCAATAATCGTTCCTATAACAACTGCTACTACAATTTGTTCTGCCCATGAACTAATAGCTTGTATCATATAATCACCTACCTATACATTAGTCCACTATTGGATATTTTTATAACTAATGTAATTCCTATTATCAACATGACAGATACAGATACTAACATTGCAAGCAAAATTTTAAATGTATCTCCCACTTGTGACAATAAATCTACTATTTTTGTATCCGCTATTGGCTGGCATAAAGCTGCTGTTATATGATATGTAATAGTTAATATTGTAAGTTTTATAATTGGTAATACACATATACCAATTATTACAATTACTCCAACTGTGCCTATAGCATTTTTTAATATATTGCTACAACCTATTACAGTATCAACAGCATCTCCTAATATTTTTCCCACTACAGGAACAAAATTAGATATTGCAGCTTTTGTCGTTTTGGCTGTTAAACCGATCAACACTACTAGATAGTGTCCCTTCTAATGATAATACTCCTACAAATATCGTTAATACTATTCCAATAGCCCAAATAACACTACTCCTAAAGTATTTTGCGAGTTTATCTATTTGAACTTTATCTGATATTTTTGAAATTATACTTAATGCTGTTCCTATTAAAATTAATGGTAAAAATATTGCATTTATTATATTTCCAATAAATGTTATTAAATATAATAATACTGGCTGTACTATACTTGCTGATACCATACTTCCTGTTGTAACTAATAATGTTATTAGTATTGGTATTAAACTAGATGAAAATGCCACTAAGTCTTGAATTGATTGTTTTGTCATTGTAATTAGATTTCCAAAATTACTCATAATAATAGTAACTATTAATATGTATTGAACATAATATGCAATTTGAGATATGCTTTTATTTTCTAAACTATCACTTATACTTTTCAAAATACTATGTATAACTACTATAACTATAATACTTCCCATTATTTTTAGTGTTTGTCCTATTTCTTTGCTGAATAAGTTTATTATTTTTTCTAATATACTTTTATTGTTTATATTTCCTTTTAATGCATTGTTTAGCAGTTCATTAATATCAAAATCTTCAAATGAGTCTTTGGTATAGCTGTTAGCTTCATCTACAAACTTTTTTATATTTAACTTATCTGATTGAGAATTTAATATTTCTTCTTCGGTTGCCATAGATATAGTATTAATACTTAAAAATACAAGCATTATTAATATTATTTTTTTTATTTTCATCTTTTGTTCCCCTTTTTTATGGCAAAATCTTAGTTACAGTTTCTAATAATCCTGACATTATAGGTATAGAAATTGCAATTATTGTTACTTTACCTGCTATATCTACTTTATTTGCAATTGCAGTTTCTCCAGAATCTTTACAAATACTTATTCCAAACTCTGTGAGTAGTGCTATTCCTGTTATTTTTAATAGTATTTTTAGAAACTCACCATTTATAGCTGTTTTTGATGCTATATTATTTAGCAATTCAATTATTGAAGACAATTTGCTAAAACTCATTGTTAAAATTAATATACCTGCTAATATAGAGGCATATATGGCAAATTCGGGCTTGTACTGTTTTAATATAATAATTATTATTACACTTATAAATGCTATTCCAATGATTTTTACTATGTCCATTTTTAATTCCGTTCCTTTCATATGTATAATTTATGTAATAACATTTATAAATTAAAAATCGTTCTAACAGTTTCAAACAATGTACTTATTTCTTTTATAACCATTGTAAGCACAATTACAAGACCTGCAAGAGTAGTCATCATTGCTTGATCTTCTCTACCAGCTCGCACTAATACTTGATGAAGTACCGCTACTAGTATTCCTATTGCTGCTATTTTAAAAAGTAAGTTTATATCCATATTTTCCTCCTTTGTTTATATAAGTATAATAACTGCCGCCATACCTGAAATAATTCCGTAATGTTTTATATAATTTCTCATTCTTATTACATTCTATTTCTGATTTTCTAATTTGTTCATCTAAAAAACTCTTTACTAATTCTATTTGACTCAATTGCCCTTCAATAGAAGTTTTTCCAAGCATTTTCCCTAACTCCTTTGCGACTTCTATATCTTCTTTATTCATATTTGTGTACACCTGCTCTAGTGCTTCATTCCATGCAATTGTAGCATTGTTATTTCTTTTCATTTTTATACTTGCAACTTTAAATACATTTCCTATATTTTCATTACTCGATTTAGATATTTGATTAAAAATCTCAGGAACTGGTTCATATGTAAATTTTATTTTTGTTTCAAATACATTTATTGCCTTTTTTAATTCCTTTAAATCTTTTACTCTATTTTTATATTTATTAGATAACAAAATTCCCAATACAGAAAAAGCCAGTGCAAGTGTTACTAATCCTACTATTTTTATAAAAATAATCATATTACCACCTTATCTATTTTTATTATGCTAAAACATATTCAGAATTAATTTTATTCAACACATATACTTTATCTATTTCACCTTTATTTTTTTTGTTTAAAAATATTAATCTTTCAAAAATATGTGTATCAATTAACTTCCTTATAGCAGGATTTAAGCTAATATCTTCTAATGTCGCCCCATGTGCTGTAAATATTCCTTTTATTCCGCAACAAGTTGCATAATTTATTGCATCTACATCTTGCATACTTCCAATTTCATCTGCAACAATTACTTCTGGTGACATTGAACGAATTATCATTTTCATTCCTATATATTTTGGGATATTATCTAACACATCTGTCCTTAATCCCAAATCGTTTTGAGATACACCTTTATACATTGAGGCTATTTCTCCTCTTTCATCAACTAATCCTACAGTTATTCCTTTAAATTGAATTTGTTCCATTCCTTGACTAATCTTTCTTACTAAATCTCTTAATAAAGTGGTTTTTCCCGCTCCTGGTGGTGAAATTATTAAAGTATTATATATGGAATTTTCTTCCACATTTAATACATATTTTAAAATTCTATTACTAGCACCTATAATTTGTTTAGCGATTCTAAAGTTTAAACTTGATATATAGCTTATATTTACTATTTTTCCTTCTGATATTACTACATTTCCTGTTATTCCTACTCTATGCCCTCCTTTTAGTGTTATATATCCATTACAAATTTGATTTTGGTAAGAATATATAGAGTTATCACAAATTATTTGTAAAGTTTCTAGTATTTCTTCTTGAGATACTATTACTTCTTCTGCTATATATTCTTTTTTTGAATATTTAAGTATTATTGGCTTTGATACTCTAATTCTTATTTCCTCTAGCATGTCCTTTTCTTCTTGATTAGATAATTGCACTATTTTTTTGTTTAAGTAATTTGCTATTCTTTTTGGAAAGTATTGTAATATATCATTTGAAATTAACATTATATTCACATCCCTATATAATATATATTCAATATTTCTAAAAATAGAACAAAAAATAAACGAAGAAATAAAAATTTCCTCGTTTATCTTTTTATAAAATATTCAAATATTATTCATCCCAATTATGATATACTTCCATAACATCATCTAAATCTTCAAGCATATCAATTAACCTTTGCATTCTTTCAGATGCTTTTTCATCAAGTTCTACATATGTACTTGGAACCCTTTGTATTTCAGCTTGTGCAAATTGCAATCCTTCATTTTCTAATGCTTCTCTAATTTTAGAAAAATCTTCTGGTGATGTAGTTATTTCATAACATTCTTCTTCTGCTGAAAAATCTTCTGCCCCATTATCTAATGCAATCATCATCATATCATCTTCAGATTTATTAGTTGATGTTCTATCTATAATTATTATTCCTTTTCTTTCAAATAAATATGATACACATCCAGATGTTCCTAGATTTCCACCACATTTATCAAATGCATGTCTTACATCTGCTGCTGTTCTATTTTTATTATCTGTATTTGCTTCTACTATTAATGCAACTCCATTAGGTCCATACCCTTCATATATTATTTCTTCATAACTTTCTGAATTGCCTGCTCCACTAGCCTTTTTTATTGCATTATTTATTGTATCATTTGGCATATTAGCAGCCTTACATTTTGCAATAACATCTTTTAATTTAGAATTTCCCGCAGGATCTGGTCCACCTTGTTTTACTGCTATTAATAGCTCCCTTCCTAATTTTGTAAATACTTTTCCTCTTGCTGCATCTGCTTTTCCTTTCTTTGCTTGAATATTATGCCATTTGCTATGACCGAGACATTTTCCATTCCTCCTTCTTGATTTTTCTAGTATTTAAGCCACTTTCAGGCTTTTTGTTTTAAAAATCTATCATAAAAATTCCTTATTGAACTTTGTTGATTTTTAGGGCTTTGTGAGGTTCTGTGTTGAACGAATTGTGCCAAAATTGTGCCAGAAATTTAATTTTAAATATTATGTCTACAAATTATTTTGTTAAAATTTTACAGCCAATTTTGTACCCCAAACTATTTTATCACATTAATTTAAATTTGTGTAGTATTTTATACAAATAAAACTTGTATTTTTTCATTTTTTTATTTTCACTATTAAATACTTCAAATTTATGTACACTTAATTTCCACCTATAAATTCTTCTTCATCATCTTCCATTAAGCCTGTTTCTTTTTCTATATCCCTTTCTTTCGGTTCATATTGGTAAGGATCTAACATACCTTTTTTGTAAGAATTTTAGAATATTCTTTGTATTGCATATTATAAGTTACATCTCCTATATATTTCTTCATAATAATATAAACCTCCTATATTTCTTCTATTTCTTCTGATATATCTTTTAGCTTTTCTTTATTAACTGATTTCTTTAGAAGCAGAACTTTATATCCTAGAATTGACACCTTGTACCTTGTTTGTGAAGGTATGGGTATCACTTTAGAAGAGTTTTTTAAAGATCCAATGTTTAATATTGAAAATATAGAAATAAAAGATTCCAAAGATTAAAATAATTTGGAATTTTTTTGTTTCTAAATTAAAAGAGAGCAAAACTGCTCCCTCAAAATACACAACTTATAATCAATGTTAAATTAACCATTTTACTTACTATACTACTCTTGCTCCAAAAGGTGCTAAAGACAATTTAGCAATTTTAAAGAATTGAAGTCCAAACGGAATACCTACTATCGTTATGCACCATATACAGCCAAAGAAAAAGTTTTCTATTGCCATTGGAATACCAAAAAAGATAATCCATATTACATTTGCAATTACTGATGGTATTCCTCCTCCATATTCGA
>CAOJKP010000026.1 GCA_948438085.1 uncultured Clostridium sp. | reverse complement strand
CTTAACTTCTCATTAAATTACAAAAAATGCTGCTTAAATTCTCATAACCCGAAGGCAATATAAATTTTCGATAAAATAAATATATTATGATAAACAATATAATAATCTTTAAATAATCAAAACAATATGTTATAATTACAGAAATATCAATAAAATAAGGAGAATTAAAATGAAGAATATTTTTATAGAATATCCCAAATGTACTACATGTAAAAAAGCAAAGGAATGGTTAAAAGAAAACAATATAGAATTTGTAGAAAGAAATATAATTGAAGAAACTCCCAATGTAGAAGAATTAACTAACTGGATAAAAAATAGCAAGCAAGAAATAAAAAAATGGTTTAATACAAGTGGATTAAAATATAAAGAGTTAAATTTAAAAGAAAAATTAGAGCATATGAGCAACAAAGAAAAAATAGAACTATTAGCTAGCAATGGAATGCTTATAAAAAGACCATTATTAATATCTGATAAAGATATACTTATTGGATTTAAAGAAGATATCTGGAAAAATGCATTACAAAATAATATGGAGTAAATATGTAAAAAAGTTAATGAAATACGTAATATGAGGTAGGTTTAGGATGTTAAAGTTTAATGTAAATGTATTAAATAGCAATTCGCCTAAAAAAATAAAACGAGAAATTGAAAATATAAAAAAGTATTTAAATAAAGATATAAAGTATTTTAAAGAAATTCCAGAGGAATTTTTACTATTAGAAGATGAAGAACAAGAAAATAATATTCTACAATATGCATTTAGCATAGGGCTTACAATAGAAGATGTTCCGAAAAAATTATTTAAAAATGTTAGAATTAGAAATGAAATAATACATCAAAGTATAATTCAACAAGAAAGTATTGAAAGCATAGTAAATATATTAAAATCAAAAGGTAGAGGAAGTAAAGAAATATTAGAAATATTAAGTCAATCATCAAAGGATTTAATAGTTCAAAATCCAATATTATTTGAAGAATTATTGAATTCTTCAGGAACACAAACACTACAATTTGATGTAAATCAATTTTTTTCTAGTGATGAATTAGATAAAATGTTTAGCAAACAAGATTTACCTAGTAAAGTATCAAATTTAAAGAAAATATATGAAAGATATCCTTCAATGATAGAATATATAAATTCAAAATGGCTATTTCCGCAATATCAGAGGATATCATTAAATAAATTACAATTGATTGTAAGAATAAACGAAATGAAATCGGCTATTATATCAATGAATAATTATGAATTAGAATTATACAGTAGATTGTCCAATAATATTGCTGAAAGTTCAATTGGATGGCAAGAATTTGAAAATAACATTCTGTTAAATTTTAAGAAAAATGAATATAAAGAATTAATTAATGATTTGATGCAAAAATCAAAGTTAGGTAACAAAATATCTAAAGAGGAGTTAGAAAAACTTACTAATTTACTTTCAGGATATTCAGTAAATTTTGATAATGGAAATACTTTTAATATAACAAATAAAGAAGAGTTAAAAGATTTTGAGACCATAAAAAATATTACATGTGATACTATATTAAAGAATCCACAACTATCTGATGAAGATGAAACAAAAAAGATGTCTAAATATCTAAAATCATTCATAGAGCTTTCTGTACACGATAGAATTAAAATGGCAATATTAGAAAAACATTATAATTTGACTTTAAAAGAAGCAAATGCACTTACAGCAATATTCGGAGATGGAATAGAAGATATAAAAACCAATAGTGATGAAGAAAGAAAAACAATTGAAATAATAAAAGCGATAAAAAACATTTGCGAATGTAAAGATATAAATATACTTAAAAATACAGAAAATATGAACGATATGCCATTAATGGAATTATCACAAAGCATATTACTAAGACAAAATATACGAAATATATATCAAAGATTGTATCAAGATACTTTATATCAAATAAGCGAAAAAGATAGAAAGGAAAATGTGTTATATGAGGGGACACAAATACCAGTATACTATTTAGAAGAAGATTTTGCAATGATTGTAAAAAGAGTTGGCATAATATATTCAAAAGAATTATCATATAGAAAAACTTGGGAAGAATTAAGTAAACCTCTAAGATACAAGACATCAGTTTCATATATGACACCAGAGAATTTATTAGACATGAGTAAAATGATGCCACAAGTCATTTTGGGATTCAGTGAAAATCAAAAGTATTCAATTGATGAAATGTATAGCGAAGATTCGGTAACACCATTTTTATATGGAGATAAGCTCTTTAGAAATGAGGTTGATAGTAAATATAAAATACCATCGAAGTTAGAAGAACACACATATGGGGGACATAATGAATTGGTTATAAATACACTATTTCAAGATGAAGAAGGTCGAATAAGAAAAGTAAAACCAAGTTATATTGTTTATATACAAGAAAGCCAAGAAGAAAATAAAGATAATAATAAATTGTGGGAAATGTCACTAAAAGCAGCAAAAGATTTTGAAATTCCAATTGTAGTATTAGATAGAGAAAAAATAAGACAACGACAAAGAGAACAAATTATAAACAAATATATAGAGGCTGGAAAAGCGGATGATAGACTATTAGCTAAAATATATCATTATGTACAAAGATATGGAACAGAAACGTTAGAAGAATTTATACCAATAGAAATAATGAAAAAGGAAACTAAAGAAAATAGTAATAGCAAAGGAATAAGCCATTAACAAAAGAAGATAAGTAATAAAAATATAAAAGCAAATGTTGACAAATAAAAATAATAGCAAAAACGACAGGATATAAAAATGTTGTAAGAGTCTATTATATAATGAAAGGAAAAATATGAAAGCTTTAATAACAGGAGCATCTTCTGGAATAGGAAGAGACATAGCAAGAGAGTTAAATAAAAGGGGATATGAATTAATATTAGTAGCAAGAAACATAGAAAAACTAGAACAAACAAAATTAGAATTAGGTACAAATGTAGAAATAGTTGAAATGGATATTTCTAAAGAAGAAAATTGCAAAAAGTTACATGAAAAATATAAAGATATAGATATATTGATAAACAATGCAGGTTTTGGAGATTGTGGATACTTTACAAAAACAAATCTGGAAAAAGAATTGCAAATGATAAAAACAAATATAATAGCATATCATATTTTAACAAAATTATACTTACAAGATATGCGAAAAAAGAATAAAGGTAAAATTCTAAATGTAGCATCAATCGCAGGATTTATGCCAGGGCCACTTATGGCTACATATTATGCTACAAAGGCATACGTTGTAAGATTATCAGAAGCAATACAAGAAGAATTAAAAAGAGAAAAATCAAAAGTTCAGATAAGTATTTTATGCCCAGGACCTGTAGATACAAACTTTAACAAGATTGCAGATGTAGAATTTGCATTAAAAGGCTTAAGTAGTGAATATGTTGCAAAATATGCAGTAAAAAAACTACTAAAAGGAAAATTTTATATTGTTCCAGGCTGGAAAATAAAGCTTGCTAAATTTGCAAGTAAAATTACACCAAGTAATATAGTTGCAAAAGTATCCTATAATATGCAAAAAAGAAAAAAACAATGAAAAAGAAAAAAAGAGCACTACATAGTTACAAAATTAGCTTTTTTATGGTATAGTGTAAAATAAAATAGGAGGACTATTATATGAAATGGGATTTATTTGTTTCGCACGCTTCAGAAGATAAGGACGATATTGTAAAACCTTTAGTTGATGAATTAGAAAGATATGGTTTAAAAGTATGGTATGATGAATTTGAATTGAAAATAGGTGATAGTCTATCGGAGTCAATAGATAAGGGAATAATTCATTCTAAAAATGGTTTAATTATAATAAGTAAGAGCTTTCTAAATAAAAATTGGACTGATTACGAATTAAAAAGTTTTATTATGAAAGAAACAGAAAAATGTGGGAATATTTTGCCAATCTGGCATAATGTTACCAAAACAGATGTTATGAATAGAAGTTTGTTTCTTGCGGATAAATTTGCCTTATCATCTGAAATCGGTGTAAAGCTATTGGCAATAAAAATTTTACAAAAAATTAGACCAGACATATTAAGCAGTTACGCCTTAAAAAGTGCTTTTAGAGAAGCTTATAAAGAAGAACACTCAAAAACTAAAAAGATTAATATTAAAGATTTAAATGATGGAAAGATAGTTCATAATTCGCTTCCTAATTATATTCTAGCTTCAAGTTTTTTAATAAATCAAATATTCTGTGATGTATGGAATTCGGATTTTAAGAGCTTTATTGAAAATTTCGCAAAGGATTGGGACTATGATAGAGAATTTTTTATATGGAATGTAATTACCAATTCTTATTTGATGTTTATTAGGAATAATAAAATTTCCTTTGATGACATAAAAAAGAAAAAAGATATTTTTGTTGATTTAGTTAGATTATCATTGGGAGATACAGAACCAAATTGCCTTGACAAAGACGAATATAATATTTTAATGCAAATTTATATGGCAAATTACGATTATATAAAACAATTTAATTTATATCATAACTAAAATTTTATGTGTTCATTAATAGTAAAAGGAAAACAAAGACTATCATATGAAGATTAGAATAATATTATAAGAGCCGTTCATTTGAATGGCTCTTATGCAATAGTAGCACCAAGTACTAAAATGCCTAAATTATCATTAAAAATTTTATCAAATTGTGAAAGTGGAAGAGGATTTTCACCAAGACCAACTTCAATAGTATATCCAGGTCTATTATAAGTTTGAATAAACCAATCTTTATATCCTGCCCAAGAAGATTCTAGGGGAGTCAAGTCCAATAAATATCCACTAGCATCAGCAAATTGTTTGCCAATATATTCAGAATTAGGAGGTAAGAAATTTTGAAATTTCCAATAAATTACTTCACCTTGACTATGATAAGCAAGTATCAATCGAAAATCATGTTCTAAAGTAAAATTATAAATAGCTTTAGATTCGGGAGCAGACAATGGAAAACTTCCAACATAATCACGAGGAGCAGGACTTGTAAATCCCAAATCAAACTTAATTCTTTTTGCATTTTCCCATCCAGCTGGAAATTGCAAATTTAGATCCACACCCTCAATATTTGCCTTCCATCCAGTAGGAAAAGGTATAGAAGGATAATTATTAGAAATAGATTTAGCATAATTATAAACATCAATATTTTTTATATTATTAGTAACTAAATTAACACCATCAGGATTAACCATAGGAACAATATAAATCGATGTTGAATTAAAAAGTTCTTTGGTATTATAACCATATATTGTAGAATTATTAATATAAGAATCGCAATAATTTTCTATAAATTTCATAAGAACAATAGAAGTTATCCATTCATTTGCATGAAAAGACCCAGAATAAAAAACTGCTTTTTCACCAATTCCTAATTTTATATAAGGAATAGAATTTCCTAATACACTATACCCTATAGAACCACTTTCCAAAAAAGAATACGTGCTTAAAAGAGTTTCAAAATTGGAATAAAAAACATCATAAGTATAAGGAATATTTGTAGAAACAATATTCATTTTAACCTCCATTCAAATAATTTATGCTTTAGAAAAATGTAGATAAATATATATAATATTATGCAAAAAAATATAAATAGTTCATATCCTAAAAGTAAACATAAAACGGTTGTGCAAAAAATAAAAGTATGTTATAATAAATCAAATTATAAGGAAAAAGGAGATAAAAATGAATTATATTAATAAATTTTATTTAGATAATGAAAAAGATATAATAATCAAGTTATATAAAGAAAAACAAGATGAAATACACTATATAATTGAAACTCCAAACCATCATACTGGAAATTTAATAACAAACATAGCGAAAATATGTAATTTAAAAACAAGCAAAAATAAAAACGATATGAAAATAATAGAAGGAATAATACCAGCTTCATTAAATGGAGATAACGAAGAAGTATATATATTAAGAATAGGTGGAATAAAAATAGCTAATATTTATGAAAATGGAAAGATAGAAGTAAAAGCTAAAATTCCAGCTATAACAAAGACATTAATGTCCCAAACCAAAGACTATAATATACCAGTAAACACAACTATAGTAAAATCTTACATATTAAAAAAATCAAAATTAAGAACAGACTTACATACACATATGAGTGCAAACTTATCTCCAGATTGCCTAATAGCACTAGGAATAAAACATCAAATAAGATATCCATTATATTATATAAAAAAATTAAATCTAAAATTAACAAAAATACAAGAAAAAGAAATTTTAGAACAAAGAAAGCAAGTAGAGAAACAATATGAAAATACCGACTTAACAGGAAAATATTTAACAAGGAAAATAGACGATAATACCTTTATAAACTTTGCAGATTTTATTATAAATAATATAGAAAATGCAGAAGAAAATATATCAAAAATAAGAGCAAGCTTATCAATATTAAAAGATGGACAAGCAGTATTTACGAACCTAGAAAAAGTATATATATATAGATATGTATTTACAAAAGGAGTAAAAAGCAAAAAAACAATACAGATAAAAACAGAACAAATTGAAAATATACCAGAAAATGATATAAAAGAAATATTAAAACAAATGTTAAAAGACAAAAAAAATATAAACTATAAAAATAATTCACTATCGAAAGATAAACTGCTATGGATTGCAAGAGAATATAAAAAACAGGGAATAGAATATGTAGAAATAGCCAACACAGACCTAACAAACAAAATAAAATCAGTAAATGCATTAGAAGAAATGCATGAGATAATGCCTAGCATTGAAGAAGAAACAGGAGTAAAAATAAGATATTTAGCAGCAATAAGAAGGATACCATTAACAATAATAAGAGATCAAGTAACAAATGCAAATTATTTAAGGGAAAACTTAGATGTATTAAAAGCAGTATCAAAAAGTCCATATGTAGTTGGAAGTGATTTTGTTGGAGAAGAAATAAACGATATATCGGAACTAAAGCCAGTTATAGAAGAATTAGTTCAATATGCAGTAACAAAAGACCAAGGATACACAATAAGAATACACGCAGGAGAAAACGATAGTCTAAGAGATAATGTTGCAAAATCAGTTCAATGTGTAAAAGAATCACTAAAACCAGGACAAACCATGCCAAGATTTAGGATAGGACATGGAGTATATACACAAGATTTCGAATCAAAAGAAGGAAAAGAATTAATAAAGCAAATGTTAGAAACTGGAGTAGTAGTGGAATTTCAATTAACATCAAATGTAAGGTTAAATAATCTTGTAACATTAGATAATCATCCAATCAACCAATATCTCTCAAAAGGAATAAAATGTGTACAAGGAACAGATGGTTGTGGATTTTATGGAATAGATACAATAGATGAACAACTTGCTCTTACAAATTTATTAAAATTATCAGATGAAGACTTTGAAAAGATGAGAGAAGTAGAAAATGAGATAATAAATCATGAGAAAAAATATTTTGAACAAAAAAGCAAAAAATTTGAGAAATTTTTAAATAATAGAACAATAAGGCAAGCATTAACCGAAGAAATAGAAGATAGTATAAAGAAAAATGCTAAAAGTACAGTAAAGTTAAGGTTAAATGATGATATAGAAACACAAGTTGAATTAAAAGAATTAATAAAAGAACTACCAATAAATAAAATGCCAATTATAATAGCAGGTGGGAGCTTTAATGGGCAAGGAATAAAAACCAATGCAAGCAAAGAAGAAAAAAATAACTTAAAAGAATTATTAGAAAAATTAAATGAAGAAAAAGTATATTTCGTAATAGGACATAAAATAGAAGGACAAGAGAAAGCACTAATAGAATCTGCAAAAAAAATCAAAAAGAAATTTGAAATATATGCAATCGTACCAAAAATGATATCAAAAGAAGAAAAAGAAAATATAATAAAAGAAAATATAACAGGAATAAGAGTATCAACAGAAAGTCAATCATTTGGGATATATAAAAGCTTTAATTATGAAATATTTGAAAGAAGAAGTTCAATAGTAATAGCATTCGACGGAAACTCACCAGTATCAAATTTAGTACAAGAAGCAAAAAATGGAAAGGGAAAATCAAAAATATATGTAAATGAAGAAGTTGCAGCATTAAAAGAAAAAGCAAAATCACTATCTGGATATGTAGAAACATTTAAGAAAAATGAAAACATTACAAATAAAATATTAGATGCATACGAAAAATTAGAAAAAAAATAAACGAACCTAAAATCATATTAGGTTCGTTTATTTAAATAATTAATATCTAGTTAATGACATTAATCTTGCTTTATTTTGAAGTTCTTGAACTAATTTATTGTATTCTCTTAAATGAGTTGAATTACTAAATAATAATTGATTATTTTCTAATTCCCAACTATCCTGATGTTGTAATAAGTAGTCATAAGTTTCAATAAGTTTATCAAATAATTCCATGATATTATCCTTAGCTTTACTCATTGATTCTTTTTCTTTTTCTAATTTTTTAGATAAATCACCTATCATTAATTCATTATACAAGTCTACGTATTTAGCAGGTAAATTTTCTTTTTCTATTTCTTTTTTGATAGATTCTTCAGAAGACATGTCAATAAGAGTATTTACACTGTTCTCCATTGTTGCTTTTATTTGTTGAACTTCACTTTTCCTTCCTTCTAATTTATCCTTTGCAACAGCACCTTGAATATTTGCTATTTTTGCAGACTCTTCTGTAACAGATTTCATTGCATCTGAATATTTTTGTAGATATTCTTTGATAGTTTTTTCTACCTTTGAATAATCTCCAGATGTTTTAATTTCTGTGTTAAAATCATCTTTTCCTAATGTTTTTTTACCTAAAGTTGTTAATTCTTCATTTAATAAAGCTCTTTGGCTAAAATCTTTATAGGTATTAAATCCTACATATCCTATTACTGCTATAACAGCAATTACTACTAAAGAGATTATTACAATGACAGCCTTTTTGCTATTACCTTTTTGAACGTTTTCTTCCATTTTTATTACCTCCCCTGGTTGAGATTATAGCACTTATTTTTTATCAAAACAATAGTTATAATTAAATTTATTTTACTTTTTTGTAAATATTTTCACAAGATTTACAAGTGATTTTCATTTCATAACTAGCTACCTTTTTATCTAATATAGTAATTAGGGGCTCACTATCTTTAGGACAACATAATCTATTTTTTATAATAACTAATTCATCATTACAATTTTTACCTATTTTACTATCTTCAAAATCTAATAATGCACTACCACTGCTACCACAATTACATTGATATTTTAATTCCAATCTATCATAAGTTGAATAACATAAATATCCTATATTTTCATTGCATTTATTACAATACATCCACCCACCATAATTAGTTGCTAATCTTGTATTTACTAATTCTTTATTTTTTAATACTCTTGCCATATGTTTATCTCCTTTTCAAAATTATTATCTAGTGTTTCAATTATATCATAAAAGTTTATATTATTTATGTTTTTCTATTTTAATAATTGCTTTTTGTAATCAATATTAGCTAATTTTGCCTGTCTATATAAATCTTTTGTTTGTAACTTATATTGTTTTCCATCTTTAATTGTGTAAGTTCCACATTGTCTAAATTCAAAATTAACACTCTTTCTTATACATTGTTCTCTAATATCTAATGCCCAGTCATAATTAAATACCCTAGCCTGTATATCAGATTCTCCACCTACTACAACTAATTCGATATTATCAAGGTATTTTTCAATATCTATTTTTTCTAATAAGGGCTGTGCTGTTATACATTTGTGTTTGATCGGTAAATCTTTAAATATCTCTAATTTATAATCTGCATTTTTTTGATTTTCAATAGTACAACATACCACTACATTATCATATCCATTATTCCAATCATTTGGAATACATTTCATAAATCTATCAATTCTTTTTGTTAGAAATAAAAAAGTACAGTCCTGTCTTTCTTTCATCATTTTCCAACATTCATTTCTCCATTCATCTGCTTCTTCGATAAGAAAATCTGTAGAAAAACATAAATAAACAATTCCTGATTTCATTTTATAATTGCCATTTTTTAATTTATCTATTGGCTTTTCAAAATCTTTTGTTTTTACTATTTCATTAGTATTAACATTTCTCTTGAAATCTCCTTTATGAATATAGCAATGTAAACAGCCATCACTACATCTTTTACAACCTCGCCAAGGATTCCACATTGCCATAGAACAACACTCCTAAATTATAATTTTTTATTCTAATACTAATGCTTTTTTAGGACAAAAGTTTGAGCATTTGCCACATCTTATACATTTATCATAATCTATTTTAGGTGCTTCAAAATCTATTTGACTTAATGCACCAACTGGACAAACATTAACAGCTGGACATTTATGGTTTTGAGGGCAATTCTCTATTACTACATTTAATTTTTTATCCATAAGATTATCTCCTTTCAAATTTATTGCTTATTTATTCCAAATTCTTTTGTATATTTTACTACACCAGTTATTTTTTTATTTGTATTATTTAATTTTATAGCCATAAAATTTTCATATTTTAAATGTAATTTATCTTTTAATATGTGCTGTAATAATTGTATAACTATAAGAGTTAATAGTTACTACTATATTATTAGTTTCACAATACCAATTCTTACCTTGTTTATATATATTACAATTTTTATCTAAAACTATATTTTTGCAATATTGGGCTACATCATTAGTATCTAACTTAAGATTTTTCTTAATTCTATCAATACCCATTTCTGTAGAATGAACTTTATCTATATTTGATAATAGTATTTCTTTATTCATTTATAAACCCTCTCTATATATTACTATTTATCTAACACAGATTATATCAAAAAGTTATATAAATGTATAGAAAATTAATACAATTCTATTTGAAAACTAAAAAATTCAGAAAATTTCCCCTTAAAAAAAACAATGGTATTTACCTTATGGAGAGTAGAATATTAAATAAAAATTAGAAAAATTTTTTGAAAATTATTACTTTAAAAAAATGACGACATTTATCTAGTAGAGAGTAAAAATTAAAATTACAAAAAAGGTAAATTAGCTTATTAAAAATTATAACTTTTACAAATATAGGTGGCATTTACTTATTAGAAGAATAAAGTTTTACTCTTACTAAATTAGGAAAGGAGGACATCTGCTTTGAAAGAGTAAATTTGGGGGAATTTCAGGGGAATACCCAAAATGCTGAAAGTCAGTCTACACAAGTGAAAAAATACTTTCTAAAGAAAAAGCTATAAAAAAGAAAAAAAGTTCTCAAGACTCGCTTAAGAACTGTGTTTTACCAAATGGTGTACCCGGAGGGATTCGAACCCCCGATCTGCAAGTTCGTAGCCTGCCATTCTATCCAGCTAAACTACGGGTACATATAAATATAATATAACATATAATGTAACCATTTTCAAGTATAAAAACAATAAAACAAGCAAAATAAAGTTGCATAATAATTATCTAATAGCATATCACTATTAGATAATTATCATATAAATAAAAATATTATTAAGAAATTTTGTCAGATAAAGAATTTACTACATGTGATATAAATACTTTTGGAGTTATTTTTTCTTTATCATTAAGATAGAAATAAGTGTTAATGGTTTGAAGATTGGTAGTTTTATAAATTGATTCGATGCATTTTTCAACACCCCATTTTATTTGTTTACTACTTTTATTATATATAACTCCAACTTCTTTAAATAATAAATTTTTAGTATCATGTAATAAATCTCTATTATGTAAGGCAAGTTTAATAGAATCACTTAAATATGTGTAACCAATAGTTGAAGTTTTGAGATTGAAACATTTTAATTCTTTATGTACAAGTTCAGAAATATGATTCACTGTTTGTGGTTGAATAATTTTAGAAATAACATCACTAACAGAGGAAAAGTAAAGAGGTTTCTTTATAGCTTGATGTATGTATCTATAAGATTTTGCCAAATTAATTAGTTCAATATTTTTGGATATTACAATTATATAAGGTAAGTGTGTCTGAATATTCTTCAAACAACTTAGCAAATCTTTGCTATCAATTTCTTTAATATCTAAATCTATTAATACAATATCTTCATAAGAATATTTAAATAAATTTTCAATAAGTTCGTCACTATTAACGAAAATATCGGCCAGTTTTACATCCTTGACATTATTTGATATGTGATTAAATAAATGTCTAAAATAATTTAAATCATCTTCAACGACTACTAATCTGTTCATATATACACTCCTTTATAAAATACTGGTATATACTAATAGATAAATAAATCGATAAAAAGTTACAAAAAAATACAAATATTTTTAAAATTTTTAATTTTTTTTATAAATATTTCCACTTTATTCCACTTTCTGTTGCAATATGTCGAAAAAAGTATATAATATAAAAATCCTTGCATCGCAAGGAGGCGGTTAGGTTACCCTGTAGGGTAACTGTGTTTTCTTTAAAAAAATTTTTATAAAGGAGGGTTTTTCCATGAAGAAAAACAAGTTTGTAGCGATGAGGCGGTTGTTAGCATGGGCATTAATTTTTGCCAGCTTGTTAACACCTACACCAGTGGCACTTGCAGCAGAGGTAAATGTACCTGAGGCTGTAGCACAGCAGGTAGAAGCACCTGTGACTTATGGATCACTGTCGGGATACGGGCAGAAGGATACATCTGCCACATGTAGCTTTAAAATGTCTGTGAATGGATCATGGAGTCCATGGGCAGGTTGCACATTGCGAACAGAGGGTTTCGACAGCGCAACCATCAACGAAATCAAGGTGAGTGATGCGTCTGGAAAAGTCAAAGCTCGGGCAACACTGGAAGGAAATATGGAGGTCGCAAATCTTGCAATGCTCAATGTTTCTCCTGGCGAGTACAAAGTCACGACTATCATGTCAAATCCTAGCAGCGGGAGGATTATCGTGCACGTGTATTGATTACTAGCTGTATGATGACTAATAAAGGAGGGGGGTAAAACCCTCTCCTTTACAATTCTTTAATATATTCAATTTCATTATAATAGTTGGAAATTTTTGAAATTGCAAAATTTTTATTCTTATCAATATAATTATTAATGTTATAGTATAAAATTCCATCTTCTATTTTTACATTACTCCATGAATCAATATTTTGAACAGTATAGTTTGTGTAGATTTCATTTAAAGTTTCTTCTGTGTAACCATCAACAATTTGTCTTACACTTATACATTCATCTAGTGAATTAATAGCAATTATAGAAGTTATATCAACATATTCATTTATTGAATTATTGTCAACATATTTTTTCCCTTTTATAATTATATAACTACAATCTGAATATTTTTTTGAAGGATTTAATTCATATAAAGCAATTTTTCCATTATCATTCATATAAAATTTGTAATTATTGTTAAACCACAAACATAAACTAAATAAAACAATTGCTCCAATCACACTGCTTACAATTAATAGTCTATTTCTATTTTTTATTTTCTTTAATCCATCTATTTCTACATTTAAATCTATATCATTTAATTCTACATCTAAGTCATTTTGCATATCTGCTAATTTTTGCTTACATTCAGGGCACTTAGATAAATGGTTTTCTATAAACTTATTTGTAACATCATTTGTTAGATTGTCAACATACATAGGTAGTAAATCATCAATAATTTTACATTCTTCATTGTTGTTCATCTCGTAATACCTCCTTTAATAATTGTTTAGCTCTAAAAAATTTCGTTTTAGCCCAATTTTCACTTTTGTGAAATAAAATAGCAATTTGCTTATAATCCATATGGGCTTCTAATCTTAATAAAAGAATTTGGCTAGTCTCTTCATCAAAACTAAAAATTGCATTATAAATATTTTTAATTTTTTCTTTACGAATCAATTCATCTTCTGGTGATAAATTATAGCCAATTTGTTCTATATCAATATTATCTAAAGATATGCAATTATTAGATTTATTTTTCTTCAAATATTTATACCATTCATTTCTTGCAATAGTACGTAACCAAGATTGAATCTTACAATCACCTCTGAAAGTATGTAAATATTTATAAGCATAATATAAAGTTTCTTGAGTTAAATCCTCAGCAAGTTCATGGTTACGAGTTATACAAAACAAGTACTTATAAATTGTATTTGTATATTCTCTACATATATCTTCCAAGTTTTGCATAACATCCTCCTTTCATCATAAATTTTCAAAATAATATAATTATCTACTTATCATACAATAAAAATCAAAAAAATGGTACAAAAGTAGAAAAAAGTTGAAAAAAATATGAATAAATAATATATATAATATCTAAATAATAGTTAAATGTAAATAGAAAAACAAAATAAAAAAACTTCATTTAAAAAATGAAGTTTTTTTATAAAAAATATATAATTTTATGTATAATGTTCTCTAAATGTAGTTTTTTGTTGAGTATTATTATTTTCTAAACTTTTTCTTGCAGCCTCAGGATCTGCCATATAACGCAATGAATCAACAAAAGTTTGTCTAGCATTTTTAATTCCTTTAGGAATTATACCTATTGTAATATCAATCAAGTGTCTAATTTTACCTGTATTGTAATAATCCATAGATTCCTGATACACTTTAACACCAGGGGTTACCTTGTATGAAGAAATTGTTTTTTTATTGTCTACAGTAGATTGTTTAGTTGTTACATTTTTAACAACAACAGAATCTGGAATTTCATCCTGATTTTTTTCATCCTGCTTTTTTGCAGATTTTGAAAAAAATTTTGAAAAAGAACTAAATAAAGATGTTTTTTTTGTAGGAGCTGTTTGTGCTTTAGATTTAGTAGAAGGCTTATCAGTAGAAGGAGTTATATTAGAATGAAGTTGCACATTCTTTTTTCTTATTTCTTCTGTTGCTTTTTCAATTTTTTCATTTAGTCTTTTTTGCGCTGCTTTTTGCAATACTACATTAAATTCTGTTGCTAAAGCTTCTTTCTCATTTTGTTCTTTTCTAGAAGCTGTTCTATGATTATCAAGTTCTTTTTTCTCCAGATTTGCTTGCCTAGAAGAAACAGGAGCTTTTGAAGGAGTAAAAGTTTTCTGAGTTTTTGAACCTTTTGAATTTTTTTTAGCATTAAGTTCATTCATAATTTTTTGTACATCTTCACTTCTTTTTTGTACTCTTTTTTCTTCTTCATCGTCTAATAAACTAAGAACTTCATCAATATCAGTCCATTTTGATAAATTTTTCTCCATATTATTAACTAATTTAGCTTCTTTAAGTGCTTGTCTATCTTTTTTTGCTTGTTCTTTTAGTTTTTGTTTTACAATCTCTTCTTTTCTAACCTCTATACTTTTTTGAGGGTTTTTCATATTATCTTTTGTGGCTTGAATAACAGCAGCCAATTCAATATCTTTTCTAGAAACAATTCGGCTAGCTTGTTGTTTAATTTTTAAATTTTTAATTTCTTGGTCAAAGTTATGATTATTAGATTCTTTCATTTCAAGACCTCTCTTTCATAAAAATTATACATATATTTACATTATAACATACTTAACATAATAATGCAAATGAATAAATTTTAACTATCAAGAGCATTTATAATCTGTTCAAGCGAAATTGGACCAGATCTTAAGATTTTTATATCATCTTTTGTACAGTCTACAATTGTACTTGCCTTCCCAAAAGAAATGTTACCTTCCAACATTCCATTCAAAGTTGGACAGGCATCTTCTATTTCATTTAAATTTGTACATATATCTTCACCACTTTTATTAGCGCTAGTCATAAATAATGGGCATCCTGTTTTTCGAATTAAATCTTCTAATATTTTTGAAGTTGCCATTCTTACACCAATTTCTACACTACCAGGATTAATATATTCAGGAACATTAGAACTTTTTAATAAAATTAAAGTAATAGGACCTGGCATGAAAGTACGAATTAATTTTTCTACTTTTTTGTTTACAATAGCAATACTTTTTATTTGTTCTTCATCTGCACACATAACAGCAATCGATTTAGAAGTAGGTCTATTTTTTATAATAGCTAAATTATTTCTTGCCTGAATTGAGTTCATACGAGAGCAAAGACCATATACTGTATCAGTAGGAACACTAATAACACCATCATTTTTTAGAATATCTGCTAATTTATCTATTTCATTTTGTGAATATCGTTGCATTTAATCAATCCTTTCTGAAAGTATTTTATCATAAATTTTTAAAAGTTTATAGATATAAAAGTTATTTGTTAAAAATTATAAAAAGATTATAGCTAAGAATTGAAAAAATAACAGTATAAATAAAGAAAATACATACAATTATAAAGCTAAAATTTACATAATTTGTATTTTGGGTTTAAATGTGATATAATAAGGAGAGGTGATTATTATGTTTAATGGGATGGATATAGAAAAAATAGTTAAATTGAGAAAAAAAGAAGCAGATATTTTAACAATTTATGATAAATATGAGGTAACATGTCGTCTTAAATCAGGAGAAGAAAAAAATATAACTTTATATGCTGATAAAGGAACAGTTCCAGAAAGTATACCTGAAGAATATAATAACAAAAAAGATGAATATAATAAAAAAAGAGGAGAATTCTTTTTGGGTATGTTATTTCAAGAGAATCAAAGTGAATATATATATATAGGAAGTTTTAACTATAAAAATAATGGTAAACCAGTAAATGATATATATAGTGCTACTAAAGATGGTTTGCAATCTAAATATAATTTATTTAATACATTAATGGAGGCTTTAGAATTATATAAAAATGAAAAAATGACATATGAAGAATTTATGGAAAGTTTTCCAGAATTAATAGAGAGCCAAGAAATAAAAGAAAGTAGCATATGTACTGAACCCAAAAAATTGGACATTTTTTGACTAGGTACTAGGCAACTTGG
>CAOJKP010000025.1 GCA_948438085.1 uncultured Clostridium sp. | reverse complement strand
CTCTCTCTCTCTCTCTCTCTCTCTCTCTCTCTCTCTTACAGCACCAAAGCTTATAACATTTTTGTTCATTTGTATTTCTCCTTTTTATTTCATATTTTATTTATTATATATTAACCAAATTTCTATTTCAATATTTTTATAATCTTTTCTTTCTTTTGTTATTATTAAATATTCATTAATTTATTAAAGTGGATTTTTTGCAAGGTTTCGAAGAGAGGACTGCCTAAGGCAGTCCCTACATTAATAGGGTTTATTCTTCGAAGAACAAATATTGATTTTTTCTTACAATACCAAAAATAGACTTTTCAAGAAAGTCTATTTTTATTATCTAAAATGTTATTAATTTCTGCTTTTATTTCTAGTCTAATAATTTTAGTTCTACATTCTCCATCTTATATTTATTTGTTTCTTCGTCTAGTCTAAATTCTACTAATGTATTCGCTAATGTATCATTGTTTTGTCTTAAATCTGTTGTGTAATATAATTTTATTTGTGGTATTTCTACTTTATTTGTTACTATTGTTTTAAATGCTTCTGCCATATTTTTATCGTCTTCACATACTAATATTAATTGTGGCATTGAACTAAACTCTGAATCTCCTGCAACAAAGTTTGCATAAAAATCTTGATATAGCTTCATTTTATCGACAAGTTTTGTTTCCCAGTCTTCTTCTCTTCTTATTACTTCAAATAAGAAATTTATGGATTTACTATTTTTTGTAAGTTTAGCACTTCCTCCTGTTGCTTTAAATACTTTTGATAATGTTTTAGCAGTTATAGTTGGTTTTACTGTATAGCTATCAAATGCTTTAACTTTTCTTAAGTATGCGAGCAATGTTTGATTTCCTGCTAATCTTTTTTTAATCATTGGAACGGGCTTTGTATTATCTGTTGGTTGCCATTTACATTCTATTCCTCTTGAATTTAATAGGTATTTTCCCATTTTCTCTAGACAATAAATTCTATATATTCCTTTTCCTTCTTCTGAAGAAAAATAATATCTTGTTAATATTTTTGACCTAATAAGTTGGTCTAATTTATTATTTAATTTATCTTGCGATTTATATTCAATATTTTTCCAATCTAATATTTGACAAATTTGTCTAGAAGTAATAAACTCAAATTCATTTACTATTTCTAATATTTTCATATGTAATTCATTAATGTGTCCTATGTTCATTTTATGAACAATTTGATTCATAGATACATATCCATCTTTCCCATCAAATGTTTTTATTTCACCTGGTCTTATTGCAAATGGTGAACTTGTTGCTTCAATTTGGTTATCTTCAACCATATAAATTCCTCCTTATTAAAACTATTTAGTCTTATTTTACTATAATTAATTTTACCTTTTTCTTTTCTGGAATAATTTTTCTTATATTAACATTTACTCTTTGTCCATAATCTACTCCATCAACATAATCTGCAAGTCCAACTAAATTTGGCTTTAGTTCTATAAATATTCCATTTTTATTTTTTTCTGTTTCTCTAACGATTCCTTCTACTGTTTCACCTTGACTAAAATCTTTTATATTATCTTCCCATGTTCCCAGTAGTTCTTTATATGTTAATAATACTCTTTGATTTTCTTTATTTATACATTTTACCATAACATCTATTTTTTGTCCAATTTTAAATCTTTCTAGTGGTGTTTTTATTCTTGCAACAGAAATATCTTCTATATGTAATAACCCAACAACTCCTCCACCAATTTCTACAAATACACCATATGGTCTAATGTTTCTTACAATTCCATGAACAATTTCTCCTTCTTTTAAGTCATTTGTTATCCAGCTTAAGGCTTCTTGTCCAACTTGTTTTCGTGATAATATATATACGTCATCCTCATTTATTTGTTTTACTTTAAATTGTACAATTTTGTTTACTTTATTTACACAAATATTAGGATTTGGATTTCCTGCTTTATCTATATTAATTGCTTCTACTTCTTGCATTGGTATTATCCCTTTTATATTGTTTCCTAAATCTATATGTAAATTGTAGTCTGAATCACATTCTTTAACAACGCCTGCAATTATTTCATCGTTTTTATATGCTGTATTTAATTCTTCTAATGTCATTGTATTACAAACTTTATTCCATCCTTCTGGAACAAACTTGGGATATTCCATATACTTCACCTTTTCTTTTGTATTTTATGTTTTTATTATATATATAATTTTTTATATTGTAAATAGTTTTACTTCTTCTTTTTTTAAATATCTCCATTCTCCTATTTTTAAATCTTTAACATCAAGCTTTCCTATTTTACATCTATGTAATGCTATAACATTAATTCCAACATTTTCGCACATTTTTCTTACTTGTCTATTTTTTCCTTCGTGTATTGTTATTTGAATTCTAGATATATGTTTTTGTTCATCAATTTTTAATATTTTAACTTTTGCAGGTCTTGATATATAATCTTCTATTGCTACTCCTTTTTCTAAATGTTCTACCTGCTCTTTTGTTATAATTCCTTTTAGTGTTGCATTATAAGTTTTTTCTATTTCATGTTTTGGATGTGTTAGTTTATATACAAAATCCCCATCATTTGTTAGCAATAATGCTCCAGATGTATACATATCTAGTCTACCTACAGGCACAATTCTTTTGTTTGTTTTTATTAAATCTAAAACAGTAGGTCTTTTAAATTGATCACTAACTGTTGTAACATATCCTAATGGTTTATTTAATAATATATATACATATTCTTCTTCATCTTTTTTTACTTTTTTATTATTAAATTCAATTACATCTGTTGTAGGATTTACTTTTGTTCCAAGCTGTATAACTACTTTTCCATTTACTTTTACTTTTCCCTCTAGTATATATTCTTCACATTTTCTTCTTGATGCAATTCCACTATCTGCTAAGAATTTTTGTAATCTAATTTCTTCCATTTTAACCTCATTTCCCTCCTAAGGTACAATAAAATCATTACTATGTAGATTTTGATAATCAACTATACCTTACAAAGAACCCCCAGTCGGCTTTCGCCGCCAGCCCCCTTATTAAAGGGGCTTTTCTTATAAATTTTGTAAGTCTTACTTAAAGTTGTAATTATCTTTCAATCTCAATTTTTATTTTGATGATATTTTTATTAACATAATTTTAATTATTGAATATATTATAATATACCTTTATTTGTCTTGGCAGATAAAGTTTATATAGATTTTAGCCTCTGCTTTTTTAATGATTGTAGAGGCTATGTTATAATTTGATATTGCCTTTTTCTTAATTTTTCTAATATTTCTTCATAATATTTAGGTAATGGTGCTTCTAAGTTCATTATATTACCATTTATAGGATGGCAAAATGTTAATTTATATGCATGTAACATTTGTCCGTTAATTCCAAATTCATTTTTTCCATTTGAATATGTTGTATCTCCTATTATAGGATAGCCTATATGAGATAAATGAACTCTTATTTGATGAGTTCTACCTGTTTCAATTTTTACTTCTAACAATGTATATTTATTTTCAAATCTTTCTAAAACTTTAAAATTTGTTATTGCGTTTTTTCCATCCTTAGAAACAGCCATCTTTTTTCTATCTTTTGTACTTCTTGCTATTGGCATATTTATTGTTGCTTCATTTTCTTTTATGCAGCCTCTAACAAGTGCTATATATGTTTTTTTTACTTCTCTATTTTTTATTTGATTACTTAAATTTAAATGTGCTTTATCATTTTTTGCAATTATTATTAATCCTGATGTATCTTTATCTAATCTATGTACAATTCCTGGTCTAATTTCGCCACCTATTCCAGATAATGAATCTTTACAGTGTGCCATAATAGCATTTACTAATGTTCCATTAGGGTTTCCGTTAGCAGGATGAACAACTAGTCCTTTTTGTTTATTAACAACAACAATATCATTATCTTCATAAATTATATCTAATGGAATATCTTCTGCAACTAGTTCTATATCTTTTACTTCCATTTCTTCTATTTGGACATAATCTTCTTGTTTTACTTTATATGAGGCTTTTTGTATTTTATTATTTACCTTAATTTTTTCTTCATCTATTAATTTTTGTATTAGAGTTCTTGTTAATTCTTCATATTTTATTGCAATTGCTTTATCTAGTCTTATTCCATCAAGTTCTTGTGATACTATAAATTCTTTCAATATTAAGTCCTTTCTGCATAATTAATTAAATTTTCCTTTTGTTTTATCTTTTGCAAATAATATTTTTATTAAATATATTGGAAGTACTATTTGTCTTTTTATTCTTTGAGGCTGTTTACAAAGTCTATAAAACCATTCCATTCCTATTTTTTGAATCCATACAGGTGCTCTTTTTATTTTTCCTGTTTCATAATCGAATGTTCCACCTTGACCTGCTGCAATATCTACCTTCAATTCATTTTGATGCTTTTTTATCCATTTTTCCTGTTTAGGCGCCCCTAGCGCAACAAACAATACATTAGGTTTTAATATATTTATTTCTTCTATAATATGCTTTTCCTCATTTTCATCAAAATAGCCATGATGTGTTCCCACAATATTCACATTTGGGTATATTTTTTTTAAATTATTACATACTTGTTCTGGTGTTCCTTTTTCTCCACCTAATAGATATATTGAATATCCTTTTTGGTTTGATAGCTCTATTATTGCTCTAAAATACGCCTGTCCTGGTATTCTTTGTTTGAAACTCTTTTTTTGCAGTTTTGCACCTATTATAACTCCTATACTGTCTGGTGTAGCTAAACTTGCCTCCCTTAGGATATCTGCAAATTCTTTATCTTTTTGAGCTGTCATTATAAATTCAACATTTGGAGCAACAACGATTTTGCATGATTTGTTACTATTATTTATTAATTCTTCAGATATTAGTTTTGCTTCATCAATTGTAATTGTATCTATTGGAACTCCTAATATAGTTATAGTATTTCGCACCACTACTACTTTCCTTTCATTATTAGTTAAATATACTTTCTACTTTAATCTTTCATAAATAATAAAATTATCATCTGAATATAGTTTATTATAATTTTCATCTCTTTTTATAAATATATTCATTTTTGCATTAGCTGGTATTACTAGATGTGTTATATCATATTTTTCAAATATGTCTTCATAATATATGCTTAGGCTTGATACATTTAAAAAGTCTGTAAATACATCTTTTTCTTTGTCGTTATTGAATTCTGGTGTATACAAATCTGCTCTTGAATCTATAAATACTGGTATTCCTTCAAATAATAAGTAACTTCCATAATTGTATTCATTATATATTCTAATTTTACTTAGGTCTAAATTTTCTTTAATATATTTTGATGCTTCTACAGGATATGCACTAGTTTTTACATATTTGTTTCCTACTTGTTGTCCATAATAAAGAGTACTAATTATTACCACAATCAAAATAGTAATTGGTATTCCAAATCCACTTACTATAGCTTTAGTCATTTGATTTGTTCCATCTTTATCGTATTTTTGAACTAAATCACAAATTAATCTATTTACTCCAACAACTCCTAATAATGCAAGCATTGATAATTGTCGTTTTGTCATTAATGCTAATACTGTTAATCCCACAATCATAAATAAATCTCTTAGTTTAATTTTTGTGTCTGTAAATATTAATATTCCTAATACAATTGCTAAAATTACTACTGCATGTTTTGTGTTTATTAATACCATTGGTTGATGTTCATTTATACTTTGAGTTGTATTTCCTTGCATTGTTTTTACTAAGTATGTATATGGAGTATCTCCAAGTGGTGTTAATAATCCTGTAAATAAACATAATATAAATACTATTATTAATATTTTAGTTGCATCATTTTTTTCTAGTTTTATCTTATATGGAGACTTTCTTTTTTGGGCTACTTTTTCTTTATATATTTCAAATTTTTGTTCAATTTTACTTAATTGCTCTTGTAATTTTTGAACTTTTTCTTCATTTCCAGATTTATTAGATAATTTTTTTATTTGACGTTTTTTTATATTAATAGCAATTTTAATTGTAAAATGAGAATCCAATATTGATACAATTATATATTCTGCAATATATGGTAAGAAAATTACAAAATAAAATGGCCATACTGCTAAATGTACATTTGCTATTATTATAGGAATTATTATTAATCCTAATAAATATCTTTTCTTTTTAGTCTCTAAAAATTCTTCTATAAAGTATATAGTTAATGCAAATAATATAAATGTTACAAGCTGTGCTCTTGCTGCAATAAATGATTTTAATACACACATCACTCCCATTGTTAAAATAAATGATATTAATTCATTTTTTACAATTTTTTTATTTGTTGCATATACTGTAAGTCCAAGAATACATGC
Organism: uncultured Clostridium sp.; assembly: GCA_948438085.1. Taxonomy (GTDB): domain Bacteria; phylum Bacillota; class Clostridia; order TANB77; family CAG-508; genus RGIG8482. Next base: position 11,195 of record CAOJKP010000025.1, on the reverse strand, counting down.
CAAAATTACTGTTGTTATATATAGCCCTGTAAAGCCAAATGAATTATAAATTAAATATGTAGCTACATCATATAACCAATGTGGGTATGTATATGGTATATTATGTATTGAAAATGGATCATGCATATCTATACCATTATTTATTATATGTTCCCCTATTTTTATTGTATAAAATGTATCATTTTGAAATGTAATTGGAGTTAATGCCATACAGAACATAACAATACAAATTATTGCTATAATATTAAATTTAATTTTTGTTTTTTTATCCATTATATATCTCCCTTATTTTTTTATATGTGTATTATATCAAAAAGTTTCAAAAACGCAATATTATCTCCACAATTCGCCATTTATATATTGAGTTAATGCCATTATAAATGCGTTTTTAGTTAAATCAATTCTTGTTACCACATCATGTGTTATTATATTAATTCCACCTTTTGATTTTCCCATATTATGACCATTAAATAATCTGTCCATTAATTTTCCTAATTCTGTTTTTTTTATCTCTTCAATATATTTTTCTGGAATTGGAAATCCTTGGCTTGTTCCAACACTTTGGAATCCATTTTCGTCCTCAATTACAGCCGAATTAATATCTATCCAATTTCCTAAAAGATTAGTAATTCCAGCTTCGCTTGCAATATAAAAATCTGCTTTAATATTATTTTCTTTTGCATATTGTTTTAAATTTTTTACTCTATTTTTTGCTCCCTTAAAAATTTGTTCATTTATAGGTTGAGCTCCAACCTCTGAGTCTACAGCAACTCCCTCTATTTCAATATCACTAAAATATATTTCAAATGCTTTTTTTGCTCCTTCAATTTTTCCTGGATTTTTCGTTCCCATTAATATTTTCATATTTTTAACAGTCCTTTCTAAAGCACAAATTATTTTTCAAACTTACTTTTTATCACATTATATCATTTATTTTTCATTTATAAAATATTTTTTTTTATTATTGTTTGTTTTTTCAACTTATGTTATTATTAATAATGTATATAATAAATATTAGGAGGTTTTTTTATATGAATTTTAGTCAATGGGATGGATTTAAAAAAGGTGATTGGCAAAAAGAAATAAATGTACGTAACTTTATACAAACAAACTATACTCCATATACTGGTGATGCAGACTTTCTTGCCACTCCTACTGATAAAACAAAAGATTTATGGGATAGAGTTCTATCTCTTTATAAAGAAGAAAAGCAAAATGGTGGAGTTTTAGATGTAGATACTAAAACAATTTCTGGAATATCTGCATATGATGCTGGATATATTAATAAAAACTTAGAAGAAATTGTTGGTTTACAAACTGACGCTCCTTTAAAAAGAGCCATTCTTCCATATGGCGGTATTAAAATAGTTGAAAAATCTTGCGAAGCTTATGGTTATAAGGTAGATGAAAATGTAGATTATATTTTTAATAATATTCGTAAAACTCATAATGATGGTGTATTCTCGGTTTACACACCTGATGTAAGAGCTGCAAGAAGTTCTCATTTAATTACTGGTCTTCCAGATGGATACGGTCGTGGCAGAATAATTGGTGATTACAGAAGAGTTGCCCTTTACGGTGTAGATGCTCTTATTGAAGAGAAAAAACAGGAATTAGATTCTATTGATGTTGAAAACTTTAGTGAAGATATAATTAGATTAAGAGAAGAAATTCACAGCCAAATTCTTGCATTAGAAGATTTAAAGAAAATGGCTCAAATTTATGGATTTGATATAAGTATTCCAGCTTCAAATGCTAAAGAGGCTATTCAATGGACTTACTTTGCTTATTTAGGTGCAATTAAAGATCAAAATGGTGCTGCCATGAGTATAGGAAGAGTTTCTACTTTCTTAGATATATATATACAAAAAGATTTAGAAAATGGAACTTTAACAGAACAGCTTGCTCAAGAATTAATGGATCATTTTGTTATGAAGTTAAGACTTGTAAGATTTTTAAGAACTCCTGAGTATAATGAATTATTTAGTGGAGACCCAGTTTGGGTTACTGAATCTATTGGTGGTATGGGAATTGATGGAAGAACTTTAGTTACTAAAAATTCTTTCAGAATTTTACACACTTTAGTTAATTTAGGACCTGCTCCTGAACCAAATTTAACTGTTCTTTGGTCTAATAGGTTGCCTAAAGGATTTAAAGATTTTTGTGCCAAACTTTCTATCGCCACTTCTTCTATTCAATATGAAAATGATGATTTATTAAGAAAATATTGGGGAGATGATTATGGAATTGCTTGTTGCGTTTCTGCTATGGAAATAGGTAAACAAATGCAATTCTTCGGTGCAAGAGCAAACCTTGCTAAAACTTTACTTTATGCTATAAATGGTGGTAAAGATGAATTAAGCGGAAAACAAATTACTCCTGAATTTGAACCAATAAGAAGTAAATATTTAGATTATGATGAAGTTTGTAAAAAGTTTGATAATATGATGGATTATGTTGCAAAAATATATATTAAAGCACTAAATGCTATTCATTATATGCATGATAAATATTCTTATGAAGCTTTAGAAATGGCTTTACATGATAAAAACGTATTAAGAACTATGGCATGTGGTATAGCTGGATTATCTGTTGTTGCTGATTCTCTTAGTGCTATTAAATATGCTAAAGTTGAAGTAATTAGAAATGAAGATGGTTTAGCTGTTGATTATAAAATTGAAGGTGACTATCCAAAATTTGGTAATGATGATGATAGAGTTGATGATATTGCTGTTGAAATTGTAAAAAAATTCTTAGTTAAATTACAAAAACAATGTACCTATAGAAATTCTAAAGTTACTCTTTCAATTCTTACTATAACATCTAATGTTGTTTATGGTAAAGCTACTGGAAATACTCCTGATGGTAGACGTGCTGGTGCTCCATTTGGTCCTGGTGCAAACCCATTACATGGAAGAGATTCTAATGGTGCTCTTGCTGTTATGAATTCTATTGCAAAACTTCCATATCAATATTCTGAAGATGGAATTTCATTTACATTTTCAATTTCTCCTAGTACATTAGGAAAAACTGATGATTCAAAAGTTGATAACTTAGTTAATATGTTGGATGGTTACTTTATACAAGATGCTCACCATATTAATGTAAATGTTTTTGATAGAGCTTTACTTGAAGATGCAATGGAACATCCTGAAAAATATCCTCAACTTACTGTTCGTGTTTCTGGATATGCTGTACACTTTACAAAACTAACTAGAGAACAACAATTAGATGTTATTAATAGAACTATTCATGAAAGAATTTAAAGGAGGATTTGTTAGTTTTTATTTAATATAAAGATAGTACTTCGAAGATTAAACGGACTGCCTTCGGCAGTTCTTACAAGGAATAATATAAATTAGATAAAAATTAGCAATGGTAATAATGGAAAATTTTGATAAAAATATAATGGCAAGAATTCATTCGATTGAATCATTTGGAACAGTAGATGGACCTGGAATTAGGTTTGTAGTATTTATGCAAGGATGTAATTTAAGATGTAAATATTGTCACAATAGGGATACTTGGGATTTAGCTTCACGGAAAAATTGTTACTTTAGATGAAATCTTTAATAAAATAATGAGATTTAAACATTATTTTATTACCTCAAATGGAGGAGTTACAATTTCTGGAGGAGAACCTCTATTACAAACTAAATTCTTAATAAACTTATTTAAAAAATTAAAAAAAGAAAACATACACACTGCAATAGACACATCTGGAATGTTTCCATTAACTGACGATATAAAAGAACTTATATCTCTTACAGATTTATTTTTATTAGATATAAAGCATATTGATTCTAAGAAATGTGAAGAATTAGTTGGCTTTTCTAATGAAAAAGAATTAGAATTTGCTAAATATTTAAGTGATAATAATAATAAAATATGGATAAGGCAAGTATTAATACCTGGAATTACAGATGATACTGGGGATTTAATTAAATTACGAAATTTTATAAAATCTTTAAAAAATGTTGAAAATGTTGAAATACTTCCTTATCATGATTTAGGTAAATTTAAATGGGAAAATTTAGGTTTTTCATATGATTTACAAAATATAAGACCTGCAACATCTGAAGATGTAAATAAAGCAAAAAAGCTACTAGAAATCTGATTTTTAGTAGCTTTTTTTGCTTTATTTGACTTTTTGTATATTTTATGCTATAATTTGTATATAAAAAGTATATTTATTTAAAGGAGGAATTATTATGGGATTAATGAATAATATTCGTGAATTTTTTTCGGGTTCAAAAAACACTCCAACATCACAGCCACAAATAGATGAAGAATATGAAAAATCAAAATTAGCTAACAGTATACTTAATTCAATAGATAGAATAAAAAGAATAAATAGTTTTGATAGCAGTATTTGGAATTTATCAAATACTTCTAGTTATGACTTAAGGCAAAAGAGTTTAAATGAGCTAAAAGAGCTTAATTCTAATTTAGCAAATAGGCTTTCAGAACTTGAAAGACAAAATCAAAGAAGAGATTCAAACAGAGAATCCCTTGAAGCTTCTAAATGGACAGGGCAAAAGCCTAAAAATATGAGTGACCATGATTTTGATAGATGGCAAAGATAATTGTTAGATAAGTAATATAGACGCTGTAATTAAAATAGTGTCTATATTATGTTATATTCTTTCATAATGTGTCCATATACTAATTATTTTTATTATTTTTTCACTTTCTAGTACTTGATAAATTAACCTGTGTTGTACATTTATTCTTCTTGAATTTGCCCCTTGTAAATCCCCTACTAGTTTTTCATATGGTGGTGGATTTTTATATGGATTTTCTTTAATAATTTCAATTAGACTTTTTACTTTATCACTTAATCCAACAGATTTAATTTTGGGTATATCTTTTATTACATTTTTTCTATATACTATTTTGTACACTACCATTCCACCTCATTTTCGTCTACACAGTCTTCTACAGATTCTTTTAAAGCTTTTATTATATCATCCTTTAAGCCTGGAACAGACGAAATGTATAATGTTTCCATTATATTATTATAATCTTCTTCTGAAATTACAACAGCATTTCCGTTTTTCGTAGAAATATTTATTGGTTCATTATATTTTATAGTTTGTTCTAATAATTCATATATATCTTTTCTAAAGTTAGTTATATTTATATTTGTCATAGTATAACACCCCCATATCTTTATTATAGCGTACGTTTTAACGTGTGTCAATATGTTTATAGTTTTATTATATTATTTTTTCTTAAAGATATTCTATATTTTTATTTATATCTTCTAATAAAATGAGGAAAGCCCCCACATCGTGCAGTGCACAACGTAGGAGCTTCTTTGGATTTTCAGCTTAATTGTCAATGTATTCGCCATTCTCGCCTATGTGCAACTCTTTAAATACCAATTTTTCAATGCGACATTTAACAATGAAATTAAATATTGTTACACACACCATCTCGAGCATAAGTTTAGCGATAAAACTCAACCAGGTATGACCTTGATATGATAAAAAAATCATTATAAGCATTACTTCTGTAACGCTTAGTAAGTACACAAACCTATCTCCCTTTGTTGAGAGCCAAACTTCCAGCTTTTTTAACCGCTCCTTGCTCATACTCATGAGCACCTCCTTCTGTTTTTATTTTTGTCAAGAATAATATAAATTCTTACTACTATTATAGCATATTGGGCTATTACTTTCAATAATATTGTAATATCATGTTACCTTTTAACCAAACAACACTTTGAATTTATAATTCAAAGTGTTGTTTGGTTTTATTTTTTCTTTTTGTTTTCTCCATAATATGCTTTTAAATACATTTCTTTTATTTCGCTCATTAGTGGTAAACGTGGATTTGCTCCTGTACATTGATCATCAAATGCTTGCTCTACCATTTCATCTAATCTATCTAAAAAGTCTTTTTCATCTACTCCATAGTCTTTTATTGTTTTCTTTATACCTATTTTTTCTTTTAATTCATCTATTTTTTTGATTAGATTTTCTAATGCTTCTTCATCTGTTTTTCCGCTACAACCTAATTCTCTTGCAACTGTTGCATATCTTTGTAATGTATGTGGATGGTCATATTGTGGGAATGTTCCCATTTTTGTTGGAACTTCGCTACTGTTGAATCTTAATACTTCATCTATCATTAATGCATTTGCGATTCCATGTGGTATATGATGGAATGCTCCTAATTTATGTGCCATAGAGTGGCACACTCCTAAGAATGCATTTGCAAATGCCATACCTGCCATTGTTGCTGCATTTGCCATTTTCTCTCTTGCTTCTGGATCATTGGCTCCATTGTCATATGCTCTTGGTAAATATTCAAATATATTTTTTAAAGATTCTTTTGCTAATCCATCTGTATAATCTGTTGCCATCATTGAGGCTATAGCTTCTAAATCATGTGTTACTGCATCTATACCTGAAGCTGATGTTAAACCTTTTGGTGCATTCATCATATTATCACAATCTACTATTGCCATTTTTGGCATTAATTCATAGTCTGCTAAAGGATATTTTATTCCTGTTTTTTCGTCTGTTATAACTGCAAATGGTGTAACTTCTGAACCTGTACCACTTGATGTAGGAATTGCTATAAAGTATGCTTTTTCTCCCATTTTAGGGAATGTGTATACTCTTTTTCTAATATCCATAAATCTCATAGCCATATCTAAGAAATCTACTTCTGGATGTTCATACATTACCCACATAATTTTTCCTGCATCCATTGCAGATCCACCACCAAGTGCTATAATTGCATCTGGTTTAAATTGATTCATTGCTTTTGTTCCTTCTATTGCACAACCAAGTGTTGGGTCAGGTGCAACATTTGAAAATGTTGTATGAGCAATTCCAAGTTCATCTAATTTATCTGTTATTGGTTTTGTATAACCATTTTCAAATAAGAAACTATCTGTAACTATAAATACTCTTTTTTTATCCATTACATACTTTAATTCCTCTAAAGCAACTGGTAAGCAACCTCTTTTTATATATACCTTTTCAGGTGCTCTAAACCATAGCATATTATTTCTCCTTTCAGCTACTGTTTTAATATTTAATAAATGTTTTATTCCTACGTTTTCTGATACTGAGTTTCCACCCCATGAACCACATCCAAGTGTTAAAGATGGTGCTAGTTTAAAGTTATATAAATCTCCTATTCCTCCTTGAGAAGATGGTGTATTTACTAATACTCTACATGTTCTCATAGTATGATAGAATTTTTCCATTTTTTCTTTTTCTGTAATTGTATTTATATATAATGATGAAGTATGTCCTAAACCACCATCATCAATTAAGTGGCTTGCTTTATCAAGAGCATCATCAAAATTCTTAGCTTTGTACATACCTAAAACTGGTGATAATTTTTCATGTGCAAATTCTTCAGAGATATCAACACTATCTACTTCTCCAATTATTATTTTTGTACTTTCAGGAACTTCTACACCTGCTAAAGCTGCAATTTTATGAGCACTTTGTCCAACTATTTTAGCATTTAAAGCTCCATCTATAAGAATTGTTTTTCTTACTTTTTCTGTTTCTTTTGCATTTAAGAAATAACATCCTCTTTTTATAAATTCTTCTTTTACTTTATTATATATAGAATTTAAAACAATAACTGATTGTTCAGATGCACAAATCATACCATTATCAAATGTTTTTGAATGGATAATTGAATTTACTGCAAGCACTATATCTGCACTTTCATCAATTATAGCTGGTGTATTTCCAGGTCCAACTCCTAAAGCTGGTTTACCGCTTGAATATGCAGCTTTTACCATTCCAGGTCCACCTGTTGCTAAAATTATATCTGATGATTTCATTAACATATTTGTAAGGTCTAATGATGGAACATCTATCCATGCAATTATACCTTCTGGAGCACCTGCTTTAACTGCTGCTTCTAATACAATTTTTGCAGCTTCTATTGTAGAGTTTTTAGCTCTTGGGTGTGGGCTTATTATAATTCCATTTCTTGTTTTTAATGAAATTAAAGTTTTGTAAATTGCTGTTGATGTAGGATTTGTTGTTGGTATAACTGCTCCAACTACTCCTATTGGTTCTGCAACTTTCGTAATTCCATAAGCTTTGTCTTCTTCTATTACACCACATGTTTTTTCATTTTTGTATTTGTTATAAATGTATTCTGCAGCATAATTGTTTTTTATAATTTTGTCTTCAACAATTCCCATTCCTGTTTCTTCAACTGCCATTTTTGCAAGTGGTATTCTCGCTTTATTAGCTGCAATACTTGCTGCTAAAAATATTTTGTCTACTTGCTCTTGTGAAAATGTACCAAATTTTTTTTGTGCCTCCCTTACTTTGTTAATAGTTTTTTCTAAGCTTTCTACACTGTCTACAACATCATACTTTTTGATCATTTTTTCTCCTCCTTAATATTTAATTTATATAATTATTTTTCTTTTGCTTGTTTTTAATTGTTTATTATGAGTTTTTTACACACTCGATAAGAGTATAACACCTTTTTGCTTCTACTTCAAGCATTTTAGTAAAAATAAAAATGTGAAATTATTTTTCACATTTTTTCTTGTTTTGTTCTATTATATTGTTATTCCTAAAATACCAATTATTATTCCAACTATTACTCCAATTCCATATAATAGTATTAATATTTTAACATTTTCTTTTACATTTTTGTTTTCTTTAAATAAAATTAACAAACCAACTCCTGCATTTACAAGTAATCCAGCAATCATTGTTGCAACTGTTATTACATTTTCTAAATATAATTTTGTTATTATTACAGATGATGCACAATTTGGTATTAATCCAATCAAACCCGCTATTATTGGTCCTAATATCGGTTTATTTAAAATAACATTAGATAATTGTTCTTCTCCTACAATATGTATTATAACATTTAATAAGAAAGATATTATTAGTATAAATACAAATATATTTATTGTATGTTTTATAGAGGATTTTATTATTCCTTCTTCTTCACAATGACATTTATCATGCTCACACACATGATTAATGCTATTTTCCTCATCCTTTTTAGAACCTTTTATAATCATATCTATAATAAAACCAAATATAATTCCAACAATAAGTTTTATTAATAGTATTTTTATTATTATATCTATTTTTACACCTTCAGATAATAATATTGGTAACATTTCATCTGATGTTGATAAAAATATTGCAATTAATGTTCCTATGCTAATTACTCTTCCAGCATATAAATTTGATGCTGCAGCTGAAAATCCACATTGTGGAAATATTCCTAATATTCCACCAATTAATGGCCCAAATTTGCCAGATTTTTTTATTGTTGATTTTGATTTTTCACTTGTCTTATGTTCAATATACTCCATAATTACATAGGCTATAAATAAAAATGGTAATAATTTTATACTATCAACAAGTGTATCTATTACTATATCTAACATTTCTTTTTCTCCTATTTTTTATTAGTACATATTACCATATTTTTCCTATTTTTACAAGATATAAAGAAATGTTTTTATTTTATATATAAAACAACTCGAAAACCATTAAAAAAAGAACTGTTTAAGCCTTCTGTTCCACTACGAGCACATGCTGGCATATTATTATGTCCACTATATAACCCTCCCCCTCTATAAGTGAAAGTATTATATTCTTTTCCTGGAAGTAAAGTAGTATTTGAACCATTATATAAATATGCTGATTCATCTGTCCATTCCCATAAATTTCCTGCTACATCATATAAATTCATTTTCTTTACTTTTTCACTTGAAGCTGTTGTTAATATTATAACTTCATCCCATATTACACTTGTTGATTGATTTTCTAACTCTTTACAAGTTTTAAATCCATCTAAATCTGTATTTCCAGCAGGAACATCTATTTTAGTATAATATCCTGTTAGTTCATCTATTTCTACATCATCATAGTTTCCCCAATTGCAATCTTCTCCTTTTATTGCTACCCCATTATCTTCTAAATATTTTATCATCATATCCCACTGAGTCCCTGTTGTTAATCCACTTGCTACTGAACTTTTATTATAATATAACCTTTCACTCATTTCTATAGCAGTATACCAATCTGCATGATAATATGGAATTGCATCTGCTTGTATTACTATATTTCCATTTGCTTTATTTTGCCCATATGTAGAACCAAATAGTTCTTGCATACTACTACTTCTTGCTAAATAATCTGTATTTTGCCATGTCCAGCCCAAACTATTAGTTGAAGATGTTACATATCCATTCAAGCTTTTTGTTCCAAATGTTACACTATCTTTAAATGTACCAGTTGATTTATCTAATACTGATACTCCTGCTTCATATCTTCCTATATAGAATCCTCCATATTTTTTTATTTGTTCTTTTTCTAGAATTCCTGTTTTTCTATCCCATCTTACTTTTTCTAGTCCCCAATCTATTTTGTGATAGTTTTCTATATTACATGGTATCCATACGAATTGATTTCCTTTTAGTTCTTTTCCTACATCTCCGTTTTGTGATGAAGCATATCTTTTCTCGTCGTCTTTATTATCTGATATTACTATTCCTGTATTTATATTTCCTCCTACATAGTAGAAGTCTTTTGGTATTGGTATGGTGTTATTTTGTCCATCACTTACTGCATATACATTTGCGGTTCTTTTTGCATCTGATACTTTCTTTAATTCTGGCACTTCATATGTAGCAGTTGTTTTGCCGGTACCACCCATTAGACATAGCTATCCTTTCTCCTGCATTAGTTTCGGGTGTATTTTCTGGATAGTTTCTATCTCCATTCATATATGCATCTATTTCATCTAGTAAATTTGCTTCTTTTTCTCCTGCTTGCTTATATTTATTTCCTGCTATACCTGCATTTTTTAATATTCCATTTTCTCCTAGTGTGAAATGAATTGTTACCCCTGCAAGGATTAGTAATAGGATTATGGTTATTATTAAGGCTATTAAAGTGATGCCTGTGTGCGACCTAGCGGTCGCAGTGAATAATTCTTGTTCGGGTATTCCTCTGTGGGGCGGGCGATTAAAATCAACACGTGTAGCATATTCCTCTAAATTATTGCTCTCTCTCTCTCTCTCTCTCTCTCTCTCTCTCTCTCTCTCTCTCTCTCTCTCTCTTACAATATCAACTATTTTCATATTTAATCCACATTTCCTTTCTAAGGTACAAATTGGTTGGAAAAGAATTAAATTTTGGCTAGGAAAACAAATTTAAAATTTATGA
>CAOJKP010000024.1 GCA_948438085.1 uncultured Clostridium sp. | reverse complement strand
GCATTTTTTGCTTCATCATATTCAGAGTTTTCTGATAAATCTCCAAATCCTAATGCTACTTTGATACGTTCTGCAATTTCTGCTCTTTTTTGTGTTCTTAAAAATTCTAACTCCTCTTCTAATTTATTATATCCTTCTTGTGTTAATAACACTTCTTTTTCATCCATTTTTTATCCATTCCTTTCAATTAGCATTATTTTAAGATGCTTATATCTTAAGATAATTACTTAATTTTGTCAATAGTTTTAGTAATAATTATTTTTTATATTACTGTTTTTATAGTAAGTGTTCTTACATATTACCACACAATAAGTAATAATTAAATACTAGTATTTAATTTTGATTTAAACTCTTCTTTTTGTATAATACCATTTCTTCCAACAAGATTAACAATTCTTACCTTATCTTTTTCTAAGTGTCCTTGTATATTATTCTCATTTACCAAAATAGATTCATATACATCTTTTCTATCAAAATTGTCATATAATATACTATTTTTAAATAATCTATTATAATCAAATTCAATATAATAGTCTAATATATTTACTCCATTAAAATTCTTTTTGGTTATATGTATTTTATTATTTACATTTATAACAATTGCTTCTGAATTTATGTTATATTTATTAAATTCAGCTTCATTTAGGTCAATATTAATAATAATATTAGATTTCGCTAATGCTTTTTTCTTATTATTGGAAACTAATAATGGCATTCCAAATTTGATATTCAACTCTTCTTCTATCTTTTTAAATTTCTGTATTTTACTATTTGTTACAATAGATATTCTCTTACATAAACATGATAAATTTAATATCATATTTTTTCTAATTTCATCTAGATTATTAATTGCTATTACTATTTCTTGTGTTTTCAAATTTGTTTTAGAACATTCACATATGTAATCCAATATCTTTTCCATTAAATAAAATGATATTATACTATCATTTTTTGAGCTTGTAGTTACTTTTGCCAATTCTTTTATAAAGATTTCATGTTTCAATAATTGAGTTGAAAAAATAACTTTTGACTTGTATTTTGCAATCCTTCCTAGTATTTTATTTATATATAAACTTCTTTTTAATTGTTTACATGGAATAATATAAATATTACTTTCATTTATTCTTCCAATTATTAATAACTTTCTTATAAAATAAATAATCCTTTTTGCAAAATTAGGCATTTTAGAATTTTCTTTAAAAAGCTCATCCAAATTATTCATTTCCTTAACATATAATACATTATTTATAATTATCACCCTTATAATTATATGTACATACTATATGTATAATGATTATTTTTAAAATTCTTCTACTATTAATTTAGCATAATACTTAGGATTAAATTCTTCGTCATATTCGATTTCATCAAATATTTCTGGCATTTGTTCTTTAAAATACTTCAATAATGGTATCATTGTTTGGCGTATAGCTGGATGAACATGATTATTTGCTCTTAAACTTAATATATGTTTCCATTCTCTTATATTTGCTGTCATTGTGTATTCTGCTGCTGTTGAATGTGGCAATATATTTCTACACATATCTGTCATAGCACCTAATTGTTTCATTCTAATATATCCTTTTTCAATTTCTTGCATGGTATTCTTCCATGTATTATATATTTCTTTATCTTCAATATATATTGGATTCATAAATGAAATTTCATTTCCATACTTGTCCTTGTCATAACTACAATATCTTGTAGATTCAACTGAAAAACTAGCAAATCTATGTCTTGTTAGGTCTTTATATGAACCAACATCACTATATATTCTTACTGTAATCTTTTCATGTTCTAAAACTGATTCATGACCTCTATTTATACAATTTTTTAATAAATTTTTATAGCTTTCTTCTGTTATCTTATCTTCTGAACGATAGCATGTCCTACATGCTCTTTCTATTTTTTTCATTATTTCTTTTCCATCAAACTTTTCTACTTTTATATATGGTTCTACTATTTTCATACTTCTTACCTCCATTTTTATTTTAATATAATATATCAAATAGATTATTTTTTTTCAATAAAATTTACAAATAATTAAATCTTTCTTAAAATATTACATTGTAAAATAGTTTTATAATGTTTCATATAACATAAAAATAAACATACAATAAAGTATGTTTATTTTTATTACTTGTTTTATTCTCCTCTTCCTTGTGGTAATGCAGATGGTTCGTCAACAACTAATCTTATTCTAAATATAAATCCAACTGCTCTTCCTATTTTGCTATTTTTTATACGTTGCCATAATGTTGGCTTAATTTCTATTTGTGTATTTTCAATATATTCTTTGTTTTCATCTTCTATTTTTTGTGTTTCAGTAATTTCTTCAGTAATTGTTTTTTCATAACCAACTGGAACAGGTATTACTTTCAATGCATCTGCAACTTCAATTCCTATATAGCTTAAGGCCTTTGATCTATCTTCTATTCTTTCCATATCTATTTCTATATGTAAATTAGCTTCAAGATTTGCAACTCTAGCATTAATCAATTTCAAAGCATCTTGATAATTTTGAGATTTGTCGCTTTTACATCTTCCTATTATACCTAAAGTTTCTGCTATATCTTCTCCATATGTTTCTTCAGCTTTTTTCACTTCATTTTTCCAGTCTTTATCTTTGCATTCAACTTTTTCTAATATATCTTTTAAATTCCCTGCTAATATTATGTTCTTTTCTCTTTGTCTTATTAACTCTTCAATTTGCTTTGTATTTTCCTCAAATTGATTTGTTGCATATTCAACAAGAGTATATGCTGCCTTATATACATTTACAGGAAAGTTTTTCTTTTTTGGATATTCAATTAAATAAGTTTTTACTGATTCAATTAGGTCTTTAAAATAAGAATCTTCCTCTAATTGAACTATTTGTTTCTTACTATTTGGATTAATTAATTTTTGAATTTTATCAATATTTGATAAAATTTTTTCTTCTGTGATTACCATTCTCACGTTTACTATGCCAGATTTAGACATTGTAAACCTCCCTCCTTTGTCCTATGTATTATTTTATTACTATTACGTTTCCAACAATAAAATTATATAACTTTTTGTAAAAAACTACAATAGGATTAATTTAAATTTATATTTCTATTCGTTTACAATTTTATTACAAGTATACATCAAATGTCAACACTATTTTTCATTTTTTTCTATTTTTTTGATAAATTTTTTAGTAAAAACATGTCAAACTCTTTGTATAATTTTTGCACATCTAAGTCATCTTCTATTTTTATTTTATATACAAGACTTGAACATGTTAGTCCAAATATTCCAGATGCCAATATTTGTTTATCTCCTTTTATAATTTCGCCATTACTCATACCTTCTTCTATTATTGTTTCTATTGTTTTTATGTATTCCATTACATATTTCTTGCACTTTATATTTCTTGGCTCATTACCCCATATTTGACTTAAAACGATATTCATGAAATCTTCATACTTTGTAATTATCTTTATTTGTATAAGAATAACTGCTCTTAATTTATCTAATGTATTACTTAGTTTTGAAGTTTTTATATCTATACTATTTTTTAATAGTTTCATTCCTTCTTCTACTAAGAAATTAAATATTTCTTCTTTACTTGTAAAATGATAATAAAGAGTTCCTTTTGCTACACCTACTTCTGCAGTAATATCTTCTATACTTGTAGCATCATAACCTTTTTTAGCAAATAATTTCATGGAGGTTTCAAATATTTTTCTTTTTGTTTTATTCATTTATTCACCTACTATTTATTTTTTAACCATATATTATAATTTTCTATTATTTTGTTTTTAGTTTCTTCAGGTGTTAAATCACTTGTATCTATTACTAAGTCATAATTTGCTAAATCTTGTCTATATATACCATATAATTCCAAAAATCTTTTATTTTCCAATTCATATCTTTTTTGAATGTCTTTTTTTTGTTCTTCAAAAGTAGAAAACATTTCTGTGTCTTTTCTATTTTCGTCATTTAGTGCTCGTCTAGCAGAAACATTAATATCAACTTTTAAATATACTTTGAATGAATGTGGTACTGCATACCAGCCAAGACGTGCATCTACTATAACATTATCATGTGTTTCTGCATATTC
Source organism: uncultured Clostridium sp. (assembly GCA_948438085.1). Classification (GTDB taxonomy): domain Bacteria; phylum Bacillota; class Clostridia; order TANB77; family CAG-508; genus RGIG8482. The sequence goes on along the minus strand of CAOJKP010000024.1, from coordinate 13,637 downwards.
TGCTGCACTTTGTTCTATCTTTCTATCTATTTCTGGATGACTTTCTACATATTTATTGTATTCAGTTATATCCATATTTAATTCCTTTGCAATTTGTCTTGCATAGGCTCCATTTCTATGTATTGAATAACCTAATTCTTCTGCTAATAAATTTGCTACTGTAGATTTTCCGCTTGCCAAATCACCTGTTATAGATATAATATGTATATTTTTTTTACTATCATCTAGCATATTGTCACCTTGCCCTCTGCTATTTCATCTGCAGCAAGTGTTACTGTAGATGCTTCTTGTTTATTAACTAGAGGTTCTTTTCCACCAGATAACTGTCTTGCTCTTTTGGATGTTGCTACTACTAATTTAAATCTGTTATTTATCTTTTTTAATAAATCTGTAACTGTTGGCTCTACCATCATTTTTAATTACCTTCTTTCTTTACTCTTCAATTTCTTCTTTTTCTAATCTTCCTGCCACTGTCTCTGGTTGAACAGCTGATAAAATAATATGTCCTGAATCCATTATAACTACTGCTCTTGTTTTTCTTCCATAAGTTGCATCTACAGCTGTTTTTGAATCCTTTGCTTCTTGTATCATTCTCTTTATTGGTGCAGATTCTGGGCTAACTATTGCAATTATTCTATTTGCTGAAACTATATTTCCAAAGCCAATATTTATTAACTGCATACTTTTTCTTCCTTTCTTACTCAATATTCTGAATTTGTTCACGTATATCTTCTAATTGAGTTTTTATTTCTATAACTAAATTTGTAATATTTAAGTTGTTTGTTTTTGATCCTATTGTATTAGTTTCTCTATTCATTTCTTGCATTAAAAAATCTAATTTCTTTCCTATAGCATTTTCTTCTTTTAATAATTTTTTAAATTGCATTATATGACTTTTTAATCTAGTTAGTTCTTCTTCCACTGATGTTTTATCTGCATAAATAACTATTTCTTGAGCTAGTCTATCTTTATCCACTACATTTGTATTTAGTAACTCTTTTATTCTTGATTCTAATTTTACTATATATTCTTCAACAAGTCCAGTAGAATATTTAGAAATTTTCAAAACATTTTCTTCAACGTTATTTATTCTTTGTTCAATATCTTGTTCTATTCTTTTCCCTTCTTCTTTTCTCATTTCTATAAAACTATCTAATGCAATTGCTATACAATTATTTAATTCATCCCATATTAAACCTTCATCTATATTATTTTGTATATTTAAAACTTCTGGCATCTTTGAAATTTCAGTTATTGGTATATTAGTATCTAAGTTATTTTCAGTAGCAATTTGCTTTAGTTCTTTTATGTAGATTTGCGCTAGTTCTTTATTGATTTTAACTTCTTTACCTATAATACTGTTGTTTTCGAATGAAATAAATACTTCTATTTTTCCCCTAGTTATTTTTGATTGTATTTGTCTTTTTACTTTCTCTTCTAAGTAATTTATAGTTCTTGGCATTTTTACTGTTATATCACTATATTTATGGTTTAACGATTTTATTTCTACAAGATATGTTCTTTGTTCTTTTTCTAAGTTACCTCTGCCATATCCCGTCATGCTTTTTATCATTTTAATTTATCCTTTCTTATTTTTTTATAATTTCACTTATATCGTTATGTGTATTTACATATTCTTTTTTCATATTTATGTACACAACAATTGATTTTGCTACATAATAAATTGAAAATAAAAACTCTACTAATGCTAACATTTTAATATATTGGTCATAATATAATCTGCAATTGTATATTGATACCATCACTGTTAATGTTAGAAAAAAACATTCAATTCCATTAATACATAATTTACCACTATTTCTTCTATAGCTTTCTTCAAATAAAATTACAGTTGAAATTGCTAATCCTATAGTAAACACTTTTAAATCTGTAATATATATATTAGTTTCTATATTTTTTACTCCAAGAATAAGTAATAAAAAAAATATTGATATACTTACTGCAATAAGTATATTTTTGAATATATTATTATTTATTTGTTCTTCTTGTTTATTAGACAATTTCTTTTTGCTATCTATATGATTTGCGATGTCTTGTATGTATTCACCATTTTGCCTGTTTACTTGATTATCTTCCATATTGTTTAAGTTCCTCCTTGCGAAATTATTTAATTAATCAAATCTTTGATTTTCGATAATACTTTATTATAATGTTAGTAATTAATTTCCATCTTTTATATGTCATTCAACTCATATAATACAATACTTGCTAATACTATTGGTGCTGTTTCTGTTCGTAGTATTCTTTTACCTAGTGTAACAATTTTACTGTTATTATTTCTTAATTCTTTAATTTCTTCTGCAGAAATTCCTCCCTCTGGTCCGATAATTATTGCAACTTTTAGATTTTCTAAATTTTTATATTTTTCTAAAACATCTTTAACTCTTTGTTCATTTTCTTCTTCATATGCTGTGATTACTATATCATAATCTTTTATATTATTATACATATTTTTTATATTAGTACAATTATTTATTAATGGTATTACATCTCTTTTACTTTGTTTTGCAGCAACTTCAGCTATTTTTCTCCAACGTTCAATTTTCTTTTCTTCAGCACTTTTATCTAATTTTACGATACATCTTTCCATAATTAATGGCGTAATTTCACAAACTCCAATCTCAGTTAATTTTTGTATAATGTTCTCCATTTTATCAAACTTTGGTAATCCTTGAAATACATGTATATACGTATTAGGTTCTGTTGTTTGCGATATTAATTTTATAATTTCACATTTTATATAATTTGTGTTTTCTTCAATTACTTTACACAAATAGTTTTGTGAATTCTTTATATTACATATTTGAATATTTTCATTTATTTCTATTCTTAAAACATTTTTTATATGATTAACATCTTCATTTTTTATAGTAATTATATCTTTTTGTATCTGTTCATCCTTTACAAAAAATTTATACATTTTCTCACCTTGTAACAAATTATATCATAATCTTTTAGTCTTTGTCCAGAACAAAATTACAATAAAACTATATATATCCTTATATTAATTAGTGTGAAAAAAGCAAATGTTTTAAAACATTTGCTTTCTGAAATCAGCTATTTAGAATATTTTTAGAAAATTGAACATCAATTTTTCTATGGTTAATGTTTATTGTAATGCATAATTAATTCCTCTTGCAACTACACTTGACATATTTTCTACTAAGTCATCTATTTCCTTTGGAGTAACTATCATATTAAAATCATTTGGAATTAATGCTTGTTTAATTTCTTCATAATTATCATTTTGCTTTAATTCATTCAGATAATCATTAGATTTAGCCTCAGATTGTAATTTTGTTATAAATAAATCTAAACAGTCATCTGTTATAGTCGCCAAATCTACAACTGTTGGTATTCCAATTGCAACAACAGGTATACCTAGTGTATCTCTACTTAAATCTTTACGTGTATTTCCAACTCCTGCACCTGGAGTTATTCCTGTATCTGCAAGCTGAATGGAACTACTTATCCTCTCAATACTTCTAGACGCTAATGCATCTATTACAATAACTAATTTAGGATGAGTATTATCTACTATACCCTTTAAAATTTCAAGTGTTTCAATTCCTGTTGTTCCAAGTACTCCTGGTGAAATTGCACTAACAGGTCTTGTATTCTCTGGTAAGTATTGAGGCATATATTTTATAATATGCTTAGTAACATCTATATCTTTTATAACTTTAGGTCCCAGTGAATCTGGTGTTATATAAGCATTTCCCAATCCAACTACTAATATTTCATCTTGTTTATTACAGTGTTTTTCAATAATTGACTTTAATTCTTTAGATAATGCCTCTGCAGAAATTTGTATATCCTCCTCTGTTGCCAACTTTAAATTTTTTATATCTATAGTAATATAATTTCCTATAGGCTTTCCAATAGATTTTGCTCCATTTTCTGTTAATACCTTAACTCTAGCTGTTTTTACATTTGAATTTACATTTTCTTCTTCAACATCAATCCCATCTATTTCATTTTCAATTTTATTAGCCTTTTTATAAATATCTCTTCTTTCTAATGCTAAATCTGTTCTAAAATTATATTCTGTTTTATACATAAAAAATCAACTCCTACCTTTAGTATAAGTTGATTTTTCTATTTTATACATATTATACAAATTACTTTTATTTTTCGTCATCATCTACAAAGTTAAATTCGTCTTGAAATTTTTCTTTAAATATTTCAAATACTTTTGTAAGTGTTTCTTCATCATCAACACTTACATATGATTCTTCATCTTCTGAAGAATCTGTATCTTCAACTCTTAAAATAACAACTTCTTCACCATCATCTTGTTCATCAGTTGGTAATAATACTATATATTGTTCTCCTTCATATTCGATAACATCTAAAAACTCGAATTCTACTTCTTCTCCATTTTCATCGTTTAAAACAATTATATTGTCTAATTCTTCCTCTGAAACATTATTTTCTTCGTCCATCTTTTTCTCCTTTCAATATTTACTTTAGCATTTTTATTATTTACACTTTTAAATATCATATACTATTTTTATTATAAATGCAACTTTAATTTATATTTTTTTATATATTTTTGTTTATATACATTTCTAAAATATAAACAGCTGAAATTGTATCAACAATATCCTTCTTTTTTTTCTTGTTTATATCTAAAAAATTCATTGTTTTGTGTGCTGCAACTGTTGTTAGTCTTTCGTCAATTTCTTGTATTTTTATTTTATTATATTTACATTTTAATTTATGAATAAATTTTTTTGTAATTTCTACTCTTTCTGAACTTGTTCCATTCATATTAAATGGCATTCCTATTGCAATTGTTTCTACTCCATAATTATTTATAATTTCGTTTAATCTTGCTAAGACTATTTTATCATTACCTTTATGATGGATTGTTTCTAAGCCTTGTGCTGTAATTCCTAATGCGTCCGTTATAGCTACTCCAACACGACTATCTCCATAATCTAAACCTAAAATACGCATATTAATCATTTAATCCTATATAATTTTTTACCATTTTTTCTAAAAGTTCATCTCTTTCTATTAGTCTTATTAAATTTCTAGCATTATTATAACTTGTTATATATGTTGGATCTCCAGACAAAATATATCCTACTATTTGATTAATTGGATTATATCCTTTTTCAACAAGTGCATCATATACTTTTTTTAAATTTTCTCTTGTTGCAGTATTCTTTTCCTTTTCAACAGAAAAATTCATTGTTTTATCCATGTCCATATCAAATCACAATCCTTTCTCATGTTTATATTTAATTCTTTTCTATATTTCATTTATTTCGTTTTGATTTACATCAGCATTATCAAGATATTCTTCCAACTTTTTAGTAACACTTTCTAATGCTGTTCCTTTATAATATGTAGTTATTACCGTATTTATTTTTGGAGATGCATATTCTTTTGTCTTTTTCTTTTTCCTTCCATCATCAGCTTTTTCAATTTCTAATTTTTCTATATTTTTCTTCATATCAATTAAAAATTCATTTACACTTTGTGTATCTATACCAGAAAAAACAATAGCAAATTTAGGTCCCATATATCTTACAAATACATATTCTGAAGATATATTATTTTGTATATACTCACTAACTTCTGTAACTATATTATCTCCAGTTTTTCTATTAAATTTTTCATTAATTTCTTCTAAGTTTGTTATTTTAAACATACATACAGTTGAAGTAGTGTAATTATCAATAATTTTTTTACCAATTCCATATAAATACTCAGCAGATTTAAGTCCAGAATATAAATCGTCTCTTGCTATATTTTCTACTGTATTTTGATATCCTATCGTTTTATAAACTGAAACTATATTTTCTTTTACAACTTCTAAAATAGTAGTATCTATTGTATCAAAAGCATGTGGTTGTCCACTTTCTATAATCCAATATCCTATATATACATTATCTATATATAGTGGAAAAAACATAGCAGATTTTGCTCTTCCAAATTCCATTGTTTGATATGGCAATCTATCATTTTCTCCATTAATGGTTACATATTTAGGGTTTGTTGTAGATATACTATCTTTAAAAATTTCTTGATTATGCAAATCCTTCAAAGCTTCCCAATGCTGTTCTTTAACGTTTGTCGCTTTAATAACATATTCTGCTCCATCGAACATTACTATTGTTGAGTATTTTATATCGTATTTTTCAATTAGGATTTCATTAATTCTTTGTATTTTTTCATCAACTGATGTATAATCACCAATTGTATTCATAAAATCCTGTAGAACATTTAAACTTGTTATTTTTTGATTTATATCATTATAATTCTGAATTTTCTTATAAACTATAACATTATAAACCATTAATGCTATTATTATAATAACTAAAATTATTAATATTATCATGTATATCACTTTATCACCTCAACATTTCATTTCTAGTAATTGTTCTTCATTTTATTTAATGTATCATTTGTATTGTTTGAAAATCCTTCTTTAGATTTATAATTTTCTACTGGTTTGTATTTATTATTTAATAAAGGATATACCATATTTCCTAAATCCTTTAATGCTTTAACAAAATTTTTTGGATAACCATGTGTAGAAATTTTACAGTTAACAATTCCTTCCATATAACTGCTATATACTTCCTCACTAAAAGGAATTATCTTATATTTTATCTCATCTTTGTTAAATAATTCTGTCATAAATGACATTCCTGGATCGTTATAAAAAGCCATTCCACCAATTAATACTTTTGAACTAAGTCCCTTAACTTTGGTTTCTTTGTTTATTATAATTTTCAATTTTTCTTGTAAAAGTGCTCCCTTTGTTTTTAATTCTCGTAAGAATTCAGTAAGTGGTTGGATTGTTAATATATCCATACTTTGTATTAAATATATTTCTTGTGCACTAGAAAAACATTCTATAGGAGTTGTAAAGTCACAATCTACTAATATTAATGAATGATTTTTAACTAATGTTGCTAACATATTATTAACATTAACATTTAAATTTTGTGTAGGCATAGCTGTATATACAGTTAAATTATTATTAACTTTAATTCCCTCTGCTTTACCATTTGATAAATTTTCTATACTGTCATAGGCTATTTTTCTAAGTTCTTCTTCATTTTTTGTATATATAAAATATGAGTTTTTATTTTTAGTCATATCTAAAATAGCTGTATTTATTCCCATACCAGAAAAAATTTGAGCTAAATTATTTATAATAAATGATGTTCCATTTTTTGAAGAGCCAATAAATGCTACTATTTTTTGATCTCTAGTAAGTAATGATTCTATATCAACATTAAAATTATTAGATTCATTTACAATTGCCTTTTCTTCATCATTTGGTGTTACATCGAATCCTGGTAACACAGTTGAATTATCTTCTTCACTATCATCTTCATCATTTAATCCAAATATATTAACATCTGCTTCTTCTGGTTCTTGCTGAACAACTTTTCTTGGTCTTCCTCTTGACCTTTTTGGAGCATCTGGTGCTGGGTCTTCCACAATTTTTCTTGGTCTTCCTCTTCCTTTTTTTGGTGTTTCTTGTACAGGTTCTTCTGGTATCACTTCATTTATTTCACTTATTAGAGATTCTTTTATATTAATTTGATTTTGTATATCATTTATATCAATTTGCTCATTAGATTCATCTAATATTCTCTTATTTGCCTTTGTATTAATTGCAGTTGGAACAACAACAGGTCTTGTCATTTTTTCTTTATTATTTTGATTTTCTATAAAATTAATTTTCAATCCATTCTCCGTAGACTCAGGTTCTTTTTTATTTTGAACAGAAGTTCTACCTGAAAATGCCATAATTGATTGATATTTAGGTGAATTTACTTCTAATACAGCTTTAACATTTAAAGGTAAAAATTTAGAGATAACTTTTAATTGAGAATCTGTATATTGTGAAGCAATATTATCAAAACTCTCTACGTATTCTTCTTCATTTTTTCCCAATTTTTTATAATGTGCTAATATATTTTGTATTTCAACTTCACTCACACTATCTTCATTTTCTGATTTATAATTTACATCTTCAGATTCTATTTTGTAATATGCTTTTGCCTCTTTTTTTGTACGTGGTTTTTTTATTAATTTACATACTTGCTCAATACTTCTATCTTGTCCAATTAATGCATCATATATTCCGATTCCAAATAATTTCACTAACATATTCTCAGATTTAGCACGTCTATCTGAACTTATTAAAATTATTGGTGTATCTTCTCCATCACTTTTAATTGCTTCATCACTTATACTATCTAACTTATCAAAAATAAATTTATCTATAGCATTATAATCATTATTAGCAAATGGTTCTAAATCTTCACTTATAACTATTCTATCATAGCTTTTATCTCTTTGTATTTCTTTTAATATTGCATTAAAGTAATAAACATTTTTATAAGAAATAATTTCCTTATAATCTTTTTGATATTTTTTTACTATCGATTCTGATATACTTTCATTACTAACCGCAAATAAAACTTTCATTCGTTAATTCCTCCAAAATATTTTTTAACTTCTAAATCCTTTAACTACAATTGCAAAAATTAGTGGTAATACCTGACAAATTACAAAAATGGTTACAAAACTCATTATTAATAATAGTCCTCTATCTCTTACATCTAATTTTCTTATACCTATTACATACTGCCATATTGCACCTACTGCTATTCCTATAAAACATAGAGGGATACTATATATTCTTACTTTATTTAACATATATGCAGTATATCCATATGCTTCTGATCCATAGCTTTCAGTATAATCTTGTAGTTCCTTTTTTTCTTTTTCTTTTATTTTAATTATTTGTCCAGTTGTTTCATCATCTAGCAATTTGTTGTCATTAGGCTCTGCATATACATAACATGAAAACAATACACAAAACAACATAATTGCTAAAACTAGCACTTTTTTCATCAAGTTTACTCCTTTCAACATTCACATTTATAAAGATAATTTTTCTTATACAATCATACATTATAATCAATAAAATATCAACATTTTCTATAAATTTTTTAAAATATTTTATTAGAATTAAGACTACAATATAAAAAATATACTAAAACATACAACAAGCATCCTTATTTTAAAACATTCTCATTTTTCTTTATAAATTCTATCACATCATTTATACTTTCTTGTGGAGTTGAAGCTCCAGCCATTATTCCTACTTTACCAAATATTTTATTATTTTGTATTTCATCTTTTGTTTCAATCATTATTGAATTTTTACAATTGTCTTTTGCAATATCAAAAAGCTTTTTAGTATTAGAACTATTCTTTCCTCCAATTATTATCATACAATCAACTTGTTTTGATAATTCTTTTACTTCGTCTTGTCTTATTTTTGTTGATAGACATATAGTATTTTCTATAATAATTTGTATATTTTTAGGTATACTTTTTTCTATTTTACCTTTAATTTCATTAAATTTATCTATATTAAATGTAGTCTGTGATGTTACAATCAGTTTATCTTTATTAGATTTTTCAAATTCATTTATTGCATCATCTACTTGTTTTATCTCAGATATTAAGCAACTACTTTCACTACAAAAGCTAAGAGTTCCAATAACTTCTGGATGTCCTTGTTCTCCTATTAAAAAAATATAAAATCCTTCTTTTTGATATTTCTCCACCATTTGATGAATTTTTAATAGATTTGGACAAGTATAATCAATTAAATTAATTTTCTTTTGCCTTGCTTGCTCATATACATTTTTTTCAACTCCGTGTGAACGTATAATAACATCTGAATGTGGACTTTTTACTTCATTTATATTATCTATAAATTTCATTCCTCTTTTTTGTAAATCTAAAATAACTTGCTTATTATGTACTAATTCACCTAGACAATAAATATCTTTTTTTGCCTCTACTTCTTTTTTACTTCCTTCGACTGCTCTTTTAACTCCGAAACAGAATCCAGCAGTTTTACCAACAATAATTTCCATTTTGTCTCCTATTTTTTTACTATTTCAAGTATTTCTTTCTTTAATTCATCTACAATGTTTTCTTGTGGAATTTTTCTTATTATTTGCCCTTTTTTAAATAGCAGTCCCTCTTTTATACCGTCCAGCAATTCCAATATCTGCCTGACTAGCCTCTCCTGGTCCATTAACAGCACATCCCATTACAGCTACTGTTATATCAGATTCAATTGTTTGCAAAAACTCTTCCACTTGTTTTGCCATTGGAATTAAATCTATTTGTGTTCTTCCACATGTTGGACATGCTATTAGAGTTGGAGTCTTTTTATACAAATTGCAATCTTTTAATATTTCTTTTGCAACTTTTATTTCCTTTACTGGGTCATCAGATAAAGAAACTCTTATTGTATCTCCTATACCATGTCTTAATAATACTCCTAATCCAATACTAGATTTAATAGTACCACTAAATTCAGTACCTGCTTCTGTAATTCCTAAATGTAATGGGCAATTAAATTCTTTTGCTGCTTCCTCATAGCTTTCTATGCATAAATCTAAATTAGATGCTTTTAATGAAATCAAATAATTTCTGTAATTCAGTTTTTCTAGAATGTCAATATGTCTCCTAGCACTTTCTACCATTGCTTTTGCAGTTGGTTTATCTCCATATTTATGTAAAAGTTCTTTTTCTAATGAACCTGCATTAACGCCTATTCTAATTGGTATATTTCTTTCTTTACATCTATCTACAACTGCTTTTGTTCTTTCTTCTGAGCCTATATTTCCTGGATTAATTCGTATTTTATCTACTCCAGACTCTATAGCACAAATAGCAATTTTATAATCAAAATGAATATCTGCTACAATTGGTATGTGTATTTGCCTTTTTATTTCTTCAATTGCTTTTGCATCCTCTATATCTAAACAAGCAACTCTAATTATTTCACATCCGGCATTTTCTAATTCTAATATTTGTTGTACAGTTGATAAAATATCTTTAGTTCTTGTATTACACATAGATTGTATAACAACTTTATTTTGCCCTCCTATTTGCACATTCCCAATCATTACTTTATTTGTATATTCTCTTTTCATCTTTTATTTATAAGTAACATATTTAATGTTAACTTATAATCTCCTTTCATTCCTACAATTTTTCCAAAGGAATTGTAACATCCTTTGATAAATAATCATTTCCTTCTAGCCATGCTGAAAAATAATTCATAATTTTGTACTTTGTAAAACGACTCATATGTGTACCATCTGCATATGAAATGCATTCCAATAGTGAGTTACAATTAGACCATTTAAATTTTCCTCTATTATCTACTTGATATTTTAAACTAATACATTTATCTTTATAATACAATTCAAATCCTTCAAAGGATTTATTATCTTTAACTTTTATATAATAATTTTTTGAAGGTTGCATATATCCACTAATAAGTAACATATATCCTATGCAAAATATTCCTAATAAAGATATAAAAATAAATCCAATATTTATTTCTATTATTGCTTCTATTAGAGTAATTATAAAAGCAATTAATGCTCCAAAAAAGCACACTATTGAAATATACACAGCAACTCCTTTTTTCTTTTGTTTTATATTTCCACTAACTAAATTAACACCTATATTAGTTCCAACAAATTTATCTTCCATTTTTTACTCCATTTTATTTAATAATATATTTGCATTATATAATATATAAATAAAAAAAACAACTATTAATATAACTTAAAATTATATAATAAATGACCACCACGAATTGAACCTGTATCATATTCAAAATCTGAATGTGTATTATTATAATATGCTGATTCATATGTCCATTCCCATAAATTTCCTGCTACATCATATAAGTTCATCTTTTTTACTTTTTCACTCGCTCCTGTTGTTAATATTATGCATGTTCCTTGTGTACTATTGGTTGAATATTCGCTTCCATTTCTAAATCCATCTATAGAGGTTGTTCCATTCGAATCAACCTCTATATAATATCCTGTTATCTCATTTATTACTGTATCATCATAATTTCCCCAATTACAATTTTCTCCTAAAACAGCATTTTCATTATCTTGCATATATTTCATCATCATATCCCACTGTGTACCTGTTACCAATCCACTTGATACAGAATTTTTATTAGAATATAATCTTTCACTCATTTCCATTGCTGTATAATAATCTGCATGATAATGTGGTATTGTATCTGCTTGTACCACTATATTTCCATTTGCTTTATTTTCTCCATATTTTGAACCTAATAGTGAAGTCATATTAGAATTTCTTGCTAAATAATTAGTATTTTGCCACACCCATCCATGACTATCTTTTGAACCTACTACATGTCCATTTAAGCTACTTTCTCCAAATGTTACATTATCTTTAAATGTACCCGTTGATTTATCTAATACTGATACTCCTGCTTCATATCTTCCAATATAAAACCCTCCATATTTTTTTATTTGATTTCCTCCTACATAGTAGAAGTCTTTGGGTATTGGTATGGTGTTATTTTGTCCATCACTTATTGCATATACATTTGCGGTTCTTTTTGCATCTGTTACTTTTTTTACAACTGGCACTTCATATGTGGCAGTTGTTTTACCAGTACCACCCTTCTGGCATTGCTACCCTTTCTCCTGCCTTTGTTTTAGGTGTGTTTTCTGGATAGTTTCTATCTCCATTCATATATGCATCTATTTCATCTAGTAAATTTGCTTCGTTTTCTCCTGCTTGCTTATATTTATTTCCTGCTATTGCTGCATTTTTTAGTATTCCATTTTCTCCTATTGTGAAATGGATTGTTACACCTGCAAGGATTAGTAATAGGATTATTGTTATTATTAGAGCGATTAATGTTATTCCATAGTGCGACCTAGCGGTCGTAATGAATAATGAATGATGAATATTGAATAATTTTTCTTGTTCACCAGTACACTCTCTTAAATTATTGCTCTCTCTTACCATACCAACTATTTTCATATTTAATCACATTTCCTTTCTAAGGCACATATTGTTGGAAAATAATTAGAATTTTGGCGGTGTCAAACTTCATTTGAAATTTAATCAACGTACATTAAGTACGCCTCATAAATTTTAAAATTGTTTTCTTAGCCAAAATTTAATTCTTTTCCAACCTTCTCCTTTCTTTTGTCTATTATTCACTATTAATTATTCATTATTCACTAAGTTATAAAGAACCCCCTGTCACCTAATGGTGACAGCCTCCTTGTTAAAGGGGCTTTCTTGCGAATTCTTCGAAGTATATCTTTTTAGTTTGTTCTTTGAAGGATATAAAAATTATATATATGAACCTTTTTATTTTTATTTATTATATATTAATCATTTTATTATTTCAATATTTTTACATTTTTTCTAAATTTAAATCTATATCTAACTTATTTAGAGAACAAAAGCGAACATTAATAACATTTGCACTATTTAAAACATTTTAAAGTCCGCATCTTTGTTTCCTTGCCAAATTTTATCCAATAAAATTCTAAGTGAAACGTATTTATATTATAGGAAATTTGGAGAACTTTCATATAATATAAAAAAAGAACTATATCTAATATAGTTCAAAAAATAAAAAAAGCCTGGCGACAACTTATCTTTCCAGCAGGGTAACCCGCAAGTATTTTCAGCACATTAGAGCTTAACTTCTGTGTTCGGTATGGGTACAGGTGTTTCCTCTATGTTATCAT
>CAOJKP010000023.1 GCA_948438085.1 uncultured Clostridium sp. | reverse complement strand
ATAAATATGAAAACATACCAAATTGTTTGCATTTTGTTTGCAAAATGTTTTCATAGTTTGAAATAAAATCTTTGAAGTGCTTGAAATTAAGGTATTATGTGATTGCAAACAAAGTGAAAATAAAATATAGAAATGTTATCATTCGTGGTAGCATTTCTTTTTAGTTTACATTCGAAAAATGAAAGGAGAAGTAAAAAAATGTCGAATGTAACAATTCAAAAGAGAGGAAATTTCTATCAATATAAATTTGAAATTGCAAAAGTTGATGGAAAAAGAAAATTTTTAAGTAAGTCAGGATTTAAAACAAAATCAGAAGTAGAGAAAGAAGGAGTAATCACATACAATGATTATCTAAACATAGGTAATTCATTTTCAGCAAGTGATATGACTTATTCAGACTTTTTAGATTATTGGCTTGAGAAGTATTGTTATATCAATTTAAAATATCACACCATAGAAGGATATAGCAATATTATAAAAAATCATATAAAACCAAATATAGGCTATTTTAGACTATCTCAAATTACAAGAAGCACACTTCAAGAATTTATTAATAAAATCTATGTTAATAAATCATTTAGCAAGAACTTTTTAAATAATATTAAGAAAGTAATAAAAGGTTCTTTTACATATGCATATGAAACAGATTTTATAAAAGTAAATCCAGCAATTGGCTTTAAAAATACCAAAAATAGAAGATGAAAAGGCTTTTAAGAAACATTTATATAATAAAAATGAAATTGATTTAATTTTAGATAGATTTAAAGATGATGATACTTTTACTTGTGCATTTATTACAAGTTGTTTTACTGGAATGAGAACAGGGGAGGTTTGTAGCTTAACTTGGGACGATATAAATTTCGAAAATAGAGTTATAAATGTTAGGCATACAGTATATGACAAGCCAAAAGATGACAAAGGAAGATGGTATATTGGCACTACCAAAACTAAACAAGGAACAAGACAAATTAATATGTGTGAAACTATATATAATGCTCTAATGAATTATAAGAAGAAACAACAGTATATGAAAAAGTTATACGGTAAAGAATATTGCACTTATCATTTTGAAGATGTACTCAATAAATATGGAAAAGTAGTAGAACAACGAATTGTGCAGAATGAAAGTAATATCCTTCAACTAAACAAAGCAGATATGGTATTTACAAGACCTAATGGTAAATATTTTGGTAGAAATATATTAAATTATCCATTTAAAATAATTCATAAAGAACTTGGTATTGAAAATTGTAGATTTTATGATTTAAGAGGTAGTTAAGCAACAATTAATTTAAGAAATGGTATAGAAATAAGAGATGTTGCAGATATATTAGGACATAAATATATAGAAACTACAGAAAACTTTTATATAACAAGTACTGATGAAGATAAGAAAGATGTAAGTAATGTGTTTGACAATTTAATGAGTTCTAAAACGATTGGAGATACTATTAAATATGAAATTGCTTATTAAAGTATGGAGCTAGTATAATTACTGGCTCTTTAAAATATTAGAAAAAAAGATATAAATTTTGGTAAAATTAAGACAAATAGGGAAAAGTATGATATAATTCTTGATATATTTAATATATTTAGAAAAAATGGGGAAAGAAAAATGGAAATATTATTAACAAGGCATGGACAAACTGAATGGAATTTATTAAAAAAGGTGCAAGGCAAAGCAGACATAGAATTAAACGAAAAGGGAATTCAACAAGCAGAGGAAACAAGAGAATCTTTGAAAAATGAAAAAATAGATTTGCTTTTGTGTTCACCATTAAAGAGAGCTATGCAAACTGCTGAAATTATAAATCGAGGAAGAAATATTAAAATGATAATAGATGAAAGAGTTTCAGAAAGAGATTTTGGAGAATTTGAAGGAATGCCTACTACAGAATTTGATTTTAATGCTTTCTGGAGTTACAAACAAAATTTAAAATATAATAAAGCAGAAAACATAAGAGATTTTTTTGGAAGAGTATATAGTTTTTTAGATAATATAAAAAAGGAATATGCAGGAAAAAGAATATTAATAGTATCACATGGTGGGATTAGTATTCCAGTAAAATGCTATTTTGATGGAATACCAGATACAGAAACATTATTACCTTTATGTCTAGGCAATTGTGAAGTTGCAAAATATTCTTATAAATAATTAGATTTAGATGAAAGGTAAATGTATAATATTATGATTAGAAATATAATTTTTGATTTAGGGAATGTAATTGTAAAAAATCCAACTATAGATATTGTAAAACAATTTTTTAAAGATGAAGATGATGTTAGAAAGTTTAATGAATATATCTTTAAATCAGATTTTTGAAAAATGATGGATTTAGGAAAGATAAGTAATATATAGGTTGCTAATAATATAAGAGAAAAGAAATTAGTTAATGTGAAAGATTATACAGAAGTTGAAGAATTTCTACTTAACTGGTTTAGTAAATGTAGTGTGAATGAAGAAGTAATGAAATTTGGAAAAGAACTAAAAAAGCAGGGATATAACATTTATATATTATCTAATATGGCAAAAGCAACATTTGAATTCTTTTCAAGTAAATATGATTTTTTTGATATTGCAAATGGAACTATTATATCAGCAAACGAAGGAATAAAAAAGCCAGATAAAAAGATATTTGAAATTCTACTTAATCGATACTCCTTAAAGCCACAAGAATGTCTTTTAATTGACGATGATGACACTAATAAAACATTAGAAGTTGCTAATTCTATTGGCATAAATGGAAGAAAAGTCAAAGCAAATGATTTGGAAGATATAAAAATGCTTTTGAGAGAAAACAATATAAATGTATAAAAGGATGAACGACTATATGAACATATACTATTATTCCACGAAGAAGAATATAAACAGTTGAGACCATATATTAAAAGCATAATTGAAAATCAGACTACATAGTTGAAGATAACAGACATGAAGATACAATGATATATTTAAAAGAAATTGATGATATAGGAAAGAATGGTAGAGTTGTAGGATTTGGCACACCTGCCAAATAACCAACGGTAAAAAAGGTAGAGATTTAGGTCTTTACCTTTAATATTTTTTAGTAAAAAATGTTTGACATGCAAGTTTTGATATAGTAAAATGTTTTTAGTAAGACCTAGATTAATGTAGCTACAAGCTAAGCGTATGTTAAGTACGTTGCAATCTAGGCATTTTTGTTATAATTAAAAACAGGAGAAAATATTATATGAATAGAATTTTAAGAGAAATTACAGAAATAGCAAGAGAAAATTTAAAAAAATATCTTCCAGAAGTTTTAACACAAGATTTAGAAGAAAATGGAAAAATTTATTATATGAATGATAAAAATGGTACAATTTTCGATTATTATGTAAATAGTCATTTAAGTCCTTTTATGTGTTTTTATAATGATAAAGAAAATATGGGAGCAATAAAACTTATATTATATATAGATGGAAATATAGATGTATGTATCTATAAAAATCATACTAATAAACCATATAAGGAAATTTATACATCAATTAGTGTTACATCTGATGAAATACTTGAATTGGCAGTAATTATGAATAAAATTACAGATAATGATGATAAATGGGGATTTTCAATAGAAGATATTAATAGTGATATTCAAATTACAAAAAACGAAATAGATGAATTTGTTTCTCAAGAAGAAGATTTTATACTTATGTCAGAATTACTTAAAACATGTATAGTAACGAAGAAACTTTTAGATGAAAACTGGAAAGTGGGCTTAATGCAAAAGATGGAGCCTTCATCTGAGATGGATAGTGGTTGGTTTTTAAGCATAGGAAACGAAACTCAAGAATATGTTGATAATCCAAAAAATTTATGTATAATAACATTAGATGAAGTATGCCAAAAAGACTCTAATCTTATTTCATATTTAATAAATAAGAAAGTTGGAGATACTTTAATTAGAATTTCAAATGATGAATTTGAATTTGACGATGGTAAAAAAGAAATTTTCATAACAAAATAAAATTTGAAGGGAAAATATAAAATGGTATATAATGATAAATATAAATTTGTAGCGGTAATTAATGAGAAAATAGAAATTGGAAAAACATTAAATGCAATAGCACACATGGGCTTAGGATTAGTTAATATTGCAGATGAAGACACAAAAGAAAAGATGTCGTTTATAGATTTTCCAGATAAAGATGATGTATCACATAAAAGTATTTCAGGCTTATCTTTAATAGTTTTACGGTGGAAAGAATAATGAAATAAAGAAAGTTAGAAGAAGATTTGAAGAAGAGAGAATATTATTTGTAGATTTTATAGAAACAATGACAGGAGATACTTATAAAGAACAGTTAACAAAAACAAAAGAAGTAAATACAGAAGAACATAACTATTTTGGATTATTAGCATTTGGAGAAATAGAAAAAATAAATCCAATAACCAAAAGATTGTCATTATTTAAATAAATATATTAATAACTAAAATAAAAATAATAAAATAGGAGGAATATATATGAATTTAGACAAAAAAATTGCAATTGTTGTAAGAGAAGATTTACTAACTTGGCAAAAATTAAATGTAACAGCATTTTTAGCTTCAGGATTTGGAACACAAGATATTATGGGAGAAAATTATAAAGATAAAAGCGGAAAAGTATATTTACCAATGAGTGGACAACCTATTTTAATATATGCTGCTAATAAGGAAGAAATGAAAGAAATTTTAGCAAAAGCAGTTAATAGAGAAATTGAAATAAGCATATATAATGAAGAAATGTTTTCTACAAATAATGATATAGATAATCGTGCAATGATAGAAAAATATTTAACGGAGGAGATAGAACCAATTGGTTTAGGATTATGTGGCAAGAAGCAACATGTAGATAAAACATTACATGGATATAAATTACATCCATAAAAATAAACGAAATGGAGAAAAAAATGGAAATATATATTCTTTCACAAATAATTACAGTATTATACTATGGAATTTTAAGTCTTAGTTATTTATTAAAAGATAGAAATAAAATATTAACTGCAAATTTTGTGGCTCATATTGGTCAAACTAGTGCAATGGCTATGCTAAATGGATATACTGGAGCTGCGATGTCTGCAATTATGATGGCAAGAGATTTAATACTATTAATACAAGAAAAACAAAAAGCTAAAGGTAAAACGATTAATGAAAGATTTGATGTAGCTGTATTAATTATTACAATAGCACTTGTTATAGTTTTAACAATATTCACATATAATGGATTGTTAAGTTTATTATCAGTAGTAGCTACATTAATTACAACATTCGCATTATGGCAAAAAGATGTGAAAAGATATAAGATATTAGGAGTAGTAGCTGGAATATTATGGTTGGCATATAATATATTTATAAATTCTATTATGGGAATAATATTAGAAATAATTTTAGTAATAAGTTCTATAATAGGATGTATAAAAGAATTTAAGAAAAGTAAATAATGTGATTTAAAAAATGAGTCTTTTAAAAGTCTCATTTTTTATTGTATAAGAAAGAAGGTTAGATAAAAATAAAGAAATTTATAAAAAACATTATAAAATAACAATTACATTACAGAAAAATAACAAATTTATTACAGTATTTAGAATGATTGAAAAATGTCTAAATTAGTATTATACTACATTTAAATAATATATAAAAACGCGGGGGAAAAACATATGAAAAAGCAAGTAGGAAAATTAATAGTAATAGCATTAGTTTGGTGTTTAATAATGGCGTCATTAGTAATAAACAGAAGTTATGCTGAAGATCAAGAATTTAGTGTAACAATAGAAACAAACAAAAGCAAATATAATCCAGGTGATGATATAGAAGTTAAAATAAAATTAAATAAGGATATAATGACAGCATCATATTATCTAAATTATAATAGTTCAGAACTAACATATAAAGAATCTAAAACACCAAATTTAGTAGTAAAAGATTATCCAAATGATAATTTAGTAAGAGTAATGTATGCAGATATTACAGGAACAGGTGTAGAAGAATTAAAATTAGTATTTACAGCAAAAACAACAGCTAAAAGTGATTTATCTTTTAACTTAAGTAATACAACAATGACAACAGCACAAGAAAGTAAATCATATTTTGATAATCAAATAGCAGGAATTCAAAATAAATTAACAATCAAATTAAATAAACCAGAAGAAAATACAAATACAGTGGATAATATAATTACAAATACAGTAACAAAACCAAACGAAAATAATGTAGACACAAACACAATAACAAAGCCAATTGATAATAATATAGATACAAATACTATAACAAAGCCAATTGATAATAATAAAAATACAAACAAAACAGATACTATAAAAGATAAAACATCAGCAACAGAAAATATACCTAAAACAGGTACAAATGATATAATATTTGCATTTTTAGGAGTAATGTTAGCTTTAACAACAATATATTTTGGATATAATGTAAGAAAATTAGGAAGAGATTTCTAAAAATAGGGGGAAAATTATAATGAAAAAAATAATAAAAGATAGTATAAAAATAATGTTAATTGCAACATTAATATGTTCATTTTTTTGCCCAATAGTTACAGTAGCAAGTCAAGCATCATTTGCAATTGGTACAAAAGTAAGAATAGTAGACGAAGTAGGAAATGCGATTTCATCTATGAGAGTTTATTTTAATAATGAGTATGACATTGTTCAGACAACAGATTCATCAGGATATGTGAATTTTGGTTATAGTTTCAAATTGTATGAGAGTGGAGAGTCTAAGCAGTTTACAGTGAAGTTAAGACCAAGTGTAGATGGTGGAAGTAATCGTGGTAATTGGCCAGATATTAATTTAACATTTAAAGCAATTAGAGGTGCAAATAATGCACTTACACTTACAGGACCTAATGACGAATTTGCTGAAAGTACAAATCTTGATTATTGTATAGTAGATTATAGCATTTCAAGTTTACATGATGAGGTATTGTCAGATGTGAATATAACTATAAAATTAAAGAAAAAAGTTGTTGATGAGCCAGTAATAGCGCCTAATATAGATTGTAGTGTAAATATTGGAAATGTTTCTGAAATAAATAATGCAGTTCAAGTAGTATCAAATGCAGAATCTAGTAATGCAAGTATAAGTGTAGCAGATATGATACAACATTTAAAATCAAAGGGAATAACAATACAGCAAATAACAGATGTATCTGGTAATTCTATAAATTTAAGTAGTACTCAATTATTAGGAACAGGAGCTGTATTAAAAGCAAGTGATAACACAAACTATACATCAATTGTATATGGAGATGCAACAGGAGATGGACAAGTAAATGCAGCAGATATAAGCGTGGTAATAAACAATTTTTTAGGAACAGATACTAATATTTCGAAAGCAGCAAATATTGCAGCAGATGTACAACAAGATGGAGAATTAAATGCAGCGGATATATCGTTAATGATAAATAGCTTTTTAGGAAATTTAGATGGAGATATATTAAAGAAATCTAACATATCATCAGAAGATAAAGTTGGCAAAAAAATATCAGAAGTTGTAAAAGTAGGAGATTATATTAACTATCCAGTAAATTACACCAATGTTCCAACTCAAAGAGGAAATATGACATATGATATGTCTAAACCAACAGATACAGGATGGAGAGTTTGCTCAAATAAAGATGGAACAGTAAAATTAATGCCAGCAGGTTGTCCAGAAAATGTTTCAGCAAGTCAAATAGATGCATATGTAAGCAATATTAGTAATTTTAATAAATATTTGGTAAAAGATTTTGCTACATCTATTTATGCTTGTCCTAATGCCGACGATGAAGCAAAGGTAATTGATGATGTTAAACTATCTTGGTTTGGAACATTAGATTCTTCACTAGGAGGAACTAGTTGTAGTATTTGGAAACGATATGATGGTAATAAAATAGGTATTTCTTCAAGTTCAGAAGGAGATATTTATAATAGTTTTTATAATGCTGGAGAAGAATATAATAGCTTTGGAGTTATGCCTGTAGTAACATTAAAAAGTGATTTGATAAATCATGGTGGAGATGGAACAAAAGCAAATCCATATAAATTAGTTGAATAAGAGGGAGTAATACTTATGAAAAATAAAGTAATAAAAATATTATCAATTCTTGTGTTTTTATGTATGACTATGGTAATGAAATCACAGGCTTCTAATTTAAAATTATCTACAAACGAAAGAGAAATATTACCAGAAAACGAAATAATAGTAAAAATTGATACAGACAAAAATATAGAAACAGCTACATTTTACTTAAAGTATGATAATACAAAATTAGAATATATAGAAAATTTGACAAGCAATGTAACTACAAAAGATTATCCAGAAGAAGGAACATTAAGAGTTGTATATCTTGACCCATCATTACAAGGAGAAAAACAATTAAATTTTAAATTTAAAGCAAAATCAAATATAGAAGATGAAGCAAAAATATCTATAACTAATTTAACGCTTCAATTTGTAAATGATTCAACAATATATACTGATAGTAATTTAGAACAAAGTGTATTTAATACAAGTATTAGTATTAAACAAAAGAGTATTAATATGACAGATATTAGAAGTCTTATGATAGCAATTGGATTAGTCGTAATAATAGTAATATTATTAATAGCTATATTTAATACAAAGAATAAGAAAAGCAAATAACTAATTATACCCTAGAATATTTCTAGGGTATAATTGTAAGGAGAAATTTATGATATATAAAGAAAATGTAAAAATAGGTTTAAAAGATATTGAAAAACAAAATTATTTAGGGAATAAAGCAATATTAGAATATTTGGAGAATATAGCAGGGCATCATGCAGATAGCTTAGGATATGGATTAAATACAATGAATGAAACTGGTTTAACATGGGTTCTTTTAGAATGGCATGTAAATATAATAAAAAGAATTCAATATGGGCAAAATTTAACTTTATGCACATGGTCTAGAAGTATAGAAAGATATTATGGAAATAGAGATTTTGAAATTTATGATGAAAATAATGAGTTATGTGTAATAGCAAGTTCAAAGTGGTTACTAATAGATATTAAAAAGGGTAGTATTGCAAAAGCAGATAATGAAATGATAAAAAAATATGATTCAGAATGTGATAAAGCTGTTTTTGAAAATGAAAAGTTTGATAAAATAGATATTCCAAAAGAATTTAAAAGTAACTTTGTGTATAAAATAAAAAGAAAAGATATAGATGTTATAGGACATATGCATAATATATATTATTTAGATTTGGCATATGAAGCATTACCTGAGGAGATTTATGAAAAGAGATTATTTGATAATATTAGAATAACATATAAAAAAGAAATAAAATATGGAGAAGTTGTTAATTGCAAATATGCATTTATAAACAATAAACATATAATTGTAATTGAAAATGAAGAAGGAAATATAATCCATGCAGTAATTGAATTATACTAGACCAATACTAAATATTCCCATATATATCCATTGATTATTAATATAAATTATGTATAATTATAATAGATGGAGTGATGTGCATGAGAATAATTAAATGCTATGGAAATAAGCTTGTATTAAAAGAATTAAAAAAGAGCTACAAGTTTTTTATGAAAGAATTCAATGCAAATATTAATAGTAAAGGGTATGGGTTAATACAAGATAAAACTGTATTAGCTAGTAATGTAGCTAGTATTGCTTCTGTTGGATATGGATTAGCAGCACTAATTATTGGAGTAGAACATAAATGGATAAGTTATAAAAAAGCATACGAAAGGGCGGTTTTAACATTAAATACATTTATAAAAAATGTAGAAGGAAAAAACGGCTTTTATTATCATTTTGTGAATATGGAAACATGTAAAAGAGAATGGAATTCCGAAATATCTATAATTGATACAGGAATTTTTATATGTGGAGCATTAACTGCAGGAGAGTATTTTGGAAAAGACGTAAAAGAAAAAGCGCAAATATTGTATAAAAGAATAAATTGGGAATGGTATAGAAATAAACAAAATAATTATTTTTATATGGGATATAAACCAGAAATCGGATTTTGGGGACAATGGGATATGTATGCAGAACAATTGATGTTATATATATTAGGTGTAAGTTCGCCAACATATCCAATAGACAAAAGTATGTATTATGAATTTAAAAAAGAAAAGGCAGATTATAAAGGTATAAAAGATATAATATATACATATTGTGGAACTTTATTTACATATCAATTTTCTCATGCATGGATAAACTTTATGAATTTAAAAGATAGTATGGGGATTGAGTGGTTTGAAAACTCTGTAAAAGCCACAAAAGCGAATAGACAATATTGCATAGATAATAAGGATAAATATAAAACTTATGGAGAAAATTCATGGGGATTAACAGCATGTCTTGGACCAAAAGGTTATTGTGGGTTTGGTGCAAAACCAAGTAAAGTAAATTTAGAAGTGGAAAATGATGGAACAATAACTCCATGTGGAGCAATAGGTTCAATAGTATTTACACCAAAACAAAGTATAGAAGCAATGGAATTCTATTATAATAATTATCCGAAACTATGGGGAAAATATGGATTTAAGGATGGATACAATTTAGAAAAAGATAAACCATGGTTTGCAAAAGAATATATAGGTATAGATAAAGGAATAGAAATGGTAATGATAGAGAATTATCTACATGGTACAATTTGGAAATATTTCATGAAAAATGAATATGTAAAGAGGGGGTTAAATATTTTAGAATTTTCAAAATCACAAAAAGAATATAGCAAATAATATGAAAGCTTGCTAAAAACTAATGTTAAAATCAAACTATAAACTACTGCTCCCAGGAAGTATCTATAAAAATATTTTGAACAGTCGCCATTCCCCAATGAAACAATACAAAATGTTAACACATTTTGACAGTTTCTATTGGTCACCCACGCATGGCTCCTCATCGTTCTTAAAATATTTTTATAGATACTTCCTTCGCGCTAATTTGTATTATATTATCAGCAAATGCTGTAGAAAGCTTTCATATTATTTGCTATTGAAAAATATACATAAACCTTATATAATAATAACATGAGAAAATTAATAGTAAATAATAAATTTAATGAAAAAAAATTAAATAACTTTTTACAATATAACTTTAGCAATTTAAATATGAACACAATATATAAAGCAATAAGAAAAAAAGACATAAAAGTAAATGGAAAAAGAGTGTCACAAAATATAACAATATATTTAAATGATGAAATAGAAGTATATATAAATGATGAAATTTTATTTCGTGAGCCTAAAATAGAGAAAATATATGAAGATGAGAATATATTGCTGATTAATAAGCCCAGCAATATAGAAGTAACAGGTAATAATAGTATAACCAGTATATTAAAAAATGAATATACCTTTATTGAACCATGTCATAGGTTAGATAGAAATACAAAAGGATTAGTATTATTTGCTAAAAATAACATTTCTAAAGAAATTTTATTTTCAAAATTTAAGTTAAAGGAAATTGAAAAACATTATGCTTGTATGGTTTATGGAATACCGAAAAAAGAACAAGATACTTTAAAAGCTTACTTATTTAAGGATGCAAAAGAATCTTTGGTATACATATCTGATACATATAAAAAAGGATATTTAGAAATTATAACTTCATATAAAATTCTAAAAAAGAATAGTGATAATACATGTATTTTAGATGTAAATTTACATACAGGAAGAACGCATCAAATAAGAGCACATTTAGCACATATTGGGTATCCAATAATAGGTGATGGAAAATATGGTATTAATCAAATAAATAATAAGTTTAATGCAAAAGCTCAAAAGCTTATTAGTTATAAAATAAAATTTAATTTTAAAAACAAAAGTACATGTTTAGACTATTTAAATGGAAAAGAATTTGAAATTAGTTATAATTTATAATGGCAAATAGGGAGAAAAAATGGTAGATTTAGAAAATGATGTAAAATTTATTAAAGGAGTTGGGCCGAATAGAGTTACTTTATTAAATAAATTAGGAATATATACAGTAAAAGATTTAATTACATATTATCCAAGAGAACATGAAGATAGGTCTAAACCAGTAAATTTATGTGATGTTTTAGACGGACAAGAAGTATTAATAGAAGCTATAGCTGTTTCAAAAATATCACAGATAAGAACAAGTAGAAAAAATATGACTATGTATAAATTAATAGTAAGAGATGAAACAGATTCATGTCTAATTACCTGGTATAATCAAAGTTATTTAAAAACAAGATTTACACTTGGAGAAAAATATACATTTTTTGGAAAAATTAGCAAGAAAAATGGAACAATACAGATGAATTCGCCTGTATTTGATGACTATGGAAAAACAAAAAATACTGGAAAAATAATTCCATTATATCCATTAACATATAACCTATCTCAAAACACTATAAGGCAAATAATGGAAAATGCTCTAAAACTTATTAATAACGAATTGGAAGAAACATTACCTGAGTATATATTAGAAGAATATAAATTATTAGATATAAATTCTGCTATAAAGAAAATTCACTTTCCAAGAGACTATAATGAGTATGAAATTGCACGAAAAAGACTTGTGTTTGAGGAACTTTTTGGCATGCAACTAGCTCTTTTAGGACTAAAAAACAGATATAGTGCAAATGAAGTGGGAATAAGTTTTAATAAAGATGTTAAGATTTCAGATGTAATAAATGATTTGCCATTCAAATTAACAAAAGCTCAAATAAAGGTATTAGAAGAAATAGATAGTGATATGGAAAACCAAAAACCAATGAATAGATTGTTGCAAGGAGATGTTGGATCAGGAAAGACGATAGTTTCTATACTTGCAGCATATAAAGCTGTAAAAAGTGGATATCAAATGACTATTATGGCACCAACAGCGATACTTGCAGCTCAACATTTGGAAGAATATACAAAAATATTAAGTAAATATGAAATTAAATGTGAGCTATTAGTAAGTGCTATAACTAAAAAGAAAAAAGAAGATATAT
This sequence comes from uncultured Clostridium sp., assembly GCA_948438085.1. GTDB lineage: Bacteria > Bacillota > Clostridia > TANB77 > CAG-508 > RGIG8482. Next base: position 6,493 of record CAOJKP010000023.1, on the reverse strand, counting down.
TAAAAAGATTAAAAGATGGGCAAATAGATGTATTAATTGGTACACATGCAATATTAGAAGAAAATGTTGAATTTAAAAATTTAGGACTAGTTGTAACAGATGAACAACATAGATTTGGTGTAAGGCAACGAAAGATAATATCAGAAAAAGGGCAAAATCCAGATGTGTTAGTAATGACAGCAACACCAATACCTAGAACTCTAGCATTAATTTTATATGGAGATTTAGATATTTCTATAATAGATGAATTACCTCCAAACAGAAAAAAAATAGATACATTTGCAGTTACAAAAGGATTAGAAGAAAGAGTAAACATATTTATAAAAAAACAGATAGAAGAAGGAAGACAATGTTATATAGTTTGTCCATTAGTAGAAGAAAATGAAGAAATTAATGCAAAAGCTGTTGTAGAACTTGCAAAGAATTACAAAGAAAAAGTATTTAGTAACTATAGAGTTGAATATTTACATGGGAAAATGAAATCAAAAGAAAAAGAGGAAATTATGGAGAAATTTAAAAATGGAGATATAGATATTTTAATTTCAACTACAGTAATAGAAGTAGGGGTAAATGTGCCTAATGCTAGTATAATGGTAGTAGAAAATGCTGAGCGATTTGGACTTGCTCAACTTCATCAATTACGTGGTAGAGTTGGAAGAGGAGAATATAAATCATATTGTATATTAAAATATCAAGGTAATTCAGAAGTAATAAAGAAAAGAATGCAAGTAATGCAAAGTACAAATGATGGATTTATAATATCAGAAAAAGACCTAGAATTACGTGGTTCAGGAGAGTTTTTTGGAACAAAGCAACATGGACTACCGGAATTTAAAATTGCAAATCTATTTGAAGATATGCCAATATTAAATCTAGTACAAGGTCTAGCAATAAAAATAATTGAACAAGATTCTAAATTAGAAAAAAGCGAAAATGTAAAACTTAAAAAATTGGTGAAAGAAAAGTTTGGCCAAAGACTAGAATTATAGAATACTAATTTCCATGGCTTGATAAGAATTTATATTGCAGGTAGAAGGAAATAGTGATATAATTAAAAAATCAATTTTGGGTAAAGGAGGTTTGCTAAAATGAAAAAATTTTCAAGGCAACGGATTAAGGAGACATTATGTCGAGTTGCCACAATCATAGTGCTGGCACTGATGTTTGGCATTTATATGGTTTTTTCTTCACTAATAATATGGCTGGATGGAAAACTTAAAAAAATGCAGGAAAAATAAGTGCACCCAAAATGGCTCCTCTTATGCAAGAGGAGTCATTTTGAAATTGATTATCTACAATTATTATTTTTATTATTTTGTTTTTCATTACTATTTTCATTTCTGTTTTGATTTTCTATTCTGTCGTTATTTCTATTGTTGTTATTATTTTGATTTTTTGAGTTCTTTGACATACTAAGCACCTCCATTTTAAATTTCATATGAATATTTTGTGTAATATTACAAAAAATATTCATAAAAAATAAATATAAAATTTCATATTATAAAAAAATATGGTATAATTTAGTAAATTTTGATAAAAAATTTTTTATACAAATGTTTCTTAAGTGTAGCAAAGTATAAATTTATACAAAAATAAAGAATATAAGGTGAGATATTATGAAAAATATAGTTATTGGAATAGAGGGGTTAGTAGGTGCAGGAAAAACGTCTATTTGTAGGCAACTAATAAAAGAAATTCCTAATACAGTCTTATTAAATGGGGGAAATTTATATAGGGCAATTGTTTATATGATGATGAAAAATGGGACAGATATTGAAACTCTAAAAAATTCAACTACTAATCTGGATATAAAAAATATGATGGATATATTAAAAATTAAAATACAAATAGAAGATAATGAGACACAAATATATGTTGATGATAAAAAAATTTCTGAACAAGATTTACAATCTAAAGAATCATCAATGGCTGTATCAATTGTTGGAGGAAATGCAAATAACAAAGAACTTTTTAGATTTGCTAAAGATTTAATTGATGACTTAAAACAAACTTATAATGTTGTTATATCAGGAAGAAGTATAATACAAATATATCCCGATATAGACTATAACTTTTTTATGACAGCAGATATAGAAGAACGAATAAAAAGAAAAAGCATACAATATAACAACGAAATTGATATAGAAGAGTTAAGAATTGACATTATAAAAAGAGATGAATTACACGAAAAAGCTGGATTTTATAAAATATATGATAATACAATAATAGTTGATGTAACACAATGTAAGAGTGTTAGAGAATCAACAGATAAAATAATGAATTACATAGTTACTAAGAAGATTGTACATAAATAAAGGGGGAATAAATTTGGGCTTTAAAAATGCTAAACTTGAAGAATTTAATAACTATTTAAGAAATAGAAAGGTTGCGGTAATCGGACTAGGAGTAAGTAATATTCCATTATTAGACTACTTACATAATGTTAAAGCAGAGGTATGGATATTTGATAATAGACCAAAGGAGCAAATACCTAAAGAAATAATATATAAAATTAACCAATATAATTTCGAAACATCTTTAGGAGAAAATTATTTATCTAAATTATTAGGGTTTGAAATTATATTTAGATCACCAAGTTGTATGCCAACAATGCCAGAATTAGTTGCAGAAAGAAAAAGAGGAGCAATTATTACAACTGAAATAGAAATGCTTATGGAAATTGCACCTTGTAAAATAATTGGAGTAACAGGAAGTGATGGTAAAACTACTACTACAACTTTAATATATGAAATATTAAAAAAGGGTGGATATAACTGCTACCTTGGAGGAAATATTGGAACACCATTATTTACAAAACTTAGTGAAATGATGCCAGAAGATATAATAGTATTGGAATTAAGTAGTTTTCAATTAATGGAAATGAAAGTAAGCCCAGATATAGCTGTTATTACAAATATTTCTCCAAATCATTTAAATATTCATAAATCTTATGAAGAATATATAGATGCAAAGAAAAATATATTTAAGTATCAAGATGAAAATGGATTATTAGTGTTAAACTATGACAATGATATAACTAAATCTTGTGCACAAGAGGCATGTGGAGAAATACGATATTTTAGTAGTAAAGAAAAATTAGATAATGGGATAATTGTAGACGATACAGTAATTAAAGAATGTACAAATAAATTAAGAAGACATATAATAAATACAGAAGATATTCTTCTAAGAGGAATTCATAATTACGAAAACATATCTGCAGCAATTGCTGCCACAAAAACATTAGTAAATTATGATACAATTATAGAGGTTATATCTACCTTCAAAGGTGTAGAACATAGATTAGAGTTTATTAGAGATATAAATGGTGTAAAATGGTATAATGATTCTATTGGAACAAGTCCAACTAGAACTATTGCAGGTATAAAGTCGTTTGAAAATATAATTTTAATTGCAGGTGGATACGATAAGCACTTAGATTATTTGCCAATTGCAAAACCGATAGTAGAAAAGGTAAATAGTTTAATTCTTATTGGGCAAACAGCACAAAAAATATGCGATGTTGTAAAGAAGGAATTGGAATTTCAAAATAAAGATATGGAAATTTATATGTGTAATACATTGGAAGAGACAGTAGCAGTGGCAAATAGTATCGCAAAAAGTGGTCAAATAGTATTATTTTCACCAGCAAGTGCAAGCTTCGACATGTTTAAAGATTTCGCAGATAGAGGAAATAAATTTAAGAAACTGGTAAATACAATAAAAATAGATGAATAAAAATTACATACTTTCTTTAAAAATGTACAAAATAATCTACATAATGATTTTAAAGAAAGGAATGAATGAATATGAAAATAAAGGAATGTATGAGTAAGGATGTATGCTGTTGTAATGCAGAAAGTACAATAGAAGAAATTGCAAAACAAATGAATTGTAATCATATTGGATGTATGCCTGTATGTGATTATAATAATAAAATAGTAGGTGTTATTACAGATAGAGATATAGTATTACGTGCAGTCGCATGTGGTAAAGACTTAAAAACAACAAAAGCCTCAGATATTATGACATGTAACCCATGTAGCTGTAAAGAAAATGAAGAAGTAGATAATGCAACTGAACTTATGTCTGTTTATCAAATCAGAAGGATACCTGTTTGTAATGAAGATAATAATGTAGTGGGAATAATTACACTAGGAAATATAGCACAAAATGACCAAAATATTGGAACACAAAATGTGTGCAACACATTAGAAAATATTTGTAAATGTAGTACAAATAGTAAAAATGCTGAATAAAACATTATTTTAATAATATAATAATAGAAGTAAATATAATTACTTCTATTTTTTTATAAAGGAACAGATTAATGATAATAGATATGGGATATTTGACCAAAGTGTCAAGAAGAATAATAATTTTATTATTAACACTAATAGGAATATATTTAGCTTTTAAATTGGCTATATTTTATATGCCATTTTTAATTGCTTTTATAATAAGCTTACTTATAGAGCCAATAATTAAATTAGTTCAAAAAAGGACAAGATTAGCAAGAAAAACATGTGCAATTATAGTATTAATTTTTGTGGCATCTATAATTATAACATTGTTGTCATTAGGAATAACAAGTCTAGTTTCGGAAACTTCCCATTTTTTGCAAGGGTTAAATGAATATATAGAAATAGCATATCAAAAAGTGCAAAATGTAATAGAAAATTTTGATTTTTCAAAATTTAAAATCCCACAGGAAGTAACAAACCTTATACAGGCTTCTGCAGATGATGTTATAAAAACGGTATCTAATTTTTTAAAAAATGGATTAACTAGCATATTAAACTTTATTACACAAATTCCAACAATAGGTATATATTTGGCAGTAACATTAATGTCAATTTATTTTATATGTGCAGACAAATTTTACATGATAGATCAGATGGAGCATCATTTACCTAAAGAATGGTCTAGGAAAATAACATATTATTTAAAACAAATTATTTCAGCATTAGGTGGATATCTAAAAGCAGAAGCAACTTTAATAATAATTTCATTTTTTATATCTTTAATTGGTTTTTATATATTTAAAATTGCAGGAATAAACATACAATATCCGCTTCTAGTAGCATTAGGAATAGCATTTGTAGATGCATTACCTATATTAGGCTCAGGAACAGTTATGGTTCCATGGGGAGTAATTTCTGGTATAAATGGAGATATAAGATTAGCAATTGCAATATTAATATTGTGGATTATAATGTCAATAGTAAGACAATTTATGGAACCAAGAGTTGTTAGCACTCATATTGGAATACATCCAATTTTTACATTGATTGCAATGTATACAGGTTTTAAATTAATTGGAGTATTAGGAATGTTTGTAGGACCAATTGTACTAATTATATTAAAAAAAGTATTTTCAACAGTAATTGATAAAGGTGTTGGAAAAGCATTATTTGGAAGATGAGCTTGTTATAGAAAGGAAAAACCTATGCTTCTTTAATAAATAAAGCATAGGAAATAAATACTATTTTTTAACACTAGACTTCGTCGAGAGAGATTGATACATTTTCTGTGTAAAAATGTTCTTTGCCGTCAGAAAATGTAAAGCACGCATTGGTAGAGATGTTACCGAGGATAATTAGAATTGTAGTATAAACTTTATCTTTTTTCTATTATAATGTACCAATTTTTAAAGTTATGATGTATAATGTAGAAAAAGGAGAAAAGCAAATGAAGTTTTTGAAGAGATTAGTTATATCATTAATGATAATAATTATATTAATCGTAGCAGTAATAATATTTTGGGGATATAATATGTATAAAGATGCTGTTCAAGAAGTAAGTGTTAGTAGTAAGGTAGAAACAATACGAAATAGTACAAATTATACAAAATTAATAGATATATCACAAGATTTTAAAAATGCCATAGTAGCAGTGGAAGATCATCGTTTTTATAAACATTCAGGAATTGATATAATTACAACTACTCGTTCAATGATAAATAATATATCGCAAAAAGATATTATTGCAGGTGGAAGTACAATAACACAGCAAATAGGTAGAATTATGTATTTTACACAAGAACAACGTTTTACCAGAAAAGTTGCTGAATTATTTGTAGCATTTGACTTAGAAGATAAATATGAAAAAGATGATATATTAGAGCTATATATAAATAAAATATATTATGGTAATGGGTATTATGGAATATATGAAGCATCAAAAGGATATTACAATAAATTACCAAAAGATTTAACATTAGATGAAGCATCAATGCTTGCAGGAATACCAAATGCACCAAGTGTATATGCTCCAACCAAAAACCCAGAGCTTGCAAAAAAACGCCAAGCAAATGTTTTGCTTGCTATGGAAAAATATGAGTATATTACTAAAGAACAAAGACTAGAAATTATAGAAAATAAAAATTAAAACATAAAATAAGTTATTAATACTAAAAGAATAGTAAGTGCATATATTATTGAAGTGAACCCAAATTATTAGACAAAAAAGTTTAATAAGGAGGGTTCATTTT
>CAOJKP010000022.1 GCA_948438085.1 uncultured Clostridium sp. | reverse complement strand
CAAGTTGCCTAGTACCTAGTCAAAAAATGTCCAATTTTTTGGGTTCAGTACAATATTGCTACTTTATCTTTTTTTTATTTTTATAAATATTTTAGTAATTCTTCAAAATTTTCATATCCAGATTCAGAATTTAAGTGTCCACCATTATCTATTACTATTTGTGTATTTGTAATTGTATCTGCAAATTCTTTTTCAACTTCATATTTTACATAAGGGTCATTTTTACTATAATAACAAATAATATCATTACAATAATTTTTTACGTTTCCTAAATTGTCTAAATACATAGTTTTATTTACAGTATCATATTCTTTATCTATTCCAAAGTAGTTATTAAATCCACATACGAATATTAACCTTTTTACCTTAACCTTATTTTCTATTAAAAACTTGCACACAAACGATGGTGCTATCGAATGTGCATAAATTGTTGTATTTTCATCTAGTAATCCTGCTATCAAATATGCCTTTAGTATTCTGTTCCAATTATCGAAGTTTTGATAACCAACACCTGTTGGAAAATCTGGTGTATATACTTCAAGATTTCTACTTTCAATTTCCTTTCTCAAATATGGAATCCAATTTACAAATGGATTTCCAAAACTTCCATGTATTAAAAAATAATTTTTCATTATAACCTCCTTTATCCTAACATACTTGATGCCATACATCTAAATTTTAGTTCGAACAGATATGCTGTTGGAGCGGGTAGCGAGAATCGAACTCGCGCTATCAGGTCGGAAGCATGACATTCTACCACTAAATTATACCCGCATAACTTATATAATTATAAAGGATTTTAATTATTTTTGCAAGTAAAATGCATCTTAAAAATTGATAAAAATAATTATTTGTGTTAACATAGAAAAGAAAAATATTATAAAGGAGTTGTAGAAAAATGGAGTTTACATATGAAAGAAAAATAAATTATTATGAAACAGATAGAATGGGAGTAGTGCATCATTCTAATTATATAAAGTTCTTAGAAGAAGCAAGATGCGCATGGATGGAACAAATGGGAATACCCTTTTCAAAGCTGGAAAGAAATGGAATAACAATTCCAGTATTAGCTGTTAATTGTGAATATAAACATCATGTTACTTTTGGAGACACTATTAATATAAAAATTAAAATTAAAGAATATTCTGGGGTTAGGATGACAGTAGAATATGATGTAAGAGAAAAAAATAGCGGAAATGTAGTTATAATATGTCAAACAAAACATTGTTTTACTAATATGAGCTTAAAACCAATAAACCTAAAGAAACATGAACCTAATTTTAGTAAAAAATTTGAAGAAGCATATAAAATAATAGAATAGTAATACAAGGAGAAATAATGAAAATAGGAATAGATATTGATGATACAACTGTTTTTACAGTAAAGCCAATGATTAAATATGCAGATATATTTGATAAAGAAATATTAAAAAGAAAAGGTAATAATAATAATTTTGGGGAGATAAAAAATAGATACTATTTAGAACAATTATATGGATGGAATGAAGAAACTAAATATAAGTTTTTTGATTTATATTATAAGAATGTTTTGGAGGAATGCGAATTAATTAAAGATGCTGATTCAGTAATAAATAAACTAAAGAAATTAGGAAATGAAATTTTTTTTGTTACAGCTAGATTAACTAACATTAAAAGATGTGATACAAAACAGATAACAATAGATACATTAAATAAAAATAATATTTTATATGATAAACTAATATTAAATGCAAAAGATAAATTAAGAGTGTGTAAAGAATATGGAATTGAAATGTTTATAGAAGATAGTTATGAAACTTGTGTAGAACTTGAACAAAATGGAATAAAAACGTTTTTAATGAGTACAAAAATGAATAAAGATATTAAAACAAAAACAGTTGAAAGAGTAAATAGTTGGCTAGAATTATATAATAAATTTTTGAAACAATGAACCAATTAATATAATAATTAATAAAATAAACTAGATATATTTTTATCTAGTTTATTTTTGGTTGGTGATTAAATGAAAGATAAGTTACTAAAAGTTTTGGTAATGAGTATAATTCTAATGATGTCCTTGGTAGGGACAGTATATAATATTACATATGCACTTTCTCCTTCTAGTGATGTTATTTTCGAAGGAATAGATGTAAGTGCTTATCAAGGAGATATAGATTACAATTTGGTAAGAAATAGTGGAATTGAAATTGTATATATTAAAGCAAGTGAAGGGACTTCTCTAGAAGATCCATTTTTTAGAATAAACTATACTAATGCAAAGGAAAATGGGTTAAAAGTTGGTTTCTATCATTTCGTTAGAGCAAGAAATAGAGAAGAAGCCATACAAGAAGCGGAATTTTTTTATAGAGTAATTTCGGGAACAAATCCAGACTGCAGATTGGCAATGGACTTTGAAGTTTTTGGAAATCTAACAAAGGAGGAAATTAACAATATTTCAATTGCATTTTTGCGGACGAATTTCAGAACTAACAAAAAAAGAATGTGTTGTATATAGTGATGCTTATAATGCAAAAAATACATTTAATAATGAACTTGCCAATATGTACCCATTATGGATTGCAGAATATGGCGTGGAAAATCCGATAAATGTTGGAACATGGAATGAATGGATTGGTTTTCAGTATACAGATGCAGGAATTGTAGAAGGAATACAAGGAAATGTTGATAAAGATAGATTTACAAATGATATATTACTAGATACACAAGGAGAAATTCCAAAACCAGATATACCAGATAACACAAATGACTTATATTACATAGTAAAAAGAGGTGATACATTAAGTCATATTGCATTATGGTATAATACAACAGTTGAAGAATTAGTAAGGTTAAATAACATACAGAATCCAAATTTAATTTATGTAGGACAAAAAATACTAATAACCACTTCAGATGACCCCAATAAAGTATATGAAATAACATATACAGTAAAAAGAGGAGATAATTTATGGAAAATTGGTATTAGATATGGAGTAACTGTTCAAGAATTAGTACAATGGAATAATATAGTAAATCCAAACTTAATTTATCCAAATCAAAAATTAAAAATAATTTTACCAAATAGTAATATGAACCAGTCAAATAGAATGTATTACAGAGTACGAAGAGGAGACAATTTATATAAAATTGCAAGAAGATACAGAACTACTGTAAGAAATTTAGTTATGTTAAATAATATCAAAAATCCAAATTTAATTTATATAGGGCAAATTTTAAGAATATACTAATTTATTATTTATTATATAAACTATCTTCGTATAAATCTTCTATATAAACATCTTTTTCCTCAAAATTATCAATAAAACTAACTTTAGCAATATTATCATTAACTTCTTGAATCCAAACAGGTCGTTCATTATAATAAACATCTACTTTTTCTTTATTGTTTAAAACTGTATATAATCTTTCTAAATTCATAGCATGTACCTCCAAAAAATATTTATTAATAAAAGTATATACAATAAACATAAAAAATATACCAAAATAATAGTAACTTAATAAGAAAGGTAGACAGTGAACATAAAAAGTGATATAATACAAAACGTTGCAAAAGGTTATAGTTGAAAAGAAAGGTGAAAATGATGAAAAAAGCAGAACAACAGGCAAAAACAGCTGCAAAGTATGCAGCCAAAAAAGCAAAGAGAGAAAAAAAGGCAGATAATGAAAGAAAGAGGAGGGCTTCAAAATAGTTGTGAAACACCTAGGCATTATATACAGTAGTCTGTAAATGCCAGAAGGAGACGATTAAACATACAAGTTAATCGTCTCCTTATTTTTGTATGAAAAATATTGTAACAAAATAACACATATGATAAAATAACAACGAAAAAAATATAAAAACGAAAGAGGAAAAAATGGAAGAAAAGAAACTTGCTAAAATACGAAAAAATAATATGAAATTATATCCAATATATAAAATGATAGGATTAGATTGGATTTTTTATTATGGAGTAAAAGTATTATTCTTAACACGGAGTAAAAAATATATCGCCAGCAGACATTGTATTATCTGGAACAGTTTATGCTTTTTGTTATGTTTTATTTCAAATACCCAATACCATAGTAATTGAAAAAATAGGGAAAAAGAATGCCATTGTTTTGGGACAATTAATGAATTTAATTTCTATGACTATTATATTATTTTGTCCTAATTTTATATGGTTATTAATATCTCAAGGAATAAGTGCTGTAGGATTTGGGCTAAAGGGAATTGCAGAATCAAATTTCTTAAATGCATCATTACCAGAATCAAAAAGAAAAGGAGAAATTTTTTCTAGAATTGATGGTGGAGGATATTCAAAATTTTGTTTTATTGGTGCAACCTCTGTTTTGATTTCAGGATTTTTATATGCAGTAAATCCATATATACCAGTTGTTTTATGTTTAAGTGTGAATTTACTAGCACTTATAACAGCAATGAACTTTGTGGATATAGAACAAGAAACAAAAATAAAAGAAAATAAAGATATTCAACAAGAAGCTAAAATAACTATAGATAATTTAAAAGAAGGGTTTAAATTTATATTTAAGTCAAAACGTTTATCTACACTATTACTTTTTCTAGGAGTATTGTGGGGAATTATAGATACATATGCAACATATCAAGAAACATTATTAAAAGAATTAGAAATACCTTCATACTATATTGGATTTATGTTAGCAGGCTTTCAAATGCTAGTAGGAATGTTTTCTACTAAATCAATTAAGTTCAATAAAAAGCATAAAAAGCATAAAAATCATTCATTAACATATATAGGTTTATTACTAACAGTAGGAAGTGTAATATTAGGAGTAGCAACAATACTAAATATTCCATTTGAAATTCAACTAATGATTATAACTATGGTATTTATTGTAAGAGCATATGCAAAAGGAGTATATCAAGTACTAAAAAAGAGATATATGAACAATTTTTCGAATAGTGATATTTTACCTAAAATATATTCTGTAAACGGAATTATGGCAAATATTAGTAAAATGATAATAGGAGTTATTGCAGCCTCTATTTTAAAAAGAACAGATATAACATATGCATTGCTAATATTAGGTGGTATATGTACAGGAATTGTTATTATACTCGCAATTTATAGTAAATCGAAATTAGGGTTAAAACCAGAAAAATACGATAAAAAAGATATTGAATATGTTGGAGTTAAATAAAAAGGAGAATATAATGATAAAAATTGCAATAATTGAAAGAATAGAGGACTGGGAAGATGATAAGCCATTTAATATAAATTTCTTTTTAGGTACTAAATATAAAGAAATATTTGATGAATTAGGAATTCTACTTATTCCAGTTATATCAGAAAAATATCTAGATGAAATATGCAATATGTGTGATGCATTAATAGTAACAGGAAGTAGTAATGATGTTCATCCTAAATATTATAATGAAGAACCTATTAAAGGCAAAGAATACAAAATCGATGAATATGGGTTAGTAAAAAATATAGTACAGATATTTTCAAATGCAAATAAACCAATACTTGGAATATGTGCAGGAATTCAAGAAATAAATGTAATATTTGGAGGTACTCTAAATCAAAAAATACCTAATCATAATTTAAGAGACCAAAGTAAGCATAGAATAAAATTAAGTCAAGATTCATTTTTATGTGAAGTATACAAGAGTGATACAATAGAAGTTAATTCTTACCATCAACAATCTGTAAAAGATTTAGCACCAAATTTTAAAATTACAGCAATAAGCGAAGATGGCATTGTAGAAGGAATAGAAAAAAACAATATTGTTGCAGTTCAATGGCATCCAGAAACTTTACACGATATAAAATTTTTTGATGGATTCATAAAAAAATACATAAATTGTGAAATATAATAAAAAATATAGAAAAGAGTAAATTTTATGGCTAATGAAGAAAATAAGATATCTAAAAATGCAAAATTTCTAATTATAAATAATGTAATAGTATTTAAAATTTTGCTTATTATTGTAACATTATTTGCACCAATATATGCAAAATTAATGTGCGATGTTGAAAAACGCAATTAAAAATGTTAGAATTTTACATGTAATATATATAATAAAGGAGAATGATAATGATATTAGAAAAAATAAATGAACCAAAAGACTTAAAAGATTTAAATAATGAAGAGATGAAAGTATTATCTAAAGAAATTAGAGATGCAATTTTAAATAGAGTTAGTAAAATAGGAGGACATGTTGGTCCTAATTTAGGAGTGGTTGAATTAACAATAGCATTACATTATGTATTTAATTCACCAATTGATAAGATTGTTTTTGATGTATCACATCAGTGTTATCCACATAAAATTTTAACTGGGCGAAAAGAAGGATTTACAGATTCTACAAAATTTAATGAAATATCTGGTTACACAAATCCACAAGAAAGTAATCATGATATTTTTGCAATAGGGCACACATCAACATCTATAAGTTTAGCTTGTGGACTTGCAAAAGCAAGAGATTTGAAAGGTAGTAATGAAAACATTATAGCTATAATAGGGGACGGTTCTCTTTCAGGAGGAGAAGCTTTTGAGGGACTTGATAATGTAGCTGAATTAAATAGCAACTTTATAGTTGTAGTAAATGATAATGATATGAGTATTTCTCCAAATTATGGAGGTATCTATAAAAATTTAAAATTACTAAGAGAAACAAATGGTAAAGCAGAATGTAATTTCTTTAAGAGCTTGGGATTTGATTATTGTTATATTGAAGATGGAAATAATATAGAAAGTTTAATTAAGACTTTTCAAGAAGTTAAAGATATTAATCATCCTATTGTAGTTCATATAAATACACTAAAAGGAAAAGGAGTTAAATACGCAGAAGATAATAAAGAAGAATGGCATTATAGTGGACCATTCGAAATAGAAAGTGGAAATAAAATAATAAAAGAAACTGGTGAAACATATACACAATTAACGGCTAACTATTTGTTAGAAAAAGCAAAAGAAGATAAAAAAGTTATGGTAATAACACCAGCAACGTCAAATATATGTGGCTTTACCAAAGAATTTAAAAAAGAATTAGGTAATCAATTTATTGATGTTGGAATTGCAGAAGAACATGCTATTGCATATGCATCTGGTCTAGCAAAAAATGGTGCAAAACCAGTTATTGGTATTCATAGTTCATTTATTCAAAGAACATATGACCAATTGTCTCAAGATTTAGCTATTAATAAGAACCCAGCTGTTATATTAGTGTATAGAAGCGGAATATCTGGAGGAAATGTAACGCATTTAGGAATGTTTGATATACCTTTAATAAGCAATATTCCAAACCTTGTTTACTTAGCACCAACTTGTAAAAAAGAATGTATTTCAATGTTAGAATGGGGAATAGAACAAACAGATTATCCTGTAATTATTCGTGTGCCTAATACAGAAGCAGTAGAAAGAAATATAGATATAGAAAATAATTATTCAAAATTAAATAAATATAAAGTTGAAGAAAATGGAAAAAAAGTTGCAATTATTGCACTAGGAAATTTTTATGAATTAGGAAAAAAAGTAAAAAATATGTTAAAAGAACAAAAGAATATTGATGCAACTCTTATTAATCCAAGATATATAACAGGAATTGATGAAAAACTATTACAGGAATTAAAGCAAAATCACGAAATTGTAATAACACTTGAAGATGGCGTTTTGGATGGAGGATTTGGAGAAAAAATATCAAGATTTTATGGAAATTCGAAAATGAAAGTATTAAACTTTGGAGCAATAAAGGAATTTACAGATAGAGAAAGTCTGAAAGAATTATATAAAAGATATCATTTAACGGAAGAACTTATTATGAAGGATATCTTAAGTACAATAGAAGAATAAAATATAAATCTATTTACAAAAATATATTTGTATAATAAAATGATGTAAATAAAATAATAAAGGAGAAAATTATGAAAAAGACCATTATTATAATTGTTTCGATTATTGCAGTAATAGCTATTACTGTAGGTGGATATCTATTAATTAAAGGAACAATGCCAAAAGAAAAAAAACTTCAAACAGCTGAGGAAATGCAGAATATGTTAAATACAATTTATTCTAATGAAAAAATAAATCTTCCAGAATTAGAAACAACAACCATAGATGTAAATGATACAATTCAAGTTGGTGTTTTTACAGGATTAGAATCAAATGACAACATAGAAGAGTTAGTAGTATCTGTACCATTTATTAATGCACAACCATATTCACTTGCAATTGTTAAAGTAAATGAAAAAGCTGATATAGAGCAAATGAAACAGGAAATGCTAGATAATATTGATATGAGAAGATGGATTTGTGTTTCTGCAGAAAAACTATATATTACGAATTATGAAAATATTATATTTTTAGTAATGTCTAGTGAGGAATGGGCAAAGCCAGTATATGATGAATTTAAAAATTATGTTGGAAATGATATTGGAAAAGAATTAGAAAAATCTGAAGCTGAAGATTTTGAGCTTCCACCAGAAATGTAATTATTTATTAAATATGATTAAATAAAGTTCCCATTTAAATAGGGAGCTTTATTTGTTCATTAGAAAGTAGGCATATATGTTATTTACAAGTATTAGTTTTTTATATTATTTTTTGCCAATTGTAATAGCTTTCTATTTTTTAGTACCTAAGAAAATGAGAAATATGGTATTACTGATTGCATCTATAGTATTTTACTTTTATGGAGAGCCTAGATATATTTTTTTGATGCTGGTTGAAATATTAGTGGCATATATAGGAGCGATACTAATTGATAAATACAAGAAAAAGAGTTTATTAATGGGTACAATTTTTATACATATAGTACTATTGTGCATTTTTAAATATACAGATTTTATTATATCAAATGTGAATAATATCTTAAAATCAAATTTATCTCTTTTAAGAATTTCATTACCAATAGGAATATCATTTTATACATTTCAAATTCTTAGTTATGTGATTGATGTATATAAAGGTAAAGTAAAGGTACAAAAAAATATTTTAAAATTAGCAACTTATATATCATTATTTCCACAGTTAATTGCAGGACCAATTGTAAGGTATGAAACGATTGAAAAAGAATTAGATGAGAGGAAACACAGTTTTGAAAATTTTGCATATGGGGTAAGAAGATTTACTATTGGTCTTGCTAAGAAAGTACTTATTGCAAATATGTTAGGAGAGCTATGTAAGCAATTTACTAATACCAATGAAGAAAGTGTGTTATTTTATTGGATATTTGCAATAAGTTATATGTTGCAAATTTATTTCGATTTTTCAGCATATTCTGATATGGCAATCGGTTTAGGGAGGATATTTGGATTTAATTTCTTAGAAAACTTTAACTATCCATATATTTCAAAAAGTATTACAGAGTTTTGGAGAAGGTGGCATATATCACTTAGTTCTTGGTTTAAAGATTATGTCTATATACCTCTTGGAGGAAATAGAAAAGGATTAAAAAAACAAATAAGAAATATATTAATTGTATGGTGCTTAACTGGTATATGGCATGGAGCAAGCTGGAATTTTGTTATATGGGGATTGATGTTTGGAATCATTTTAGTAATAGAAAAGATATGTTTAGGAAAAATTTTAGAAAAAATGCCAAATTTTTTCAAAAGATTGTACGTATTATTTATTGTTATGATAAGTTTTATAATATTTAATACAGAAAATATGAAAGAAGCATGGAGCAATATTATTGGACTATTTGGGGTAAATGGCAAAAGCTTAGTAAATCCATATACTTTATATTATCTAAAAAACTATATGATAATATTAATTACAGCAATAATTGGAGCCACTCCACTTATTAAAAATATAATACTAAGATTGAAGAAAAATACAATATTAAACAAAGCGATTAATATTGTAGAGCCAATATATATTTTATTATTACTTTTGATAGTAACAGCATATTTAGTAGATAATTCATACAATCCATTTCTATATTTTAGATTTTAGTAGGAGGTATTGGACATGAAGGATAATGTAAAGAATATAGTAGTAACAATATCATTTTTATTTTTTATTATTTCTATATTAATTGCTAATATCATAAATAAAGATAAAGATATATCTATAGCAGAAAGAAGAAAACTTGAGCAATTTCCAGAATTTTCAATTTATGAATTATTTAAAGGAAATTTTATAAAGAATTTTGAAAATTATACAATGGACCAGTTTATACAAAGAGAAGCCTTTCGAAAGCTAAAAACAAAGATAGAGGTGGATATACTAAAAAAGCAAGATAGTAATAATATATATGAGTATGAAAATAAATTAATTGAACAAATTTATCCATTAAATGAAAAATCAGTAGTTAATATAACCAAAAAGATGAATGAAATTAATCAAATATATTTAGATGAAACAAACAAGATATATTATACAATTATTCCAGATAAAAATTATTTTGGTGATGACAATCATTTAAAATTGGACTATAATAAATTACAAGATATAATGGAAAACAATTTGAAATGGGCAGAATATATTAATATATGTGATTGTTTAGACTTATCTTGTTATTATGCAACAGATTCCCATTGGAAGCAGGAAAAATTACCAAAAGTTGCAAATAGAATTGCTGATAAAATGAATTTCAAACTAAATGCAGAATATGAAGAAAAAAAGGTTGTAGATTTTAAAGGTGTATATGCAGGTCAATTTTTAAAAGAAATAGGAAGTGATGAAATATATGTACTTAACAATGAAATTATAGAAAATAGCAAAGTATATAATTATGAAACAAATAAAATAACAAAGGTATATGATATGGAAAAAGTAAATGCACGAGATAAGTATTATATTTATTTATCTGGAGCAACGCCATTACTAACAATAGAAAATACTAAAGGTAACAAAAACAAAGAATTAATCGTTTTTAGAGATTCTTATGGTAGTAGTTTGGTTCCACTATTAATAGAGGAATATTGCAAAATAACAGTAATTGATACAAGATACATATCTCCTAAGATATTGAATCAATATGTAGATTTTAAAAATAAAGAGATATTATTTATGTATAGTACAATGTTAATTAATAATAGTAAATCACTAAAATAAAAAAAGATAATTAATATATGGAGAAAATTAAAGTGAGTGAAATTATATATAAAGAAATTGAGAAAAAGGATAAAGCAAAAATATTAGATTTAATGGATAATGTAATAAACAGCTTAGAAAGACCAGAATTTTACTTTATAGGTGATAAGAAAAAAGAACTGCAAAGAATGTTTGACCTAGAATATGTTTATAATCTAGGAGCATATGATAGTGAAAAATTAGTAGGTATAACACAACTATATGTAGACCAAGAAGATTTAAAAGAATATATAGATATTTTAAGATTAACAAAATATAAGGTATGTGACTTAGGAAGTGCATTAGTATTAAAAGAATATAGAAATAGAGGAATTATGCAAAATTTAATAAAAATGCAAATAGAAAAAGCAATAAATTTGAAATTTAATTATGTGATAGCAACAGTTCACCCAGAAAATATTCCAAGTAATACTGTATTTAAAAAATCTGGGTTTTCAATAAAAAAGAAATGTATTGTTAATAATCAATATTTAAGAAATCTATATCAAATAAAATTAAGCTAAAAAAATAAAACTATAGCAAAAACTAATACCTTAAGGTATTAATAATTGACAAGATTAAAGCAAAATGATAGAATATAAAAATCAAGTATAAAATAGTTCCATAAGGAGGTAAATACCAGGTATGGCAAAACTAACAGAATATGTTAACGATTATTTTATATCAAATCAGTTAGCAAGCGGAGAAAGATTAAAGCAGCTAGAAACAACAGAAGCGAAAAGAAAGGAAGAAGTGAACAATTTACAAGCAACAATAAGCACGCACATATCTGTAGAAGAATTTTACTATAAAAGATGTTGCGAACTTAGAGAAGAAAATCAAAAACTAAAAGACGAAAACCAAGAATTAAAAGAAGAAATAGAGAAGCTTAGAAAAGCGATAAAATCTCTTAACATAAAAAATACCCAATAAAGGGTATTTTTTATGTTTAATAGCTTCTTTAAAAAATAGAAAATACACGTAGGAATATATGATAAATGCTAAAAGTTATAATGCTTATTAAAGATTAAGAACAAATATTTTAATAATATATTGACATATTTTATGACAAACAATAAAATATTTAGAGTATAAGAAGTATCTAGAAGAGAATAATTATGAGGAAATATGTTTAAATTATACTCAGAATATAAGAGTTATTTCCCAGAGAACAACGTTGAATACTTCGTCTCATATTATGATTAACACCAAGAATGGATTTATTTAGCCACTTTTAGTCCATTTTAGTTTTATTTAGTTTAATGAAAAATGACTAAATAAGCCTAAAAAAACTAAATAAAACTAAACAAACAAATAAAGTTTGTGACCAAATCGTGTAATTGCTATTTATGTTTACACAAAAACGAAAAAAGGCGAACAAATTACACGAATTTTCGTGGTTGATAGTAATCACTTTTTGGGTCACAAAGGAGGAAAAAATGTTTAAATTACACTCAGAATATAAGCCAACAGGCGACCAACCACAGGCAATAGAATACCTATCAAAAGGAATAGAAGAAGGCAAGAAATTCCAGACACTTCTAGGTGCTACAGGTTCAGGAAAAACTTTCACAATGGCTAATATTATACAAAAAGTACAAAAACCAACACTCGTACTTGCCCATAACAAAACATTAGCACGGTCAACTATATAGCGAATTCAAAGAGTTCTTCCCAGAGAACAACGTCGAATACTTTGTATCCTATTATGATTATTACCAACCAGAAGCATATATTGCTTCATCAGATACATACATAGAAAAAGATTCTTCTGTAAATGATGAAATAGATAAATTAAGACATTCAGCAACATTATCTTTATTTGAAACAAGGGATGTAATAATAGTAGCATCTGTTTCGTGTATATATGGTTTAGGAGATCCAGAAGACTACCAACAAATGATGCTATCATTAAGAACAGGAATTGGAAAATCAAGAGACGAAGTGTTAAGAAAACTGGTTAATATGCAGTATTCTAGAAATGAAATAGATTTTAAAAGAGGAACTTTTAGAGCGAAAGGGGATGTTTTAGAAATATATCCATCATCTCAAAGTGAAAGTGCAGTTAGAGTTGAATTTTGGGGAGATGAAATTGAAAAAATTTCTGAAATTAATCCATTAACTGGAAAAGCAATTGGACTAAGAAAACATATACTTATACCACCAGCATCTCAATATGTTACAAGTAAAGAAAAGCTTGAAAGGGCAATTGAAACTATAGAAGAAGAATTAGAAGAACAAATAAAATACTTTAAAGATAATAACAAACTAATTGAGGCACAAAGAATAGAAGAAAGAACTAATTTCGATATAGAAATGATGAAAGAAACTGGATTTTGCCAAGGAATAGAAAATTATTCAAGACATATAAGTGGAAGAGAAGCAGGAAGTGCACCATATACGTTATTAGATTATTTACCTAAAGATTTTTTGTTATTAGTAGATGAATCTCATGCAACAATTCCGCAAGTACGAGGAATGTACAATGGAGATAGAGCAAGAAAAGAATCATTAGTAAAATATGGATTTAGGTTACCTTCTGCATTAGATAATAGACCATTAAATTTTAACGAATTTGAACAAAGAATAAATCAAGCAGTATTTGTAAGTGCAACACCAGCAGATTATGAAAAAGAAAAAAGTAATGAAAATATTGTAGAGCAAATTATAAGACCAACAGGACTATTAGATCCAGAAATAGAAGTAAGACCAGTAGAAAACCAAATAGATGATTTAATAAATCAAATTAGAAAACGTATAGAAAAAAAGGAAAGAGTTCTTGTAACAACCTTAACTAAAAAAATGGCAGAAGATTTAACAGCATATTTAGCTGGAATAGATATAAAAGTTAGGTATATGCATTCAGATACAAAAGCATTAGAAAGGATGGAAATAATTAGAGATTTAAGAATAGGAGAATTTGATGTATTAATAGGAATAAACTTACTAAGGGAAGGTTTAGATATACCAGAAGTATCACTTGTTGCAATACTAGATGCAGACAAAGAAGGATTTTTACGTTCAGAACGTTCTTTAATACAAACAATAGGACGTGCTGCAAGAAATACAGATGGCAAAGTTATAATGTATGCAGATGAACTAACTGAAAGTATGGAAAAGGCAATAACAGAAACAAATAGAAGAAGAAAAATACAAAGCGAATATAATAAAGAACATGGAATAACACCAAAAACAATAAAAAAATCTGTTAGAGATACAATAAAAGCAACAGTAGTAGAAGATATAAATAAAGCTTATAACGTAAAAGAAGATGAGGATATTAATGATATAATAGCAAAATTAACAGATGAGATGCTAAAACACGCAAGTAATATGGAATTTGAACAAGCAGCAGAATTAAGAGACAAAATAAAAGAATTAGAAAAATTAATATAAAAATATAGAGTGCATAAAATGCACTCATTCTTTTTTGATGATAATCTCTTCCTTGCTTACTATCCACTCTCCTTCATAGTATGTAAAGAAGAGATGGGGGAATGCTTTCTTAAGCGCCTTTATATTTTTGTCTGAAAAATCATTCCGAGCAATCCGTGCTGCTGAGATACCATTAGTTCTTGCTAAGAAACTTCCAATTAAGGACTTTGCTTTAGCGTTTTTCATGCTTCTACCTCCATCTTTATTGATTGTATATACATTATATCATATTATGTAAAATAATACAATCTTTTTGAATTTTAACTTGTGATAAAAAAAGATATGTGATAGAATAACTTTAAAATTAAGGAGAACTGACCATGAAAATAGGATTAGATATAGATGGAGTTATATATAATACTGAAAATTCTTTTCGTTACAAAGCGGAGTTATATGATTTATTAGAATTAAATAAAAAAGGAACAATAAATAACGAATTTTGGGCACAACATCGTTATGATTGGAAAGAAAAACAGCAAAAAGAATTTAAACAAAAGTATTTTTTGGAATTATCTAAAAATACACCACTAATTCCAGGAGCGAAAGAAGTTATAGAGATTTTAAAAAAAGATGGACATGAATTAATAATTATAACAGCACGTGGATCTTTTGAGATAAAAGAAATGAAAAATGTAATGGAAGAAAAGTTTTTTAAAGATAGTTTGAATTTTTCAAAATATTATTGGGCAGTACAAAATAAAGTGGAAGTTTGTAAAAACGAAAAAGTTGATATTATGATTGATGATAGTCCAATTATTTGTAAAGAAATGAAACAAACCAGAATAAAAACTTTATACTTTAGAGATGTTAATAGAGAAAAAATAGAAGAAAATGAGTATCTAAAAGAAGTAAATAATTGGGGAGAAATATATAGATATATATATAATTGGAATATGGAGGAGAAATAACATTATGAGTGATAGACAAAAGTATATTAGAAATTTTAGCATTATTGCACATATAGACCACGGAAAATCTACTTTAGCAGATAGATTAATTGAGATGACAGGAGTATTATCTAAAAGAGAAATGGAAAGTCAAGTACTAGATAATATGGAATTAGAAAAAGAAAGAGGAATAACAATAAAATCTCAAGCAGTTAGAATGAAATATAAAGCAAAGGATGGACAAGAATATACGTTTAATTTAATAGATACACCAGGACATGTAGATTTTAACTATGAAGTTTCAAGAAGTTTAGCAGCATGTGAAGGAGCAATACTTGTAGTAGATTCCAGTCAAGGAGTAGAAGCACAAACATTAGCAAATGTATATTTAGCATTAGATAATAATTTAGAAGTAGTACCAGTAATAAATAAAATAGATTTGCCAAATGCAAGACCAGATGAAGTAAAACAAGAAATAGAAGATATAATAGGAATACCAGCTAGTGATGCTCCATGCATATCTGCGAAATCTGGATTAAATGTTAGTGATGTATTGGAAAGGATTGTAACAGATATACCAAGTCCAAAAGGAGATGAAAATTCAGAGCTAAAAAGCCTAATATTTGATTCTTATTATGATAATTACAAAGGTGCAATTGCATATGTTAGAGTTGTAGATGGCAAAGTAAAAATAGGTGATGAAATAAAATTAATGGCAGCAAATAAAATATTTACAGTAACAGAAGTTGGATGTTTTGAGCCAGGAATATATGTCCCACAAAATGAATTAGTAGCAGGAGAAGTTGGATATATTGCTGCAAGTATAAAAAATTTATCCGATATACATGTTGGTGATACAATAACTTTAAATAATAAGCCGGCAAAAGAGCCTTTAAAAGGATACAAAAAAGTTAATCCAATGGTATATTGTGGATTATATCCAGTAGATGGAGCAGACTATGAAAACTTAAAAATTGCATTGGAAAAATTAAAATTAAATGATGCTGCTTTACAATATGAGCCAGAAACATCTACAGCATTAGGATTTGGCTTTAGATGTGGATTTTTAGGATTACTTCATTTAGAGATAATAGAAGAAAGATTAGATAGAGAATTTGATTTAAGTTTGATAACAACATCACCATCAGTTATATATAAAGTATATAAAACAGATGGAACAATGGAAGAACTATATAATCCAGCAGATTTGCCATCACCACAAGAAATATCATATATGGAAGAGCCAATAGTGAAAGCAGAAATATTAACACCAAAAGACTATGTAGGAAATATTATGGAAATATGCCAGAATAGAAGAGGAAATTATATTGATATGAAATATTTAGATCAAAATAGAGTAACATTAATATATGAATTGCCATTAAATGAAATAATATATGATTTTTTTGATAATTTAAAATCAAAAACAAAAGGGTATGCATCTTTTGACTATGAGTTTAAAGAATATAGAAGAGCTGAATTAGTAAAACTGGATATTAGAGTTAATGAAGAAGGAGTTGATGCTTTATCATTTATAGTTCATAAAGATTCGGCATATGAACGAGGAAAGAAAATGGTTGAAAAATTAAAAACTGTAATACCAAGAAAACTATTTACAATACCTTTACAGGCTGTTATAGGAGGGCGAATTATAGCAAGAGAAACAATATCTGCAATGAGAAAAGATGTACTTGCAAAATGTTATGGTGGAGATGTAACAAGAAAGAAAAAGTTATTAGAAAAGCAAAAAAAAGGTAAAAAGAAAATGCGAGAAATAGGAAATGTAGAAATACCACAAGAAGCATTTTTAAGTATACTAAAATTAGATGAAGAATAAATAGAAATGAGTGAGTATAAAAAATGAAAGAAGAAATAGAGTATCAAGATCAAGTAGAAGGAAGAAATTCTGTATTAGAGTTATTAGAATCTGGAAAAGATATAAACAAAATATTTATTGAAAAAGGAGATAAACAAGGTTCAATTAATAAAATTATAGCAAAAGCGAAAGAACGTAAAATTGTAATTGTAGAAATTGACAAACAGAAAATGAATCAAATGGCAAAAACACCTAACCCACAAGGAATAATTGCCATTGTGCCACCATTTGACTATTGTGAAATTTATGATATAATAAACCTAGCAAAAGAAAAAAATGAAGATCCTTTTATATTAATATTAGATGGAATAGAAGATCCACACAATTTGGGCTCTATTATAAGAACAGCAGAAACTGCAGGAGTACATGGAATAATAATTCCAAAAAGAAGAGCCGCAACAGTAAATAGTACAGTTAATAAAACGTCTGCTGGAGCTGTGGAACATATGCTAATAGCAAGGGTTAACAATCTAAACGAAACTATAAACACATTAAAACAACAAGGAATATGGATATGTGGAACAGATATTAACACAAACAAGTACTATTATAATCAAGATTTAACAGGACCAATAGCTATAGTAATAGGAAATGAAGGGGCAGGAATAAGTAGGCTAGTTAAAGAAAACTGTGATTTTCTAGTTAAAATTCCTATAAAAGGAAAAGTAACATCGCTAAATGCATCAGTATCAACAGGAATAGTGGTATATGAAGCAGTTAAGCAAAGAAACAAATAATTATAAAAAGGGGTAATTAAAATGAAAAAAAGCAAGATAATACTAATAGTATCAATAGTTATAGCAGTATTAATTTTAGCAGCAGGAGCAACACTAGCAACTTTATATTTTACAACAGACATATTTAAAAGTGATGCAGAATTATTTTACAGATATTTAGGACAAATGCAATTTGAAATTTCAGAACCAGAAGAAATAACATCAAACTATACAACAAAAGGTTCAATAACATTTGATTTAACATCAACAAATCAATCAATAGCAAATCAATCAATTCCACCAAGAAACTTTAGCATTGAATATACTGTAAATAGAGATAATAATAAGGATAATACAGCAACACAAGCAACATTAAAATATATAAACACAGATTTATTTACAGTTAAATATGCAAAAAATGGTGATACATATGGAATAACATCTGATGAAGTATTAAATAAATATTTAACAGTAGAAAATAAAAATTTAAAAAATTTAGCATTTAAATTAGGAGTAACCGATACATCATATATACCAGATAAACTAGAACCAACTAATATAAATGAAATTTTTTCTTTTAGTGAACAAGACTTAACAAGAGTTGAAGAGTTGTGTAAACCAATTATAGAAAAGGGATTTTCTAAAGAATGTTATTCAAAAACAAAAGGAGAAAGTATTACATTTAATAGTAACACTATAGAGGCTAATAAATATACACTTACAGCTACTCAAGAGCAATTTATTAAAGTTGAAACCGAAATATTAAATAAAATTCTTGAGGATGAACAATTGTCAAATATGGTTTTAGAGAAAGTGCAAATTATATTGGGAGAAGACTTTTCGATGCAAAACCTAAAAGATGCATATCAAAATTTTATAAATGATTTGGAATCTACTGAAATAGAAGATGCAAATAAACTTATAAAAATTTCTGTTTATGAAAAAGAAGGAACTTTGCTAAGACTATCAGTTGAAAGTGATGTTGATACTTCAAATGTTACTAATATTGATATTATAAAGGAAAATGCAACAAATAAATTGGTTATAACAAATACAATATATGAAGATGATATAAAAACTATTAAAATTGAAATAGCACAAACACAAAAAGATAATATAAATGAATTAATTGTATCATTGAATGCTGATGAAAATGGGACAACGTTATATGCAGGGTCTATAAAAGAAGCAATTACAACAGAAACAAATACAATAAATAGAGAAATTAGTATAAAATTAAATAATAAAAATGAAACATATATAGATGTGAATATAAATGAAAATACATTAATAACAGCAAACGTTGATACTATAGTATTTGATGCAACTAATTCAGCATCAATAAATGAACTATCTACAGAATATATAAATCAATTAGCAACAGGAATATTAACAAGGTTACAACAATTATTACAAGAAAAAACATTATTAGTAATGCAAGTGCAAGCTCAATCATCAGGAAATTCAGTTACAGGGACAATTGGAAGAATTGAGAATGAACCTAGCATATTAGAAAGGGCACAAGAAGCAAGTAGATTATACACAGAAGCTGCACAAAGAGAAGAAGAATTAATGGGGCAGCAACAAGAAACATTAGAACAACAAATAGAAAATATGGTAGAAACAAGATAATAATATAAAAAGTTCATAGCAATATGCTATGAACTTTTTGGATGAAATAGCAGTGTAGTGGCTACCTTAATTATTCTTTGTTTTTATAATTTATAAACAAAGAAAAAAGGAAGAAATTTC
>CAOJKP010000021.1 GCA_948438085.1 uncultured Clostridium sp. | reverse complement strand
TGGATTTTGAACAAGTAGCATAAAAAACTGTCCAACTTTCATGGGTCACTTCAAAGTTCTAACACACTAGAACTTCACAGAAGTTCCGTGTGATTAAGGACAACTAAAGTTTTCCTTAATAATCCTTTTTCACGATTAAATATTCATATTCGTTGTGATCTTTTTACAAAGAACAACAAATAACATAAACTTTAAAAGTTTATTTGAATATTATAATCGTGTTATAACAATATTACATATTGTTATAATGCAGTTTAGCTTAAAAGCTAAACTGATGAGAAACCTTACTCGGTTTCTCAAACTCTTCCACGACAACCCATAAAAATATCAAAATAAAATTTTGGTATTTTTATAGGTTTTAGCCACAGGCAGAAAAATATATTTGCAAACTACTACTTGAATAAATTTATTGATTACTGTATAATAGCTATAATAAATTTTGTAAATTCGAGTATCACTCATAAAATTAGAGTAAATTTATATGCCTTTAAGAGTGATTAACTGCAAAATTGTCAACATTTCTGTCAACAAAATGAAGAAAACTGTTGATATATAAAGGAGAACTTTTGTCATCTCCACCATAGCGTGTTGCCGAGAATATGATTAATAAACCATTTCACTCGCCAAAGCAGAATGGTTTATTTTTTATTGCCTATTAAGTAACCAACAGATGATGATTAATAAGGCAACATTTATGATATATTCTAAATAATAATAAAGGTAGGTATAGTATGGAAAAAGATTTAATAGAACATTACTTTACTGACTTTAAAGTTGAAAGTATGGAAGTAATTGGCAGTGGATATGATAGCGTAGCATATTTAGTAAATGGTGAATATATTTTTAAAACAAAGTTTAGTGCTAATAAGAAAAAAGGATATGAAAAAGAAAAAGCAATATATGACTTTTTAAATCAAAAATTAAATACAAATATAAAAATACCAAATATAGAATATTCATACTTTAGTGACGAATTATCTATTTTAGGATATAAAGCAATTAAAGGGAAATTTTTAGCACCAGAGATTTATTCTGCTATGTCAAAAGATAAACAAGAATTATTAAAGAAAGATATTGCTATGTTTTTAAGGCAAATGCACGATTTAGATTATAGTAAAATAAGTTCATATACAATAGACAATAAACAAAATGTTTTGGAAGAGTATCAATTACTAAAAGAAACAATGTATGATAGTCTTACTAATATTGAAAAACAATATGTAGAAGAATTTATGCAAAGATTATATAGTGCAACTGTATTTGATGGTAAAAAATGCTTATGCCATAATGATTTTAGTTGTAATCATTTATTGTTAGATGATAATAACAAATTATGTGGAGTAATTGATTTTGGAGATTCTGGAATTATAGATGAATATTGTGATTTTATATATTTATTAGAAGATAGCGAAGAAGAAATTGGAGTACCTTTTGGAGAAGACATACTAAGGTTATACGGAAATATTGATATTGAAAAATCAAAAGAATATCAAGATATTGTAGAACAATATTACCCTATTGAAACTATTGTGTATGGTATTAAAAATAATAAGCCTGATTTTATAGAAAAGGGTAGAAAACAGATTTATTTAAGAGCGCATAAAGAAGAAAAATTAAGGAAGTAATGATATGAATATAAAGAAATTTAATAAAAATAATGATTATGAAAGAGTAATACAATTTCTAACAAATTGTTATAAAGAAAATAGAAATATGAAGTGTTGGTTGCCAGAAAGATTTGATGATTTAATATTTCGTGTAGATACTTTACATCACGATGAAAGAGGCTTGAAAAAATCCGCAGATTATACATATATATTTGAAGAAAATAATGAAATTGTTGGATTAATTGTACCAGATGGAGATTCATTTAATAGTTGTATAAAAAATGGATATGAATATATCTTTAGTCAAATGTTAGATTTAGCAGAAAAAGAATTATTACCTTTATTTGAAAAAGATGAAGATGGAAAAGTCGATTTTTTAGTTGTTACGCATGATAGTCTAAAATATCAGGCAGAAGAATTATTAAAAAGAGGCTATAAAAAAGATGAAGCAGAAGATTATGATAATGTTCAACATCCATTAGAAAAGAATTATCAAATTACCTTGCCAAAAGGATTTCAGCAAGTTTATGGCGAAGAATTAGATGATAATATGAAAGCAAAAGCATGTCATTATGGATTTCATCCAGCAGATGATGATGGGATATTAATAGGAACATTTAGAGAAGGTGCTTTAGCATATCAAGAAAGAAAACAATCAAGATATTTTAAAGAGAGTTTTGAAAGTTTAATAATTACTGATGATGGCGATATATGCACATATTGTTTCTGCTATGTAAATAAAGAAACAAGTACAGCGTTTATTGAGCCTGTATGCACAAGAGAAAAGTATAGAAAACAAGGATTGAGCAGACAAATGCTTTATGGAGTTATAATCAGATTAAAAGAAATTGGCATTGAAAATGCTTATATTAACTCTTATGATTGGAGAAGAAAAGTATATAATAGTGCAGGATTCGAAACAGAAGATGCCATAGGATTTTGGCATAAGAAAATCTAATAAAACCAAATGGTTTATTGTTATTTAGAATTAATTCTACAAAAGATGTTAATTCTGGTGCAGGACAAGGAAAAGAAATTGAAACACATGTATATGAAACAGAAGATGGTAGATATAAGAGGTTCTTTGATGAAAATGATATTGAAAAATTCTTTTCAGATTGGGAAAAAATATATATTCATGAAGAGACTCATGGAAGATATGGTTATGAAAAAGTATTATGGAAGGGTGCTTTAAAAGTTAATAAATAAATGATACAAATTTTCTAAAAATAAATTAAAACTATTGCACATATAAAAAATATATGCTAATATATTATTTACAGTATACATAGGGGTATAGTGTCAATGGTTAGCACGATGGTCTCCAAAACCACAAGTCTGAGTTCGAGTCTTAGTACCCCTGCCATTTAAATTCTACTTGAACTATCAAGTTAAAATATATATCAAGGAGGTAATATGAAGCAAGAGTTAATTGATGTTCTTACTGAAGACGGAATTAAAACTGGAGAAATATTGCCAAGAGATGAAGTTCACAAAAAAGGATTGTGGCATAGAATTATTGTTGTAGCTATTATCAATGAGAAAAATGAGATTTTATTACAACAAAGAAGTGATGATAAAGATAAAAATCCTGGTATGTGGGATATATCAGTTACAGGACATTTGTCAGCAGGGCAGGATTCTTTAACGGCTGCTACAAGAGAAATTAGTGAAGAAGTTAGTGTAAGTTTGGGTTATAGTGTTGATGTAAAAGATTTTAGATTTATGTTCTCATATAGAAAACAAGAAGCAGTTAATGAAAATCATTTTGATAGACAATTTTATGATTTCTTTATTTTAAGACAAGGTGGACTTAATAAAGATAATATAAGATTTCAGTTAAGTGAAGTACAAGCAATTAAATTTGTTACAATTTCAGAATTAAATGAAATGAGAGAACAAGGGTTATTAGTCCAAAGAGATGAATGCTATAATGCATTATCTGAATATTTATTTAGAATATAAAAAAGGTCTGTTAAAACTATAAGTTTTAAAATATTTTTATAATTATGCAAAATTTTATAAAATTAAATAAAAATTATAATATAATAAAATAATTCTAATATATTATAAATAAGAGGGAGTAGCTATTAATTACTAATCAACAATCGCGATTTTTTATAAAATCTGGTTAGTAAACTTATTATTAAGTAAGCGAGACTTTTAAATAAGTTCATAAAAATATATGAATTTATTTAAAAGTCTCGCTTTTAGTATATAATATAAATATAAAATTAAAGGAGAGTATGTTAAATGGAAGAAAAATGGTTTAATGTAGAAGTAGATGATACCATAAAAAAATTAGAAACTAATGTAGATAATGGATTAACTAGTGAGCAGGTATTAGAAAAAACAAAGAAATATGGATACAATGAACTTCAAACTAAAAACAAGAAGTCACTATTTCAAAAGTTTATAGAACAATTCAAGGACTTTACAATAATAATTTTGATAATTGCAGCTATTGTATCAGGCCTAGTTGGAGTAGCACAAGGAGAAGGAATAACAGATACAATAATAATTTTAATAGTTGTAATTTTAAACGCTGTAATTGGAGTAGCACAAGAAAGTAAAGCAGAAAAATCTTTAGAAGCATTACAAAAGCTAAGTGACCACGCCTCTAAAGTAATTAGAAATGGTAAAATGGAAGTAATACCTTCAAAAATGCTAGTTCCAGGAGATATTGTAGTTTTAGATACAGGGGATTTTGTACCAGCAGATTTAAGAATAATAGAAGCTGTAAACTTAAAATCTCAAGAGTCAGCATTAACAGGTGAATCTGTTCCAGTAGAAAAACAAATTGATAAAATAGAAAATGAAGAAACTGGTATTGGAGATAGAACTAATATGTTATTTTCATCAAGTTTAATAACATATGGTAGAGGAAAAGGAATTGTAGTTGCAACAGCAATGAATACAGAAGTTGGAAAAATTGCAAATATGCTTGACCAAACAGAAGAAACACAAACTCCTCTACAAGAAAAACTAAATAAGCTTGGAAAAACACTTGGAATTGCGGCACTTGCAATTTGTGCAGTTATATTTGTAATAGGTTTATTATATGGAAAAGAACCAATTAATATGTTTATGACAGCTGTAAGCCTAGCTGTTGCTGCAATTCCAGAAGGATTAGTAGCAGTATCAACAATTGTTCTTGCAATAGGTGTACAAAAAATGGTAAAGAAAAATGCAATTGTAAAAAAATTGCCCGCAGTAGAAACATTAGGAAGTGCATCTGTTATATGTTCTGATAAAACTGGTACATTAACACAAAATAAAATGACAGTAAAGAAAATATATTATAATAATACATTATTAAATATAGAAGATATAAATGAAATAAATGAAGAAGCACGAATGCTTATACATGCAAGTATGCTATGTAACGATACTAAAATAGGAAACAATAATGAACTAACTGGAGACCCAACAGAAACAGCATTAATAGATATGGGATTTAATTTAGGATTTGAACCAGCAATATATGGTCAAATGCCAAGAGTAGAAGAAATACCATTTGATTCAGATAGAAAACTAATGACAACAGTCCATAAAGTAGGAGATAAATATATAGTATACACAAAAGGTGGATTAGATGAATTATTAAACTGCTCAAATTCGTATATAATTAGAGGAGAAGTAAAAAGTGATTTAGAAAATATTAGAAAAGATATTGAGTCTAACAATGTGCAAATGGCTCAGAATGCATTAAGAGTACTTGCAATGGCATATAAGGAATTAGATTATATGCCACAAAAAGAAGAAATGAAAACTTTAGAAAATAATTTAACATTTATAGGAATGGTTGGAATGATAGATCCACCAAGACAAGAAGCTAAGGTTGCAGTGGAAAAGTGTAAAAAAGCAGGAATAAAAACTGTTATGATTACAGGAGACCACAAAATTACAGCAATAGCAATAGCTAAAGCATTAGGAATATTAGAGAACGAAGAAGAGGCTATAACTGGAAAAGAATTGGAAAATATGTCTCAAGAGGAGTTAACTAATAATATAAGAAAATATTCAGTATATGCAAGAGTTTCTCCAGAACATAAAGTTAGAATTGTAAAGGCATGGCAAGCAAATGGCGAAATTGTGGCAATGACAGGAGATGGAGTAAATGATGCACCAGCATTAAAGACTGCAGATATTGGATGTGCAATGGGAATGGTTGGAACAGATGTTGCAAAGGAAGCTGCAGATGTAATTTTAACAGATGATAATTTTGCAACAGTAGTTTCAGCAGTAGAAGAAGGAAGACGTATATATGATAATATATTAAAAGCAATACAATATTTATTATCAAGTAATGTTGGAGAAATAATAGTATTATTTGTAGCTATACTAATAACTCCATTACTTGCAAAATGGTTTAATATTACTAATATAAGTGAATTAGAACCATTACTTCCAATACACATATTATGGATAAATCTTGTAACAGATGCTTTGCCTGCATTAGCATTAGCATTTGATCAAGCAAATAAAGGAATTATGGATAAAAAGCCTATAAATTCTAAAAAAGGAATATTTACAAAGGGAATGACATTTAGAGTAATATATCAAGGAATAATGATAGGAACATTAACATTAATAGCATTTATAATAGGACTTTCTACAACAGGAATAGAAGGAACACCAGAACATATAGAACATGTAAAAATTGAAATAGGTCAAACAATGGCATTTTCAGTACTTGCTTTATCACAATTGGTACACATATTTAATGTAAGAGATAACAAAAATTCAATATTTAAATCTAATCCATTTAAAAATAAGGTGTTATTAGGTGCAATTGCAGTATCAGCATTATTAATGATTACCATATTATTAATACCATTTTTAAGAACAATATTTAGTATATGGGAATTACCAGTAGAGAATATATTAGAAGTAATAATACTTGTATTTTCACCAATTGTAATTGTAGAAATTTTTAAATTATTTAAAATTAATACAACAAAAGAAGAATAAAAGAACAAAAGCAGAAAATTTTCAATATTTTCTGCTTTTTTTAAAAAAATAGTGTAAAAAAAATTTTGTTAGTGTATAATAATACTATAATTCGATAAAATAAACAAAAGGGTGACAAAATATGATGTATGATCTTATTGAAGCAACACCAAAAGTAAATAAAACAAAAGTTTTTATTGCGTCAATTATAGTAATTATAATTGTTTTGATTATTGTAGGTGCTGTAATAATTCATTATAACAAAAAAAATAATAATATAGCAAAAATAAAAGAAGAAAATAATATTATAGAAAATATAGAAAACATAGAAAACATAAACAAAACGGCAAATCCTCAAAATAAAAAAATGCATCAAATATCTGTCAACATGATTCCAATATATAATGAAACAACCAATGAAAAGATGAAGAAAATATATTCAAATAATGAAGAAAAAACAGTTTATTTAACTTTTGATGATGGACCATCTAAAACAGTTACACCTCTAATTTTAGATTTATTAAAACAAGAAAATATAAAAGCAACTTTTTTTGTATTGGGCTCAAGAGCAGAATTAAATCCAGAGCTAATAAAAAGAGAATATAACGAAGGACATTATATAGCAAATCATGGTTATTCACATGTATATTCTAGAATTTATGAAAGCAAAGAATCTGTTTTTGAAGAATATATAAAAACTAGAGATATTGTAGGAAATATTTTACAAAATGGATATGATGGACATTTATTTAGGTTTCCAGGAGGCTCAACAGGAGGAAAGTATAAAAATTTAAAAGCAGATGCAAAAAATTTTCTTATAGAAAATGGTGTATCAAGTATAGACTGGAATGCATTAAGTCAAGATGCTGCAGGAGCAAAAACAAAGGAAGCACTAATACAAAATGTTATAGAGAGTGTAGGAAGTAAAAATACAGCTGTAATATTAATGCATGATGCAGGAGATAAAATATTAACATATGAATCATTAATAGATGTCATTAACTACTTACGTGAACAGGGGTATGTATTTAAAAATTTTTATAATATTATGAAATAAATTAAAATTTATATTATGCTTGACATATAAGTAAATTCGCAATAAAATAAAGAAAAACAATAAGGAGGAATTATTATGCCACTAGTAACAACAAAGGAAATGTTTAAAAAATCAATGGAAGAAAATTTTGCAATAGGAGCATTTAATGTAAACAATATGGAAATTATACAAGGAATAGTAGATGCAGCAAAAGAAGAAAACTCACCAGTAATATTACAAGCTTCATCAGGAGCAATCAAATATGCAAGAATCAATTATTTAATGAAAATGGTTCAAGCAGCAGTTGAAGAAGCACCTAATATTCCAATAGCGATACATTTAGACCATGGACCAGATTTTGAAACATGTAAAATGTGTATAGATGCAGGATTTACTTCTGTAATGATAGATGGTTCAAAATATGATTTTGAGGAGAATGTTGCATTAACAAAAAAAGTAGTAGACTATGCTCATGAACATGGAGTAGTAGTTGAAGCTGAACTTGGAAAATTAGCAGGAATTGAAGATGATGTTAATGTTTCAGCAGAAGATGCGATGTATACAGATCCAGCTCAAGCAAAAGAATTTGTGGAAAGAACAGGATGCGATTCATTAGCTATAGCAATAGGAACAAGTCATGGAGCATATAAATTTAAAGGAGAAGCAAAGCTAAGATTTGATATTTTAAAGAAAATAAAAGAATTAATACCAAATACTCCAATTGTATTACACGGTGCATCTACTGTAATACCAGAATTAGTACAAATGTGCAATAAATATGGAGCAGATATTCCTGGCGCTAAAGGAGTTCCAGACGAAATGTTAAATGAAGCAAGCAAAAGTGGAGTGTCAAAAATTAATGTTGATACAGATTTAAGACTTGCAATGACAGCACAAATTAGAAAAACATTTGCAGAAGAACCACAAGCTTTTGACCCAAGAAAATACTTAACACCAGCAAGAGAAGAAATAAAAAATACAGTTCAACATAAAATAAAAAATGTATTTGGTTCAAGTAATAAAGCATAATTTAAACAATAATTAACGATAGCGTAGTCAAATATTGATTACGCTATTTATAAATAGGGGATAGTTATGAAAAAAAGAATTTATTTAATGCTAACATTAATAATTTTTGTAGGTTTATTATGTGTTAGTACGCAAGTTTTCGGATATGATACAACAAAGAAGTTATATCAACAAATTACAATAAATACAGATGGTTCAATTACAATAAAAGAAGCGGCTCTATTAAGTGGAACATATAATGGAAGAGAAAGGGAAATATATTTTAAGAATAATTCTGCTACTAAATTTACAGGTATTTATAGCAATTTTTCAGGAAATACAGATATATATAATGGATCTTCAATAAAAGATATAAAAATTTATGATATATCGCAAAAAAACTTTAATTCAATAAAAGATATAAATAAAGTTGAAAAAGAATATAAAGAGGTAAAAAGTGCATCTAAAGGGAAGTATGGAGTATATACAATTGAAAATCATAGTTATGGAGCAGATTTTAGAATATATTGCCCGTCAAAAGAACAAAAAGTATTTTGTATGGAATATACTATAACGGATGCTGTTGTTGTACATAACGATATTGCAGAATTGTATTGGAATGTTATAGGAGAAAATTATAGAGAAAATATAACAGATTTTCAAGTTATGGTATATTTACCAAAAAGTGATAATAATCTAAGAGTATGGACACATGGACCATTAAGTGGAACAAATCAAATAATAGATAATAAAACAGTTTATTTTAAAGATTCAGATGTAAGTGCAAAAGAAGCTGAAACGATAAGGATAATGTTTAATAAAAATGTAGTTCCAAATGCGACAAAAAAATCGGGAGTAGATGGAAAAAATTATATATTAGAATATGAACAAAAAATGGCGGATAGTGCAAATTATGAAAGAGAACAAAAAATACTAGATCAAGTAAACCATGCAAATGATAGTGTAATATCTTTAGAAAATTATCCATCAATGTATAAGTACAATTATGCTTTGCAAGCTACTAATAAAGTTCAAGATATATCACAAAAACAAGCTCTTTTACAAAGAATAGAAAATCAAAAAGATAAAGTAAATGAACAATGGAAAAAAGGAATAGACAATGATATTAGTAGTATAAAAAAATATAGTTATATGCTAAACAAAGAAAATATAAGAATATTAGAAAGAGATATTAATGAAGGATTTGATAACGAAGCAAAAGTAGCATATAACAAAGAAGTACAAGTTATTAAACAATTATTAGAAATCAAAAATGCTAATATTAGAAAAACTACTCTTATTATAGTTATAATGATATATATAGCACTAACTATTATGATTATATATATAATATCTCAATTAAAAAAAGAAAAAAATAAATTTGATGGGGAATATTATAGAGATTTCCCTTCAGAAGATAGACCATATATTATAGAATATTTGATGAAAAAGAATATAACAGACAATAGTATTTCTGCAACTATTTTAGATTTAATTGCGAGAAAAATTGTAAAAATGGAAGAAATGCCTAAAGATAAGAAAAATGTAAAATTTATTTTACAAGATAAAACATATATTCCAACAGAGGCGGAAAAATTTATATTAAAAATAATGTTTGAGATTGCAGGAAGTAATAATGAATGTACTCTAAAACAAATAAAAAATGTAGGAAAAACAGAATCTGGAGCGAAAAAATTAACGAAAAAAATAAATGAGTTTAAAGCTGATGCAAAAAAAGAGGCAAGGCAAAAGAAATATTTTAAAGAAAATAATATGAATACTATTCCAAAAGTAATAATAGTATTGGTTTATATTATTACAATGTTTTGCATGATAGGAGTATTTAAAGAATCCGAACAAATAAAGAATGCAATTATGTGGCAGATTATTTATGTTTTTGCAATTCATGTAATATGTATTATATATTTTATAATTGTATCAAAGTATAGAGCTAGAACTGAGATAGGTCAAGAAGAATATGCAAAATGGTTAGCACATAAGAGATTTTTGAAAGATTTTAGTACTATGGACGAAAAGGATTTACCAGAAATTATATTATGGGAAAAATATCTTGTAACAGCTACAATACTTGGTGAAGCAGATAAAGTTGAAAAAAGAATGAAAATGAATATAACAAATTTTAGTGATACAACATATATGAATAATTTATTATTATCAACAACAATTAATGCAGGAATAAGGCAATCTATAAATACAGCTTATTCTAGTATGTCTTCATCTTCTTCATATTCATCAGGAGGAGGATTTGGAGGAGGATCTTCTGGATTTGGCGGTCGGAGGTGGCCGGAGGTGGAGGCGGAGGACGCTTCTAAAAATAGTGAAAAATTAATAATGAATAGTTAATAGTGAATAGTTTTTATATGGTTCTAAAATTATTCGCTATTAACTTTTTATTCTTCACTATTTACTGTGACTGTAAAGATGCACATATATGTAAAGTTATTTTTTCATATGTTGTAATATTCTTCTTTGTGCATCTTTTTTGGCAATATCCTCACGTTTATCATACAATTTCTTTCCTTTTGCAATACCTAATTCTAGTTTTATAAAATTACCTTTAAAATATATACTAAGTGGAACAAGACTAAATCCTTTTTGTTTAGTAAGTCCAATTAACTTATTTATTTCATTTGTATTTAATAATAATTTCCTAGATCTAAGAGGATCTTTATTAAAAATATTACCATTTTCATATGGGCTAATATGCATTCCAATAACAAAAATTTCACCATTTTTTATAATTGCATAACTATCTTTTAAATTAACTTTACCAGCACGAATAGATTTTATTTCTGTTCCTGTAAGAACTATTCCACATTCTATAGTATTAGAAATAGTATAGTTATGTTTTGCTGTTGGATTTTTTGAAACTAAACTAGACATGTAAAACCTCCATTTTATATTACATTTTATTTATTATATCATATTTAATATAAAAAGAAAGAGAGAAATATATAATTTCTCTCACAAATTAATGATTATTGTTATCATATTCTGAATGCTTATTTTGCATAGCATAATACCAAACAAGAGCAATTATAGCAAGAGCAACAATTCCTAATATAAACCAAGTCCATGTAGTACTATTCATTCCTAAGAATGAATTATTAGAAGATGCAGAAGTGGTTCTAGCTTCTATACTTGTTCTATCAGCATTATAATTATCTTGTGTTAAAGAAGATGCCATATTTTCAGAATGATTTTTTGCATCTTGCCCCATATTTTGGGCTCTATTTGCTCCATTTTCTACAGTATTTTTAACATTATTAGCTGAATTGTTAATACCATTACCAATGGCACCAGCTCCATCTTTTACAATATTACCTGCTCCATTAACTACGTTTTTAATATTATCACCAGCTTTATTCATAGAAGAATTAATTTCTGTACCTGCAGCAAAAACAAAGCTAGTAGTCAAAAGAAATAAGATAGCAATAAATGTTGCAATAATTTTTTTAGACATAAAAACCTCCTAAATTTAAGCTTTATTAATAATAAATTATAAAAAAATTTTTTCATAATAAAAAAAATTGGTTTATAATATTATTAAATTTTTTTAAATTTTATATGCATAAAAAAATAAACTATATTGTCAAATTTTAACAATATAGTTTGAAAAATTAGTTTTTTAGTCTAATCAGTATAGCAATTCCTAATAAGAATAATAAAATACCTAATACAATTAAAATAATATATAAAATATTTGTTAATCCTAAATTAGCTTCAGGTAATTGGCTTAATGAGCTAACAGAAGTATCAGTTGAACGATATGGATTATTAGTATTTGTGTTATCTGAATTAAATGAAGAATTAGTATTATTGTTACTAGATAAATTCATATTTACATTTGTTGCATTAACACCAACATTTAATAATAACAAAAAGAGTACTAAAAAAATAATAAAATTAACAATTAAATTTGATTTCATATGTAAAACCTCCGTACATTTATATACTTATAATATAATACAAAAAAAAATAATAAAAGTCTAGCAAAAATAATAAAATAATAAAAAAATTATAAAAAGTATTGACATATTATCTATTATTATAGTAATATTTTTAGGGTGTAGAAAATGATGAAAAATGTAAAAAAAGTAATTTCAAATATTCTTACAGTTAGCAAATTTGATTTGCTTGTTTTTGCATTTCCTATATATATTAAGAATAATTATTAATCACTAGTTTTATTAGTGATTTTTTTTTAGGAAAAATTGACTATACCTATAATAAAAAATTATAAAATAGGGGGAAAAAGAAATGAACGAAACAAAACTAGTTTTAGATGTGAACGAAAAACCAAGTATACCAAAATGGATAATATTAGCTTTTCAACATGTATTTGCAATGTTTGGAGCTACAATTTTGGTACCAATTTTAGTAAACAGTGGAATTGCTGCTGCAGGAGTTGAAGGTCAAGCTCTTTCAATTGCAGTTGCATTAGTAACAGCAGGTATAGGAACACTTATTTATATAGCATGTACAAAAGGAAAATCACCAGTTTTCTTAGGAAGTTCATTTGCATTTATTTCGCCAATTATAGCAGCATATATTGCAGGAGCTGGTAATGGCGGAGGAGTTACTGGTGGAGTTGCTGGAGCAATGACAGGAGTAATGGTAGTAGGTATAGTATATGTTATTATTTCATTAATAGTAAGATTTGCTGGTAAAAAATGGATTGATAAAATTTTACCACCAATTGTAATTGGACCAATGATAATGATAATAGGTTTAGGGTTAGCAACATCTGCAGTTGGAAATATATTTGATAGTACAGTTTCAGTAGGTGGAGAAATAGTATCTGGCATAGAATGGAAAGGACCAGTAGTTGCACTTATAACATTTTTAGTTACATCATTAATTATGACAAGGGCAAAAGGATTTATAAAAATTATTCCATTTCTAATAGGAATTATTGCGGGATACATTTCTGCTTGCATTTTGGGATTAGTAGATTTTACAGCAATAGCAGATGCTGCATGGTTCCAACTTCCAAATTTCTATGTACCATTTGTAAGTTATACACCAAATTTAGGAATTGCATTAACAATGGCACCAATTGCTTTAGTTACAATGGCTGAACATATAGGAGACCACAAAGCTCTTTCTACAATTATAGGAAAAGATTTATTACAAAATCCTGGACTTGAAAATACACTTATGGGTGATGGAATTGCAACAATTGCAGCAGGACTTTTAGGAGGACCTGCAAATACAACTTATGGAGAAAATACATCTGTAGTCGGAATGACAAAAATAGCTTCGGTTTGGGTAATAGGACTAGCAGCAATTATAGCAATATGTTTAGGATTCTTTGGAAAATTTACAGCACTTGTTCAAACAATACCAAATCCAGTACTTGGAGGAGTTTCTCTTTTACTATATGGATTTATAGCAGTTAATGGATTAAAAGTTTTAATTGAAAATAAAGTAGATTTTAGGAAAAATAAAAATATAATAGTTGCTTCTGCAATGTTAGTTCTTGGACTTGGTGGAGCTGCATTCTCAATTTCTACAGGAAATGGAATAGCA
This sequence comes from uncultured Clostridium sp., assembly GCA_948438085.1. Classification (GTDB taxonomy): domain Bacteria; phylum Bacillota; class Clostridia; order TANB77; family CAG-508; genus RGIG8482. The sequence continues at coordinate 7,205 of CAOJKP010000021.1, read as the reverse complement.
GTATCAATTTCTGGAATGAGTCTTGCAGCTATTGCAGGAATTGTGTTAAACTTTATTATACCAGATGAAAAAGAGGATAATAAAGAAGAAAAAAATAATTAAAATAAGGAAGGTAAAGTTATGAAAACAATAGAATTAAATCATCCATTAATAGAACATAAAGTTGCAATATTAAGAAATAAAAGAACAGGTACAAAAGAGTTTAGAGAATTAGCAGAAGAAATAGCCATGTTTTTATGTTATGAAGCAATGAAGGATGCAAAACTGGATGATGTACAAATAGAAACACCAATGGCTTCAACAAATGTAAAAATGATAAATGAAGATAGATATGCATTTGTTCCTATATTAAGAGCTGGATTAGGAATGTCAAATGGAATAACAAAAATTGTTCCAAATGCTAAAATTGGAGTAATAGGGTTATATAGAAATGAAGAAACATTAGAGCCTGTTAGATATTATTATAAAGTACCTAAAGACATAAAAGATAGAGAAGTAATATTATTAGATCCAATGCTTGCTACAGGAGGTTCTGCGATAGATGCAATAAAAATGATAAAAGAAGATGGCGTAAAAAAAATAAAATTCTTATGTTTAATAGCAGCGCCTGAGGGATTAAAAAAAGTGGAAGAAACATATCCTGATGTACAAATATATTGTGCAAAAATTGATAATCATTTAAATGATATAGGATATATTGTTCCAGGACTAGGAGATGCAGGAGATAGGATTTTTGGAATAAGATAAGTATAGAAGAAAAAGGAAAAACATATTCCTTTTTCTTTTTGTTTATGATATATTAAACCAAAAGGAGAGTGATATTTTTGAAAATTACAGATATCAAAGAACTAGAAAAAATTGCAAATGAAATCAGGACAGGAATAATAGAACAAGTATACAATGGAAAATCTGGACACCCTGGAGGAGCACTATCATGTGCAGATATTTTAACAGTATTATATTTTAATCAAATGAATATTGACTCTAAAGAGCCTAATGATGAACAAAGAGATAGATTTGTTTTATCAAAAGGGCATGCATCTCCTGCACTATATGCAACACTTGCTAAAAGGGGATATTTTGATGAAAAAGAGTTAGTTGGATTTAGAGGAATTAATAGTATTTTGCAAGGACATCCAGATATGAAAAATATACCTGGTGTAGATATGTCCACCGGTTCATTAGGTCAAGGTTTATCTTGTGCTAATGGAATGGCATTATCTTCAAAACTTAATAAACAAGGATTTAGAGTATATTGCTTAGTAGGAGATGGAGAAATAGAAGAAGGACAAATTTGGGAAGCGGCAATGAGTGCAGTACATTATAAGTTAGATAATTTATGCTTAATTGTAGACAATAATAATCTTCAAATAGATGGAACAATAGAAGAAGTAATGAATTCAAAGCCGATAGACAAGAAATTAGAAAGTTTTGGATTTAATACAATAAATGTTGATGGACATAACATAGAAGAATTAATAAATGCTTTTAATAATGCAAAACTTGAGAAAGGAAGACCAACAGCAATCATATGTAAAACTATAAAAGGAAAAGGAGTATCTTTTATGGAAAATCAAGTAGGATGGCATGGAAAGGCACCAAATGAAGAACAATATAAACAGGCAATTGCAGAACTAAAGGAGGGAATATAATGGATGTAAATGCAAGAAAAGCAACTAGACAAAGTTATGGAGAAGAACTAGCAAAATTAGGAGAGAAAAATGATAAAATAGTAGTATTTGATGCAGATTTAGCAAGTGCGACAAAAACTAATATATTTGCAAAAGAATTTCCAGATAGATTTTTTGATATGGGAATAGCTGAGCAAGACATGATATCAACTGCAGCTGGAATGTCAACATGTGGGAAAATACCATATGCAAGTACATTTGCTGTATTTGCAGCAGGAAGGGCATATGATCAAATTAGAAGTAGTATTTGTTATCCAAAACTAAATGTAAAAATTTGTGCAACACATGCAGGTATAACTGTAGGAGAAGATGGAGCAACACATCAAATGCTTGAAGATATAAGCTTAATGAGAACACTGCCTAATATGACTGTAATAAGTACATCAGATGATAAACAAACAAGATGGGCTGTTAATGAAATATCTAAAATAAATGGACCAGTATATTTAAGATTAAGTAGGCTAGATACAGCCAAAATATATGAGGAATCTCAAAAGTTTGAAATAGGAAAAGGAATACAATTAGGAAATGGAACAGATGCTACTATTATAGCAACAGGAGTGGTGGTAGAACAAGCAATGCTTGCAAAAGAAGAATTAGAAAAAAGAAATATATATGTAAGAGTTATTGATATGCATACAATAAAACCAATAGATAAAGAATTAATAATAAAATGTGCAAAAGAAACTAAAAAAATAATAACAATAGAAGACCATAGTATTATTGGTGGATTGGGAAGTGCTGTTTGTGAAGTACTTTCAGAAAATTATCCAAAACAGGTAATAAGATTAGGAATGAAAGATTGTTTTGGAAAATCTGGAAAAGCACAGGAACTTTTGAAGTATTTTGGGCTAACTAAAGAAAATATAATTGAAACAGTTTTGTAATAAAAAATTCACAAAAATTTTAAAAAACAATATATGTCAATATTTTCAAGAAAAAACGACAAAAATATGTCGTTTTTTTATTTTTACCTATTGCAATAAACAATAATTATTGTTATGATAAAAAAGGATACATAGTATAAAGCGAGTTTTATTAAGGAGAAAATAATGATAGAATTTAGAAATGTAAATAAAGTATACAGTACTGGAACAGAAGCAGTACATAATGCTAATTTTGTAATAGACAAAGGAGAATTTGCATTCCTTGTTGGATCCTCAGGTTCAGGTAAATCAACATTAATAAAAATGATATTAAAAGAAGAAGAACCAACATCGGGAAATATAATAATAAATGGAAAAGACACTACATTTTTAAAAAAGACAAGAGTTCCATATTTAAGAAGAAGCATGGGAATAGTATTTCAAGATTTTAGATTGTTACCAGATAAAACAGTTTATGATAATGTTGCATTTGCTATGTATATTGTAAAAGCAACGCCAAAACACATTAGAAGGCAAGTACCAATGGTATTATCACTTGTAGGATTGAGTGGAAAGGCAAAAATGTATCCAAATGAATTATCAGGAGGAGAACAACAAAGAGTTGCACTTGCAAGGGCCTTAGTAAATAATCCATCTATGTTGATAGCAGATGAACCTACAGGAAATTTGGATCCAGATACTGCTTGGGATATAATGATGTTACTAAATGAAATTAATATGAGAGGAACAACAGTAATCGTTGCAACACACGCTAAAGATATCGTTGATAAGATGAAAAAAAGAGTTATACAAATAGAAAAAGGCAATATAGTAAGAGATGATAAAAAAGGTGGGTATGACAGTGAAATATAATGTTGTTAGTTATTTAATTAGTGAAGGATTCAGAAATGTCTTTAAAAATAAGAAATCTACAATATCAGCATTAACAATTATGTGTTTATGTATGTTAGTATTTGGTATATTTTTCATTATTGGAGAAAACATTAATAATGTAATGAACACAGTAGAAGAAGCACAAGGATTACAAGTATATTTTAAAGTTGGCACAGATGACGAAACAATGAGAAATATTGGTGAGGAATTAAAAAGAGTTGAAGGAATAAACAAAGTTGAGTTTATTTCTAAAGAAGATGGATTTAGTGAAATGCAGGAAAGATTGGGTAAGGGCTCGAAAGCATTTGATGGAATGAAAACTGAATTTATGCCAGATTCATATAGAATTACATTATCTAATTTGGAATTAAATGAACAAGTTCAAAGCCGAATAAAGGATATTGTAGGAGAAAATTTAGATGAAATAAGAAGTAGCAATGAATTAATATCAACAATAATGGGAATAGGTAAAGGAGTAAGATTATTTACATTAGCATTATTAATAATATTGGTAGTTATATCAATTGTTATAATTTCAAATACAATAAAATTAACAGTGCATGCAAGAAGAAAAGAAATATCAATAATGAAATATGTAGGAGCAACTAACAGCTTTATTAGGTCTCCATTTATAGTAGAAGGAATAATTATAGGAATAATAGCAGCATTAATAGCAGTTGTTATAGTTGGAATGATTTATAATGCAATTATTCCAAATATGTTAGAATCAGCAGTTGTAAAAAAATTAGAAATTAGTTTTGTTACATTTTCAAATATGTTTAACTTAATAATAGTTGTGTACTTAATATTAGGAATAGGAATAGGAACTATAGGAAGTAGTATATCAATGAGAAAATATTTAGAAGTATAAAATAGGAGCAATGATTATATGAGTAAAAAAATATTATCAATAATAACTTTAATAGTAGTAATAACAAGTTGTGCAGGATGGACATTTGCTTCAAGTGTATCAGATTTAAAAGATAAACAAAATCAAACACAGCAAAATATAAAGGATTCAGAGGAAAAATTAAACCAAGTAAAAGAAGAAAAAAATGAAACATTATCTGAAATAGAAGAATTAAGTACTCAAATTACAGAAAGCCAAGATCAATTAAATAAATTAAATACACAAGTAAAAGAGTTAGAAAAACAAATAAAAGTAGTAGAAAAAGAGCTTAAGGATGCACAAGAAAAGCAAGATGCTCAACAAAAAGCATTAGAACAAAGAATTGTTGCACAATATAAAACAGGAACATTATCTTATTGGGAAATATTATTAAATCCACAAAGTCCACTTGAATTTCTATCTAATTTACATATGTTTAATAAAATAGCACAATATGATAATGACTTAATTGATTCAATCGAAGAAGAAAAAGGAAAAATAGAAAAAAATAAAGAAGATTTAGATAATAAAAAAAGTGAATTAAAAATTGCAAAAGCTAATGCTGAAAAAGAAAATGTAAAGCTAAAAAATGCAAAAGCACAAAAAAATAGTAAGTTAGCAAAATTATCTGATGAAGAAAAGAAAATACAAAATCAAATTGATGAAGAAGAAGCAGAACTTGCAAACATAAAAAAACAAATTATTGCAGCACAAGCATCAAGTAATACTCCGCCTAAATATACAGGTGGAAAATTAGCTTGGCCAACTCCAGGATATTATACAATTACATCAAAATATGGAATGAGAATACATCCTATATTTCATGTATGGAAACTACATGCTGGAATTGATTTAGGAGCACCAAAAGGAGCAAATTTTGTTGCAGGAGAAGATGGAACTGTTATTACATCTAGACTTAGTAGTAGCTATGGAAATATGGTTATAATAGATCATGGAGGAGGAATAACTACATTATACGCACATGGAACAACAAGACTTGTGTCTGTTGGAGATAAAGTAAAAAGAGGACAAGCAGTATTAACTGTAGGTTCAACAGGAAACTCAACAGGAAATCATGCTCATTTTGAAGTAAGAGTCAATGGTTCAGCAGTAGACCCAATGCCATATTTACAGTAAAATAATATATAAAAGTTCTTAAATACAAAAAAGACACTCCAAAAATAGGGGTGTCCTCTTTTAATAAAAAAGTATATTTTTTTTATTAAAAATATACTATAATAAAAATTTAGTAGTATAATGTAAAAGATGTAATAAAGGCTTATGCCTCAGAAAGGAATATGATTTTATATGAATGAAGAAAGAAAACAAAGAATTTATAAAACGATTATGTTGGTTGTTTTAACAGCTGTAATAACATTTATACTTACAAGTATATTTACATATAAAAATTTAAATGGAAATAGTAAATATATATATGTTTCTTCTAATGATGGAGGAATAGCATCTATAATTGCTAGTATAAGAAAGATAGTAGATAAAAAATACTTAGGAGAAATAGATGAACAAAGTTTAGTAGATGGAGCAATAAAAGGATATATAGATGGACTAAATGACCCATATACAGAGTATATGACAAAGGATGAAATGCAAGAGTTTACAACAGAAGTAAATGGGAATTTTGTTGGAATAGGGGTATATTTAACAAATGATATCGAAAGAAATGTAGTCTTAATAATTTCACCTATAAAAGATACACCAGCATATAGAGCAGGTATAAAACCGGGAGATATAATAACAAAAATAGATGGAGTTTCATATAAAGGGGAACAATTAACAGAAGCTTCTAATAAAATAAAAGGGAAAGAAGGAACAAAAGTAACTTTAGAAATAATACGAGATGAACAAACATTAACATTAGAAGTAGAAAGACAAAGTGTAAAAATAAATCATGTTGAATCTGAAATGCTTGAAAATAAAATAGGGTATATAAAATTTAATACATTTGATGATGGATGTAGTGATGAATTTGAAACACAGTTAGAGAAGTTAAATTCACAAAATATGAAATCATTAATAATAGATATAAGAGATAATGGTGGAGGATTAGTAGATGAAGCCTTAGACATAGCCGATTTAATTGTGGAAAAAGGGAATACACTTTTAATAACATTAGATAAAAATAGTAAAGAAGAAGTAGAAAAATCTAAAAATAATCCAAAAGTAAATGTTCCTATTGTATTATTAACAAATGAAAATTCTGCAAGTGCATCTGAAATTTTAGCAGGAGCATTAAAAGATAATAATAAAGCAAAAATAGTAGGAAAAAAGACATATGGAAAAGGAGTAATACAAGAATTATTAACTTTAACAGATGGAAGCGGACTAAAAATAACAACAAATGAATACTATACACCAAATAAAACTAAAATTAATAAAATTGGAATACAGCCAGACTATGAAGTTGATTTACCAGAAGAAATCGAGGGATTAGTGGAAATAGAAAAATCACAAGATACACAATTACAAAAAGCAATTGAATTATTAAAATAAAAATATTACTAATAAGATATAAGAATGCTTATGTACCATATCAAGGAAGTCTCCTTAATATATAGACTTTCTTGATATGGTAACAAGAAAATCTTAAAAAATATATAGAAAAATCATTCATTAGTGAATTGAATAAGATATCTGTATTCATTACACCAATGTTAAAGAAGGATTATTGAATGCCTTCATACCTCTTTTTGTTTTTTATAGTTTGAATCTTAATGAAAAAATAAAAAAAATTAAAAAATACTATTGACATATAATACAAAATTTAGTATACTAAGTCATGTCGAAAAAGAACATGGTCGCATAGCTCAGCTGGGAGAGCATCTGCCTTACAAGCAGGGGGTCATA
>CAOJKP010000020.1 GCA_948438085.1 uncultured Clostridium sp. | reverse complement strand
AGAGAGAGAGAGAGAGAGAGAGAGAGAGAGAGAGAGCAATAATTTAGGAGAATGTGGGACACATGTTGATTTAAATAAGAATTCAATCAACACGTGTAGGGGCGCCCTTTGGGCGTCCATACTCCAACAAACAAACCCGATACATGTATGGGCGATTTCAATCGCCAACCCTACAGAGGAATACCCAAACAAAAATTATTCATTATTCAATATTCATCATTCGTTCTTCACTGCGACCGATAGGTCGCACCACGGAATAACTTTAATAGCCTTAATATTAACAATAATTCTATTACTGATACTTGCAGGTGTAACAATCCATTTCACACTAGGAGAAAATGGAATATTAAAAAATGCTAAAGTAGCTGGAGAAAAATATGAAGAAGTCAATGCAAAAGAAGAATTAATACTAGAAATAGCTTCTATACAAACCAAAACATATAAAGAAAAAGGAAAAAAAGCAAATCTAGAAGATGTAAAAAACTTAATAAATAAAAATAAATATAATGTAAATATAGAAGAAGGAAATACACAAGCCATAATAGAAGATATAGAAAAAGGATATACATTTATAGTAGATGAAAATTTAACAATACAAGATGTAGAAAAAATAACAAATCAAGATACAAGCATAGTAATAGAAACAAGTGTAATAAATAAAGCAGACTATACAATATCAACAATAAAAGCAACAATAACAGCAGCAGAAGAAATTACATCAATAAAAATAAGAGAAGAAGAAATAAAAATACCAGAAAAAGTGGAAGAAAACGGAAAGAACATATATGAAATAGAAAAGCAAGTAGAAGAAAATGGAAACTATAAAATAAAGGTAGAAACAGTAAGCGGAAGAACAAATTCGAAAGTCCAAAAAGTAAGTGACCTATCAGAAAATATGGAAATATATACGGCCGAAGACTTAGTAAAATTTAGAGATAGAGTAAATAAAGGAGCAACATACGAAGAAAAAACAATAACTCTAATGAATGATATAGACCTAAGAAGTGTATGTAGTAAAGAGAAGTCATGGAAACCAATAGGATACTATAAAGGTGAAGAAGAAAGTCATCCCTTTAAAGGAACATTTAATGGAAATAAAAAAACTGTAGATTATTTATATACAAATACAAATGATGATTACCAAGGACTATTTGGATTTATAGAAAATGCTACAATAAATGAAACTATAATTGGAAGTAATTCTGAAATTACAGGTGGAGATTTAACAGGTGGAGTAGTAGGTTGTACATCAAAATCAACAATAAAAAATTGTGGAAACAATGCAGTAATATCTTCTACAGGTAACTGCGTAGGAGGAATTATAGGAGAAATGGATAATTCTAATATAGAGGGATGTTACAATAAATCAAATATTACTACAGGTGACAATTATAATACAGCAGGAGGAATTGTTGGGTATATATGGATAAATCAAAATGGAGAATATTACTTAAAAAATTGCTATAATGAAGGAGATATAACAGCAGGAAGTTTTGTAGGAGGAATTATGGGAAGTATTGACACAGATGATAATGCTTATATATTAGGAACTGTTTCAAATTGCTATAATAAAGGAATAATAAAAGGAACCAATAAAGGCAGAGTAGGAGGAATTACGCCTCGTAGTAGCGGTAATGTATTATTAGAATATTGTTACAACCTAGGAAGTATTAATAATACATCTTCTGGTGCTTCTGGTAATGTGGGAGGAATAGTTGGTATAAATAGGCTTCCAGATAATGTAATAAGTAATATTAAATCTACTGTTAATTATTGTTATAATGTAGCTGATGTAATATCAATAACATCTATTTATAATATAGGAGGTTTAATTGGAAATAATCATCCAAATTGTTATGTAAAAAATTCTTGTCAGTTAAGAACAGCACAAGTAAAAAATAATACAATAATAGCAAGTAATAGAATAGGTAATTATGAAAATGATAGTTATACAGGAAGGCTTATTGGAAGAAATAATGGTGAAAATAATATAGAAGAAGTATGGCAAGCTTATGAAGAAAATATTCCAACTGTATATGATTTAATGAATTCTTTTAGTGAAGATGAAAGTAAATATTGGTCTAATTCTAATGTAAATGCACCAAAACTATTGTGGGAAAATTAAATATACAGCCAAAAACGAATTCAATATGTAAATTGGAAAAACAGGTTAGTTATTTTAACATGTTTTTTGTTGTAGAAAAAATAATATTTAAAATGTCACTTGATAGTCACTTTAAATATATTAAAATATAATCATAAAATAGAAATTTGAATGTATATAAATGGAGGTTAATATGGAAATTTTAAGAGTAGAGAATTTAATGAAAACTTATGGTGTAGGAAGTGCAAAAGTAATTGCGCTAGATAATGTTTCATTTAGTGTAGACAAAGGAGAATTTGTAGCAATTGTTGGAGCAAGTGGTAGTGGAAAGTCTACATTATTACATTTAATTGGAGGAGTGGATAGACCAACTAGTGGTAAGATATTTATAGATAATAAAGAGATTAATAGATATAATGATGATGAACTAGCAATATTTAGAAGGAGACAAGTAGGATTAATCTATCAATTTTATAATTTAATTCCAATTCTAAATGTGGAAGAGAATATAACATTACCATTAAGTTTAGATAATAGAGAAATTGATTTTAATAAATTAAATGAATTAATAAGAAATTTAGGATTAGAATCAAGAAGAAAACATTTGCCAAGTGAACTTTCTGGAGGACAACAACAAAGAACATCTATAGGAAGGGCACTTATAACAAGCCCAGCCATTATTTTAGCAGATGAACCAACAGGAAATTTAGATTCAAAATCAAGTGGAGAGATTGTAGAATTGCTAAAAAAATCTAATAAAGATTATAAGCAGACAATTATAATGATTACACATGATTTAGAAATTGCTAAAGTTGCAGATAGAATTATAAAAATAGAAGATGGAAAGATTGTTTAAAAATACAAAATGAAAGGAGTGTTAATAAGTATGAATATTCTTAGTAAAATATCAATTAAAAATATAAAATTAAATAAGAAAAGAACTATTAGTACTATTATAGGAATAATTCTTTCAGTTGCACTTATTTGTGCAGTAGCAACAATGGCAACAAGTTTTCAAGCAACACTTGTAGAAAATGCTGTAAATGAAACTGGCTATTGGCATATTAGCCTTTTGGATATTACTGAAGAAAATGTAAACGAACTAAATAATAATAGAGATATAAAAGAGGGGTTCAAAGTAAAACAAGTAGGATATGCTAAATTAGATAATTGTAAAAATGAAGATAAACCATATGTAAATGTATACTCAATGAGTGATACCACATTTAAAAATTTACAGTTTAATCTAAAAGAAGGTAGATTTCCAACTAATAGCAGTGAAATAATCATAAGTAATCATATTATAACTAATGGAGAAGTAAATTTAAAAATTGGTGATGAGATAACATTAGGAATAGGAAAAAGAATCAGAGAAGGATATGAGTTAGATGATTATAATCCATATGTTTCAGTAGATAATGAAAAAAACAAAAATTTGCCAGAAGAAGAAAAAAACGAACTAAGAGAAGAATTACAAATAAATACTACTAAAACATTTAAAATAGTTGGTATAATTGAAAGACCTAATTATTCTTTTGAAACATATTCAGCACCAAGTTATACAGTTATTACAACAAATATGGATGAAGGACACACAAATGTATACTTGTCACTTAAGAATCCCAAAGAATACAAAACTTCAATTTCAGAATTATTAGGTGCAAAAGATTATAGTGAAGTTACAAGAAGTTCTTCTAATGATTTAAAATATGATAATTTTCATATAAATACAGAATTGTTAAGATGGGAAGTATTTGCGTTTTCTGATAGTACTGTAAGTATGATATATACTGTAATTGGGGTTGTACTATTTATAATAGTATTTACAAGTGTATTTTGTATTAGAAATTCGTTTGCAATTTCAATAACTGAAAAGATAAAAATGTATGGTATGCTGGCAAGTATAGGTGCAACAAAAAAACAAATAAGAAAAAATGTAATTTTTGAAGGAATTGTACTTGGTTTAATAGGAATACCATTAGGAATATTATCTGGAATATTTGCAGTATTTGTTTTAATACAACTTATGAATGTAATATTAGGAGATTTTATAAAAGGCATAGATGGATTTGTTTTAAATATATCAGTATTACCTATATTATTATCTGTTGTATTAGGATTTGTTACAATATATATATCTAGTATAGCTTCTGCAATAAAAGCAAGTAAAACAAGTCCAATTCAACAAATAAGAAATTCAGATGAAATTAAAATAAAAGCAAAGAAATTAAAAACACCTAAAATAATTGAAAAAATATTTAAAATAGGTGGAGTATTAGCATATAAAAATTTAAAAAGAAGTAAGAAGAAATATAGAACAACAGTTGTTTCTATTGCAGTAAGTATATTTGTATTTATTACAATGAATGCATTTATTACAAATGCTTTTGAAATGTCTAGTAATTATTATGAAGACTTTGACTATAATGTAGAAATAGCAGGAACAATAAGTAACGAGAATCTTAATTCAATAAAAAAATTAAATTATGTTGATGAAGTTTTTATGACATATGAAAATAAGGGAGAATATATTAAAATAACAGATTTAACAAAGGTGGATACGGAATTTGTAAAATTTATTATGTTAGATGAAGATGAAAACAATCTTAATTTAGAAAAAAAGAGAAAATCAACAAATTTAATGATTATTGGATTGGATGATGAAACATTTAGGAGTTATGTAAAAAAAATTGGGGAAGATTATGAAAAAATAAAAGATAAAGGAATATTATGTGATAATTACAAATATTATAATGAAGAAGATAAATTAACAGATAAAAGAATATATAAGTATGAAAAAAATGATATTATGGAGGGACAATTCGAAGAAAAACCTGTAAGTATTACTATAGGAGCTATTAGTGAAATAAAACCTTATGGGTTTGAACAAACATATTATCATGATGGATATATAGTTGTTAATATAAACAGTTTTAGTAATTTTAAATTAGAATTAGCACAAGTAAATATAGAATCTAGTAATCCAGAAGAATTAGTAAAAGAAATAAAGAAATTAGATAGCTCTTTAATAGTCTCAAATTTAGATGCTTATGTAAAAGAACAAAAAGCAATGACTTTAATTGTTAAGATTTTCTTATATGGATTTATAGCAGTTATTACATTGATAGGGGTTACAAATATATTTAATACAATAACTTCTAATATGGAACTAAGACAAAAAGAATTTGCAATGTTAAAGAGTGTAGGAATGACTAAAAAGGAATTTAATAGAATGATAAACTTAGAAACAATATTTTATTCAACTAAAGCTTTAATTTATGGAATAATAATGGGATTGTTAGGAACAATGGCTATGTATAAAGCATTTAGTGTAAAATTAGATTCAAATATGTATATACCATTAAATGCAATAGGAATTTCAATAGTATTTGTGTTTATATTAGTATTTATTATAATGAAGTATTCAATTAACAAAATAAACAAACAAAATACAATTGAAACTATAAGAAAAGATAACATCTAATTTATTAATTATATAATACACTTTAAAACTACCTATTATTTGTAATGGGTAGTTTTAAAATACAAAAATTAAATGGTAAATTAATTATAGTAGAATCTAGTTGGATATAATATAAATATATAATAAAATTTCGTAGTGACTTAGCAGAGACCAAACGAGCAACTACAGTTGCGAGTGCGATTGAAGAAGCCGACATACAGCATGGTCATAATTGGAGGCTTCGACAGCAAGGAACGGAGAAAATAATTATATATTTATATTATATTCAACTAGATTGAATACAATAATAGTCCTATATTGATAAATTAATACCAAAGTAATATAATTATGAAATGAAGGAGAAAATACTTAAAATGAAAATTTTATTAGTAGAAGATAATCTTATTATTGCAAAAGGACTAATATATTCGTTAAATCAAAATAACTATAATGTAGAACATAAAACAAATGTAATTGAAACAAAAAAATTAATTAACGAAACAAAAGTTGATTTAATTATATTAGATATAGCTCTTCCAGATGGAAATGGATTTGATTTGTATAAAGATTATATAAAGGAATTAGATATTCCAACAATATTTTTAACTGCAAAGGATGAAGAAGATGACATTGTAAAAGGCTTGGAATTAGGAGCAGAAGATTATATTACAAAACCATTTTCTACAAGAGAATTGCTAGCAAGAATAAATAAGATATTTATGAAATCAAAGAAAAATTCGATTGTTAAATTAGAAGATATTTCATTTGATATAGACAAGATGATTGTATATAAAAATAATCAAATTATTAATCTAACCAGTTTAGAATTAAAAATATTGCATTTGTTACTTACAAATTTAAACAAAGTAGTTACAAGAAGTGAGATTATAGATAAAATTTGGGAGTGGACAGGAAATGATGTATATGATAATACTATAACAGTATATATAAAAAGAATAAGACAAAAATTAGATTCAGATATAATAACTACAATTAAAGGAATAGGGTATAGAATAGATGAAAAATAAAGTAGAATTAAAGAAAACTATTACTGTAAGTGTGTGTATGATAATAATTTTTAGTATAGTATTTGCAATATTTAATCATTATCAATATCAAATATACAAAAGAAATTCTAATGAAGCAATGATAAAAATTGTTTCTATAATCGAAAGTAAGTATCCACAAGTATCAAAAGAGCAAATAATGGAAATATTTAATTCTGATTATGATGTAAATAATGAAATTTTAAGAGAGTATGGAATAGATATTGATAAAGATGATGTAATAATAGATAATTACTATAATTATAATAAGTTTATAATATGCAACATTATAATTATAGATGTTTTGGCATTTATAGTAATGATAATATTTTTAATATATAATAAATTAAAAGACAAGAAACTAAAAGAAATAACAAATTATATTAAGGAAATAAACAAAAGAAATTATACAATAAATATAGATGATAATACAGAAGATGAATTATCAATTTTAAAGAATGAACTATATAAAATTACTATTATGTTAAGAGAACAAGCACAAAGTTTACTACAAGATAAAATCAATTTAAAAAATTCATTGCAAGATATTTCGCATCAATTAAAAACACCATTAACTTCAATAACTATAATGCTTGATAATATAATAGATATACCACAAATGGATAATGATACTAAGCTGGAATTTGTACAAGACATTAAAAGAGAAATAACAAATATAAATTTCTTAGTACAAAATATTTTAAAATTATCTAAATTTGATGCAAATACTATAAATTTTACAAGAAAAGAAATATATATAAAAGAAATAATAGATGAAGCTAAAAAAAATGTATCTATGATGTGTGATTTAAAGGATATAGAAATTATAGTAAATGAAGAAAATGATAATAAAATAAATTGTGATTTTAAATGGCAAGTAGAAGCAATAACAAACATATTAAAAAATGCAATAGAATATTCAAAACATGGAAGCAAAATATATATTGAGTATAGTAAAAATAATATATATTCAACAATAAAAATAAAAGATTCAGGAATAGGCATATCTAAAGAAGATATACCACATATTTTTGAAAGATTTTATAAAGGAGTTAATTCTTCTTCTGATAGTGTAGGAATAGGGCTAGCATTAGCAAAAACAATAATAGAAAAAGATGATGGAAGAATAAGTGTTGAAAACAATAAAGAAGAAGGAACAACATTTATTATAAAATATTTCTAGACAACTTTAATTTCGTTTGATAAAATATCTATAAAATAAAACATATTGAATAAATATGGAGGAAAGATATGGAATTTTCAAAAAAAATATTAGGAATTAGTGTAGCGATATTTTTTAGTATTTGTTTATTATGTATAATTGCAATGTTATTAGGTATGTTTGATGGTATAAATTTTTTTAGCAAAGAGCAAGGAGACTATACCAAAAAATCAATACAACAATCAAATATAATTAATATAAAAAAGTAAAGGAAAGAAAAAGGTGCATATATATAATTTTTACATTATTTGAAGAATTTGCTAAATAAGGGTATTAAAATTCGCTCCCAGGAAGTAAATGTTTTAAAATATTTTGAACAGTCGCCATTCCCCAATGAAACAGTACAAAATGAACACATTTTGACAGTTTCTATTGGTCACCCACGCATGGCTCCTCATCGTTCTACAATATTTTAAAACATTTCTTCCTTCACGCTAATTACGCATATAGATAAATTAAAAAAATAGTTAATATAATAAAATAACAAAAGAAAGAGAGGAAAGATAATGAAAATAGTTGGTGTTGTAAGAGAGAAATGATTTAAAAGAATGTAGGGGCGCAAAGTCGCACCATGGTATCACTCTAATTGCTTTAATAATAACAATAATTCTATTACTAATCTTGGCAGGTGTAACAATCCATTTTACACTAGGAGAAAATGGAATATTAAAAAATGCAGGGATAGCAGGAAATAAATATAAGCAAGCAGGAGAAAACGAAGCAAATTTACTAGATGAAATAGATGCATATATGAATGGAGAATATAATTACCCAGAAAATATCCCCCAAACTAATGCAGGAGAAAGGGTAGCAATGCCAGAAGGGTGGTACCGGTAAAACAACTGCTACATATGAAGTACCAGAATTAAAGAAAGTATCAGATGTTAAAAGGACAGCTAATGTATATGCAATAAGTGATGGACAAAATAATACCATACCAATACCAAAAGATTTTTACTATGTAGGAGGAAATATAAATTCAGGAATAGTCATATCAGATAATAAAGAAGATGAAAAGAAATATGCAAATAGTGAAACAGGAGATGTAGGAAAAGAACTAAAAGGAAATCAATTCGTATGGATACCATGTTCTATAGAAAACTATAATAAAATAGATTGGAAAGATGAATTTACAAGATGGGATAATAATACACGGAACTTTGGAAAAAGAACAAATAGAAAAATATGGAGGATTTTATATAGGAAGATATGAAGCAGGAGTATCAGTATTAGATAAATCAACAGGTACATTTAAAGATAGTGTAACATTTAATGGAAAAAGTTTAAATGGAAAAGTAACAGGTATAGCTAATAATATAGAAAATAAAGGGCAAAATACAGATTATCAAGCAAGAAGTAGTAATATGCAAGAATTATTAGGTTTAGAATATGGACAAAATAAAGCAACTGGAAATATAGTAATACAAGCAGATGCAATACCATATTATCATGCAGACTATTATACAGCAAAAGAAATGAGTGAGAGATTATATAGAGATAAAGACACACTAAGAAGTGGATTAGCTACAGGAACTCGGGTGGGACATGATGTATAAATATATGCAAAATAATGGTGTAGAAGTAACAAGCAAGAATTGCAACTGGGGAAATTTTGATGATGTAGAAATATTGGGATTAACAGGATATTATACTAATGTAGATGAAAATGGAACTACAGATGGATTTAAAAATTGTAATGAATTAGTAGGAAATAAAACAAATAGTAGTGAAAATACATATGTATTATTAACAACAGGAGCAAGTGAACAAGTAAAGAAAATGAATATATATGATATGGCAGGAAACT
Organism: uncultured Clostridium sp.; assembly: GCA_948438085.1. Taxonomy (GTDB): domain Bacteria; phylum Bacillota; class Clostridia; order TANB77; family CAG-508; genus RGIG8482. The sequence goes on along the minus strand of CAOJKP010000020.1, from coordinate 12,788 downwards.
TATGGGAATGGGCAGATGAAGCTGTATATTTTGAAAATCATAAGCAATATATAACATCAGAATATAACACATATTCAATTCGTAGTGGATTCTTTAATGGTTCACACAAAATTATGTCAATGTGTATTCGTGGAGGTGCTACAGCAATGAATACACAGGTTACTATTGGATTTCGTGTAGCTTTATACTTGCTATAAAAAAACAACCAATAATAATTTTTTTTAAATTATTATTGGTTGTTTTTACTTTGTATTGAATAATATATATTATTTCTTTTTAGATAAAGTATAAGAAATATATATTTTATAACTACAAGATAATAAAACAGATTTTAGTAGATATTTATTAGAATTATTAGAAGAATAGGTATCAATAAAATCCTCTTTTGTAAAAGTGCAATTTAAAGCTTTTTCGAATTGTTCACAAAAACTGTCATAAGATGTAATAATATCAGATTCTTTTAATGCAATATTAATAAGTTTATTTATTTCATCCATACTAAATACTTGCTTTAAAACGCAAATAACAAATACTTTTGCTATTTGTATTTTACTATATTTCTTTTTTATAGGTGCTTCTATTAAATTATATTTAACATAATTATTAATCATAGTTTTAGAAAGAAGTACAGATTCACCCTTTTTCTCATTAATACTATTAAAAAAGATATAAGAAGAAAGTGTAGAATTAATTAAAGTAACAACTTGATCTAAATAAAGTTCTATATTTGGGAGTTCATTCCATCTAGGAATATGTAATTGTTTTATATCTAGTTCCAATATTAAAATCACCTCTTTATATATAATATATATTAACATTTTTCGAATACCTAGTCAACTATTGACTAGGTATTGCATAAATGATAATCTGGTATAACATACTAGATTGAAAGGAGATAAAATATGAAAGGTATAAAAGTAGGAGATAAACAATCTAAATATCCTATAATACAAGGAGGAATGGGAGTAGGAGTGTCATTACACAAATTAGCAGGAGAAGTAAGTAAACAAGGAGGAATTGGAGTAATTTCAACAGCAGATATTGGATATCAAGAAGAAGATTTTAATAAAAATCCAATGGAAGCAAATTTAAGAGCAATAGGAAAGGAAATAAATTTAGCAAGAAAAATAGCTGGAGATGATAAAATAATTGGAGTTAATGTAATGGTTGCATTAAAAAATTATGCAGAGATTGTGAAAGAATGTGTAAAACAAAAAATAGATTTAATAATTTCTGGGGCAGGAATACCAAAAGATTTGCCTCAATATGTAAAAGGTACTCGGAACCAAAATAGCACCAATAGTTGCATCATGTAGATGTTGTGAATTGATAGTAAAACATTGGATAAAAAAATACGATTATGTACCAGATATGGTAATTATAGAAGGACCAGAAGCAGGAGGACATCTTGGATTTAGTAATGAAGAATTAGTTTCTAATAATAAACCTAAATTAGAGGATATAACAAAGGAAGTAGTAGAATATATAAAAAATGTGGAAAAGGAAACCAAAAAAGAAATTCCAGTAATTGCAGCAGGAGGGATATGGGATGGAAAAGATATAAAAAAATTTTTGAATTTAGGTGCAACAGGAGTTCAAATGGCAACAAGATTTGTTGCTACAATTGAATGTGATGCATCAGAGGAATTCAAAAAGGCTTATATAAATGCAAAAAAAGAAGATATAAAAATTATAAAAAGTCCAGTTGGAATGCCAGGAAGAGCAATATATAACAAATTTATTAAAAATACCGAAAAAGAAAAATGTAAAATTGATAAATGCTATAATTGTATAAAAACATGTAATATAGCAAGTACACCATATTGTATAACCAAAGCACTTATAAATGCAGTAAAAGGGAATTTAGAAGATGCATTAATTTTTTGTGGAAGTAATGTAGATAAAATAAAAGAAATTGTTTCTGTAGAATCTTTAATGAAAGAATTAGTGTGTGATTTATAATAAAAAGTTATAATTGATTATTGATAAAAGAAAAAATATTATCTTTTTAATTTGGTTTTTCAAAACAATTTACAAATTTTCTTAAACTGACCACTCATTCTAATTAAATTTTAGAATAAATATTATATTATTATATAGTACAAGGAGGAAAAAAGTGGATAGAAAGTTATATGAATGTTTAGAAATAACAGATTTAAAAGACATGTTAGAAAAAACATATAAATTATATGAAAATAAAATAGCATACAAAATAAAAATAGATGAAAATAAATATATAACATACACACATTCACAAGTAAGACAAATGATAACAGCACTTGCTACCTCATTAATAGAAATGGGATTAAAAGGAAAGAGAATTGCAATTATAGGAGAAAATAGATACGAATGGGAAATTGCATATTTGGCTATAGTTTGTGGGGTAGGTGTTGTAGTTCCATTAGATAAATCTTTACCAGAAAATGAATTAAAAAATTTAATAAAGAAATCAGAAGTAGAAGCAATTATATGTACTAATAAATATACTGATATTTTAGAAAAAATAAAATATAGTGGAATAGGAAAGCTAAAACATATAATTTCAGTAGATTTAGAAAAACATAAAGGTGGAATATATTCTTGGAAGGAACTGATAAAAAAGGGAAAATACCTATTAGATAAAGGAAATACAAAATATATAGATGAGAAAATTAATCCACAAGAAATGAGAATAATGTTATTTACATCAGGAACAACATCTGAACCAAAAATAGTTATGTTATCACATCAAAATATTTGTACAAATTTAATGGATATATCCAGTGTTTTAGATATAAATTCAAATGATGTAATATTATCAGTACTTCCAGTACATCATGTTTTTGAATGTACAGTAGGATTTTTGCTTGCAATGTATAGAGGGGCAACAATAGTTTTTACAGATGGAATAAGGCATATAATAGAAAATCTTAGAGAATATAATGTATCAGTAATGGCATGTGTTCCAGCTATATATGAAAGACTGTTTAAAATAATCAGAAAAGAGTTGGAAAAACAGGGAAAATTAGAAGAGATACTACAAAAAGAAGAAAAATATAAAAACAATACAATAATTGAAAGAAAAAATGAATTTAATGAAATCCATAATATGATAGGTGGAAATGTTAAGCTATTTATTAGTGGAGCGGCAGGACTAGATAAAGAAATTGAACAAAAATATAGATTACTTGGAATTAATATAGTACAAGGTTATGGTTTAACAGAGACATCACCTGTTGTTGCAATAGGAAGCAACAAATATCATAAAATTGGTTCCATTGGAAAATGTGTACCAAGTGTAGAAGTAAAAATAAATAATCCTAATAAAGAAGGTATAGGAGAACTTTTAGTTAAAGGAAAAAGTGTAATGCTTGGTTATTATATGAATGAACAAGCCAATAAAAAAGCTTTTATAGATGAATGGTTTTGTACAGGAGATTTAGCAAGAATTGATGAAGAAGGATATATTTATATTTGCGGAAGAAAGAAAAATGTAATTGTGTTAAAAAACGGAAAAAATATTTATCCTGAGGAAATGGAGAATTTAATCAATAAAATAGAGGGCGTTAAAGAGTCATTTGTATTTGGAATGCCAAAAGAAGATAGTAAAGATGATATAAAAATATTTGCAAAAATTGTATATGATGAGAAAACTGTAAAAGATGCATACAAAGTAAAAACTAGGGAAGAAATTTATAATGTATTGTTAGAAGAAATTAAGCAAATAAACAAACTAATGCCTATATATAAATCAATTAAAGGAATGATGTTAACAACTGAACCTCTAATAAAAACAACTACTAATAAAATAAAAAGGCAGGAAAATTTAAATGCAATTAATAAATCTTAATACAAATTTTATAGGAAAAAATAGCTATTATTATGAAAAAATAGATTCTACTCAGTCTGAAATTTGGAGATTATATGAAAAAGATGCACCAAGTGGTACATTGGTTATGGCAAATATACAAACAAATGCACATGGAACAAAGGGAAGAATTTGGTATACAGATGAAGAAAATAATATAGCATTTTCCTTTTTAATTAGAATGGATTGTAATATAAAGAAGTTAGATGGATTAACATTAGAAATTGCGCAAATTATTATTAATATTTTTAAAGAGGTTTACAATATAGAAATTTTTATTAAAGAACCAAATGATATAGTTTATAAAAATAAAAAAATAGGTGGAATATTAACACAAACTAAAATAAAAGGTGAAAATGTAAAAGCATTAGTAGTTGGAATTGGAATAAATACATCAAAAACAAAATTTAATAAAGAAATAATAGATATTGCAACATCTATAAAAAAAGAATTTAACATAGATATAAATATTGAACAATTTATAGAAGAGTTTTGCATACGATTTGAAAAATCAATATTAGAAAGGATAAATTTAAAATGAAAATAGGTTTTTTATTTCCAGGACAAGGCTCACAAAGTGTGGGAATGGGAAAGGATATTTATGAAGAATATGAAGAAGCAAGAGCAATTTATAATAAAGTAAAAGAATTAACTAACATTGACATAGCAAAAATTTCATTTGAAGGACCAGAAGAGAAATTAAACACAACGAAATATACCCAACTTGCAATTTTAACTAATTCATTAGCAATTCTGGAGATATTAAAAAAATATCAAATTAAAGCTGAGATTTCAGCAGGATTAAGCTTAGGAGAATATAGTGCCTTAATAAATAGTGGAGCAATTGATATAGATGAGGGAATAAAACTTGTTCAAAAAAGAGGAGAATATATGGAAAACTTAGTACCAGAAGGTAGCTGGAAAATGGCAGCTATTTTAGGTTTAACAGATGAACAAGTAAATGAAGTTTGTAAAAAGGTAACTGCTGGTTTTGTAGTTCCAGCAAATTACAATTGCAAAGGTCAAGTAGCAATTTCAGGTGAAGAAAAAGCAATAAATGAAGCAGAAGTAATCGCAAAAGAATTTGGAGCAAAGAAAGTTAGAATTCTAAATACAGCAGGACCATTTCATACTGAAAAATTAATAAAAGCATCTAAAGCCTTGGAAAAAGAATTAAATAATATTACAATACACGAATTTAATACTTATGTAGTTAAAAACATAGATGGAACAAAATATAAAAAAGAAGATAATGTAAAAGAAATTTTAGCAAAACATATTGTAAATCCAGTTATGTTTTCAAAAACAATACAAACAATGTTAGAAGAAGGAGTTGATACATTTATAGAAATAGGTTATGGAAAAACTCTTTCGGGATTTGTAAAAAGAGCAGATGATAATAATTCAATAAATATTTTAAATATTAATGATGTAAAATCATTGCAAGAAACTATTAAATTTGTATCTTAGAAAGGAGATTAAAAATGAATAAAGTTGCATTAATAACAGGAGCAACAAGAGGTATTGGAAAAGAAATTGCAATAACACTCGCAAGTATAGGTTATAATATTGCTCTAAATTACAGAAAAGAAAATGATGAATTAGCTAATACAAAACAAGAAATAGAAAAAAATAATGTTGAGTGTATAGCTGTTCAAGGAGATGTATCTAACTATAATGATGCCGAAAATATGGTAGCTAAAGTAATTGAAAAATTTGGGAATATAGATGTACTAGTAAATAATGCAGGAATTACAAAGGATATGCTATTAATGAGAATGAAAGAAGAAGATTTTAAGGATGTTTTAGATGTAAATTTAGTTGGAACATTTAATATGACTAAAAATGTAATTCCATATATGATGAAAGCGCGTTTTGGAAGAATTATAAATTTATCCTCAGTAGTTGGAATTTCTGGAAATGCAGGACAGACAAACTATTCTGCTTCTAAAGCAGGAATCATAGGATTTACAAAAAGCTTAGCAAAAGAAGTTGGATCTAGAAATATTTTAGTAAATGCTATAGCACCAGGATTTATAAAAACAGATATGACCAATGTCTTAAAAGATGAAATAAAAGAAGAAATAGAAAAAAATATTCCATTAAAAAGATTAGGTACAACTGCTGATGTTGCAAATTTAGTTAAATTCTTAGCTTCTGATGATAGTTCTTATATTACTGGTCAAGTTATTAATGTAGATGGTGGAATGTTAATGTAATAGAAGAGGACGGTACTCTTTATAGTACAAAGAATACCGACTTCAATTGAGATGAATTATTGAATTATCATCTTGTAGATAATGTTACTGAAGCAACTCCATTAGAATTATGTCGTATAATGGTTCCAATCGGGATGTCCATTTCTACGAGAACCTTTTCTACGAGGTTCGTTTTTATTGGAGTATGTCCAGTAATATGCAGTTCTTCAGGAATTCCGCCAGATGCAATAACCTCCTGGCGTGCCTTGCTAAGGGTAGCAATTTTTAAAGTCTTTTCTGTAAAAGAATCATTGCTGTCCTCACATTCCCGTTGAGCAGTATCGGCTAAGCTAAGAAAAAGGTTTAATTCATCCATTATATATACCTCCTTGTGATTTATGTAAACATTATATCATAAATTTAGGATAAAATCAAATGAAAGGAAAATTTAAAATGGAAAAAAGAGTTGTAATAACAGGAATTGGAGCAATAAGTCCAATAGGAAAAAATTGTGATGAAACATGGGCAGGAATAAAAAATAAACAATGTGGAATAAATGAAATATCTTTATTTGATGCATCAAATTTTAAAACTAAATTTGATGCAGAAGTAAAAAATTACAATCCATTAGAATATTTTGAAGCTAAAGAAGCAAAAAGATTAGATAGAGTTTCTCAGTTTGCTTTAATTGCAGCAAAAGAAGCATTTGAGGATAGTAAAATAACAAGTGAAAATACTAATTTAGAAAGAGTTGGAATTTTTATTGGTTCTGGAATAGGTGGATTAATTACAATTGAAAATCAATGTGAAATTAATGTAGAAAAAGGAAATAGAAGAGTATCACCTATGTTTATACCTATGGCAATATCAAATATGCCAGCTGGGAATGTTGCAATTGCTTTAGGGTTAAAAGGAGAATCTATGTCTATTGTAACAGCTTGTAGTTCTGCAACACATTCAATTGGAGAAGCTTATAAAACGATAAAACATGGATATGAAGATGTTATTGTTTGTGGTGGATGTGAAGCCTCAATTTGTGAAGTTGGAATTGCAGGATTCGAAAATATGAAAGCATTATCTAGTGCAGAAGATAAAAATAGAGCAAGTATACCATTTGACAAAGAAAGAAGCGGATTTGTAATGGGAGAAGGTGCAGGAATTCTAGTATTAGAAGAATTAGAGCATGCAAGAAAAAGAGGTGCAAAAATATATGCAGAAGTTATAGGTTTTGGTGCTTCAACAGATGCATACCATATTACTTCTCCTGACCCAGAAGGCAATGGTGGAGCAAAAGCAATGGTAAGAGCAATAGAAGATGCAAAAATAAAACCAGAAGATATAGACTATATAAATGCACATGGAACATCGACACATTTAAATGACCTAACAGAAACATTAGCAATAAAAAAAGCATTAGGAGAAGCTAGTAAAACAGTAAAGGTTAGTTCTACAAAAGGAAATACAGGGCATTTATTAGGAGCAGCAGGAGCAATAGAAGCAGTTATTTGTACAAAAGCAATACAAGAACAAATTATACCACCAACTTTAAATTACAAAGTTAAAGATGAAGAGTGCGATTTAGATATTGTTCCAAACGAACCACAAAAGGAAAATTTAGATATTGTAATGTCTAATTCATTAGGATTTGGAGGGCATAACGGTAGTATAATATTTAAAAAATATGTAGATTAATATTAAATATTTTAAATTTATTAAGAAAGGAATTAATTGCAAAATGGAATATGAAAAAATAAAACAACTAATGGAAGATATGAGTACATATAATATACAAACATTAAATATAGATTTTCCAGATGGAAGTAAGATTAGCATGCAAAAAGAAGTAAACGAAAAAGTAAATAAATCTAAAGAAATCAAAGAAAATGAAGAAAAATATGAAATAAATGAAAAAGGAGAAACTGACACTAACAATGAGGATAGTACAAACATTATTACATCCCCAATGGTTGGAACTTTTTATATAAAGCCATCACCAAATTCAGAACCTTATGTAGAGATTGGAAGCAAAATAAAAAAAGGTCAAACAGTATGTATTATAGAAGCAATGAAATTAATGAATGAAATAGAATCAGAATTTGATGGAGAAATAATAGAGATTTATGTAGAAGATGGAAAACCAGTAGAATATGGAACAAAATTATTTAAAGTAAAATAGGGAGATTAATATGTTAAATAAAGAACAAATAAAAGAAATTATTCCACAAAGAGAGCCATTTTTAATGATAGATGAAGTAGAAGAATATATACCAGGAAAAAGTGCAATAGCTTATAAAAATGTAAATGAAGAAGAATGGTATTTTAAAGGACACTTTCCAGGTAATCCAATAATGCCAGGAGTATTAATTACAGAAAGTTTAGCACAAACTGGAGCTGTTGCAATTTTATCTTATGAGGAAAATAAAGGAAAAAATGCTTTATTTGGAGGAATAGATAAAATGAAGTTTAAAAAAATTGTAGTTCCTGGAGATAGACTAAAATTAGAAGTTAAAATAATAAAACAAAAAGGACCAATAGGAATAGGAGAAGCAATAGCAACAGTTAATGAAAAGATAGTAGCAAAAGGTGAATTAACATTTGCTGTTGTATAAAAAGGGAAGGGAAGTATAATGAATAAAATATTAGTTGCAAATAGAGGAGAAATTGCGGTTCGTATTATTAGAGCATGCAAAGAAATGAATATAAAAACAGTAGCTATTTATTCAGATATAGATAAAGATGCATTACATACAAAACTTGCAGATGAATCAGTCTGTATAGGTCCTGCCAATGCCAGAGATAGTTATTTAAACATAAAAAATATAATAGAAGCAGCAAGTATTAGTAGGGCAGATAGTATTCATCCAGGCTTTGGGTTTTTATCAGAAAATTCACAGTTTGCTAAAATTTGTGAGGAATCAAATATAAAATTTATAGGACCAACATCAAATGTTATAGATTTACTAGGGAATAAATCTAATGCAAAAAAAATAATGCAGAAGGCTGGAATTCCAGTAATACAAGGTTCAAACGGTTCTGTAAGTGGACTAAAAGATGCTAAACAAATAGCCAAAAAAATAGGATATCCAATAATGATAAAAGCTTCAGCAGGTGGTGGAGGAAAAGGAATAAGAGTTGTATATAATGAAAACGAATTTGAGACAAATTATAATATAGTAAAACAAGAAGCCAAAAATTCTTTTAATGATGATGAAATATATATAGAAAAATATATAGAAAATCCAAGACATGTAGAAATTCAAATATTAGCAGATGAGCATGGAAATGTAATTCATTTAGGTGAAAGAGATTGCACAATTCAAAGAAATCATCAAAAAATTATTGAAGAAACACCATCTACTATTTTAGATGAAAAGTTAAGAAATAAGATGGGGGAAGTTGCTTGTAAAGTTGCTAAAATTGTAGGATATACAAGCTGTGGCACAGTTGAATTTTTAGTTGATAAAGATAGAAATTTTTATTTTATGGAAATGAATACAAGAATACAAGTTGAACATCCAATAACAGAAATGAGAACAGGTTTAGATATTGTAAAAAGACAGATAAAAATTGCAGCAGGAGAGCAATTAGAATTAAAACAAAAAGATGTAAAATATAATGGACATTGTATTGAATGTAGAATAAATGCAGAAAATCCAAGTAAAAAGTTTATGCCATGCCCTGGAAAGATAACAGGATTATTATTACCAGGAGGAAATGGGATAAGAATAGATACAGCAATTTATGAAGGATACACAATTCCTGCTAATTATGATTCTATGATAATAAAAATAATTGCATTAGGAACAAACAGAAATGAAGCAATATCTAAAATGAAAAGAGCTTTGGAAGAATTGGTAGTAGAAGGAATAGAAACTAATAGAGATTTCCTATTTGAAATTATAAAAAATCCAGATTTCATTAGAGGAGATTTTGATACATCTTTTATAGGAAAAAAGTTTAGCATATAATAAGTAGAATTTAATTCTGTTTCAAACGAGTTTGTTTTTTAGGGAGGAATAACACTAAAAATGATTGTTGATAAAATAAAAAAAAGAGACTTACCAGAAAAAAATAGAAAAAGTAATATAGATATACCAATTGGTAAATGGGTAAAATGCGAAAACTGTAAGGAAATTATTTATAAGGAAACTCTAAGAAGTAATTTAAGTATTTGCCCTAATTGTGGTCATTATTTTAGAATGCATATAAATAAAAGACTAGAATTAATTATAGATGAAGGAACATATAAAAGATTTGATTTAGAATTAGAAACCACAAATCCATTAAAATTAGAGGAATATCCGAAAAAATTAGAAACATTAAGGAAAAAGACAAATTTAGAAGAGGCAATTGCTTGTGGAACTGGAAAAATTAAAGGTACAGATGTTGTAATTTGTATAATGGATAGTGGTTTCTTTATGGGAAGTATGGGAGTAGTCGTTGGAGAAAAAATAGCGTATAGTATTGAAGAAGCAATAAAACAAAAATTGCCACTTATAATATTTTGTGTTTCAGGTGGTGCAAGAATGCAAGAAGGAATTATTTCTTTAATGCAAATGGCAAAAACAACAGCAGCACTTACAAAACTTGACGAAGCAGGTCTTTTATATATTTCTGTTTTAACAGACCCAACATATGGAGGAGTTACAGCGTCTTTTGCAAGTTTAGGGGATATTATTTTAGCAGAACCAGGAGCAATGATTGGGTTTGCAGGACAAAGAGTTATTGAACAGACAATTGGAGAACAATTGCCAGTTGGATTTCAAACTGCCGAATTTTTATTAGAACATGGTTTTATAGATAAAATAGTAGAAAGAAAAGATTTAAAAGATATGTTACATAAATTAATTACCTATCATAAAGGGGGAAACTAAGTTGAAAAGTACAAAAACAGCTTGGGATATAGTTCAAATTGCTAGGAACCCAAGAAGAAAGACTGCTCTTGATTATATTGAAAATATTTTTGATGAATTTATAGAATTGCATGGTGATAGAAATTTTAAAGATGATAAATCCATAGTTTGTGGATTAGCAAAAATAAATGAGCAAAATTTTACTATAATTGCAGAGCAGAAAGGAAGAACAACAAAGGAAAATATACAAAGAAATTTTGGAATGCCAAATCCAGAAAGTTATAGAAAAGCTATAAGATTTATGAAACAAGCAGAGAAATTTTATAGACCAATAATTACATTTATAGATACAAAGGGTGCTTATCCAGGAATAGGTGCAGAAGAAAGAGGAGCACGGAGAAGCAATAGCAAAATCGATGTTTGAAATGGCAAAACTTAAAGTTCCAATTATATCTATTGTAATAGGAGAAGGTTCAAGTGGAGGAGCTTTAGCAATAGGAGTAGCAAATAAAGTTTTTATGCTAGAAAATGCAATATACTCAATATTATCGCCAGAAGGATTTTCAAGTATTATGTGGAAAGATTCATCAAGAGTAGAAGAAGCTGCGGAAAAAATGAAATTAACAGCAAAGGATTTATTAGAATTAAAAGTAATAGATAAAATAATTAAAGAACCTAAAGAAGAAACAAAAGAATGTTTTGACAAAATAACAAACGACATAAAAAAAGATATTATATCAACAATTTCAGAACTTAATAAAAAAACAAGAGAGGAAATTGTAGAAGATAGGTATAATAAATTCAGAAATATGGGTGAATTTAAAATTTTAAACAAGGAGAAAGAAAAATGTTAAAAGGAAAGAAAATATTAATAATGGGAATTAGAAATAAATGGAGTATAGCTTATGGTATAGCAGAATCAGCATATAAAAATGGCGCAGAATTAATTTTTACATATATGGGTGAAGAAAATAAAGAAAAGATAGAAGAATTAATAAGTGAATTTAAAAACTCAAAAGCGTATGTATTAGATGGAGCATCTGAGGATGAGCTTGTAAAAGAAGTATTTACAAAAATAAAAGAAGAAAATGGAAAAATTGATGGTATTGTACATGCAATAGCACATGCAAATACACAAGATTTACATGATGACTTTATATATACAAGCAAAGAAGGGTATGCTCATGCATGTGATGTAAGTAGTTATTCATTTGTATTAGCAGCAAGAATGGCAAAACAATTAGAAATGTTAAATGAAAATGCAAGTTTAGTAACTTTAACATATCATGGATCTACAAAAGTTTTAGAAGGGTACAATGTAATGGGAATTGCAAAAGCAGCATTAGAAGCTAGTGTTAGATATTTAGCTGAAAATTTGGGAAAAGAGGGAATTAGAGTAAATGCTGTATCAGCAGGACCAATAAAAACATTATCTGCAAAAGGAATAAAAGATTTTAGCTCAATTTTAACAGTTGTAGAAGAAAAAGCTCCATTACATAGAAATGTAACGCAAGTTCAAGTAGGAAATGTAGCAACATTTTTATTAAGTGAGATGTCAGATGCAATAACAGGGCAGGTAATATACGCAGATAGCGGATATAATATAATGGGAATTTAATTGCTCACTCTTCGAAAAACGTGTTAAATTTGAAAAATGTGCTAAATGAGTTTATTAAATACCACTTCTAGGGAGTAATTATATATATAGTTACTCCCTTCGCGCTACTTATACTAATCTATATATTGGAACAGGCAATGTACGTTTTTATAAAAAACCAAACATAAAAGATATAAAAATATTGAAATAGAAAAATAGTTAATATATAATAAGTAAAAATAAAACAACAAAAGAAAGAGAGGAAAATATGAAAATAGTTGGTGTTGTAAGAG
>CAOJKP010000019.1 GCA_948438085.1 uncultured Clostridium sp. | reverse complement strand
TAAGAATAGAAGATGCATTATCTGCAACAAAAGCAGCAGTAGAAGAAGGAATAGTAGCAGGTGGAGGAACAGCATATATAAATATTAGTTCACAAGTAGAACAAACAATAAAAGGTATGAAAGAAGAAGAAAAATTAGGAGCAAATATTGTATTAAAATCACTTGAAGAACCAATAAAACAAATTGCAATAAATGCAGGATTAGAACCAGCAGTAATATTAGATAAAGTAAAATCAAGTGCACCAGGATTTGGATTTGACGCAAAAAATGAAGAATATGTAGACATGAAAAAAACAGGAATAGTAGATCCAACAAAAGTAACAAGAAGTGCATTACAAAATGCAGAAAGCATAGCATCAATGATACTTACAACAGAAAGTGTAGTAACAGACAAAAAAGAAGAAGGTTGCAAATGTGGAGACCATGCTCAAATGCCAGCAGGAATGGATGGAATGTACTAATATAAATGGTGAATAACGAATAATGAATAGTGAAGAATGAAAAATTCTTCACTATTTTTGTATAAATAACACAATCAAAAAGTAGTAAAATATTTACAAACAAAATAATATAAAATATAATAAAAGCAAATAAAAAGAAAAGGAGAAAAACAAATGAACAAAAATGTTAGAGGTTGTAAGAGAGAGAGAGAGAGAGAGAGAGAGAGAGAGAGAGCAATAATTTAGGAGAATGTAAGGGTGGTAGTAAGAAATTTCTTGTTCTACGAAGAAATTACCCAACAGGTGTAGGGGCGATTTATTTCTTAGCTCTTCGAGCGAACAGCGAGTTAGAGATAAGTTATGCAGAGCCAATCGCCCGCCCTACAGAGGAATACCCAAACAAAAATTATTCATTATTCACTATTCATCATTCATTATTTACTGCGACCGTCAGGTCGCACTGTACAGGCATCACTTTAATTGCCCTAATAATAACCATAATCCTGTTACTAATTCTTGCAGGTATAACACTTCATTTCACATTAGGAGAAAATGGAATACTAAAAAACTCTGAAATAGCAACAACAAAATATAAGCAAGCAGGAGAAAATGAAACAAAAATATTAAATGAAGTAAATAGATATGTAACCAATAGAGGAAATATAGGCGAAATAGCAGGAGGAACAAACTATAAAACAGATGGAACAGAATTTAAAACAGCAGATAAACTAGATGGAAGCCCAATATATGCAAAATATGTAAAAATTACAATACCATCTACAGGATACAATCAAATTGAACATAATATAGAAAACGTGGATAAAATTTGGATTGATATAGGATATTCATATGTATTGTTTAGTAATGAGGAGTGTTGGATGTTACCAAGTTTTGTAAAAAATGGCTATGGTGGTGGTTTAGGCAAAGTAAACAAAACGATAGTGGGAGTATTTGGGGGAGATTTATCAGGGGCATGGCTAGGATTAGAACTAACACTATTATTAAGATATACAAAGACAACAGATTAATACAGAAAACAACTTTACATAAAATTGACTTTGGGCTTTAAAATATGGTATAATTATCTTAAGTACAGTAGTACCCAAAGAACTATAAACAAAATAGCTCGGAGGGTACCTCCGAGTAGTAAATACCAGGAGGGAAATGAAATGGGAAACTTAAAGGCCAACTTACAGGTAAAAACAGAGACAGCTATCCTCAAAATGAAGGAACAAGAGGAAAAAGAAAGGAAGGCTGCTTCTGTTGAAATTGAAGCAAGATGCCATGCATCTGCTGAAAAAGGAAAGGACCATGTAACAATTGAATGTCTGATTAAGTTGGAAGAAACTGTAATTGAGATACCAACAATAATTCGATTTGCTAAAGATAATCAGTTGTTGGTAATAGAAGTGAAATCAAAATCGGAAGCTGAAAATGAAGAAATTAAAACGGCAGTAACTCTTTCTTGGAATACGTCTTTGGTGAATCGGATAAAAAACATTTGGTTCACGCTACTCAACAATTAAATAATATTCCCAAAAACCCCTGCTCTAAGCGAAAGCTTAGAGCAGGGGTTTTTGATACTAAGTAGTTACTAGCAGCAACCGCCACCACAACCACCGAAGCCGTTACCACCACAACAGCAACATAATATTAATATAATAACTATAATCCAGATGCATCCGTCTCCACCGAAACCACAACCGCATCCGCAACCTCTGTTTTCTGGCATAATCTTTCACCCCGCTTTCATTTGATATATACTATTCAAAAAAACTAAAAATGGTTACAAAAAATTTACTTAAAAAACTATACAAAAATACTTGTTAAATGATATAATTCAAAAAAGAAATGTTAGATAGTGAAATAATATATATTTTGTTTCGGAGTGTGCCCTTTGTGGGGACCGCTGAGGGCTGTTAAAGCTTGCTTTTTACAGCCCCAGTGGGGAAGGGTTAAAGCATGAAGAATAAAAAATATATACTATTTTACTATCTAAAGATGTGAATTTTAAACATTTTCAAATAACGTTTAAAAGCCTTGGAAAGGAAGAATATATAATGGGAAATATTGTTTTATTAGATGATTTAACAATAAATAAAATTGCAGCAGGAGAAGTTATAGAAAGACCAGCATCAGTAGTAAAAGAAATGGTAGAAAATTCTATAGATGCAGGAGCAACTAATATAAATATAGAAATAAAAAATGGCGGAATATCATATATACGAATTACGGATAATGGAAAAGGAATAGAGAAAGATGATATGGAAATAGCATTCGAAAGACATGCTACAAGTAAAATAAGAACAGCAGATGACTTAGAACAAGTAAAATCTATGGGATTTAGAGGAGAAGCATTAGCAAGCATTGCCGCTATTTCTCATGTTGAAATGAAATCTAGAACAAGGGAACAGGAAACTGGTAATAGAATTGTTGTAGAAGGAGGAAGAACAGTACAATTTGAAGAAACAAGTTGTTCTATTGGAACAACAATAGAAGTTACAGACTTATTTTATAATACTCCTGTAAGATATAAATTTTTAAAAAAAGACTATACAGAATCTGGATATATAGAAGATGCAATTACAAGACTTGCAATAGTAAATCCATTTATTGCATTTAAATTGGTAAATTCAGGAAAAACAATAATACAAACATCAGGAAATGGAAAGTTACAAGATGTTATATATGCAATTTATGGAAAAGATATAGCACAATCAATATTAGATGTAAATTATACATACGAAGATATGATAGTAACTGGTGTAGTTGGAAAGCCCGAAATTGCAAGGTCAAATAGAACAAACCAATTATTTTTTGTAAATAAAAGATATGTTAAAGATAAAACATTATCAGGAGCTACAGAAAATAGCTTTAAAGGATTATTACCAATTGGAAAATATGGATTTGTAGTATTAAATATAGATATAAATCCAAAAAAAGTAGATGTAAATGTACATCCTGCAAAACTAGAAGTAAGATTTGAAGAAGAAAATAAAGTGTTTAAGGCTGTGTATCATGCAATTAAAGATACACTATTAAAAGCAGAATTAATAGCAGATGCCTCGAAAGAAAATAAAGCAGAAAATATAAATACTGTTAATACAACAAAAATAGAAACAAAACCTAGTATTACAGAATTATTTAGGAAAATGTCTAGCCATAATACTGAACCTCAACAGGAAAATAATATAATAGGAGAGATATATAATCAAAAGGATAAAGAGTCTAATTATCAATCAAAAGAAAAAATAGAATTAAATAAAAATAACATGTTTAAAGAATTAATGCAAATGCAACAAAGACTAAAAGAAGAGGTAGAAAATGATCCAACATTAAAAACTAATATAGATAGTATAATAAACAAAACTAGTGAATTAAAGTTAGAAAATGAAAAAAATATTGAAGAAGATGAAGAAGAACAATTAGATGAATCTAATAATAATCACGAATTAATACAAAAAGAAAATAATGAAAAAGAAGAGCCAATTATTATAAATGAAGAAGAAACAAATAGTGATGAAGAAGAATCTATACAAGAAGAATTTAGCAAAATATTAAATAAAAGTACTACTCTTGAAAATTTACAAATTGAAGAAGATGAAAAAAATAATGAAAACAACGATATATATAATTTTAAAATAAATGAAAATGAAGATAAAAATGAAAAAGAAGAACAAACACTACAAGTTACACAAGAACAAATAGGAGAAATGATAAACGAATTAGAAAAATCACCTGAAGGAGAAATAAATCCAGATTTTATTGAAATGTATCAAAAAACATTTGGAAAATTACCAGCATCAATACAAGAAAAGCAAAAACAAGAAGAAGAAAAAATAAATGCATATGAATTAATACAAGACAATAATGTTTCGGTATTTGAAGATATAGAAGAATACAAAGCAGTACCATATAAATTTATTGGTATAGTATTTAAAACATATATTATTATAGAAATTGAAAAAGAAATGTACATAATTGATCAACATGCAGCACATGAAAGATTACTTTATGAAAAAGTAAAGAAAAATTATTATAGTGTTCAAAATAAAGAAGCGCAAATGTTGCTATTACCAGATGTAATTACATTAACACATAAGGAAATGGAAATAGCAAGAGATAATATGGAAATGTTTCGTAAAGCTGGGTTTGAGTTAGAGGAGTTTGGAGAAAATACAATAAAATTAAGTGGAGTTCCAGATATGTGTGTAGATTTAGATACAAAAGAATTATTTTTAGAAACATTAGATGAAATAAATACAGTAGCAAGAACAGCAAAACAAGAAATAGAAGAAAGATTTATAGCAACAGTTGCATGTAAAGCTGCAGTAAAAGCAAATATGGCTTTAACTAAAGAAGAGGTAGATTCACTAATGAGTAGTTTGTTAGAGTTACCAAACCCATTTACTTGCCCACATGGAAGACCAACAGCAATAAAGATGAATAAAAATGATATAGAAAGAAAATTTGCAAGAAGAAAGTAATTTTATAACAAAGGAGAATTAAATAAATGCTATTTATAGTAGTAATATCAATAATATTATACATAGTATCATTTGTAGTAATTTATTATAATGTAAACAATTTTGAAAAAAATAAAAAAGTAACATTTTTAATAATAGGTTCGATAGTAATGTTTATATTAACTTATATTTTATGCACATTTACATCAGCCAAAATAGATTTTGCTAAAAAATTAGTAGATATAACAAAAATAACAGCAATATTAATATTTGCACCATTAAATTCTATAATATTTTTAGCTCCAATAGGAAATACAATAAGTAAATTAAAAAACAATGAATTAAAAGAAGGAAAACTAATAAGAAGAGTAGGTTTAATTACTATTATAGGAATGTTGGTAATACTATTAGAATTTAACTATATAAATAATTTTCAAATACAATTATTGAATAATGCAGATTTCTAAAATGTATCAAAAGAAAGGAATTAACAATGAAACCTAAAATAATAGTAATATGTGGACCAACAGCCTCAGGAAAAACAGCACTATCTATAGAACTTGCAAAAAAAATAGATGGACAAATTATTTCAGCAGATTCAATGCAAATATATAAAGAAATGGATATAGGAAGTGCAAAACCTACAAAAGAAGAAATGCAGGGAATAAAACATTATATGTTAGATTTTGTTTTACCAAATAAAAGGTATAGTGTAGCAGATTATAAGAAAGATGCTCAAACTGCTATTTGTGAAATAATAAAAAATGGAAAAACACCGATAATAGTTGGAGGAACAGGCTTATATATAGATGCTTTAATATATAACATAGAATATCAAGATATAGAGTTTGATGAAGAATATAGAAAAGAATTAGAAAAAGAAGTTCAAGAAAAAGGGTTAGAAACTATGTATGAATTAGCAAGACAAATTGACCCTGAAGCAATGAAAAATATAAGTAAAAACGATAAAAAAAGAATATTAAGAATTTTAGAAATATATAAAGCAACTAAAAAAACAAAAACAGAGCAAGAGATTGAATCTAGGAGAAATGAAGTGCAATATAACTATCAAGTATATGCTCTAAATATGCCAAGACAAGATTTATATGAAAGAATTAACAAAAGGGTAGACATTATGATTAATCAGGGATTAGTTGAAGAAGTAGAACAAATACTAAAAAAATACAATGAATATCCAACAGCATTACAAGCACTTGGATATAAAGAAATAAAAGAATATTTAGAAGGAATTTTAACAAAACAAGAAGCAATAGATAAAATTAAACAAGAAACAAGAAGGTATGCAAAAAGACAGCTAACATGGTTTAGAAAAAACAAACAAACAATGTGGCTAGATGCACAAGCCCCAAAAGAAGAAAATATAGAAATAATCATAAATAATCTGAAAGAAGTTGAAAAATAATTATAATTTTGGAGCTTTTAAAAATGTTTTAAATTGATAATATGTATATATTAAATTTTTTTATTTGTTGACCAAAATTTGATTTTTTAAAAAGGAGGGAAGTAAAATTGAAAGAAAAACGTTCACAAACAAACAAAAAGAACAAAAGCAAAATAATAATTATTGTATTAGTTATTATTGCTGTTTCTGTATATTTTTTACTTTCCACAGTAAAATTAATACAACAACCAACAGATACATTTGTTGTAGAAAATGGAAAAGTGTCGCAAGAAGAAACAGCAATAGGATATATAATTAGGCAAGAACAAGTTATACAAGGAAATAATTATAAAAATGGAATGGCACAAATAAAGTCGGAAGGAGAAAAGGTTGCAAAGGGAGAAAATATATTTAGATATTACAGTAATAATGAAGAAAATCTAGTAAAAAAAATTCAAGAACTAGATGTTAAAATTCAAGAAGCAATGGAAAAAGAAATAGATAGGTATTCGCCAGATATAAAATTACTAGAAGAACAAATTGAGTCTAAAATAGAAGAAGTAACAAAAACAAATGATATAAAGAAAATTGCAGAATTAAAAAAAGATATTAATGCACAAATAACCAAAAAAGCAAAAATGGCAGGAGAATTGAGCCCAGCAGGATCATATATAAGAAAGCTAATTGAAGAAAGAACATCGTATGAAACAAAGCTAAATTCTGGAGCAGAATACATAACAGCACCTGAAAGCGGAATACTATCATATAGAGTTGATGGATTAGAAGATACATTAACCTATGATAATATTTCTAATTTAAATTCAAAATATCTGGAAAATTTAAAGCTAAAGACAGGTCAAATAGTAGCAAGTAGCAGTGAAAGTGGAAAAATAATAAATAATTTTGAATGTTATATAGCAACAAGTCTAAAATCAGAAAGTGCAAAAAATGCAAAGGAAGGACAAACAGTAACAATCAGATTATCAAATACAGAAGAAATAAATGCTAAAATAGAAAAGATAATACAAGAAGATGAAAGTAGGCTCATTATATTTAAAATATATAATGAGGTAGAAAATTTATCGAGTTATAGAAAAATAAGTTTAGATATAATATGGTGGAGTTATACAGGTATAAAAGTACCAAATAGTTCTATAATAGAGGAAAATAATAGAAAATATATTGTTAGAAGTAGAATGGGATATACAGATAAAATATTAATAAAAGTACTAAAAACAAATGAGCATTATTCTATAATAAGAAATTATGAAACAACAGAATTAAAAGAAGAATTAGGATATGATTCAACAAGTATTAGACAAAATAAAAATATAACACTATATGATGAAATATTAATAAAACCAAAGCTGTAATATTACAAAAATATTACAAACAAATTAAAAAAAGATTACAATCTTAAAAAGTATTGACAATATAAAAAAAAAGTAAGATACTATTAACTGTAATACCAAGGAGAAAAATAGGAGGTTTATAATATGGCAGGAGCTATAATGAATAAAGTAATGGATTTTTTGGGAATGGACAATAGTGCAGAAGAATATGAAGATGAAAATGAGGTATATGATTACCAATATGATGATATAGAGGAAGAAGAAGATAAAAAAATATTTGGATTAAAGAAAAATAAAGATAAAGTTGTAAATTTACCACAAATGCAACAAATAAAAATGGTTATATCACAACCAACAACATTTGAACAATCTGAAGAAATATGTAACTATTTAAAAGAAAAAAAATCGGTAATTGTAAATTTAGAATATGTAAATAAAGATATAGCAAGAAGAATAGTAGATTTTATTAGTGGATCTGTACATGCACTAGATGGACATATACAAAAAATATCTAATTCAATATTTTTAATAGCCCCAACTAATTATGAAATATCTAATGAAATGGCAAGAGAAGAAATAAAAAACAGATTGTCAGTTTCTTGGTTAAAAAATAATTAATATAGGTAATCTATAAGACAAGAGGGAGGAGGCTGTTATGCTTACACCACTAGAGATAGAAAATAAAAAGTTTTCAAAACAAATGGTAAATGGCTATAACGTAGAAGAAGTTGACGAATTTTTAGACTTATTAACAGTTGACTATGAAAAAGTTTATAAAGAAATGTCAGATGCAAAGGGAAAAGTTGACGAGTTAAATGAAAGTTTAGAACATTATAGATCAATAGAGAATACATTGCAAAGTACACTAATGATGGCACAGTCTACTGCTGAAGAAGTGAAAAATATTGCAAGACAACAAGCAGAACAAATTATTAACGACGCACAAGCTAATGCAAAAAAAGCACTTGAGCAAGTAGAACAAGAAGCAGTAATCAAAAGAAAAGAATTAGATGATATACAAAAGCAATTTGATATATATAAAGCAAAAATGGAATCTTTACTTATATCACAATTAGAATTACTAAAAGAGATAAATAAAGAATAATTTACAAAAGAAAAAAAGGGTAATATGACTATCATATTACCCTTTTATCTATGTATTACAGAATTGTTAAATGTATGTTACATTTGCGTTAATACTATTGACTTATACAAAAAAAAATATAAAATATATATATCAAATAATGAGGTAATCTATGAGAATAATAAGTGGACAAGCAAGAGGAACAATATTATATACTTTAGAAGGAGATTCTACAAGACCTACTTTAGATAGGGTAAAAGAATCACTATTTAATATAATCCAAAGTAAAATAAAAGAGTCAATAGTTTTAGATTTATTTGCAGGTAGTGGTGCACTTGGAATTGAGACATTGAGTCGAGGTGCTAAAAAACTAGTTTTATGCGACAAATCAAAACAAGCAATAAACATAATAAAAAAAAATTTAGAAAAAACAAGATTATCGAAAAATGCTATAATTATAAATGATGATTACAAAAATGCGATAAAAAAGATGGAAGATAAATTTGATATAATTTTTATAGACCCACCTTATATGGAAGATATAGCTGTTAAATCAGTAAAAGATATAATTGAAAATAACTTACTAAATGAGGAAGGATTAATAATATTAGAAACTGATGATGAACAGCGTGAAATACAACAATTACAAAAAATAAATGTAAATGTACAAGATTTAAGAAGATATGGAAGGGTTAAGCTAATCTTTTTAAATCGAAAGGGGTAAGCAATGGAAATTTTTACACTATTAGAAACACTAGAGGAATTGATAGAAGGAAATAAAACAGTACCATTAACTAAAAAATGTCTTGTGGAAAAAGAAGAAGTACTAGATATAATAAAAGAAATAAGACTTAAGCTTCCAGATGAATTAAAACAAGCAAAGTGGGTTAAAGAGGAAAGAGAAAGAATAATAGTTGAAGCAAATAAAGAAGCAGAAGACATTGTAAAAGAAGCAGAAAATAGAATAATATCTATGATAGATGAGCATGAAATAACAAGAAAAGCATATGAACAAAAAGCACAAATAATTGAAACTGCAAATGAAATGTCTAGAGAAATATCTAAAGGAACAAAAGATTATGCAGACAATTTATTAGAAAAATTAGAAATAACATTAGAAGATGCTTTAAAAACAATACAAAATAATAGAAAAGAATTAAAGTAAATCGGGTAAGTCAGAAATCGGAAATGAAGTGAAAATCAACAAAAGTTGATATCCGATTTCTGACTTTTCCAATAATATATATAAATACTTAGGAAGGAATGAAAATTAAGATGGCAAAAACAAGCAGAAAAAGAAAAAAACAAAAAAAAATAGATATAGATTTAGCAGTAGTAGGAATGATTTTAATTAGTGTATTGCTAATGGTTTTAATAAATACAAGTTCAGGATATATAGGAGAGCATTTAAGCCCAATGTTAGGAGGATTAATTGGGTGGATGAAGTATATATTACCAATAGGAACATTTTTAATTGCAATATATTTAGCATGTGAGACCAAGGATTACTTACCACCAAAGTTAGTTCAATATACAATATTTTTACTATGTATATCAATTGTACTTACAACATATCAAATTTCAGTTGGTAATATAGATACAAACCAAGAATTTATGCAAACAGTAACAAAGGCATATGAATTAGGAGAAAATGATGTTGGTGGAGGTGCAATAGGAGCTATAGTTGCAATACCACTGATTAATTTAATTGGTATGGTTGGAACACTTATTTTATCAATTGGAGTTGCACTACTTATTATAATTGTAATGTTTGGAATAAAACCAGCTAAAATGATTACAAATTTTGTAGAAAATTGTAGAGATTATAAAGAAGAAAAAATGAAAAGTATAGAAGAAGCAGAAGAAGTAGAAGAAGTTAGATATGAACGTAAACCAAAAAGAAAACAAGAAAAACTAAAACCAATTACAAAATCATCGATTGATATTCCACTTGATGACCAAATTACAATAAATGTGAATGAAAAAGAATCTAAAAAACAGATGCATTATGAACACGATGATAATTTAATACCAGATATATCTGAAAAAATTAAAAAGCCTGAGAAAATTGAAAAGATTGATAAGCCAAAAGAATCATCACCAGATGAAATTGAAGCAAATCTATTTAAAGTTGAGGAAGAGGTAAAAGAAGATAAAACAAAGCAAGTATTACAACTAGAACATACATTAACAGTAGAAGATGAAAATTATGAATTTCCACCAATACAATTATTAAGTCAAGGAGAAACAAAGTCATCACAAGGAGAAAAGAAAATGATAGCAGATAATGCAACAAGGTTGCAAAAAACATTATATAGTTTTGGAGTATCTGCAAAAGTAGAAAGTGTTTCAGTTGGTCCAGCAATTACTAGATATGAACTTAAACCAGCAGAAGGTGTTAGAGTAAGTAAAATTGCAAACTTATCAGATGATATTGCTCTTAATTTAGCGGCAGAATCAATAAGAATAGAAGCACCAATTCCAGGAAAACAAGCAGTTGGAATCGAAATACCAAATAAAGAAAATGAAGTAGTACATTTAAGAGATATAATAGAGACAGATACATTTATAGATTACAAATCTAAGTTAGCATTTGCATTAGGAAAAGATGTTGCAGGAAATGAAGTAGTAACAGACATTGCTAAAATGCCACATGTACTAATTGCAGGTTCAACAGGTTCAGGAAAGAGTGTATGTATAAATACTTTAATTTCAAGCATTATATATAAAGCAAAGCCAAGTGAAGTAAAGCTTGTTATGGTAGATCCTAAAGTAGTAGAATTGTCAGTATATAATGGAATTCCACATCTATTAATACCAGTTGTAACAGATCCTAAGAAAGCAGCTGGAGCATTAGCATGGGCTGTACAAGAAATGGTAAATAGATATTCGCTATTTGCAAAAAAAGGTGTAAGAGATGTAAAAGGATATAATGAAGCAATAGAAAAAGAAGGTTCAGAGGAAAAATTACCACAAATAGTAATTATAATAGATGAGTTAGCAGATTTAATGATGGTTGCAGCAAAGGATGTAGAAGATGCAATTTGTAGATTAGCACAAATGGCAAGAGCTGCTGGAATGCATTTAGTTATAGCAACACAAAGACCATCAGTAGATGTAATAACAGGTATAATAAAAGCAAATATTCCATCTAGAATTGCATTTGCAGTATCTTCACAAGTAGATTCAAGAACTATATTAGATATGGTAGGTGCAGAAAAACTGTTAGGAAAAGGAGATATGCTATTTTATCCATCTGGTGCATCAAAACCAACTAGAGTTCAAGGAGCATTTATATCTGATAAAGAAGTAGAAAAGATTGTTGATTTCTTAAAATCGAATGGAGAAGTACAATATAGTGAAGATATTCTTAGCACAATTGAAAAAAATAATAGTACAGATAAAGAATTAGATCAAGCAAACGATGATGATGATACAGATCCATTTTTGAATGATGCAATAGAAACCGTTGTAGAAACAGGACAAGCCTCAACATCATTTATACAAAGGAGATTTAAAGTTGGATATGCAAGAGCTGGACGAATAATAGATCAAATGGAAGAAAGAGGAATAATATCAGGATATGAAGGAAGTAAACCAAGGCAAGTATTAATGACAAAAGAAAGATGGGAAGAATTAAAAATGACTCCAAACGTAGAAGAAAACAAACAGGAAGCATAAAAGTATTATTAGCTAGAAAGGAGAGAAAATGGAAAAGGAAAAGATTTTTTCAAAATTCAGTTCAAGAGATTATAATAGTGAATTAGAAGAATTAGTTGAGCAAAAAAAGTATGATGAAATGGCCAAAAATCTTCTTCTTTCAATGCTGTATAAAATAGAAACAAATTATAAAGATTATGAAATAGTAAAAAGAGTATCAGAAAATAAAAATTCATATATAGAAGAAATAATAAAAATTGTAGATAATAAATGCGATAAAATTGTTATGGTAAAAGAAGATTCAGAAGAAGCAGAAGAGATGGAAAAACGAGGAACAAAATATTTAGTTGATTATTTAACAAAAACAATAAGTTTAGTACATCCAAATGAAAAATTACTATTATATAGTTTGTATAAAATAAATAATAAACAAATATACTTAGAAGAAAAATATAATTTAATTAGAAATGCATTATCAAATTTATTAAATGTAGGAGAAACAATAAATAAAATGGAAGTTATAAGAGACTTTACGGGTTGGACATGGGATATAACTCCATCTGAAATTCCAGAAGTCACAAGCAATTTAATTTATCAAAATCTTTTATATTTATTAGGTGAAGAAATTATAAGAATGTGGACAAAAGATAATATCTCGATAGATTATATAAAAATTATACAACAAGAGCTAGAAAAATTATATGGAAAAGAAATTGCTACTAATATATTAAAACTAATATACAAAATTTCTATAATAATATGTATAGAAAAAAATTCAAGAGAAAAGGAAAGACTTAGACAAGAACAAGAAGACTTAATGGAAGAACTGAATAAAATGAACAATAAAGAAGAGTTTTTAGCAAGTTTATCTGAAATCAGAAAAGAACAAAATAAAATAATTAAGCAAATTGATAAAATAATGAATGACAAAAAATTATTAGAGCTAGAATTTAAAAAAAGGAATAATAAGAAAAATAAATATAATGAATTAGTAAACATAAATCAGTTAATAGAAATATTAAATAAGGAAAGAAAAAAAGCATGGAACCAAATGGAAGAAGCAAAAAAATTATTAGAACCATCTCAGTTTGTTAATAAAAAACAAGAATTAGAAAGCCAATTAGCATTAATAGAAGATATTAATATTGAAAATTATAAAAAGAGGAAATATAAATATGTTATAGAACTTCAAAACAACTTTATACAAGCATTAACAATTAAACTTAAAAAAATTACTCAAAAAGAAGATGTTATTAATTTTATATATAATTTAAGGTATTATAACTATATATATCAGAATGAAAATACTCAAATAAAGGATACAAAAGAATTACAAGAACAATTAGAACAGTTACAAAGATTATTAATAGAAAAAGCATATGAATTAAAATGTATAACATTAATATCGAAAGACTTTGAAGAAAACTTTTTTATATTAAAGCAAATATTTTTAAGTAAAATTATTTATCTAGAAGGAATGCATATAAAAATTAAATTTAATAAAGCAAAAATGCTATTAGAAATATATGATAAAGAATTATTTGAAAAAAGTATAGAAATACCAATAGTAAGTAAGGCAAATTTAAATGTAAAGATTGATAAAAAAATAAAATTAATTTTATAAATGAAAGGAGAAAAAAGTGAAAATTACTTTTTTAGGAGCAACCAAAACAGTTACAGGTTCAAATTTTTTAGTAGATGCAGCAGGAAAAAAATTTATAGTAGATTGTGGATTATATCAAGGAAAAGGTGTAGATGTTCAAGAAAATGAAGCTCCATTTTTATTTGATGTATCACAAATAGATTTTATGCTATTAACACATGCTCATATGGACCATGCAGGAAGAATACCAAAATTATATAATGAAGGATATAGAAATCCAGTAATAGCAACAAAAGCTACATGTGACTTATGTGAAATAATGTTACCAGATAGTGGACACATTCAAGAAATGGAAATTGAATGGAAAAATAGAAAAAGAAAAAGGGAAGGAATGAAAGAACTTCCACCACTTTATACTGCAGAAGATGCAATAAAATCACAAGAATTATTTAAAGCTGTTAATTATGACGAAATAATAGATATAGACGAAAATATAAAAGTAAGATTTAATGATGCAGGACACATGTTAGGATCTAGTATAATTGAAGTATGGGTTACAGAAGAAGGTAGTACAAAAAAAATAGTATTTACAGGTGACCTAGGAAACAATGACTTACCACTACTTGCATCACCAACAATGATAGATTCAGCAGATTTCCTTGTTATGGAATCAACTTATGGAAATAGATTACATATTAAAAATGAATCCAAAGCTCAATTATTTTTAGATATAGTGTCAGAAACATTAGATAAAAACGGAACAGTAGTAATTCCATCATTTGCAGTTGGAAGAACACAAGAAATAGTTTATGAATTAAATAAAATTAAAGAAAACACAACAGATGAAGAATTTGTAAAAAAATACGAAAAATTAATGAAAACACCAGTATATGTAGATAGCCCACTTGCAATATCTGCAACACAAGTATTTAGAGAAAATGAAGACTTATTTGATGATGATGTAAAAGAAGCAATGTCAAAAGGAGATAATCCATTAGAATTTCCAGGATTAAAATTTACACCAACAGCAGAAGAATCAAAAATGTTAAATGAAATGACTACACCTGCAATTATAATTTCTGCAAGTGGAATGTGTGATGTAGGAAGAATAAAACATCATTTAAAACATAATTTATGGAATCCAAATTCAACAATACTTTTCGTTGGATACCAAGCACCAGGAACATTAGGACATAGAATAGTAAATGGAGAAAAAAATGTAAAAATATTTGGAGAAGACATAGCTGTAAATGCAAGAATAGAATATATAGAAGGATATTCTGGCCATGCTGACCAAGAATGGCTAATGAACTTTGTATATTCATTTATAGATAAACCAAAACACATCTTTTTAGTCCATGGAGAAGAAGAAGGGCAACTTGAACTAAAAGAAAAAATAGAACAAGAAACAGGAATACCAACAACAATTCCTGAATTTGGTGAAGCATATGAATTAGATGAAACAATTTATGTAAAAGAAAAATTAGAACTTCCATCAAGATATAAACCATTAAGAAGAGAAGTATTAGATAGAATTACAAAACTAAGAGATGAAGTAGACGATATGGCAAAAATATTAAAACAAGAAGTTTTAACAGTAGATGTAAAAGATACAGAAGTTGCAATACTAAATGAAAGAATTAAAGAATTAGAAAAACAAATATTACAAATAATAGAAGATTAGCGAACAAGAGAGGAATATAAATAATATGAAATATTTTAATGATGCAATAATAGGAAATAAACAAATGGTAGCAAGTTTTACCAAAAAAGGAGAATTGTTAAGACTATTTTATTCTGCACCAGATTATAAACAATTTGTAGATTATGTGTATACAGGTGTGAAAATAAACGATTCAAATCTAATAAAACTTCATGATGATATTAATAATTTATATAATCAAGAATTTGTAAAAGATACTAATATACTAAAAACAGATATATTGAACACATATTTTAAATTAAAAATTACACAAGTAGATTTTATACCAATAAGGCACAATATATTAGTTAAGAAATATACATTTAAAAATGAAAATACTATAGATTTAGATGTGAATTTCCTATTACACTCAAAACTATTAACAGATGAAAATAACAGTATAAGCGGAAAAGTTATACATAATGGAATAATTCAATACGCACATGACTACTGCTTAACTATTGCATCAAAAAATAAGAACATTTCATCACACCAAATAAATGATACAATAAACAATATCAACACAGGAACAATACAAGATAAAGATTATATAGGAATGTCAGCAGATTCAAGTATCTGCTTTAATATGGGGACAATAAAACCAAACGAGCAAAAGGAATTAGAAATATTTATAAAAATAAATGATAATAAAGATAAATACAAAATGGATGAAATAGAAAATGAAATAGAAAAAGTAAAGAAAATTGATTTTATAAAAGAATTAGAAAACACAAAAAAATATTGGAGAAAATATGTAAAAGACCATACAAAAATAGAATTAAAAGAAGAAACACCATATGAGGAAAAAATAAAAAAAATATACAATAGAACAATATTGTTATACCCATTATTAACTAATGATGTAACAGGTGGAATATCTGCAAGTATAGAGATAGATGAAGAAAAAACAAAATGTGGAAGATATGCATACTGTTGGCCAAGAGATGCTGTATTTGTAACAAAAGCTCTGGATTTATTAGGAATGGAAAAAGAATCTGAAAAATTTTATAAAGTATTTTGTAAAAACACGCAAAGTAAAAATGGAATGTGGGAACAACGCTTTTATACAGATGGTAGACTTGCACCATGCTGGGGTTATCAAATAGATGAAACAGCAAGTGTTATTTTTGGAGTGTATGAACACTATTTAAGAACAAAAGAAAATAAATTTTTGCAAGATAGTTTAAAAATGTGTGAAAAAGCAATGCACTTTTTAGAAAGATATATCAACGAATTATTTGATATAAAAGAAGAAAAAGACTTAGTAAAAAAAGAAATAGAAGAAACATACAAAGATAGAATTGTAAAAATACCAGTTAGTTATGATTTATGGGAAATGCATGAAGGAACACACTTATATTCACTTGCAAGTATATATGCTGCATATACCTCAATGCTAAAAATATATGATGAAATTGAGCTTGCAAAAGATGCAAGCAACAATAGATTAAAACAAGAAAGTATATCAAAACAAAAAGAGGTAATAAATAAACAACTAGAAATAATTAAAAAATTTGTTTTAGAAAACTTATATGATGAAAATAGAAAAAGTTTTGTAAGAAGTGCACAAGATAACAAAATAGATATTAGTATATTAGGTGCAGTAGTTCCATTTAATATGTTTAAAAAAGATGAAAAGAAAATACAAAACACAATAGAAACAATAAATATGCATTTACGAACATTTTCAGGAGGATATATGCGTTTTGAAGATGACCATTATATGGATGGAAAACCATGGGTAATTGCAACACTGTGGATGGCACTTTATTATATTGAAAATAAAGACTATAAAAAAGCAAAGGAATGCTTTGATTTTGCAGTTAATTCATCATCTAATTATGGATATTTACCAGAACAAGTAGATAATAGTACAATGAAACCAGCATGGGTAATAGGTTTAGGATGGTCACATGCTATGTTTATAATAGTATTAGATAAATTAATAAATAGGAAATAATGTAACATAATAAATAAAATAAACATATACTACCTTAATAGTATATAAGGGAGGTATGTATATGTACAATAATTCATACGAAGAATATATGAGAACAGTGTTAGGTTATACACCAAATACCACAGATATATATAGAAACGACTACTACTACAATGAACCAACAGTTGCAAATTTTCAAAATAGTGACTTAGAAAATATGTATCCAGATATTTATAAAAAAGTATATCCAATAGTTTGTAATCAATGTGCGAATTTAGCAGATGCAAATATATCTAATAAGCAATTAGACGAATTAACAGATACAATTATTGCTTCAATTAATATTGAATTAAAAATAGAAACAAAGAGCAATCAAACAAGAGAAGATAGAGTACAAAAACAAAATGATTTTTTAAGAGATTTAATAAAAATTTTAATAATAAGAGAAATTTTATCAAAGTCACAAAGACCAAATTTTCGTCCAGGACCATTTGTACCACAAAGACCAATAATGCCAAGAATGTTTTAATTACATAAACAAAGGAGTGGAAATGAGCTAGCTCACTTCCACTCCTTTGTGTTTTCTTTGGCATCTTTGGCTTAAGACATCGGAACCAGTATCTTATTGGAAGGATATACTGCCCTGTATAAATTTGTGGATGGGTTGTGATACACCCACACGCCGTCTGTACATGTAGTATGTTCCGCCAGTTCCCGCATACCGCATTCGCCCAAAAACAGCTTATCGTTGCACTCGAAAAAATGCCAGATTGCACCATAAAAATTCATGTTGCCCTGCTCAAGGACGTTGAAAAAATTGGCATGAAACTTATGCATGCGCCTTTCCCAAGATTTACGCCCAAAAAATCTGGGCTTAGGATCTAACTGCTCCAACCGCTCTATTACTAGATCGGTGAGCGCAAAAATTTCACAAGATGTCAATTTTTGCATAGGAATCCTCCTTTACTAAAAAAAGCCACTTAGGCTGTTAATGTTGTCAATAACATTATACCAAATTATGTAAATCGTGTCAAACATAATATAAGAGTGATTTTTATAATATATTACAAAGGCTTTGCCTGTTACAGCTCCCGTGGGGAAGGCTGGAGCACGTAAAATAATATATATTATTTCTTCCTTTTTAGATTATCAAATCAAAATAAATATTTTGACACAACACTATATTTAATATATAATCAAAAAAAACAAAAAGGATTGATATTATGGCAAAGGATAAAAGTGTATTTGTATGTAATAGTTGTGGATATGAATCTCCAAAATGGTTGGGAAAATGCCCTGCATGTAATGAATGGAATACTTTTTATGAAGAAAAATTAGCAAAATCAGCCAGTTCAAATAAATATGAAAAGAAAAAAGAAGTAAAACCACTAATGCTAAATGAATTAGTAGGACAAGGTGTATCTAGAAATTCAACAGGTTTTTCCGAATTAGATAGAGTATTAGGAGGAGGACTTGTTAATGGTTCATTAGTATTACTAGGAGGAGAACCAGGAATAGGAAAATCTACATTAATACTGCAAATATGCGATAAAATTGGAGGAGAAGGAAAAGTATTATATGTATCTGGAGAAGAATCTGCAGAACAAATAAAATTAAGAGCAGATAGGTTAGGTATTAAAAATAAAGATATAATGTTTTTAGGAGAAACAGATATAAGCTTAATAGAAGAAGCACTAATTAATATAAACCCAAAATTAGTAATAATAGACTCTATTCAAACAATGTACTCAGATGAAATAACCTCAGCACCAGGAAGTGTAAGCCAAGTAAGAGAAATAACCTCAAAAATAATGAGAATATGCAAACAAAACTCAATAACAACAATAATAATAGGGCATGTAACAAAAGAAGGAAATATAGCAGGCCCAAGAGTTTTAGAACACATGGTAGATACTGTATTATATCTTGAAGGTGAAAGATATTTTTCATATAGAATTCTAAGAGGAGTAAAAAATAGATTTGGCTCAACAAACGAAATAGGAATGTTTGAAATGGTAGATAAGGGAATGCAAGAAATAGAAAATCCATCATCAATTCTAATTTCAGAAAGAGAAGATAATCCAGCAGGTTCTGTTATAATTGCAACAATGGAAGGAACACGACCTTTATTAATAGAAGTACAAAGTCTAACAACACCAAGTATATTTGGAATGCCTAGAAGAACAGCAAATGGAATAGATTACAATAGATTAACTTTGCTAATGGCAGTTATAGAAAAAAAAGCAGGATTAATGTTAGGAAATCAAGATGCATACATAAATGTTGTAGGAGGAATAAAAGTAAATGAACCAGCAATAGACTTAGGAATAGTATTAGCAGTTGCATCAAGTTTTAAAAACATACCAATACCTAAAGAAACAGTAGCAATAGGAGAAGTTCGGGCTAACAGGAGAAGTAAGAAGTGTCAATTTAATAGAAAAAAGAATAAAAGAAGCGGAAAAATTAGGGTTTAAAACATGCATTATTCCAGAAAGTAATAAAAAACTATTGAAAGAAAATTATAAATTAGATATAATAGGTGTGCAAAATATAACACAAGCGATGAAAAGTATAGGACTAAAGTAAGAAAGTGATGTGAAAAATGTGCGTTTAAATAAGGATGTTGAAGTTACTGAAATATTAAAACTTATAGCACCAGGAACACAAATACGTCAAGGTTTAGAAAACATACTGAAAGCTAAAACAGGAGCATTAATAGTAGTTGGAGATTCACGGAGAAATTTTAAGCTTAGTAGATGGAGGTTTTTATATAAATGAAGAATATACATCTTCAAGATTATATGAGCTTGCAAAAATGGATGGAGCAATAGTATTAAGTGCAGATTTAAAAAGAATTCTTTATGCAAATGCGCAATTAATACCAGACCATACTATTACTACAAAAGAAACAGGAACACGACATAGAACAGCAGAACGAACAGCAAAACAAACTAATGAATTAGTTATAAGCATATCACAAAGAAGAAATATAATTACAATATTTAAAGGTGAATTTAGATATGTAATAGATGATACTTCCAAAATACTAACAAGAGCAAATCAGGCACTTCAAACAGTAGAAAAATATAAAAAAGTATTTGATAGTAAGTTAAACATGTTAAATGAGTATGAATTTAATGATATAGTAACTTTAGACAATGTAATAACAGCAATTCAAAGAGCAGAAATGACAATGATAATGGTAGAAGAAGTGAAAAAAAGTATATATGAACTTGGAGAAGAAGGAAGATTAGTTCAGATGCAGTTGGAAGAATTAATAGGAGGATTAGAAAAAGAAGAACTATTAATTATAAAAGATTACATAGCACCAGGAAAAAAACGAACAGCAGAAAGAGTAATAGACGAGATTATTAATTTAAGTTATGAAGAATTAATGAACTCACAATCAATTGCAAAAATATTAGGATATGGAATATTTGATAATTATGAAGAAGTAGGAGTATACACAAAAGGGTACAGAATTATCAATAAAATACCTAGAATGCCAAACAATATTGTTGAAAACTTAGTAAAAAAATTCAAATCATTCCAACATATATTAGCAGCAGACATTCCAAAACTAGATGAAGTAGATGGAATAGGAGAAGTAAGAGCAAGAACAATAAAGCAATCATTAATAAGAATGCAAGAACAATTTGTATTTGATAATTTAACTATATAAGTTACGAAAGAGGGTGTAAGATGAAAACAAATGAAAAAGGAATTACACTTATAAGCGTAATAGTTATAATTATTTTATTACTTATTATTGGAAGTGTAGTTGTTTATAATGGACAAGACTCAATAAAACAAGCATCTACAATAGAAAAAATTAAAGAACTAGAAATAATTCAATCAAAAGTAAATGTAATATATGAAGAACAAATTAAATCTAATCCACCAAAAGAAGAATATGCCTCATTAGGTGAAAGTTTAGACTATGTACAAGAAGATTTATTACAAAAAGCATTACAAGATGAAGATAGAACAGGATATAGATACTTCTCAAAAGAAGATTTAAAGCAAATACAACTAGAAAATATGAATCAAGATGTATTAATAAACTTTGAATCTAGAAGAGTTATAAGTTTAAATGGAATTGAAATTGATGGTACAAAATATTATAACTTATATGAAATGCCCAATTATGTAGAAAAAAATATTGAATATATAGATAAAAATACCGAAGCTCCAACATTTGAAGCAAATATTATTGCAAAAGATGATATGTGGATTGTAAAAATTGTAAATATTAAATATAATAGTAATGTACAAAAAGGGCAAGTAAGTTACAAATTACAAGATAGTGAAAATTGGCTTTTAGCAAACGATACAAGCTTTAAAGTATACAAACCAGGAATATACGATATAATGTTGCAAGATTCTGCAGGAAATAGTACTATAATAAAAAAGGAAATACAAGCTTCATATAAAATATATCCATATATATTAGATGGAGCATTAGCATATTATGATGGAGAAAATAACACAGGAACAGGACATAGTAGTACAACAGTAAAATGGAAAAATTTAATTACAAATAATGATGAGGCAAATATTAGTATGCAAAATAGTACTACAGAAGTCAGATGGAAAGATGATGGAATAGTAATTGACGTAGAGGATTCAGTGCAAATAAATATACCATTAGAAGAAAACTCAAGTATATCTATCGAAGTAGTTTTTACAGATTATGATTTTTCTAAAACAAACATTATAAATGCTAATAATGGATGGGATGCATTTTCTGCTCATACATTTAATAACGATGGAAGTATTTATATTGGAGGAAATTTTAATAATAATTCACAAAATAGATTTTCACCAAGTGAAATAAATTATAAAATACCACTTAACAAACCTATATCATTAGTATATACTTACGATAATACAATCAAAAATGCACATGTATATATAAATGGAATGAAAATGGCGTCAAAGCAATATGCGACAGGAGGAAAAGCAATTGAAGGTTTTAAATTAGGATGGGCAAATAAAAAATATTCAAGAGTATGCATTTACAATAAAAGCATAACGCAAGAAGCAATAACAAATAATTACGAAATAGATAAATACCGTTTTGGTATAGAATAAAATTTAGGAGGAAATAAAATGAAAAAGACAAAAACAATAATTATGGTAGTAGCTATTATATTAGTAATAGCATTAATAGGATACTTAATATTTGGATATTATCAAAAAATATTTAAAAAGGTACAAAATCCAATAGTAACAATGGAAATAGAAAACTATGGTACAATAAAAATAGAATTATATCCAGAAAAAGCACCAAATACAGTTACAAACTTTATAAAATTAGCCAATAATGGATTTTATAATGGATTAACATTTCATAGAACGATACCAGATTTTATGATTCAAGGAGGAGATAAATCTGGAGATGGAACAGGAGCACCAACATTAAGTGATTTAAACTCAGAATGGTCTACAGAAGAAAAATATGCAATAGAAGGGGAATTCTATGCAAATGGATATAAAGATAATGACTTAAGATTTGAAGAAGGTACAATAGCAATGGCAAGATCAGACTACAGTCAATTAAGTAGTGCACTAGCAAAAGCAGGATATAATTCAGCAGGTTCACAATTCTTTATAACAACAACAGATTATCCATCATTAAATGGACTATATACCCCATTTGGAAAAGTAATAGAAGGAATGGATGTAGTAAAAGCAATAGGAAATACAGAAGTAACATACAGAAGTTCAGAATTACAAGAAGGACAAGAAGCACCAAAAGGAGAAGATGGAAATGCATTGACAGCAGATATGCCAAAAAATCCACCTGTTATAACAAACATAAGTGTAGAAACACATGGAGAAGATTATGGAATGCCAAAAACAATAGAACCATTTGACTATCAACAATGGTTACAACAATATTATGGAATAAGTCAATAATATAAAAAGAAGAAGTACATTGAATTTAGAAATTACAATCAATGTACTTCTTCTTTTGTGGTTAAAACTGATAAAAAAATAAAAGACATATTGTAAAAATAAAACATTATTTATATAATAAATAAAAATAAAATACAAACCACCCCAAAAAATGCATTCAATCTTCAAAGAACAAATTTAAAAAGAGAAAAAATCTTCGAAGAACTTACAAAGAAGCCCATTTAACAAGGGGGCTGTCGGCAAAAGCCGACTGGGGGTTCTTAACAATTTAATGAATAGTGAAGAATGAATAATTAATAATGAATAATAAAACAAAAGAAGGAGAAAAAAGAAATGAATAAAAACGTTAAAATACTAGAGGTTGTAAGAGAGAGAGAGAGAGAGAGAGAGAGAGAGAGAGAGAGAG
>CAOJKP010000018.1 GCA_948438085.1 uncultured Clostridium sp. | reverse complement strand
TGGATTTTGAACAAGTAGCATAAAAAACTGTCCAACTTTCATGGGTCACTTCAAAATAATTTGCATTATTTTATTTGAACATTCTAATCGTGTTATAACAATATTAATATATTGTTATAAGGTAGTTTAGCTATTAAGCTAAACTAATGAGAAACCCACGCAGGTTTCTCATAACTCTTCCTGCGAGAATTCACGAAAGCAAATAAATAAAGTTTCTTCACTTTTGTGAATGGTAGTTATATAAAATCGAATTCTTATATAAAACAGTAGTATTTTCTTTTTTAAAATGTTATAATATAAAAGATAATAAATAAAGGAGCGTGAATTTTTATGATGTATCCATACGTAAAATATGCAGATGGAACAGAAGTTGTTTTCTCACATATTATGAAAAATGAAAATGGCGAAGAAATTATCCATGTTCATTTTGAACGCCCTACTGATAATGGTTTTGATAGTATAAGGTTTGAACTTCCAAGTTGTAAAATATTATATAAAGACGGGAATTATACAAATGAAGAAATAGATGTATTCAAGTCAGTTGTAGAAAGAGGCTTACCTTCTTTTTATAGGTGGGCTAGACAAGGAGGAATTCAAATTGCCTAATTTATTAGAACTATTACGGTTATAAAATATATTTTTGGTCAAGTGAATTAAATGAGCCTATTCATGTTCATATTTCAAAAGGTAGACCTGTTCAAAATTCTACAAAAGTATGGCTTACCAAAAGTGGTGGTTGTACTTTAGCTAATAATAAAAGCAATATTCCAAGTCACGATTTAAGTGAATTATTAGAAACTATTTGTAACAACTATTTTTATATAATTGCAGAGTGGAAAAAACATTTTCCAGACGAAGAAATTAAATTTTATAATTAAGTATTTAACTGGTTATAACTTTTGGTAATTTATTTTAATTTTTAACTTTCAAACAACAAACTCAACAAATAAAGGTCAAAATATAGAATTGAGCTGATGTAGTCTGTTCAGCCCAACCATTCGAAAAACCGGTATAAATAGCTTGTATCTAGGAATACAAGCTATTTTACATTTTCTAACTAAAAGCTAAACTATTTTCTTTCCTGGTACACCTACAACAGTTACATTATCATCTTGTTCTTTTAAAACCACAGCATTTGCACCTATTTTTACATTGTTTCCTATTTTTATTGGTCCTAATATTTTTGCTCCACATCCTACCATTACATTATTTCCTAAATCTGGATGTCTTTTTAATTTATCCTTTCCTGTTCCTCCTAGTGTTACTCCATGGTATATTGTACAATCGTTTCCTATAGTTGCTGTTTCTCCTATTACTATTCCCATTCCATGATCTATAAATAACCTTCTTCCTATTTTTGCTCCAGGATGTATTTCTATTCCTGTCATAAATCTTCCTAGTTGAGATATTAACCTAGCTATAAATTTTAAATTATGATTATAAAAAAAATGTGCTATTCTATGGTAAATTAATATATGAAAACCTTGATATAAAAAAAGTACATATAATATATTATTAGCAGCTGGGTCTCTTCTTTGTATATTTTTTGCATCTTCATATAACTCTTTTATTCCATTTAACATTTTTATCACCAATTTATTATATGTGTTTATTCTATAATGTGTAACTTTTATTCTTTATTTGACATACACTATTTATATGGAGGTTTAATATGTGTGGAATTGTTGGGTTTTGTAATTTAAAAAGAAAATTAGATACTAATAATTATACAATAGAAAAAATGACATCTTTATTAAATAATCGTGGCCCTGATGAAAAAGGATTTTTTTATAATGATAATATTCATTTAGGTCATCGTAGACTTACTATTATTGATGCTGAAAATGGTAAACAACCTATGACAAAAACATTTGGTGAAAATACCTATACCATTTGTTATAATGGTCAAATTTATAATACAAATGAAATAAAAAAGGAACTTATTGATAATGGTTTTTCCTTTAATGGATATAGTGATACTGAAGTAATATTAAATGGTTTTATATATTATGGTTACGATATAGTAAAAAAATTAAATGGAATTTTTAGTTTTGTTATATGGAATAATAATAAAAAAGAATTGTTTTTAGCTCGTGATCACTTTGGTATTAAACCTCTATATTATAGCATTTTTAATGATACTCTTATTTTTGCTTCTGAAATTAAATCTATCTTAGCATATCCTAGAATTGCACCTATTTTAAATGATGTAGGAATATGTGAGTTATTTGGTATTGGTCCTGCACATACTCCTGGTTTAAGCATATTTAAGAATATTTTTGAAGTTAAACCAGCTCATTTTGGAATATATAATATTGATGGCTTGAAGTTTTACAAATATTGGCAACTTATAAGTTTGCCTCATACAGATAGTTTTGAAACAACTTGCGAAACAGTAAACCATTTACTAGGTGATGCAATCAGTAGGCAATTAGTATCTGATGTTAGTTTATGTGATATGTTATCTGGTGGATTAGATTCTAGTATTATAACAGCCTATACCAGTAATTATTGTAAGAAAAATGGTTTACCTCCAGTAGAGACATATTCTGTAGATTATGTTGATAATGATAAAAATTTCGTAAAAAGTGATTTTCAACCAAATTCAGATAATTACTATATAAATATTATGGTTAATGCATTTAAAACTAATCATCATAAAATTGTTATTGATACTCCTGAACTTGCTGAAGCTTTAGAAGATGCTATGATTGCGAGAGATTTTCCTGGTATGGCAGATGTTGATTCTTCAATGCTTTTATTTTGTAAGAATATAAAGAAAAATGCTAGTGTTGCTATTTCTGGAGAATGCTCTGATGAAATATTTGGAGGTTACCCATGGTTTTTTAGAGAAGATGCTTTAAATAGCAATACATTTCCTTGGTCTATTGCATTAAAAGAGCGTCAGGAATTGCTTAATAAAGATATTTCAAATAAACTTAACCTAGTAGATTATGTTGATTCAAGATATAAAGATAGCATAAATGAAGTTACTATTTTAGATTGTGATACTAAGGAAACTGCTGAAAAAAGAAAAATATCATATTTAACATTAAATTGGTTTATGCAAACACTTTTAGATAGATCTGATAGAATGAGTATGTATAATGGTTTAGAGTTACGTGTTCCTTTTTGTGATTATAGATTAGTACAATATATGTGGAATGTACCATGGGAAATAAAAGCTCTTAATGGACGTGAAAAGGGATTATTACGTTATATTGTAAAAGATTTATTACCAGATGAAATAGTAAATAGAAAAAAAAGCCCATATCCTAAAACTCATAATCCAAATTATTTAGCATTAGTAAAAAATATGCTTTCAAAAATCATGGAAAACAAAGAAGCTCCTATAAATAATTTATTAGATAGAAAATATATTATTGATATTTTAAATACAAATGGTGAAGCATTTAAACGTCCATGGTTTGGTCAGCTTATGCAAGGTCCACAGCTTATGGCGTACTTGTGCCAAGTAAACATGTGGCTTGAAAGGTATCAGCCTAAAATTGAAATATAACATGAATAAAACGGTCGCATTGCGACCGCTTTACTCTCATTTCTCATTTTAATCCTATCATTGGAAACATCAACTTAATAACTCTTCAATCGTATAGCCTTTGCAAAACTTGATATTAGCAACTATTTCTATCAAGTTTTCTCCTTTCAGTTCCTTTGTTTTCCATTCTAATGGAATTATTACTTTGTAGCCATCTTTTATTTTAACTACAACAAATTCGCTAGCATCTCCAAAGCTTGTTGATACTATTTCCATATCAGCTTTTTCTTTGAAAAGACTTTTTATAAGCTCGATTAATTCCATCATTTCCTTACTTATTTCATTTTCCATATATTTCTCTCACATTTGTGTGCACCGTTTATAAGTTACCCTTTCCTCCTGTTTTTTATTACTCAGTAATTGTCCATTCCTTTGGTGCAAAAAGAAATATTCAACCTAAGTTTACTTTTTATTATATCATTCTTTTTTGCACAACACAATATAAACTTATTTATGTGATATTTAACTTTTAATATCTATGTAAATATTCTATTAATGTATCATATATTGGCTTTCTTTCTACAATAATCTTTTTATCACACATATCCATTAATTCATTTGCATCTACAAACTTAATTGCTTTTACTTCTGATTCTTGCATTT
The DNA here is from genome assembly GCA_948438085.1 of uncultured Clostridium sp. Taxonomy (GTDB): domain Bacteria; phylum Bacillota; class Clostridia; order TANB77; family CAG-508; genus RGIG8482. The sequence continues at coordinate 21,635 of CAOJKP010000018.1, read as the reverse complement.
TTATATTTTCTATACTAAGATTTTCTTTTCTTAATATAAAGAAATCATAAAATTGATTTTCAATAAAATCTTCTGAATATTTTAGTTGTGTTTTATATGAAAACATATATCTAAATGATTTAACATCTACATTATATCCTAAACTTATGCTAACTTCTTCATTTATTTCCCTTGCAGCTGCTGATAATGCATCTTGACCATTAGAAATATGCCCTGCAACTGATATATCCCACATTCCTGCATTTTTCTCTTTATTATCAGCTCTTTGTTGTAATAAAATTTCATTTTTTTCATTTATAATTGCTACTACAATTGCTCTATGCCACAAACCTTTTTTATGTATTTCTTCTCTTGATAGAACTTCTCCTGTCTTTACTCCATTTTCATCTAATACATCAATTAATTCTTTACTCATTTTTCCTCCTTTTTTCTTTATACTATCACAATTACTTAACATTTTCAATTAAATTTGTACATATATTTGTTTTTTATATTTAACAAAAAGCACTTATATATTGAAGTGCTTTTTGTTAAATTGAATTTTTTATTTGTTCCATGCAACTATATATTAAATCTGTCCAATCGTATACATCTGGGCAAAACATCTTTTTAACATCTTTTAGAGTTTTTCCTGAATAATATGCTCCACCTTTTGTTAAATATTTATTGTGCAATAATTTTGCTGCCGCTTCTAGTCCTTCTTCACATGAACTATATGAAATCATTCTACCATTTGACATCATACTTATATAGTTATTCTTTTTTCTATGTTGCGTAGATATATTCCATCCAGATTCCCCTGCAATTAATCCACAGAAAAATATTTCATTTAATTCATATTTTTGGCACAAATCGTAAATAGTGTCACTATTTTTATAAAAAAACTTCGATTTATCTTGTTTTACATTTCCAATAAGTTTTTTAAAGTCCTCTTTTGAAATATCACATCTTTTAGTTAAATCCATTTTTTTAGATATTGTAATTTCATTAAGTGATTTATATTTTATTATTTCTTGCTTAATTTCTTCTTTTTCAGTTTCACTGTTTTCATTCATTGTTCTTGCTTTTTGTGTTCTTGATGTTGTCGCAATCTTTCTTTCTTCATTTGTATCTACTTCTTCTTGATTAATTTCTTCTGTCTCTTCTTTTGCAACTGTGATTTCATCTTTATGTATGTTTAATTTGGTCATATTATATAAATCATGTTGCGTAGTAAGTGTTGCTAGTATTATTAATATTGGGAAAATAGCTATTAATTGCTTAATACTCAGCCCACTTTTTGTATCTTTTTTCATTTTTTAATAAACATCCTTTCTTGCATATAATTTTAAGCACCATATATAATTGTACTACATTTTACTATATTAGTCAAATTTAGGAAGCTTTTAATCAATTTTTAGTAAATACATATCACTTTTGCTATTTTCTATTATCCAAAATTTATTCTTTTTTATTCCTTCTATTTCGCTTTGTGTTATTTCAACTCTTTTAAAACATTTATTGTATTCATCTGCATTTGATAGTTTTTTTGTAGTAAACATACATTTTTTCACACACGCATTATTGTTATTAGCTGTTCCCATTATACTACCACCATATGTTCCATCTGCAGTTAATCTTAAGTCTATTATTATTTGTACTTTTTCGTATCTTCCCTCATCTCTACCTACTAAGTTTATGTATGCTAATTTATTACTTACTTCTAGTTTTCCCTCATATTTGTATGCATATGTTTTTTCATCCACTGTTATGGCATTATACATAGTTGCTTTTATTTGATTCACTTCTTCTTTAAATTCTATTCTTGATTCTATCAAATTATTATAACTTATATAATATAAATATATATTTTCACTTTCAAATGGATTAATTATAGATATTCCATTATTATTTTCATATTCAATTAACTGTTGAATTTTTATATCTAATGCATTACAAATGGCTAGAATTGTTTGTATGTCTGGTATTATTGTTCCAAGTTCATATTTATTTAAAGTAGACCTTGCTTTACCTATTGAATCTGCCAGTGTTTCTTGAGTCATTTTTCTTAATTTTCTAAATTCTGCTATTCGTTTTCCAATATTACTGTTTAGATTATACATTTTATCTCCTTTAATGTTATGCTATTGTATCTTTCAATTTTGTTAGCATATTTAGTGCATCTATTGGTGTTAATTCGTTTAGGTTTATTTTATCAATTTGGTGTGCCAAATCTGCTAATTTATAGTTGAACATATCTAGCTGTCCATCTGTTTGCTTTGTAGTTTTCGCTTTTCCGATTCATTATATTTTTTCTTTCTAGAGACTTTAATATTTCATTTGCATGTTTTACAACTTGTGCTGGTACTCCTGCAAGTTTTGCAACATGTATTCCATAGCTTTCGTCTGTTCCACCTTCAACAATCTTTCTTAAAAACAATATATCTTCCCCTTTTTCCTTAACTGCTATAGAATAATTTTTTACACCTTCTTGTTCATTTGCAAGTCCTATTAACTCATGATAATGTGTTGCAAATAATGTTTTTGCTCCACATGTTTGTTTGTCCGCTATATATGCCGCAACAGCCCATGCAATTGACAAACCATCGTATGTTGAGGTTCCACGTCCTATTTCATCTAATATTATTAAGCTATTACTTGTTGCCTCTTTTAGAATATTAGCTACTTCTGACATTTCTACCATAAATGTACTTTGTCCCATGCTTAAATCATCTGATGCTCCTACTCTTGTAAATATTTTATCTACTACTCCAATTTTTGCATAAGAAGCTGGAACGAAACTTCCTATTTGAGCCATTAAAGTTATTAAGGCAACTTGTCTCATATATGTTGATTTTCCTGCCATATTGGGTCCAGTTATAATTGATAGCCTACTTGATGATTTATCTAGATATGTATCATTTTGTATAAATGTTCCATCTGGAATCATTTTTTCTATTACTGGGTGTCTGCCATCTTTTATGTCAATTTGCCCATTATCATCTACTATAGGTTTTATATAGTTTAATTCTTCTGCTACAGTTGCAAATGAAGTTAGAACATCAAGAGTTGAAATAACTGATGCTGCAGATTGGATTCTTTGTATTCTTTTTGCTAATTCACATCTTATTTGTATAAATACATCATATTCTAATGCTATTAATTTTTCTTCTGCTCCTAAGATTTTTTCTTCTAATTGTTTTAACTCTTCTGTTATATATCTTTCTCCATTAGTTAGAGTTTGTTTTCTAATATAATGTGATGGTACCATGTTTACATTAGATTTACTTATTTCAATATAATATCCAAATACTTTATTAAATCCTACTTTTAGATTCTTTATTCCTGTTTGTTCTTTTTCACGTGATTCTAATTCTATTAGCCATGTCTTTCCTTCAGTTGTAGCAGATTTTAATTCATCAATTTGTTCATTATATCCTTTTTTTATTATTCCACCTTCTTTAACAGATATAGGTGGTTCTTCTACAATTGCTTCTTCTATTAATTGATATACATCTTTTAGTTCATCTAAATTTTTATATAATTTTAGTAACATATTGGACTTTGTATTTGATAATAATTGTTTTATAATTGGCAACTGTTTTATTGAATTTTTAAGTGAAATCATATCTCTTCCATTTGCATTTCCATATGATATTTTTCCAATTAGTCTTTCTATATCATAAACTCTTTTTAGTCCCTCAATTATATCTCCTTTTAATATTAAGTTTTCTTTTAATTCTTGTACTGCATCTAATCTTAAATTTATTTCATTTACATCTATTAATGGATCATTTAACCATCTTCTTAAATTTCTTCCTCCCATTGATGTTGATGTTTTGTCCAGTACCCATAAAAGAGTGCCTTTCTTAGATTTATCTCTCATTTTTTCTGTTATTTCTAAATTTCGTCTAGCATTTATATCTAGCGACATATATTTATTTGTATTGTATATTTGAATTTTATTTATATGCTCTAATTTCATTTTTTGTGTTTGGACAATATATTCTAACAGTCCATTTATTGCAGATACTGCTAATACATTGTCATCTAAGTTTTTAAGCTCTTTTCCTGCATCTGTATATATTTTATAATTAGAAATTATTTTTGATTCATCATCAAAAAACTTTTCATCATCTAATTCACTTACATATATTCCAAACCTATCCTTTATTGTATTCATTTCTATTTTACTAATAGAAATTTGATTATTTGCTATTATTTCAACAGGAGCGAATCTTGAAATCTCATCTAGCAATCTCTCAAAGTTATTATTTTGATTTATTTGTGAAGCATAAAAATCCCCTGTTGATACATCACATACTGCAATTCCAAAATACAATCCCTTTTTGAATATAGACATTATATAATTGTTTTTCTTTTCATCTAATAAATTAGATTCTATAACAGTTCCTGGTGTTACAACTCTTATTACATCTCTTTTTACTATTCCTTTACTTTGTTTTGGATCTTCTACTTGTTCACATATTGCAACTTTATATCCTTTTTGAATAAGTCTTGCAATATACATTTCTGCAGCATGAAAAGGTATTCCACACATTGGTGCCCTTTCAGTTTGTCCACAATCTTTTCCGGTTAATGTAATTTCAAGTTCTCTTGAGGCTGTAATAGCATCATCGAAAAACATTTCATAAAAATCCCCTAATCTATAAAACAATATACAATCTTTATATTGTTCTTTAGTTTGTAAATAGTGTTGCATCATTGGTGAAAATTCTGCCATTTTTTACTTCCTTCCTAATTATTTAATAATACTCCCTTTAAGTACCATTTATGTTGTGATATAATTTTTAAATCTATAGTTTCGTTTATTATGTCTTCTTCTCCTTCAAAAACAACTACTTTATTAGTATCTGTTCTTCCTGTAAGCATATTATCATTGTTTTTACTTCTTCCTTCAACTAATACCTTTTGAATTGTTCCAATATATTTTTGATTATTACTTTCTATTTGGCTTTCAACTAATTCTTTTAGTCTATCAAATCTTTTATGCTTAATTTCTTCTGGTATTTGATTTTCCATTTTATCTGCTATTGTTCCTATTCTTCTTGAATATATAAACATAAAAACTTGCTCAAACTCAACTTTTTTTACAACATCTAAAGTATCATTAAAGTCTTCTTCACTTTCTTCTGGAAATCCAACTATAATATCTGTTGAAAATGTTACCCCTTTTATTTGATTTTTCATTTTATTTACTAAATCTAAATATTGTTCTTTGGTATATTGTCTATTCATTTTTTTTAATATATTACTACTACCAGATTGAAGTGGTAAATGTACTATTTTCGATACTTTATCACATTCTGCAATAGCTGTTATTACATCATCTGTAAAGTCTTTTGGATGTGGTGATATAAATCTTACTTTTTCTATTTTATCAATTTTATTTACATCATATAAGAGATTTGCAAATCCATATCCATTTCCTCCATTATATGAGTTTACATTTTGCCCTAGTAAAGTTATTTCCTTATATCCTTCATTTGCTAAATTTTTTATTTCTGCTATTATATCTTCTTTTTTTCTGCTTCTTTCTCTACCTCTAACATATGGAACTATACAATATGTACAAAAATTATTACATCCATACATTATTGTTACAGATGCCTTTTTATTGTCATTTCTTTTTATTGGTAGTCCTTCATAAATTTCTCCATCAATATCTATTACATCTTCTATTTTTTTTCTTTTTTGTAAAATTTTATAAATATCTTCAGAAAGTTTATGTAATGTATGTGTTCCAAAAATTATATCTACATATGGATAACTTTCATGCAATTTTTTTACAATATGCTTTTCTTGCATCATACATCCACCTATAGCAATAATAGTACCATTTTTTTCTTTTAATTTTTTTACTTCTCCTACTTTTCCAAATAATTTATCTTCCGCATTTTCTCTAACACAACATGTATTAAATATTACTATATCTGCTTGTTCCATATTAGAAGTATTGGTATATCCCATTTTTTCAAGCATTCCACATATCTTTTCTGAATCGTTTTCATTTAGCTGACAACCCATTGTAAGAATATTATATTTTAAATTTTTTCCTATATTTATATCATATATCTTTTTCATATAATCCAATTGTTCTTCTATACTGTTTTCCATATATCTCATTCCTTTAACATCACTTTTTCGTAGCATATTTTATCACAATTTGTAAATAATCGCAAGGTAAAATATTTTACCTTGCGATTATACTTATAAGTTAATTCTCTTCTAACCATTCATAGTATCTAATTAAATATTCCCAACATCCTTGTTTATCTGTTATTCCATTATAATTGTCTTTAATTTTTTCTATAATTTCTTCTTTGTCTATCCATTTTACTTCTGATACTTCTTCATTTTGTAATTTTAGTTTTGTTTCATCTATTTCTTTATTTACTATGTAATATTCATTAAAATGATTGTTAATGTGTTCTGATTTTACATTATGTGATATGCTTGAGCCAAGGAAGGTTATATCTTTTTTGTCTAATTCAATTCCAATTTCTTCTACTTCTCTTATAATTGTTTGGAATCCAAATTCTCCTGCTTGTACATGTCCTCCTACTGTTACATCCCACATATCTGGCCACAATTTCTTATTTTTGCTTCTTTTTTGTAATAATACTTGTTTTTTGGAGTTTATTATAAATACTGCAACTGCCTTATGCCATAATCCTTCTTTATGACATTTTTCTCTAGTTTCAATTTTTCCTGTATATTCTCCTTTTTCATTTAAAACTTCTAAATATTCTTCCATTTCCTTCTCCTGTATTATATTTCTGGTATTCCTACCTTATACTCAATATCTTCCATAAATGGAAACATTTCTTTTAATCTTTTATGTGTTATCATTGCCATTCTTGGTTGTGGATTTTTATCGTGTACAGATATTAGTTTTTGTGTATAGCAATTTTCAGCTGTTTTAAATACTAAATATCTATTGTTAACATATGTGAAAAAAACTTGAAATCCATTTTCTAATTCATTTTCTAATTTTTCAAATGTATAATTTTCCATAATTATATTGTTTCCTTTCTGTTTACTTTGAAATCATTCTTTCAAATTTTTTCTCAGATATAATCTTTATTCCTAATTCTTTTGCCTTTTTTAATTTTCCTCCTGCTGCTTCCCCTGCTAATACATAAGTAGTTTTTTTTGATACAGTGTTAGAAACTCTTCCGCCCATGTCCTCTATTATTCTTGTTGCTTCATCTCTTGTATATTTTTCAAGTGTTCCAGTTAAAACAAATGTCATGTTGTTAAATTTTTCACTTACATTTTCAGATTTTTTAGTAGTCATATTTACATTAGATTCTTTTAGTTTTTGGATTAAATCAATTGTTTGCTCTTGCTTAAAAAATTCATAAATACTGTTTGCAGTGATATTACCAATATCTTCTATATTACTTAAATCTTCTAATGAAGCATTCATAAGTTCATCCATCGATGTATACGTTTTTGCAATTGTTTTTGCTGCATTTATTCCAACATGCCTTATTCCTAATGCTGCTATTAATTGATACAAATCATTTTCTTTACTTTTATTTATTGCCTCTATTAAATTTCCGAGCGAATTTATTTCCATTTTTCTTTAATGATGCAATATCTTCTAATCTTAAAGTATATATATCTGCAATATTGTTAATTAATTTTCTTTCTATTAACTGTTCTACTATTATTCCTCCAAGTCCTTCTATATCCATTCCTTCTCTAGATACAAAATGCATAATATTTCTTTGTAATTTTGCTGGGCATTCAATTCCTGTACATCTTACCACTGCTTCATTTGCTTCTCTTATTGCAGGTGCTCCACACACAGGACACACTTTTGGCATTTTAAAATTTTTTTCTTTTCCTGTCCTTTTTTCTTTAACAACTTCTACTATTTCTGGTATAACATCTCCAGCCTTTTGTATAATTACTTTGTCTCCTATTTTTATTTCTTTTTCTTTTATAAAATCTTGATTATGAAGTGTTGTTTTTGTAATTGTTGAACCTGCTACAACTATTGGTTCAAGTATTGCCATTGGTGTAAGTGCGCCTGTTCTTCCTACTTGGCATATTATATCTTTTACAATTGTTTCTTTTTTTTCAGGTGGATATTTATAAGCAATTGCCCATCTAGGAGTTTTTGCAGTTTGACCCAAATCTTCTCTTAGGCTTAAATTATCTACTTTAACAACTGCTCCATCAATTCCAAATGTTAAATTTTGCCTATCTTGTCCAATTTTTTCTATAGCTTCAATTACTTCATTAATATCTTTACATAGAATTCTAACTGGATTAACATTAAACCCTAAACTTTCTAAATAATTTAATTGTTCTATATGAGATTGGAATTTATTGTTATTTATTTTTTGAACATTGAAAATGTAAATATCTAAAGGTCTGTTTTTTGTAATTTCGCTATCTAATTGTCTTAGAGAACCTGCTGCTATATTTCGTGCATTTGCAAAAAGAGGTTCTTCATTTAATGCTCTTTGTTCATTTAATTTTTCAAAGTCATTTTTGGATATAAATACTTCTCCTCTAACTGTTATATCTATTTTTTCATTTATAGTTTGTGGTATTGTCCTAATAGTTTTTAAATTTTCAGTTACATCTTCCCCAATAAGACCATTTCCTCTTGTTGCTCCTTCTACTAACTCTCCTTTTACATATTTTAGAGCTGCTGATAGTCCATCTATTTTGGTTTCTACAACATAATTGGTTGGTTTATTTAATTCTTGTGAACGCTTTTGAATACGACTATCAAATTCTATTAATTCTTCATATGAAAATACATCTTGTAAACTTTGTAATGGTACTTCATGTTTTACTTGATTAAATCCTTTTTTTACATTTCCACCAACTTTTTGTGTGAGAGAATCTTTATTTATAAAATCTGGAAACTCCTTTTCCAGATTTCTTAATTCTACCATTAGCATATCATATTCAAAATCTGATATTTCAGGATTATCTTCATCATAATAACGTTTTGCGTAATATTCAGTTTGTTTTCTTAATTCATCAATTCTATCTTTTGCTTGTTTTTTGTTCATTTTAAACTCTTCCTTTTTTATATATCTTTAAATAATTCTTTACTGTTTTTAATATAGTCATATCCAGAAAAAATTGTAGCAATAACACACAAACTCATAAGTAAAGTTACTATTAAATTAAGAGCAAATTGATATCCTGTAAGATTTTCTACAAATATAGCACCAAAATAATATGTATCTAAGAATGCAAATATAATTGCTACCATTTGTGTTACTGTTTTTAATTTTCCCCAAATAGATGCTGCAACTACAGTTCCACCTTTTTCTACTGCAACTAATCTATATCCTGAAACTACAAATTCTCTAAACAAAATCACAATTGGTATCCATGCTGGTAATTTGTTTTGTTCTACTAATATTGTCATTGCTGCAAGCACTAATATTTTATCTGCTATAGGATCTAAAAATTTACCAAAGGTTGTAATTAAATTTTTTGACCTAGCAATAGAACCATCTAATTTATCTGTTATGGATGCAATAATAAATATAATATCCATAATTATCATATATATTGGTATATTAAAAACTTCTCCTTGTATATTTAAAAATGGGATTATAACCATTATTGGCACTAACATAATTCTAAAAACTGTTAATTTATTTGGTAAATTCATTTTTCTCTCCTATTCTATTTTTCTATTTTTTTATTATATACAAAAATAGAAAAAAAGGAAAGTAGAAAACAAAAAAATATGCAAATACTATTTTCTATTATTTTCTACTATATCTACAATATCACTTATATAATCACCTATTACAGGAATATTCAGAGTAACTATCTTTTGCAGTATGATAACTAGTGTTGCTGTTAATATAGAAAATCCTATACCAATTCCCACCCCTTTTGCTATTCCTGAAATTAAATTTCTTATTATTAGTTCTTTCCTATTACCTAATATTTCAGCTAAATCAATAAATCTATTCTTAATTAATGCATAATTCAATTCATCAATATTTTTTGCTAATAGTTCAAATTTTTTCTTTTTAATAAACATATAAACCACCCTAATCTATCTTATAGGGTGGTTTATTTATATTATTTTATACATATGGATTTATTACATTTGTATATTCGTTTGTTGTTCCTGAAGATGTATTATTATCATTTTTATTTTTCTTTTCTTCTTCCTCAACAAGTTGTTCTAATTTTGTTATTAATTCTTCAAGTTTCTTCATATCTTTTCCTATCATTTCCCAATCATTATTTTCATTAGACTTTCTTAGATTATCATTAGCTTTAATAATTGCTTTTACTAAGTCTTGTACTGTATCTGTATTTTCTACTTCTATTTCTACTGCTGATTGAGATAATAAATGTTTTACAGCTTCATCTAGATTATCTCCTATTGCTATTTTGTTTCCTGTTGCTACTACTACTTTTTTCAATGTTGGTACACTTTTTGCATCATTTAGTTGATATAAATATATTGGTTCTATATATAGTATTGAATCATTTATTGGCATCATAATCATATTTTTAATTGTTCTTGTTCCTGTAACATTTATGGTTTCTAATTCTTTTGAAATAGTTTCATCTTGGCTTAATAAAGTATCTAATTGCATTGGTCCTAATATATTGCTATCTGTTGCAAATTTATATAATTTTAATGTTGAATCACCTGTTCCAACTAAATATGCTCTTAGATTTTGTTTATCAATTTGAGTATATGATTGAACCAATCCTAAAGTTTCATTTTCTGAATCTTTTGTTTTTAACATTGTATAATATGGCTTTTGTTCAATTCCTTTTGAATTAGATGGTGTTATTGAAGTTGTACATTTTGCTTTTTGCCATACATCATCACTTCTATATAATACATCTGTACTTACATTATGATACCTTTCAAGTATAGTTGCTTGTATATTATATAAAAATTTTGGATATACAAAATGCTTTGAAATATCTTCTGGTATTTGTGAATCTAATGGTTCAAATAAATCTAAATATATATTTCTATAAGCCATTATTATTGGATCTGAAGTATCTGTAATATAAAATTTCATATTTCCATCATATGCATCTATTATAACTTTTACAGAATTTCTTATATAATTAATTTGTTCTTTTTTGTTATCATGTTCAATTACTGTATGTTGTGAATATGGATATTTATTTGTTACTGTATATCCATCCAATACCCATACTAATCTTCCTTCTTCTGTTATTACCATATATGGTTCTTCATCATAAATTATATATGGCATTATTGTTTTTGCTCTTTTTATTATATTTCTATTTATTATTATTTTACTATCATTAGACACACTACTTGAAAAAGCTAAATTTATATCTCTTTGTTTGAATGCTAATATTATTCTATCTATAAAATTTAATTTTAATCCAGCATTTCCATTATATGAATATTCTGCATTTTGAGATGTTGTTGTTGGATAATCAAATTCCGATTTGTTACTACTGTTTGTTACAATTGTACTATCTGTTTTTAATCCAAAATAAATACGTGGTTGTGTTATGTTTATTTTTTGATTTGTACCATCAAAATCTTTTTGTATATATTTTAAGTTTCCTGTTTCATCTGTGTTAGATACAGATGTTATTATAGCTCCAAATCCATGTGTATATTCATAAGTTTTATTATTATATGTTCTATTTCCGCTACTTACTATTTCTCTTGGTGATATATGAACAACTTCATTTTGTTCATCTACATTATATACACCTATTACTGTATTAGAATATGAATAATATCCTGTATTGGTTTGGGTAACTCCTAGTGTTTTTAGTGTTATATCATCATTTACTATTGTCGCTTTATTAATTAGGTCTAAATTATCTTTTATTGTTTCTAAGTTGTTTACTTCGTTACTATTAATATCTATTTCTTCAATTTTTATACCATATGCAGTTTTTGTATTTTCTATATTGTATGATATATACTTTTTCTCCTTGTCTAATTCATTAGAATTTATATATATAAAATCAAATCCAGTCATTATAATAAATAATATCACTAAATAAATTGGTATTATAAGAATTGAAAATATAGTTCTTTTTGTATTTTTTTCTTTGAAAAATTTTAAGGCCCTATAAACCGTTATAACTACTATAACAGCAAAAAATCTATAACCCCATAATTTTATAGTTACATCTGTAATTCCTGCACCATATAATGCTGTACTATCATCATCTGTTAAAGTTAAAAATTTTCCTGAAACTATTCCTTGTGTATTTATTAATATAAATGCTGCAATTCCAATTGCAATAAATACTACACTATTCATAAGTTGTTTTATGAATTTACTACTTTTAAGTGTTTGTGCACTTATACCATCAAAATATTTATTAAATATTATTATATGAAAAATAACTGTATATATTGTTAATCCTATGATAATAGCTACAAAATATATGGTAAGCATTTCTATAAATGGTTTTTGGAATATATAAAAACCAAGATCTGTATTAAATACAGGGTCATTTATTCCAAAATATGCTTGATTCGCAAATAAAGCTACTTTTTCTGACATAAAGGCAGATATTAATATACTTAAAATTGTTGCTCCAATAAATGCAATCGATTTGTTTGGAAACTTAGGCATTTCCTTTTTTTCTTCTTGAAAAAATTCTTTTAGTCCTTTTCTTATCCTTATATTATTTATCCATATTGCAATAAATAGTACTATAAAGTTTACCAAAATCGTTATATATCTATATTTTAAATTTTGGTTAAATACAGATCTAAAATTTTCACCAATTTCTATTGTTTCTAAATATGTTCCTCTGTATGAAAAGTATGTATAAATTGATATAAGAATTAAGAAAATTATTACAATAATTACTCTTGCTTTTATTTTTCCTTTTTTTATTTTATTTACTTTTTTATCTTCGTTCATATTGCCTCCTTATTATTTTGTTTATAATATTGCTTTTACAAATTCTTCACTATTAAATACTTCCATATCATCTATCTGTTCACCAACACCTATAAATTTGACAGGTATCTTATTTTCATTTACTATTCCTAGCACAACTCCACCTTTAGCCGTTCCATCTAATTTCGTTAATATTAAACCAGTTATCGGTGTTGTTTCTTTAAATGCCTTTACTTGAGATATTGCATTTTGACCAGTTGAAGCATCTAATACTAATAATACTTCTTTAGATGCCTCAGGTAATTCTTTATCTATAACTCGTTTAATTTTTTCTAGTTCGTCCATTAGATATTTTTTATTATGTAATCTTCCTGCTGTATCACATATAAGAACATCTGCATTAGATTGTTTTGCAATATTAATTGATTCGTATACAACTGCTGCTGGGTCTGCTCCTTCTTCTTTTTTTATAATATCACATCCTGCTCTATTAGACCATATTTCTAATTGATCTACTGCTGCTGCCCTAAATGTATCTGCTGCTGCTATTACCACCTTTTTTCCTTCATTTTTCATTTTGTTTGCAATTTTTCCAATTGAAGTTGTTTTACCAACTCCATTAACTCCCACTACAAGTAGAACAGAGGGCTTAGTTTCTAATTTTAATGTTTTATCTCCTATGTCTAAAATATTTTTCATTTCTTCTCGTAATGCTTGTTTTACTTCTTCTGCATCTTTTATATTTTCTTTTTTTATTCTATTTCTTAAATTACTTATAATACTTAAAGATGTTTCCATCCCTATATCTGACATTATAAGGATTTCCTCAAGTTCTTCAAGCAATTCTTCATCTACTTTTCTAAATGCACCAAATGCTGAATTAATTTTTTCATCAAATGAACTTTTTGTTTTATTTAACCCTTGTTTTAATTTATCAAAAAATCCCATATATTTACAACTCCTATATATTTTTTAATTTTTTTTATTTTATCACACTTTTTTAAATTTTTCCACAGGAAAAGTAAACTTCGTTCAGATTTTTATTTTGACTGTCATTTGAAATAACCACTATATAATAAAACGAGCGCTATAAAGTGAACATTTTGTAGTTCACTTTATAGCACTCGTTTTTATCTTTTATTCTGTTCTTAATGCTTCTACTGGGTCTTTTTTCGCTGCAATTTTTGATGGTATTAAACCAGCTACTACTGTTAAAATTACACTTATTGCTACTAATATTGCTCCTGCTACAAATGGTATTCCTGCAAGATTTGAAACACCTGTTAATACTTTTATTACAGCGTTTGCAGGTATTGTTATTAAAATTGTTACTGCTATTCCTATAAGTCCTGATGTTAAACCTATAATTAATGTTTCTGCATTAAATACTCTTGATACATCTTTTTTACTTGCTCCAATCGCTCTTAGTATTCCTATTTCTTTTGTTCTTTCTAATACTGATATATATGTTATTATTCCAATCATTATTGAAGATACTATTAATGAAATTGATACGAATGCAATTAAAACACCACTTATTATGTTTATAATTGTACTAAATGATGATATCATTGTTCCAATAAAATCAGTATAATTTATTACATTTTCTTCATGTCCTTCATCTTTTTGTTTTTGATTATAATTTTCTATTGCATTTTGTATATTTTCTTTTGATTCGAAATTTTTTGGGTATATATATATACTTGTTGGATTATCTAAATCTATTGCAGCTAACTTTTCTAAATTATTTTCATAAGATGCATTTTTATTTTGTGTATATGCTTCCATAACTTGTGCAAGTTGTTCACTAGTTAATTTACTCATTTGTAATTTTTGTTCATCTGTTAAGTTATTTATATTAAAACTTGTATTCTCACCTTCTTTTGGGAATTCCAAACCAGAAAATACATTTATATCTTTATTTTCTTTTTGCTCTTTTACAATTTGTGATTCATTAGATTTATTTATAACATACTCTTTTAAGTCTTTTGTGTATCCAATTCCTCCTGACATTGCTGTTGCAACACTTTCTTCACTTTGTTTTATTATTCCAACAATTTTTATTCTTTCTGCATTATTTATTTTGTTTTTCATATATTCTTCGTCTTCTTGTTTATTAATCCAAATCCCATTATTTTTTTCATAATAATCTGAATTTAGTAATAATTTAAATGATAAATTTAGAAATTCTTCATATGTATATGATGTTGAATCTTCTTTTTCAACTTTTTCACCCTTCATTACTTTATCCCATTTTTGTTTTAAATTATCTTGATTTTTTAACCCTAATGCGTATAATACATAGTCACTTATATTATTATTTGAATCCACTATTAAAACAACTTCATTATATTCTTTTGGCCAATTTCCAGCAACCATATTGTATTGGGTATGTAATAATTCTTCATTATCTAACATTTCTACCCATACATCTGTATTAGACATCATCATAGAGCTACTTCCAAACATTGAAGACATAGAAGAATTATTATTTGCCTCTATCATTTCTCCCATTCCTAGAGCATTCATTACTGTACTTGGATTTACCCTTGATATTTTTTCTTCTGTATTTTCATTGTATAGATTTATTTTTAAATCATAATTATATTTAATTGCATTACTATTTATAGCAATTTCGTTGTTTTCTTCTTCTAGATGTTTTTTTAGTTCATTTAAGTTATTACTTTCAATTTTATTAGAAAGAGTAGCTATCATATCATTCATAATATCAGCAGAATAAATTTTTCCTTCTTCATGTGGTATATCATTTTCTAATTGTCCCATCATTGCTTCCATCATACTTGTCATATCCACTGTAGATTTTTCTATAGTTATTGGATATGAAGATAGTGTATCTTCTTCTACCATATCTATATAGTTTTGTACACCATTAGCCAATGCAAGAATAGTTGCAATTCCTATAATTCCAATGCTTCCTGCAAATGAAGTTAATATTGTTCTTCCTTTTTTAGTTAACAAATTTTTAAAACTTAAAGATAATGCTGTAAAGAAATTCATTGATGTTGATTTTTCTTTTTTGTCTGTATTTGCTTTTTCTTCTTCGCCTTTATATGGATTTGAATCATCAATAATTTTTCCATCTAATATTCTTATTATTCTTGTTGAGTATTTTTCAGCTAGTTCTGGATTATGTGTAACCATAATAACTAATTTATCTTTTGCTATTTCTTTTAGTAAGTCCATAATTTGAACACTTGTTGCTGTATCTAATGCCCCTGTTGGCTCATCTGCAAGTAATATATCTGGATTATTTACTAAAGCACGTGCAATAGCTACTCTTTGCATTTGCCCACCAGATAATTGATTTGGTTTTTTATTTATCTGTTTTTCTAATCCAACTGATTTTAATACTTCAATTGCTCTTTTTCTTCTTTGATTTTTACTAACTCCTGATAATGTAAGTGCAAGTTCAACATTTGCTAATATACTTTGATGTGGTATTAGATTGTAACTTTGAAAAACGAAACCAATTGAATGATTTCTATATGTATCCCAGTCTCTATCTTTATATTTTTTAGTAGATACACCATTTATAATCAAATCTCCACTTGTGTAGTGGTCTAATCCACCTATAATATTTAATAATGTTGTTTTTCCTCCTCCACTAGGTCCTAATATAGATACAAATTCGTTTTCTCTAAATTCTATATCTACATCTTGTAATGCTTTAACTTCAACATCTCCATTATCATAATTTTTATTAATTTTGCTTAATTTTAACATTTCTACCTCCTAAAATTCAGTATTTATAGTATAGTATATTTACTCTAAAAAGTACACTAAAAACACAAAAAAGTTAATATTTAATCAATTAACCAATTAGCTCAAATTAGCTCAAAAAAATAAGAAGTGAAACTGTAACTATTTCACTTCTTGCTTATTATGCATTTTGAAATTTTTGTTTTGTAGTATCTATTTTTGTTTGTTCTGCGGTGTTAGTTTTATACCATCCTTTTTCTGACATTAAGTTATATATTTTATTTTGAATATTTAATGATTCTTCTAATGCTTCTTTAAATGCGTTATGAACTTCTGCAGTAGTAGATTCAATTGTTCCATGAAGATATAAATCACATACACCTTTTATTACTAATAATTCACTTTCCATTAAATCCTTATCTTCCATAATTTCCTCCTTATAATAAATTTAAAAATTTGTTGTATAACTGAGTGTGTTTTTGTTCTAGTTGTGCAATATAATTAGAAAGAGTTGAATCATTTAATTGTGCAGATGTTTTTGCACTACATGTTTTCATAAAATTTTCATGTCCTAATGCATCTTCTACATATAACAATTCTTTGTTTGTCATAATATCACCTCACTATTTTAATAACTAAGTGTATTATTTACAAATTTTAGTTTTATATGCATTATTTTGAATTTTTTATTAAATCAATATTTTCTTTTGAAGCATAAACAATCATTTTTCTTGTATCATAGTTTCTAATTTCTTTATTATTTATGTCTTTTATAGTATCTCTAATAGCATTCATCATTTTAGCATTACTTTGGTGGCAAATAACTCTTACTAACTCTTCGTTATCTATAATATAACTTGTATAATAGCTTGTGTGTTTAACTTCTATAGTTATTTCATTAGAATCAGTTTCAACATATTCTATATATTCTTTATCATAATTATTAAATTTTATTTTTGGTGTTTGTATTGTATATGTATCTGAAATTAACTCTTCTTCTGGTACAACCTCTACATAATTAAAGTTTATTATTCCTATACATCCAAAAGCTATTCCAAATCCTGCTAATACAATTGAAATTATAAATGTTAAAGCTAATCTTTTTGTTTTATTCTTTTTACTTATTATAAAATTGTATAGTATTTCCAATATCATTAAATTAATTAATATTGCAGAAGCCTCACCTAATATTATTCCTAAAAATAGTAACCCTGTTTTCGCAAATAAAAATGTAAGCACAAAACATGCAAATAATCCTACACATGAAAAAGCAAAAAATATGGCAACAAATGCTACTAATGCTTTTATGCATATTAAAACCATTTTTATTATTGCTGTAAGAAATTTAAATTGTGAATATTCTGGGTCTCTAACTATAATTTTTTCTTTTTTGCTGTCTATAAAAATTTTATTATTTTGTTCTGCTGTTTTTAAATTATTATCTTTTTCCTCATTATCATTAGTAGGTTTTGGCTCACATTCTACTATTTCATAATAATCCAAATATCTAATTTTAAATATATGTAAAAGTATTACAATACTAACAAAACATGCAAGTGTTAAACCTATTGCACTTATTATACTATATAATGAATGATATATATTATAACTTAAAAATCCAAAGATTTTTGATATTATTTCTTTTCCTATTGTTGCTATAATAGCACATATAATAACCAGTATTATTATTATAAAGAATTGCTCAATTAAACATTTAATTTTTGGTTTAAATGTCATACAGCTAAACATATTAACAGTTTTGGTTATAAACTCAAAAAAATCTTCTACATATTTATTAATATTTATTTTAGATTCTTTAGTTTGTTTTACCTCCTTCACATTTTCATTCATTAATTCATCCATGTTATAATTAAACTCTTTACAAATAAGTAAAACTTTATCCATCTCTGGATAACTTTGCCCTGATTCCCATTTAGAAACAGCTTGTCTTGATACTCCTAATTTTTCGGCAATTTGTTCTTGTGATAAATTATTCTCCTTTCTAATTTGTTTTAAATTATCTGATAATTTCATAATCTTCTCCTTTCTTATATATTATTTGTAAATTTATTACATAAAAATTTTATCTATTCAACTGGTTGCATTCTACCAATTTCAAGTTGTTTTTTGTCAATTTTTAGTTGCATATACCATTATAACATACATTTTCTATGAATTTTTTATTATTTTATTATTAGTATTGAAAAAACATATAATTTAAGTATATAATAGAAACAGTAAAAATGCTATTGTAGCTCAGTTGGTAGAGCAACAGATTCGTAACCTGTAGGTCGGGAGTTCGATTCTCCCCAGTAGCTCCAACGACGTATCTGTTCGAACTAATTGAACAGATAGATACAAAAATCAATCAGTAAAATGGTTGATTTTTTTGTTTTGCAAAAAATCATCCTAAATCTATATAGAAGGGATGGTGCTTGAAATGAAGATAATTAAGCAAGAACTAGAATTTGAAGAATGTCTAAAACAACGACTTGAGTTTATATGTGAGTTTTCTAAAGTTAGCCCTACTTTTATAAATGGTAGCATTAGGAAATTAGAAAAAACTAATCTTACATATATAGAGCCACATAGAGTGATTATTAAAAATATTACATTTTTAGTTTTCAATTATTCTAATGACATTTATATTACTAACTTAACTAAAAAGATTAAATTATCAGAGTTAGAAGAATACTTAAAAAAATTACAAATGTAAATATTTGACATTTCTTTAAATCGTGGTATAATGTACTCAATAAAATATCTATATCAGTTCGGAAAAAATATATAGATATATGAGTACTTTGAAAAAATTATATTATATTGCATTATTGTATTTTAGTTTATGATAAATGGATTTAAGAGATGTCAAGGGTACTCGTGTATACTTTGATGTCTCTTTTGGTTTTATGAGGAGGTTTTAAAATTGAACGAAGAAAAGAAAAAATGTGGATTGTATATGAGAGTTTCAACAGATGAACAAGCAAGAGAACGGATTTAGTTTGCCAGAGCAAAAAGAAAGATTAGAAAGTTTTTGCAAATTTAAAGGTTATGAGATAGTAGATTATTACGAAGACGCTGGAATAAGTGCAAAAACTGGTAATCATAGACCAGATTTTGAAAGATTAAAAAGTGATATAAAGGCTAAAAAGATAAATACTATTGTTTCTCTAAAGCTAGATAGAATAACAAGAAGTATCTATGATTGGGAAAATCTAATGACTTTCTTAGATGACAATAATGCTTACTTAGATTGTGTAAATGATGAAATAAATACTACAAGTGCAAATGGCAAGATGATTTCAAGACTTTTAATGAGTGTTAGTCAAAATGAAATAGAAAGAACAAGTGAAAGAACAAAAATAGGTTTAGCAGGTGCTATAAAACAAGGACATATTCCTCACGTTGCACCACTTGGATATAAACGTGAAAATAAAAAGTTAGTAATTGATTACACTACCAAAGATATTATAATTAGAATATTTGATATGTATTACAATGGTTTATCTTATAAAAAGATAAGTAATGTGTTAAATGAAGAAAAGGTATTAGGAAAAGAAAATTGGCGAGATTCAACTATTGTTGGTATTTTAGAAAATGAAATATATAAAGGGGATTTTGTTCACGGAAAGAATACTAAACACCCAACTTATTATGAAGATGTTGTAGAGCCTATTATTTCTAAAGAAATGTGGGAAGATTGTCAAGTGCAGAAAAAGAAAAACTCAAGAAGTTATAAACGAACACTAACTTATTTATACTTACAAAAGTTAAAGTGTCCAAAATGTGGCAGAATATTAGGTGGAAAAGCTACTACAAAGAAAAATGGTAATGCTTACTTTTACTATTATTGTAATGATTGCAAGATTGAATTTAAAGAAAAGGTTATAAATAATTACTTTAACCAATTTATAGATGAATTAGTACAATATGATTCTGTTGTTAATCAATTCTTCTTGCCTATGATTAAGCAAAAATTTGATGAGCCAAAAGAACAACTAGAAAAAGAAATAAAAGACCAAACTAGCAAACTTGAAAGAATAAAAAAAGCCTATATAAATGGAGCTTTTGAACTAAAGGAATATAATGAAGAAAAGAAAATTGTTGAAAAAGCTATTGAAGAATTACAGAATAAACTAGAAACTACTGATTGCACAGAAGAACTAAGATTTACACCAAAAGATATTTTACTAAAACGAGATATTGACTTTATTAACAAAGTAAAACTAGATAAGGAATATCAAGCAAGAACTAAAACTTGGAAAGATTATACCAGACAAGAACAATCAGAACTTATAATGAAGTATGTTGATAACATTGAACTTGATATGTTAGGTACAGAAATAATTGTAAAACAGATTAACTTTAGAGAATCAATTTGTAAGCCTTGTCAAGAATTATATGATAATGGTTATATTGATACTACTAAACCAATGATATTAGGCAATGTGCTTGGTAGTGTAAGATTTAGTAATTATTTGCCAGAGGAAGAAGTTGGAGAAATTATTATGAGATTAAGACAATATTATGATGTTCATTATACAGAGGCAACTTACTTTGTTGATAAGCAAATGTTTTATTTTAACTTTGCTGAAGATAATAGTGCTATTGTTAGAGTTTTCCCTTTAGAAAATTACTACAAATTAGATCCAGATAATATAATGGAAACGTATAGATTTGGAATAATCTATATCAATGAAGAAGATAAATTCCAAATGAAAGAGATTGATACAGCATTTGATTATATACCAGATGAAACAAACGATAGTGTAATATACACAAAAGAGCCTACACCTATTTCAGTAGGTGTTAAGCCAGTAAAGTTCTGCGAAGAAATGCAAGAATAAACAAATTAACGTGGCACGTTTTGTTTTTGTGATAACAAAAATGAAAGTGGTGATAGTTAATTTGAATAAAATTTATTTGCCAAAAATAAATTTTATTGCCTCGCAGAGCCCCCATGTTATGATAGTATGTCATAACATATAGGGGGTTAGGACTTCCGTCAAGACGAAGTCCTGTGCTACGAAGAAAATTCAA
>CAOJKP010000017.1 GCA_948438085.1 uncultured Clostridium sp. | reverse complement strand
AATGAACCCTCCTTATTAAACTTTTTTGTCTAATAATTTGGGTTCACTTCATATTGATAATTACTTACTTTTATGATATTATCTAAAAATAAAAAAGGAGGGTATTTATGGATTTTTTAAGTTTAGCTAAAAAAAGATATTCATGTAGAGAATTTTTAGAAAAAGAAGTTGAAAAAGAAAAGGTTGAAAAAATATTAGAAGCAGGAAGATTGGCACCAACAGCTGTAAATTATCAACCACAAAGAATATTAGTATTACAAAATAAAGAACAACTATCAAAACTAAATCAATGTACTAATTATGGATGGAATGCACCAGTGATAATGATTATATGCTATGATAAAAATGTATCATGGAAAAGAAAATATGATGGAAAAGATGAAGGAGTCGTTGATGCAAGTATTGTAACAACACATATGATGTTGGAAGTTCAAGATTTAGGACTTGGCTCAACTTGGATAGGGTCTTTTAATCCTCAAAAAGTTAAAGAGGTATATAAAATTCCAGATAATTTAGAAGTAGTTTCAATATTAGCTATTGGATATCCTTCTGAAAATTCAAAGCCAAGTGAAATGCATAATAAAAGAAATACATTAGATTCAATAGTGTTTTGGAATGAAATGTAATAAATTTGTTAATAGGGATTGTTGAAATATTAATGTTGTTAGCATATTGGTTATTATAAATAAAATAAAGAATATAACTAATTAAAAATTATAAAAAAGAAGAAACCTTAATATGGTTTCTTCAAATGGAGTATACGGGAGTCGAACCCGCTTGAGAAATATTTCCTTTTCAGCCTGCCCAATTTTTTTTCACTTTTTGCTGATGGTACACTTACACCTGCTCTCCTCGCAAGAGCCTGCCTCTGAAAGGTGTAAAATTAAGTGAATTATTATTGGATATGATGGGGAGTGTACCAGACCATCCGTCACAACTGACATAAGAAAATTTCTTGCATTACCCCTGTTAATGCTAATACCCCTAACATATGTTGTATAAATTTATTACACAACATATCGAACGTTATGTCAACAAAAACAAAATCTGTAAAATATAAAAGGAGTAAAATAATGATTGATCATATAGCTGCATTAATTTTTAACGAAGATGGTAAACTATTAGTACTAAGGAAAAAGACAATAACGAATAGAAAAGAGTGTATTTTGCCAGGAGGAAAAAGAGAAAATAAAATTACTATAGAAAATATTTAGATAAAGCGGTATTTGAAGAAGGAGAAGACTTTCAGCAAACAACTTATATTACGAGTTTAAAATCTAATAATATACAGGTGAGAAATGAAATAAAAGAAGCCTTATGGATTGATTTAGATTATGAAGAAAAAGGTATATTGTGCAATCCAACATTAAAGTTAAAGATTATACCAGATTTAAATGAAGATGGATTTTTTAAAAAGAAAGGAAGATAAAAATATGAAAGAAATAACAATAAAAGTGGAAGGAATGGTTTGCAATGGATGTGAAAATAGAGTACAAAATGCTTTAAAAACAATAGAAGGAATAGAAAAAGTGGTTGCAAGCCATAAAAATGGAACAGTTGTAATTACTTCAAAAGATGAAATAGAGGAAAATGTTATAAAAGGAAAGATTGAAGATATTGGATTTGAAATAAAAGAGGATTAACCTAAAAAGTATAATTAATTTTTAAGCTAAATTATGTATTAGTAAAGGAATAAGGAGCAATTATGAAAAAAATTAATTTATCTATTGATGGGATGACTTGTAGTGCATGTTCTAATGGACTTGAAAAATATTTAAACAAGCAAAATGGTATTATGTTGGCAAATGTTAATTTAGTAATGGCAAATGCTACGATTGAATATGATGAAAAAATATTAAATCAAGAAAAAATAGAAGAATTTATTAAACAAGCAGGATTTAAAAGTTTAGGAGAATTTAAAGAAATAAAAATAGAAAGTAAGAACAAGAAAGAAAAAGTTAAATTTATTATATTTTCAATATTAGCAATCATATTAATGTATATTTCAATGGGACATATGGTTAATTTACCTATTATTAATATTATCAATCAACATATAAACCCAATAAATTACACAATATGTTTATTATTAATAACAATATCTTTTTTAATATATGGATATGATATATTAAAGAATGGATATAAAAATTTAATTCATAAAACACCTAATATGGATACATTAGTTGGAATAGGAGTAATAAGTAGTTTTTTATACAGTTTATATAGTATGTATATGATTATAATAGGAAATTACAATTATACAATGAATTTATACTTTGAATCATCAGCAATTATTATTTATTTTATAAAATTAGGAAGATATATAGATGGAATTAGCAAAAATAAAACAAAAGAGGCAATACAAAAATTAGTAGAAATTACTCCTAAAAATGCAGTAATAAAAGTGCAAGGAGAGGAAAAGCAAGTTACTATAGATGAAATAAAAAGAGGAGATATAGTAGTATCTAAGCCTGGAGAGAAGATAGCAGTTGATGGAGAAATTATCTTAGGAGAAGCTAATTTAGATGAATCTTTTATTACAGGAGAAAGTAAATGGGTAAAAAAAGTTATAAAAGACAAAGTGATTGCTGGGAGTATAAATTATGATGGATATTTAGAGTACAAAGCAGAAAGAATTGGAAAAGAATCAACAATATCAGAAATTGTAAAATTAGTAATAGAAGCAAGCAATACAAAAGCACCAATTGCAAAGATTGCAGATACAGTTTCAGGATATTTTGTACCAGCTGTTATAGTAATAGCAATTATTACATTTATTGTATATTTAATAATAGGACAAAGTTTTAGTGAGGCTTTATCTACTTTTATTACAATATTAGTTGTAGCATGTCCTTGTAGTTTGGGTTTGGCAACTCCACTTGCGATTGTGGTAAGTGAAGGAATATGTGCTAGTAATGGAATATTAGTAAAAAAGAGTGAGATATTAGAAAATGCTTGTAAAGTAAATACAATTGTATTCGATAAAACAGGAACTCTAACTTATGGCAGATTGAAAATTGCTGAAATACTAAATTATAGTGCAATTGATGATAAGAAATTAATGCAATTAATTGGAAGCGTAGAAAGTAAAGGAACACATCCAATCGGAAAAGCGTTTACTGATTACTTAGAAGAACAGAAAATATCAATATTAAAAGTAGAGGAATTTGAAAATATAACAGGTTTAGGAATTACAGGAAAAATAGAAGAAGAAAAAATTATTTTAGGAAACTCAAAAATACTTGAAAAATATGGAATAGAAAATAAATATATAGAAGAAGAAAAAAGGCTTGCAAAAAATGGAAATAGTATTGTATATGTAGTAAAATCCAATGAAATAGTTGCTATTATTGGTGTAAATGATATTGTTAGAGAAAATTCAGAATATGTAATACAATCTTTAAATAAAAATAACATACAAACAATTATGCTAACAGGAGATAATAAAGAAACTGCTGAAAAGATTGCCAAAGATATAGGAATAACAAAAGTAATTTCGAATGTATTGCCAAAAGAAAAAGCAAATGTAATAAAAGGACTTAAAGAAAAAAGTAGATATGTAATTATGTGTGGAGATGGAATTAACGATAGTCCAGCTTTAGCAAGCTCAGATATAGGAATTAGTGTAAACAGTGGAACTGATATTGCAATGGATTCGTCAGATGTAATATTAACAAGAAATGATTTGTTATGTATTTTGTATTTAATTAAAATAAGTAAAAAAACGATTAGAACTATCAAGCAAAATTTGTTTTGGGCGTTTTTCTATAACTGTTTAATGATACCAATAGCTATTGGTGTATTAAAACCTATTGGAATATCTGTAAACCCTATGATAGCAAGTTTGGCTATGGTTTTTAGTAGTATTACTGTAATATTAAATACCTTAAGATTGAAAAATAATAATATAATTAAATTATGATATTTTGATAAAAATAGGTAATAATCGAAATTCATATTCAATAAAAAAGAAGTAAGTAATTAATTTTAATTATTTGCTTTTTTTGTTCTACTAAAAAATAAATATATTAAACTACTTGACAAAAACAGATTACAGTTGTAATCTAATATTGGGTTACAACTGTAATCTGAAAAAGGAGGAATATTATGTGTGGAATAGTAGGTTTTGTAAGTAGTGAAGGAAATAAAGAGAAAATTATAAAGAGGATGACAGATAGAATTGCACATCGTGGTCCAGATGAAGAAGGGTATTATATAGACGAATGTGTGGCATTAGGACATAGACGATTATCAATTATTGACTTAAAAAATGGAATACAGCCTATGAAAAGTGAAAACAAAAATATAGTAGTGATATTTAATGGAGAAATATATAATTATGTAGAATTAAAGGAAGAACTAGAAAAATGTGGACATATATTTATAACAAATAGTGACACAGAAATATTAATACATGGATATGAAGAATGGGGAACTGACTTACCAAAAAAATTACGAGGAATGTTTGCATTTGCAATATGGAACAAAAAGGCGAATAATTTATTTTGTGCGAGAGATTACTTTGGAATAAAGCCATTTTACTATTATCAAAATGAAAATGTATTTATGTTTTCATCTGAGATAAAGTCATTTTTGGAATATCCCAAATTTGAAAAAACTTTAAATAAAGAACTAATTGGACCATACTTATCTTTTAGTTTTACGCCAACACAAGAAACTTTTTTTAAGAATGTATATTGTTTAAAACCAGGAACGAGTTTAAAATTTAAAAAAAATAAAATAGAATTAAATACATATTATGAAA
Organism: uncultured Clostridium sp.; assembly: GCA_948438085.1. GTDB lineage: Bacteria > Bacillota > Clostridia > TANB77 > CAG-508 > RGIG8482. The sequence goes on along the minus strand of CAOJKP010000017.1, from coordinate 24,612 downwards.
TGTCTTTTGATGAAAAAAATTTAGACTATCAAGAAACTGTAGACAAAATTAGTAAAACTATGAAAGATTCAGTAAAATATCATATGATAAGTGATGTAGAAGTTGGTTCTTTTTTATCTAGTGGTGTAGACTCTTCTTATATTGCAAGTTTAGCAAAGCCAAATAAAACATTTACAATAGGTTATGAATCTCAAAAATATAGTGAGATTGAATGTGCTAGAAATTTGGCTAGTAAATTAGGAATTCAAAATATTAGTAAAAAAATTACAAAAGAAGAATTTCTAATGGAAGTACCACGAATACTATATTATATGGACGAGCCTCTAGCGGATGCATCTGCAGTATCGCTTTATTTTGTATCTAAATTAGCTAGTAAAGATGTAAAAGTTGTTATGTCTGGAGAAGGTGCAGATGAATTTTTTGGAGGATATAATACTTACAAAGAAGAAGTAGATTTTAAATGGTATAATAAAATACCATTTAAAATTCGTAGAATATTAGGTTTAGTATTTGAAAAACTGCCAGAGTTTAGGGGAAGAAATTTAATTGTAAGAAGAGGAAGTAAATTAGAAGACGAATATATTGGTGTAAATAGAATATTTAGCAAAAAAGAAAGAAAAAGGGTTTTGAATTTTTATGATACTATAAAAGATAGTGATATTACAAAATCTGTATTTAACCAGTACAAAGATAAAAGCAATATTATTAAGATGCAAGCGATTGATATTAAATGTTGGCTTCAAAGAGATATTCTTTTAAAAGCAGATAAAATGACAATGGCAAATTCTATTGAAGGAAGAACACCATTTATAGACAAAGAAGTGTTTAATATAGCAAGTATATTGCCATTAGAGTATAAAGTATCAAAAATAAATACTAAAGTAGCATTACGAGAGGCAGCAAAGAAGGATATTCCAGGTAAAGCGTACAAAAAGAAAAAACTAGGTTTCCCAGTACCACTTAGAGAATGGATGCAAGATGAGGATTTCTATAATGAGATTAAGAAAACTATTTGTCAGGATTTTGTTAAGGATTTTTTTGATTCAAATTATGTAATTAAATTATTAGATGAGCATAAGAAGCGGAAAAAAAGATAACTATAAAAAGGTGTGGGCAATATATTGTTTTATTAAATGGTATGAAATTTTCTTTTTGAACAGAAATTCAAAATTAATACTTGACAAAGAAACTCAAATGAAGTAATCTATAATCGGATTACGTATGTAACCTGAAAGGAGATTAATATGCAAGATAAATATGATATTACAGATGCTGAATTAGAAATTATGCAAGTATTATGGGAAAATAAAAGATGTGATTTAAATACAATAATTGAAAATATAAATAAAGAGAATGACAAAAATAGAAATACTATAAAAACTTTATTACGAAGATTGATTTTAAAAGGTTCTGTTGAATCTAAAAAGATTGGATTAAAGGATACAGTGTACGTTCCAAAAGTCGAAAAGGATAAATTCCTAGCAAATCAAAATGATAATTTTTTAAAGAAACTTTATAATGGCAAGATGGGAAATTTTTTGTTGAATTTTGTAGAAAATAAAAAGGTTTCTAAAGAAGAATTGAAGAAATTAATTGATATATTAGAAAGTGATGATGAATAATGATAGAGTTTTTAGTAAATTTTAGTAACTTTATAAATCCTGTGTTCTATAAAATACTATATATGTCAATGGTGGGAAGTTTATTAGGAATACTTATAATGTTTATTACAAAAGTTGTTGATAATAAAATGTCTGCAAAATGGAAATGTTTAGTATGGATTATTCCACTCATGTTTCTTATGATACCTATTAATAGAATTCAAATTTCAGCAAAAAATAATATAGTAGTGACAAATATTGTTGATAAAGTGGAGAATTCCTTAGTAAATGCACATACTCTAGCTAAAGAAAATAATATAAGTAAAGAAAATGAAGAAAGTACCGAGACACTAATAAAAACAAGTACAAATAATGTAAATAATACAGATATAACAGTATATATAATACTTCCAATAATATGGTTAATAGGAACCATCATTAGTTTATTTATGATTATTATAGGAAATATATATTTAAATTATAAAATAAACCATACAAAAGAATTATATGATAAGGGAATTGAACTTATATTAATGAAATGCAAAATTAAATTACAAATTACAAGAAAAATAGACATACGATTACAAAACATTAATGCATCTCCTTGTATTTATGGCATTTTAAACCCTAAAATATTAGTATCAGAAGAATTTATTAAGAATAATAGCGATATAATCGAAAATGTATTTATGCATGAATTATCACACTATAAAAGAAAAGATATGATAACTAATTTAATTTTGTTAATTATTACTTCTATACATTGGTTTAACCCGTTTGTATATGGATTCTTCAAGAAAATAAGGCAAGAAATGGAACTTGCTACAGATGAAATTGCATTAAGTAGGATGAATAAAGAAGAGAAAAAACAATATGGCTTAACTCTTATTTCCTTGTTACAGATTTATGAAAATGAAAAAACGACAACTAAAATGTTATGTATAAAAGATGATAGTAAAAATATGGAACGTAGAATTAAAAAAATAAAATGGGCAACTAAATTTAAAAAGTATAAGACATCAATTATTATTTTGGTTGCAACAGTTATACTTTTTATAATAAGTCCATTTGTTTTAAAACCAAATGTTAATGCGATAAGTAAAGAAGATGAAATGTTATATAAAAAAGTTGAGCAATATTTAATTAAGGTAGAACAAAATAATCATTACATTGAAAGAAAAGAATTTTATATGAATGATGATTTTAAAGTTTTTATTGATATGGCAAAATTAGGAATTAAAAAAAATACAGATGAAACCTATGTATATGTGTGGGCTTTAATACAAACATGTAATAGACAAGAAGAATTAGTAACTAGTGGAAGTTCAGTGCCATATAAATTTATAATAAAAAATGGTGAAATTGTAGATTATCAAGTACCAGAGGATGGAGAAAACTACCAAAAATCTATAGAAACAATCTTCCCAAAAGATATTGTGGAAAAAATAGAGAAAAATGATAAATTAGTTGAGACAGCAAAAATCGAAAATGAAATAAAGAAATATTATTCATTAAATAACTATGAACTAATTAATAATGCTTATATAGATAATAATATGGAAAAAACAAATAAATTTGAAGGAAAATGGGAGCCATATTTAGCCGAACAAAATGGAGATGAAGTTTCTTTGCGTAATATATATGGTTCTGGTATAGTCTATGGAGGAGAATTAATATTAAATAAAGATGGAACGTATACAGAATTTATTGGAATTTATTCAAATGATATGATAGATAATTTACAGGGAGAATATACAATATATGGTAATGGAGAAAAAGCAATACTTACTACTAATAATAAGGAGAAAAAGATATTAGAACTATTAGAAAGTAGTAATGTAAACAGTAGTGAATCTACATTAGTACAAATGTTAGAGGATGGAACAAAAATATTTTTTAAAAAAGTAAATTAAATTGAATAAAGAGGTATATATGAAAAAAATATTAATAGTAGAAGATGATGAAAAATTACGAGGAGAATTAGAAATATTTTTAAATAACAATGGATATCAAACAGAATCTATAAAAACATTTGAAAATACAATAGAGGATATTTTAAAAATAAATCCAAATCTTGTTTTATTAGATATAAATTTACCATTTGCTGATGGAGAATATATTTGTAAGGAAATTAGAAAAAAATCAGATATGGGGATTATTATAATAACTAGTAGAGATAATGAAATAGATGAATTAATTTCTATTAATTATGGAGCAGATCAATACATTACAAAACCATTTAACATACAAATATTACTTGCTAAAATTAATTCATTATTAAGAAGATTTTCTAATAACAATGAACTGAAAGAATCAATAGATGTAAAAGATTTTATTCTAAATATATCTACAAGTACAATACAAAAAAATGATAAAATTATTGAATTAACTAAAAATGAATTTAGAATTTTAAAATATTTAATTGAAAATAGAGGAAAGATTGTATCAAGAGAAGATATAATGGATTCTTTATGGGAAAATGAGAGTTTTATTGATGACAATACTCTTAGTGTAAATATTACCAGATTAAGAAACAAATTAGAAGAGTTAGAATTAAAAGAATTAATACAAACAAGAAGAGGACAAGGATATATATTAATAGGAGAAAAATGAAATGAGTTTTAAAAGTTTTATAAAAGATAAAATATTTTTAACAAGTTTATTATTATTTGGAATTGCCACTATAGAAATATTTTTAATACCATATCCAGTGGCTAATTTTATAAAACTGTATATACCAATCGCTATTTTATGTTTATACGTAGTTGGTATTATTATTGAATATTTTGCTAAAAGAAACTTTTATAAGAATTTTTTAGGTACTCTAAATGACTTAGATGAAAAGTATCTAATTACAGAAATTATAAAAAAACCTAATTTTATTGAAGGAAAAATATTAAAACAAGTTTTAGAAGAAATAAATAAATCAATGATTGAAAATGTAAACAAATATAAATACATGCGGAGAAGATTATAAAGATTATATAGAATTATGGATTCATGAAATAAAAATACCAATAGCTAGTCGGAAAAATGGTGATAGAAAACAATAAAAATGAAGTTACCAAAAGTATATATGAAGAATTACAAAAAATAGAAGATTATGTTGAACAAGCTTTGTTTTATGCAAGAAGTAATACTGTTGAAAAAGATTATTTTATAAGGAAAGTAAAATTAAAAGAGATTGTGAATGAGTCTATTAAGAAAAATAAAAATGTATTGATACAAGAAAAAATAGCAATAAATATTCATGATGTAGATTTGGATGTTTATACAGATAATAAATGGATTGTATTTATATTAAATCAAATTATACAAAATAGTGTAAAATATGGAAAGCAAAATCAGAATTTGGAGATAGAAATATACGCAAAACATGGAAATGAAAATATTAAATTATATATAAAAGATAATGGAATAGGAATAAAAAAAGGAGAGATTCAAAAAGTTTTTGATAAAGGCTTTACAGGAACAAATGGAAGATTATTAAATAAAAAGTCTACAGGAATAGGTTTATACTTATGCCAAAAATTATGTAACAAATTAGGAATAGCAATACAACTAGATTCTGTTCAAGATGAAGGTACAAATGTACAATTAATATTTCCTAAAAGTAGTTATATTGATATGAAATAGATATATTAAAAAGGCCAGAAATTATTAATTATTAATAATTTTGGCTTTTTATTTATATATACTTACAAATTTGTAAGATTATTGTAAGAAAAATCAATAGGAAATATAAAAAGAAGTGGTTTATAATAGAATTAAATCGAAAGGAGTTTTTTAGATGGGAAAAATTTTAGAGGTAAATAACATAGAAAAATATTATGGAAGTAAATCAAATTTAACCAAAGCAATAGATAATATTAGTTTTGGAGTAGAAAAGGGAGAATTTGTTGGTATTATGGGAGCAAGTGGTTCTGGGAAAAGTACACTTTTAAATGTAATTTCAACAATAGACAGAGTAACAGCAGGACATATTATTGTTAATGGCGAAGATATTACGAAGCTAAAAGGGAACAAATTAAATAAATTTAGAAGAGAAGAATTAGGGTTTATTTTTCAAGATTTTAATTTATTAGATACTTTAACAGCATATGAAAATATAGCTTTAGCTTTAACAATTCGGAAAAGTAAACGCAAAGGAAATTGACCGAAAAGTAAATGAAATTGCAGAAAAGCTAGGAATTAAAGAAATTTTAAAAAAATATCCATATCAAGTATCTGGGGGACAAAAACAAAGAATTGCATCAGCTAGAGCAATAATTACAAATCCTAAACTTGTACTTGCAGATGAACCAACAGGAGCATTAGACTCTAAGTCAGCCCGACAATTACTAGAAAATTTTGAATTTTTAAATCAAAAATTATGTGCAACTATTTTAATGGTTACACATGATGCCTTTACAGCTTCTTATGCAAATAGAATTTTATTTATTAAAGATGGAAAAATCTTTAATGAAATAATTAAAGGTAATGACACAAGAAAACAATTCTTTGAGAAGATAATTGAGGTGCAAACACTTCTTGGAGGTGATTTGAATGATTGTTTGTAAATTATCTTTTAATAACATGAAAAAAAGTATAAAAGATTATGCAATATATTTTTTAACATTGGTATTAGGTGTAGCAATTTTTTATATGTTCAATTCAATAGATAGTCAGCAAGCAATGCTACAAGTATCTCGGTTCACAAAGACAAATTATAAAGCTGATGATATCAATGCTTGGGTATGTATCTGTATTTGTAGCAATTATACTAGGATTACTAATTGTATATGCAAATAATTTTTTGATTAACCGAAGAAAAAAAGAATTTGGAATTTATATGACACTTGGAATGGGAAAAAGGCAGATATCTAAAATTATATTAATGGAAACTATATTTGTTGGAGTAATTTCGCTTGCAATAGGAATAGTCATAGGAGTATTTGTATCACAATTTATGTCAATATTAGTTGCTAAAATGTTTGAGGCAGATATGAGTGAATTTAGATTTGTATTTTCAAAAGACGCTTGCATTAAAACTTGTATTTATTTTGCAGTAATGTATGTTGCAGTAATGTTCTTTAATACATTTACTGTTTCAAAGTACAAACTTATTAATTTATTAAATGCGGAAAAGAAAAATGAAAAAGTAAAAATAAAAAATCCATTTCTTTGTATATTAGTATTTATAATAGCAGTAATAATGTTGGGGATGGCTTATTGGAAAGTAACAGTAGATGTAGGTAGCTTAACAACAGCTGATAAAATATTACCACCAATAATTATGGGAATAGTTAGCACAGTTTTAATTTTTTGGTCTTTATCTGGATTTATAATTCAAATAGTTCAAAAAATGAAGAAGACATATTTAAAAGGCACTAATATGTTTGTATTAAAGCAAATTAACAATAAAATAAATACAATGGTAGCAAGTATGAGTGTTATATGTCTAATGCTATTTATGACAATTTCAATTCTTTCTTCGAGTTTAGCATTAAGAAATACAATGCGGAAGAGAATTAATACAAATGACACCAGTGGATTTAAATCTATATAAAATAGCAAATTTACCAGAGAGATATATGAAATATGGAGTAGAAATAAAAGCAACTAAAGAACAACAAGAAGATTCTAAAATACCAATAGTAGAAACATTAAAAAACAATGGATTAGATATGAGAGTACTAAAAGATGTAGTTGAAATACCAATATATACAAGTAGTGATTTAACATGGAAGGAATTTTTTAAAAATCAATATGAAGAAATAAAACTAAGATTTCCAAATCTTAGATATGATACAACAGAAGAAATTGTAAAAGTTTCAGATTATAATAAAATAGCAAAACTATATGGAATAAATGAGTATCAGTTAAATGATAATGAATATATTATGATTTGTGATTTTACTAGTATGAAGGAAATAAGAAATAAAGTATTAAACGACGATAAAAATTATTTAACAATTGCAGGAAGACAATATAAATCAAAATATAATGAATGTAAAGATGGATTTATAATTATGTCAACAAGCCATACAAATACAGGAATTATATTAGTTCCAGATAATTGTCCTTTAACAGATAATATGAAGGAAAGAACTTTTTTGGCGGCAAATTATAATACAGATTTAGATGAAGAAAAAGAAAAAATTGAAGAATTATTTTCAAGTAGTGATTCTGGATTTATACAGAATTTAAATAATAATGGATTAGAAATAGATGGTTTTACTAAAATAAGCATCATGGAAGCAAGTATTGGATTAGCAACAATAGTAACATTTATAGCAATTTATTTAGGAATAATATTCTTAATTGCAAGTTCAGCAATTCTTGCATTAAAACAATTAACTGATAGTTCTGATAATATTCAAAGATATACAATCCTAAGGAGTATTGGTTGTGATGAAAAAATGATAAACAAAGCATTATTCAGACAAATTGGAATCTTTTTTGGGGTACCATTAATACTAGCAATTATACATTCTGTATTTGGAATACAATTTGTAATAGAAATGATGTCAGGATTGGCAAGTAAAGAAGATTTATTACCATCAGCTATTGCTACAGTAGTTATTATAGGAGTAATATATGGAGCATACTTTTTGGCTACATATTTTGGAAGTAAAAATATAATTAAGGAGGATTAAATGGATAGTATAAAAGAAAAAATACCGATGATAACAGCTTTTGTTTTAGCAATAGTTATTTGTGGAGCATTATTTTTCTTTTTAGAAAATTATGAATCAGTATACTATACACAAATAGATAATACTAAAATTCAAAGTGTTTCAACAACAGATAATATGAAATATGAATATACTTTAGAATGTTATAATGAAAAAGGAAATAAAAAAGAAGTGAAATTTAAAACTAGTAGAGAATTAAGACAAGATGCGTATTTAATGCTAGAGATAAGAACATTTGGTGTGCATTCATGGAAGGAAATTAAATATAATGAACTTCCTGATAAAGTAAAGGTGAATTACACAATGTAGAATATATATGTTATATGAAAAAATATAATGGTAAAAGTGAATAAAAAGGGAGCATTATTTCATAAGTGCTAATTGTAGGCCAAGCAATTAGCACTTATATATCCCCTTTTATATATTCAATATAATACAAATTAAAGAGTTACTATAAAAAATGTGGTAACTCTTTAAAATTAAATAAAAATGTATTTATAAATTTAATTTTAAGTGATATAATTAAAATGTATTTACTAAAAAAATGAAACGAGTGATAAATATGAAGAAAATATATATTGTATTAACACATACAGGAACTATTTTGTCAAGATTAATAAAAGGATTTACAAAAGATGAATTTTCTCATGTTTCAATTTCATTAGATGCTGAATTGAATGAGATGTATAGTTTTGGAAGATTAAATCCTTATAATCCTTTTTGGGGTGGTTTTGTTCATGAATATAAGAATAAAGGAACATTTAAAAGATTTTATAATACAAGAAGTAAAATATATTCTTTAGATGTAACCCTAAATCAATATAACAGTATTAAAAATACTATAGCGCAAATTGAGAAAGAAAAGGAAAATTATAAATTTAATATAATAGGACTATTTGCAGCAGGATTTCATAAGAAAATAAAAATAGAGCATTCGTTTTATTGTGCTGAATTTGTGAAATATGTAATAAAAAAAGCAGATATTGAGATAAATCTACCTGAAGTAGTAAAGCCAGAAGATTTTAAGAATATAAACGGATTAGAAGAGATATATATAGGATTACTTAGAAAATATAAATTTCCTAAAATAAGAGTGTCAGAGTTAATAAAAAATAATTTATTAACATATAGAAGTAGAAAAGAACAGGGCATATAATTTGAAAGGGAAAATAAAATGAATTATAGAATTACTAATGGCTCTGTATCATATGGGGCAGAAACTATTTTAGAAGAAATAAATTTTAATATTAAAGGAAAAGAAAAAGTTGCAATAGTTGGTAGAAATGGAAGTGGAAAATCTACTTTACTAAAAGCAATTATAAATAATGAACTACTTTCTGAAGGCGTTGGAACAGATAGGTTTAGTGTATACAAAGAATGTGTGAAAGAAATTGGATGTCTTGAACAAATTAATTTTGAAGATGACAATATAACTATGCTTAATGAAATTCTGAAAGTTTATCAAAATATAATTGAGCTAGAAGCAAAATTAGAAAGTTTAGTAAAACAAATGCAAAATAATTCTTCAGAAGAACTAGTAAAAGAATATTCTAAAGCCTTGGATAGATATGAAAGTTTAGATGGATATACATATAAGAAAGAGTATGAAACTGCAATAAATAAATTTGGCTTTTCAGATGAAGATAAAAATAAGAAAATAAGTGAATTTTCAGGAGGACAAAGAACAAAAATTGCATTTATAAAATTACTTTTAAGTAAACCAGATCTATTACTTTTAGATGAACCAACAAACCATTTAGATATAAGTACTATTGAATGGCTTGAGGAATATTTAAAAAACTATCAAAAAGCAGTTATTATTGTTTCACATGATAGAATGTTTATAAATAAAATTGTAGATAAAATTTATGAAATAGAATATGGATTAGTAATTGAATATTCTGGAAATTATGAATTTTACGAAAAACAAAAAAGAATTAATTATGAAAGACAATTAAAAGACTTTGAATTTCAACAAAAGGAAATTAAAAGGTTAAATGATATAGCAGATAGATTTAGGTACAAGCCTACAAAAGCCAAAATGGCAATGTCAAAATTAAAGCAAATTGAGAGGATGGTTAAAGTAGAAGAACCTAATAGATATGATTTAAAATCTTTTAATACAAATTTCAATATGAATTATGAAAGTGGAAATAATGTTTTAAAAGTAAAAAATTTAGAAATTGGCTATAATAATTGTTTAGCTAATATTTCATTTGAATTATATAAAGGGCAAAAGCTAGGCATAATTGGGAGTAATGGAACAGGAAAGTCAACATTGTTAAAAACTTTAATGGGAATAGTAAAACCAATAAGCGGAGAAATTGAATTTGGACACAATGTTTTAGTTGGTTATTTTGATCAACAAATGCTTGGATTAGATCAAGAAAAAACTGTATTTGATGATTTTTATAGTGAATTTCCAGAACTTACAGTTACACAAGTAAGAAATTCTTTAGCAGCATTTATGTTTTCTAAAGAAGATGTATTTAAGAAAGTAAAAATGCTTTCAGGAGGAGAAAAGGTAAGACTTTCTCTTAGTAAAATTCTAAAAAGAGGTCCAAATGTTTTAATATTAGATGAGCCTACTAATCATATGGATATTATAGGAAAAGAATCATTAGAAAATATGCTTGCATGTTATAAAGGAACACTAATATTTGTTTCACATGATAGATTTTTTGTAAATAAAATTGCAGATTCAATTTTAAGTTTTGAAAATGGAAAAGTAAATTTTTATCCTTATGGATATGAATATTACCTAGAAAAGAAAGAAAATGAAATTCTAGAACCAATAAAAGAAGAACAAGTAGAAAAAAGTGGAAAACAATTATATATAAATCCACTAAAAGAAAAGGAAAAAATAGAAAGAAAAATAAAAAAAATAGAGGAAGAAATTTCAAAAAAAGAAAGTGAAGTACATAAATTACAAAATGAACTGACCAAAGAAGAAATATATTCTGATTACATAAAAACAATGGAAGTACAAGAAAAAATAGATGTTTTAAATAAAGAAATAGAAGAATATATGATTTCATGGGAGGAATATCAAGAAAAGCTATCCTTATTGCTGTAAAAAATAATAAGAAGAAAGTTTTTAAATTTTTTTCTTAAAAATATAAAAATGAACAAAAATATATAATAATATATGATTTAGGTTTGAAGAGATATTTAATTATAAGATATAAGAATAAATTAGAAAAGGAGGATAAGTATGAGTATTAAACAAAAAATATTTATTATAATTGGAATAGTAGTAATTATTGTAGTAAGTTGTGGGATTGGAGTATTTATAGGACAAAGAATTGTACAAAAGAAAGATTTGGAAGTTATTAAAGTATCAAGTCAAACATTTTATGCAAAAATAGAAAGTATTAAGCAATATAATGATGGAAGTTTCCTTATTAATGTTAAAGGGCTAGAGGTAAACGATATAAATTATAGAGGTAATTTTACATTTAAAGTAGATGAGAATATAGATATAACTTGGAGAGGAGAAAAAGCTAAATTTTCAGATTTAAAAGTGGGAAATGATATATCAATTACATTTACTGATGAAATAATTGCTAGTATTAGTCCTACACCATTAAAAGAAGTTATAAAAGTGCAACTTTTAGATGATAGATTTAAAGAAAATGAAATTAATAATAAAGTTACAACAATAGATATTGAAGCAACAGGATTGAGTTCTGTAACACCTAATAGAAAATATACTTTAAATCAAGAAGAAATATATATAATTTTTAATATTATAGACAATCTAACTTTTTCTAAGGAAACTTGTGATGGACTTTCGACCTACTTCATTAAATATAATAGTGAAGAAAAAGAAAGCTTTGTAACTTATGGAATTGAAGTATATGAGAACGAATACCATATTACATCAAATGGAAAAGGGGAGGCGATATTATCTAGTGAGCAGAAGGAAAAATTAAACGAAATAATAAATAAACTTCATAATTAGGAATACAACTCATAACAAAATAACAAGTAATTAAGTGCAAAAATTACTTGTTATTGTAAGAAAAGAATAGTTAATTTGAAAGTGAGATTAAAATTTATGAAAGAAAATAAATTAGAAAGTTTAATATGGATTATTTTTGCTAGTATAGGGGCAGTATTCTTTATAATTGGATTAGTTATAATTGGAAGTATATTTAATTATGAGAATAAAGTAGATACAGTAGGAACTATAACAGAAATATCATCATATAGAAATACTAATCATAATAGAACCCATGAAGTGTATGTTTCTTATACTATTGATGGAAAAGAATATGAGTCAAAGTTAGATGGTTATTCTTCTAGCTTTTATGAGGGAAAAGAAATAGGTATATATTATGACAAAGATAATCCAAACAAAATAGGTGTGAAATCTTTGGATTTAATATTTTGGATTTTACCTGGAATAGGATTGATTTTTCTGATAATAGGAGGAACAGGAGTATTCGTAAAAATTAATAAGAGAAAATTAGAAAGAAACTTAAAAGAAAATGGAGAATTAATATATGCTAACTATGTTGAAACAGTTTTAAATACTTCATATCGAGTAAATGGAAAATGCCCATATAATATTATTTGTGAATGGAATAATACATTAGATAGCAAGAAATATATATTTAAAAGTAAAGATATTTGGATAAATCCTGAAAAAATAATAAAAGAGAAAGATATAAAGCAATTTCCTGTATATATTGACAATAATAATAAAAAGAAATATGCTATTGATATAGATATTTTGACAGAGAATATAGTTGACTTAAGATGAGTTAGAAAACTTTTAGTAGATACTGTTCATGAAATATTTATAGGATATAAGAAAGGAAGTTAAAAATGAATGAAATTATTGAGGTCAAAAATTTAGAAAAACAATATAAAGACCTAAAAGCAATAGATGATTTATCTTTTGAAGTACATGAAGGAGAAATATTAGGTTTACTTGGTCCAAATCGGAAGTGGTAAATCTACTACTATAAATTGTATATTATCATTACTCAATTTTAGTAAAGGAACTATTAAAATATTTGGAAAAGAAATGAAACCAAATGCTTATGATATAAAATCAAAGATAGGTGTTGTATTTCAAGATGTTTCGGTATTTGATGAACTAACAGTATATGAAAATATAGACTATTTCTGTGGTTTATACATAAAGGATAAACAAACAAGAAAACAATATATAGAAGATGCAATAAAATTAGTTGGACTAGAGGATTTTAAAAAATTTTATCCTAAGAAATTATCTGGAGGTCTTTTAAGAAGGTTAAATATAGCTTGTGGAATTGCACATAAACCAAAATTAATATTCTTGGATGAGCCAACAGTCGCAGTTGACCCTCAAAGTAGAAACAACATATTAGATGGAATAAAGCAATTAAGAGATATGGGAGCAACTATAGTTTATACAACTCATTATATGGAAGAAGTAGAAATATTATGTGATAGAGTAATAATTTTAGATAAGGGAAAAATACTTGCATCTGGAACAACAGATGAATTAAAGAAGAAGGCTAGAATTGAAGAAAAAGTTACAGTTGAAGTAAATGATTTATCAACTGAAATTCTTAATAAAATAAAAGGATTAGACAATGTTGATGATGCAATATATAGTAGCAATATTTTAATTATTACATATAAAAAAGGCAAAAATAATCTAGTAAATATGATAGATTATTTAAAAAAAGAGAGTATAAATTATAGCAAAATTTATTCTGAAAGACCTACACTTAACGATGTGTTCTTAGAATTAACAGGAAAGGGGCTTCGTGATTAGATGTTTATTCATAATTTTAAATATGCATTTAAAACTCTCTTCAAAAATAAAATGCTTATATTCTGGACCTTTGCCTTTCCAGTAATATTAGGAACATTCTTTAATATGGCTTTTTCAAACATAGAAACTAGTGAAAAATTAGATATTATAAATATTGCAATAATAAATAATAAAGACTTTGAAGATAATGAGATATTCAAAACATCATTTAAAGAATTAAGTGATGAAAACAATGAAGATAAATTATTTAATATACAATATGTATCAGAAGAAAAAGCAAAAGAATTACTAGATAATGATGAAATAATTGGTTATATGAAATTAAAAGAAAATACGCCAATATTAACATTTTCTACAAGTGGAACTTTTCAGACTATATTCAAATATGTGGTAGAAGAAATTGAGCAAACTAATTACATAATACAAAATTTATCTAAACAACAAATTCAAAAAGAAATTGAATCTGGAAATTATAATATAGATTATGAAAAAATTTATAGTAAAGTAATAGAAATTACAAAAGAAGACAATGTAGAACTAAAGGATATTTCAAATAGCAATTTAAGCTATACAATGATAGAATTCTATACTCTTATTGCTATGACTTGTTTATATGGTGGAATGTTAAGTATGGTATCAATAAATCAGACATTAGCCAATATGTCTAATAAAGGAAAAAGAATAGCAGTTTCACCTACTAAAAAGGGTACAATTATTTTAAGTAGTTTATTAGCAAGTTATATAGCACAGTTAATAGGACTAGTAATATTATTTACATATACATTGTTGGTTTTAAAAATTAATTATGGAGATAATACATTTTTAATTATACTGCTTGCAACGGTTGGAAGTTTTTCAGGATTAACATTAGGAACTTTTATTGGAACAATATTTAAAACTAACGAAAATACCAAAACAGGAATTTTAATTGCTATTACTATGTTATGGTGTTATTTATCTGGAATGATGGGAATTACAATGAAATATGTTGTTGACAAAAATGTGCCAATAATTAATAAAATAAACCCAGCAAGCATGATAACAGATGGATTCTATGCACTTTATTATTATGATACTTTAGATAGATATTGGACCAATATTATAGGTTTACTTATTTTTGCTTTTACATTAATTGCAATTTCATTTATTAGTTTAAGGAGGCAGAAATATGACAGTATTTAAAACTTTTTGGAAAATATTAAATAAGAATAAAATAACAGTAATTATTTATACAATAATGCTTCTTATATTTGGTGCTTCTAATATGCAAACAAGCGAAAATAGCATGAACTTTGTTGCAAGTAAGCCAGATGTGTTAATTGTAAATTTAGATGAAGAAAAGGGTATAACAAAAGATTTAATAAAATATATAACAAATAACAGTAATATAATTGATATTGAAAAAACACAAGAAAAAATAAATGATGCACTATTTTATAGAGATATAAACTATTGCATATATATTCCTAAAAATTATAATAAAGATTTTATGGAAGGAAAAAATCCAGAATTAGAAATTAAAAGTACTAAAGATTATCAAGCATCATATGCAGAAATGCTTATTTCTAGATACATTAAAGTTGCAAACATATATCAAGAAAGTATTCAAGATGAAGAAGAATTAATAGAAAAAATAAATGAAACACTATCTAAAGAAACTGAAGTTGAAGTTACTTCAAAGTTAGATACAAATTCATTATCAAAAGCAACATTTTATTATAATTTTGCAAGTTATAGTATATTTGCTTGTTTATTACTTATTATTAGTTTAATATTAAGTAGCTTTAATAATGAAAAAATAAGAAAGAGAATAGTTGTAAGTAGTACAAATTATAAAAAGCATAATAGAATATTACTATTATCGAATTGTTGTTACTCTATGGTATTGTGGTTGATTTATGTTATTATTAGTTTTGTTATAATAGGAGATATTATGACTACTACTTCACGGATTAATATATATTATAAATTCCTTAGTGCTAACAATTTGTGCAACAACTATTAGCTTTTTAATAGGAAATTTAGTTACAAATAAAGGTGCAATAAATGGAATTGTAAATGTTATAGCATTAGGTTCAAGTTTTCTATGTGGTGCATTTGTACCAATGGAATGGTTGCCAGATTCAGTATTAAAAATCGCACATTTATTACCTACATATTATTATATAAGCACAAATGAAGCATTAAAGACAATCGAAGAATTTAATTTTGAATCATTAAAACCATTAATGGGAAATATGGCAATGATGATGGCATTTTCAATTGTGTTTATAATACTTGCTAATATTGTTTCAAAAAGAAAAAGAGTCATAGATTAAAGTATAAGAGCAAATAATTAATCTTGATAATTATTTGCTCTTATGTTATTCTTATATAGAATTTAGATAAATAAGGAGAATTGAAAATGTCAACAACAAACGAATATATAGAATATGTATGTGAACAAATTAAAGGAATTGGAGAAATAAGATATAAGAAAATGTTTGGTGAGTTTATGATATATGTTAATGATAAGCCAGTTGTTATAGTATGTAATAATATTCCGTTTGTAAAGAAATTAGATTGTATAAAAGAAGAAATGAAAAATGCAGAAACTGGTTACCCATATAATGGAGCAAAAGAGCATTATGTGTTAGATATTGATAATACAGAATTTTGTAAAACTATTATTGCAGAAATTGAAAAAGTAACAAAGATTCCACCAAAAAAGAAAAGCAAAGAAAAAAAATAAAAGAAGATTTAAAAATAGCAATTTGATTATTGCTATTTTTTTAAAATTTTTTTAAAAATTTATTGACAATTGAGTGAGTATTCACATATAATACAAATAGAGTTGAACAAATACTCAACTATTATTTGAAAAATAAGGAGAAAATGAAATGTCTAGAAATGAATTTATATGTGATTGTAGTGTAATTCATAAGGATGTTGTAGAAAAAACAATTAAGAATATGTTAGAAGAAGATACGTTTAATAAATTGGCAGAATTCTTTAAGATTTTAGGAGATACAACTAGAGTAAAAATATTATCTGCTTTAGATAAAAATGAAATGTGTGTATGTGATATTGCAAATGTTTTAGGAATGAGTAAATCTTCTATTTCACATCAATTAGGAACATTAAGAAGAAGCGGGATTGTTAAATGTAGAAAATCTGGAAAAGAAGTTTTTTACATGTTAGATGATAATCACGTTAAAGAAGTTTTTGAAATAGGTGTGGAACATATAGAACACAAAAAATAAAAATTTGGAGGTAAAAGAATATGAAAAGTAAATTTAAAATAAAAGGATTAGACTGTGCAAATTGTGCTAATGGTTTAGAAAGAGCATTACAAAAAATAAATGGTATAAAGAGTGTTAATATAAGCTTTATTACACAGAAAATGGAACTTGAATATGATGAAACCAAAAAAGATGAAATTATACAAAATATAAAAAAAGTTATAAAAAAAGAAGAACCAGATGTAACAATAGAAGAAGTGTAGGAGGCTGCCCTTATGAAGAAAAAAGGAATTAAAATTATAATAGCTTTAGTATTATTTCTTCTAGCTTTCATAATAAATTTTAATAATGAATTGATAAATAATACAATATATACTGTATCTTATATTATTGTTGGGTTAGAAATTGTAAGAAAAGCGATAAGGAATATCACGAGAGGAAAAGTTTTTGATGAAAATTTCTTGATGACAGTTGCAACAATTGGAGCATTTGGAATTGGAGAATTTCCAGAAGCAGTAGCTGTTATGTTGTTTTATCAAGTAGGAGAGTTATTTCAAAGTTATGCAGTAGATAAATCGAGAAAATCTATATCAAGTTTAATGGACATAAGGCCAGATTATGCAAATGTACAAAGAGATGGAAAAATAGAAAAAATTGATCCAGATGATGTAAAAATAGGAGAAATAATTGTAGTAAAACCAGGAGAGAAAGTTCCATTAGATGGATATGTAATAGAAGGTAAGTCAAGTCTTGATACAAAAGCATTAACAGGAGAATCTTTACCACGAGAAATAACAAAAGGAGAAGAAGTATTAAGTGGTTCAATAAATTTAAATGGTGTTATAAAAGTAGAAGTATCAAAAGAATTTGGAGAAGGGACAGTAAGTAAAATATTAGATTTGGTGGAAAATGCAAGTAATAAAAAGTCAAAATCAGAAAACTTCATTACGAAATTTGCAATGTACTATACACCAATAGTAGTTGTTGTTGCAGTAATTATTGCAATACTTCCACCACTTATAATAAAAGATTTTTTGTTTTCGGATTGGATATATAGAGCATTATCATTTCTAGTAGTATCTTGTCCATGTGCATTAGTTATTTCAATACCATTAAGCTTTTTTGGTGGAATAGGTGGAGCTTCTAAAAACGGTGTATTAATAAAAGGAAGCAACTATTTAGAGGCAATGGCAAATGCAGAAATTGTTGTATTTGATAAAACAGGAACATTAACTAAAGGAGTATTTGAAGTACAAGAAGTTAAAGCAATAGATATAAGTGAAGAAGAGTTGTTAAAAATTACAGCATATAGTGAAAACTACTCAAATCATCCTATTGCATTATCTGTTAAAAAAGCATTTGGCAAAGAGATTGATGAAAAACAAATTATAAAAGTTGAAGAATTACCAGGATTAGGGATTATCTCTAAAATTGGAGAAAAAAATGTATTGGTTGGAAATGAAAAATTGATGAATGAAAAAAAGATTGAATTTACTAAATGCCATGATATAGGAACAATTTTGTATGTTGCAATAGAAGGTAAATATGTAGGGCATATCTTAATAGCAGATAAAATAAAAGAAGATTCAATAAAGACAATCAGAGATTTAAAGAAAAATAATATAAAACAAATAGTAATGTTAACAGGAGATAGAAAAATAGTTGGTGAAAGTGTTGCAAAAAAATTGGAATTAGATAAAGTTTACACAGAATTATTACCAGATGGCAAGGTAGAAAAAGTAGAAACTCTATTAAAAGAAAAAAGCAAAAATGGTAAACTTATATTTGTTGGAGATGGAATAAATGATGCTCCAGTTTTAGCTATGTCAGATATAGGAATTGCAATGGGGGGACTTGGTTCAGATGCAGCAATAGAAGCGGCAGATGTTGTACTTATGACAGATGAATTATCAAAAATTGTAAATGCAATTCATTTATCAAAGAAAACGATGAGGATTGTTAAAGAAAATATAGTATTTGCCATAATGGTTAAAATGCTTGTTCTAATTTTAAGTGCATTAGGGTTATCAACTATGTGGGAAGCGGTATTTGCAGATGTAGGTGTTTCAATAATTGCTATTTTAAATGCTTTAAGAGTATTAAGGGTAAAAAATAAATAATGAAAAATCAACATAAAAAGCGAAATAAAAATAGAAAGGAAGTAATGTATGTATTTAGAAAATATTAGTAGTCCAGAAGATGTAAAAAAACTAAATATAGATGAATTAGAAAAATTGGCAGAAGAAATAAGAAAAGCATTAATGAATAGGTTAACAAAAATAGGAGGACACTTTGGACCAAATTTTGGTATGGTAGAAGCAATTATAGCAATGCACTATGTATTTGAGTCTCCAAAAGATAAATTTGTATTTGACGTATCACATCAAACATATCCACACAAAATGCTAACAGGAAGAAAGGATGGATATCTTTATGAAGAACATTTTGGAGAAATTTCAGGATATACAAATCCAGAAGAAAGCGAACATGATTTTTTTAATATAGGACATACTTCAACATCAATTAGTTTAGCATCAGGATTAGCAAAAGCACGTGATTTGAAAAAAGATAATGAAAACATTATAGCAGTAATTGGAGATGGTTCTTTAAGTGGAGGAGAAGCTTTTGAAGGTTTAGATTATGTAGGGTCAGAATTAAATTCAAATTTTATAATAGTTGTAAATGATAATCAGCAATGTATTGCAGAAAATCATGGGGGAATTTATAAAAATTTAGAAGAATTAAGAAATACAAATGGAATGGCAAAAAACAATTTATTTAAAGCATTTGGACTTGACTATATCTATCAAAATGAAGGAAACAATATTCAAAAAATGATAGAAACATTTGAAAAAGTTAAAAATATAGACCATCCAATAGTTGTTCATATTAATACAAAAAAAGGAAAAGGATATAAACTTGCAGAAGAAAATAAAGAAGAATGGCATTGGTGCATGCCTTTTGATGAAAAAACAGGAAAAACAACAGTAGATTTCGGAGATGGTGAAGATTATGCTACTTTAACAGCAGATTATTTATTAGAAAAAATGAAAAAAGATGAAACAATAGTAGCAGTAACACCAGCTATGCCTGAGACAATAGGATTTAACATTGAAAAAAGAAAACAAGCAAAAGAACAGTTTGTAGATGTAGGAATTGCAGAAGAACAAGCAGTTGCATTAATTTCAGGAATTGCTAAAAATGGCGGAAAACCTATACTTGGGACAAATTCAACATTTATACAAAGAACATATGACCAAATATCACAAGATTTATGTATTAATAATAATCCAGCGACAATAATTTTAAATTATACTTCAGTTGCAGGTTTAAATGATGTAACGCATTTAGGAATATTTACTATTTCAATATTTTCACATATTCCAAATTTAATAATGCTTGCACCAACAAATAAAGATGAATATATGTCAATGGTTGAATGGTCTATTGAACAAAAAGAGCATCCAGTAATGATATTAATACCAGGTAATGGAGTAATAAACGATGGAAGAAAAGCAGATAAAGATTACAGCAATATAAATAAATATAAGGTAGAAGAAAAAGGAGAAAAAGTTGCGATTTTAGCTGTTCGGAGATTTCTACCAAATTGGAGAAGAAGTTTCAAGAGAAGTTAAGAAGCAATTAGGATTTACACCAACATTAATTAACCCAAGATATGTAACAGGAATAGACAAAGAATTATTAGAAGATTTAAAGAAAAATCATAAATTCATAATTACATTAGAAGATGGAATTTTAGATGGTGGGTTTGGTGCCAATATTGCGAGCTATTATGGAACAACAGATATTAAAGTCAAAAATTATGGCTTACAGAAAGAATTTATAGATAGATATGATGTAAATGAAATTTTAAAAGAAAATAGACTTACTCCAAATCAAATAATAGAAGATATAAAGAATAATTTATAATTTTAAGAGCGGATAGTTTTAATTGAAAATTATCTGCTTTTATGATATTATAGAAAAAATAAAGATAATAAGGAAGAATATGAGAAGAATAGATAAAGAAGAATTACATAGTATTTTTATTAAAATAAAAAATAATAATGAATTAGCCTTTAATGAATTGTATGAAAAGTATAGAAAATTAGTATATGCAATAGCATTTTCTATTCTAAAAAATAAGGAAGATAGTGATGATTTAGTACAAAAGGTTTTTATAAAATTATGGAAAATAGAGAAAAATAAATTGCCAATAACTAGTGAAGCGAGTTGGTTATATTCGTTGACTAAAAATGAAACGTTAAATTTCTTAAAAAGTCAAAAAGAAGAACTAGATATTGATGAATTATATTATATAACAAGTGAAGATAAAGAATTAAGTGAAATCATAGAAAATGATAGTTATAATAAAATAATTTCGAAATTAAATAAAAAAGAACAAGAAATTGTATCATTAAAAATACTTTCAAATTTATCTTTCAAAGAAATTTCACAACTTTTAGAAATACCAATTGGAACAGTACAATGGAAATATTATAAATCTTTACATACACTAAAAATATTATTAGGAAATTTATCTATGTATATAGTAATAATGGTAATGTTCATAATAAATAGAAGTAAACATGAAAGAGAAAATAAATTAGAAACAATACCTAATACAAAAGATAATGTAGAGCAAGAAACTATAAAAGATAGTCAAGCAAGTGAAGAAAAAAAGGAAAATTTAAAAGAAGATGGAGTTATTATAAATGATAGTAACAAAAATCAAAATTTACAAGAAAATATAATTGGTGTTATTCCAAAGGAAAATACAAGTATTAATCAAATAAATATAGGGCTAATTAGTATATCAAGCATATTTTTAATTTTTACAATAGTTTTTTTGGTTATTTTTATAAAACACCAACAAAAAGGGAGAAGAAATATCTTAAAAAAATGAATTAATTATTTAAATATGTTTAGATTTTAAAAATAGAGATTTAATCTCTATTTTTTTTGAAAAGGCAAAAAAGTTGTAACCTTTTTTGATATAATGGGATTATATAAGTGAAGGTACTTTTAATTAAGGAGTTTAGATCTAAATTGGATAAAGAAACAATAGAATCATTTGAAGAAGAAGGAACATTAAGTATTGAGAAAGTAATTAATGAATATAGTGGTTACATATATAAGATATTACAAAATAGCATATCAAATGAGTCAGATATTGAAGAAATTCTCTCAGATGTATTTATGATATTTTGGAAAAAGTGTAAAGAATTAAATAAAAAAACAAAAGTGAAACCATATCTAGTAGGAATAGCAAGAAATTTAATAAAAAAGAGGTATAGAGATTATAGCATAAGTATCGAAAATATTGATTGCTATGAAAACGAGATAGTTTATAATATTGACATTCAAGAATTGGCGGAAAATAAAGAAAAATCAAAAATAATTTCAGAATCATTAGCAAATATAAAAGATATTGATAGAAAGGTTTTTATTATGTTTTATTATAATCAAAATAAAATTAAAGATATATCACAAATATTCAAGATATCTGAAGGAAAGGTAAAAATAATCTTATATAGAGTAAGAAAATTAATAAGGAAGAATTTAAAAGAAAGAGGGTATAACTATGGAAAATAAAGAATTAAACGAAAGAATAATTGAAAATATTAGAAATAGGGTAGTTATATCTAATTTAGAAAGTGAGGAAAATATGAAATTAAATAAAAGAAAACAAATTTTATCCATAGTGGCTGTGATGATTGTTATGTTAACAGGAAGTTTTTTTACAGTAAATGCAGCAACAAATGGAGAATTAGCTGAAAAAGTAAAAGATACAATTCAAGTTATATTTACTGATAAAGATGGAAAACAAGAAGAGGTAAAAGGAACTACGTATAAAGATTTAAATAATCATACGATAGAAAGATATGAACTAGAAAAGAATGGAGCTGAATATATATTAGAAGTAGATAAAAATACTTTAGATGATTCAAATTTAACATTTAAAGACGATATAAATGATGGAGAGGCAAGTATAACAATAGAAAATAAAAAATAAAAATACTTTATTTAAAAATAGCTATTTAGAAAAAAATCTAAATAGCTATTGACATTTAAAAATAAAAGAAATATAATCTATTTAGATATATATCGAAATACTAAAGTTGAGGTGATTAAATTGGGAATGTCAGAAACATTAAAAGCAATTAGTGATCCTGTAAGAAGAGAAATACTGGAGTTATTAAAAGATGGAAGAAAAACAGCAGGGGACATATCAAGTAGTTTTAATTTAACAGGAGCAACAGTATCATATCATTTATCAAATCTGAAAAAAGCAAATCTAATAACTGAGACAAAACAAAAGAATTATATATTTTATGAATTAAACAGTTCTGTATTTGAAGATGTCTTAGTTTGGATTTATAAGTTAGGAGGAAATAGAAATGGAAAAGAAAAATAGAAAAACACTAATTTTAAGTGTAATTATATGTTTGTTACCAATGATTCTTGGTACTATACTTTATAATAAACTACCAGAACAAATGCCAATTCATTTTACAATAAAAGATGCACCAGATAATTATGCACATAAAAACTTTGCGTTATTTGGAATGCCAGTGATTATGGCTATTGTTCAAGCAATATGCTTAATATATGTTAATATAAAATTAAATAGATTAAAAACTGATGAAAAACCTAAAATATTAAAAATAATGGAATGGTTTATTCCTATTGTAACAGTATTGATATATGTTATTATGGTAGAAGTGCCACTAGGAAGTACAGTATATGTTGGAAAAAGCATATGTTTAATATTAGGAATATTATTTATGATTATAGGAAATTATATTCCTAAAATGAGCTATGAGATGGGTAAAACAACATTCCATCCAATGCCTAAAAGCGAAAAATCATTTAGAAAAATGAGTAAGACTATGGGATATTTATTTATTATAATAGGAATAGTTTTACTAATAATGATTATATGGATATAGTACAAATTTGATAAAAGTATGCATATGATTGACTAACTTTCAAAAAATAGTAGGATTATAAATATATGAAAAGCAGAGAATATCTGCTTTTTTGTATCAAGTAATAAAAATTTTAATAATATAACCTGCAAAAGTAGTATATATAAAGAACATATGTTATAATCAGAGATAACTAGTAATTTGAAAGTGAGATTAAAAATATGAAAGAGTTAGTAGATTTTGTGGTTTTAATAATAATATATTTTTTGAAATTTTATAAGAAATGGAAAGAAAAAGGTAGAGATGTACTGTTTGTAAATACTTTAATGTATATATACTTATCTTTTGTATTGTATTTTACTTTAATGCCTATAATAACATCTTTACCATTTATATTTAATCACCCAT
>CAOJKP010000016.1 GCA_948438085.1 uncultured Clostridium sp. | reverse complement strand
AGATAGTAGTTTAAAACAAGTAGTAACATATGAATACGATAGCTGGGGAAAAATACAAAGCATAAAAGATGCATATGGAAACAACATAACAAGTAACACCCATATAGGAAAAATAAATCCATATAGATATAGAAGCTATAGAATGGGAGAGGAATTTATATTAAACATGAGTTTACGAATAATTTATGGTAGAGCAGGAACAGGAAAAAGTGAATTTTGTTTTAATGAAATAAAAAATATTATAAACAATAAAGAAAAGATATATATTATAACACCAGAACAATTCTCGTATACAGCAGAAAAAAAGTTATTAAATAGTATAGGAAAAAAAGCTGTTATAAATGCAGAAGTATTAACATTTAATCGTATGGCATATAGGGTTATAAATGAAGTTGGAGGAAAAACTAAAACTACACTTTCAAAAACTGGAAAAGCAATGTTAATATATAATATATTGTCTAAACAAAAAGGCAATTTAACATTTTTAGGAAAATCTGATGAAAATATAGAAACAGTGTTAACTTCTATTAGAGAATTTAAAATGCATGGAATATCATGTTATGCTTTTAAAGAAGAAATAGACAAAGCAAAAGACATATATTTAAAATTAAAAATACAAGATATGTCTACAATGTACGAACAATTTGAAAATACAATACAAAATAAATTTATAGATGAAGATGATGTGCTTACAATTTTAAGCGAAAAATTAGATAAAACAGATATGTTTAAAAATACTGTAATATATATAGATGAATTTTTAGGGTTTACATATCAAGAACAAAAAATTATTTCTAAACTTTTAAAAGTGTGTAAACAGGTAAATATAACAACAACTATAGATGATTTAAATGAATCAAAAAATCCAGATACAGATATATTTTATTCCAATAAACAAACAATAAGAAAAATAATATCTTTAGCAAAAGATGAAAAAATACAAATAGAAAATACAGTATTTTTAAAAGAAACAAAAAGATTTAAATGTGAACAATTAAAACATTTAGAAAAAAATATTTACGAAACACAATATAAGAAATTAAAAAATAACGAAAATAATGTAAAGTTATTTTTAGCAAATAACCAATTTTCAGAAGTGGAAAATGTAGCAAAAACAATTTTGCATTTAGTAAGGGATGAAAATTATAAATATGAAGAAATATCTATAATTACTAAAAACATGGATAACTATTCACCTGTTGCAAAAGCAATTTTTAATAAGTATAATATTCCAATATTTATTGATGAGAAAGAAGATTTAAACAAAAATGTACTAATAAAATATGTATTATCAGTAATAGAAATATTTGCCAAAAATTGGTCATATGAAACAATGTTTAATTATATAAAATCACCATTTGTAGATTTGTCTAAAAACGAAAAGTTTATATTGGAAAATTATTGTATAAAATGGGGAATAAAAGGAAACAAATGGTATAAAGAAGATTGGAAAGTAGCATCATCAGACGATGAGAAAAAAATATTAAATGATTTAAGGAAAAAAGTAATTACACCACTTTTAAATTTTAATGAAAATCTAAAAAGAACAAAAACAGTAGAACAGATAACAAAACAAATTTATAATTTTTTATTAGAAAATAATATTAATGTAAAATTAAACAATTTAATAAAAGATTTGGAAAATAAAGGATTCATCGAATTAGCCAATATATATAAAGTTAGTTGGGATACATTAATAAATGTACTAGACGAAATGGTATTAATATTAGGGGATAATACTATTTCATTTGATGAATACTCTAAAATATTTAAAATAGGAATGAAAAACTCTAGCCTTGGTAAAATACCTGCAACTCAGGATGAAGTTATGATGGGAGATGTAGAAAGATCAAGAACACATAAAGTAAAAGTAGTATTTATTTTAGGGTTAAATGATGGACAATTTCCAAGTATAAATACAGACGAAGGATTTTTTAATGATGAGAATAGGAAAGATTTAAAAGAACATGGTATAGAACTAGCTTCTGGAACAATAGAAAATCTATATGAAGAAAACTTTAATATATATAAGGCATTTACTATAGCAGAAGAAAGGCTGTATTTATCGTATGCATCATCAGATAATAGTGGAAAATCACTAAGACCATCAACATTAATTGCAAAAATAAAGAAAATATTACAAGTAGAACAAACAAGTGATATTACAAGTCAAAATGAAGAAATAACAACTATAGAAGCTACATTTGAACAATTGCTAGATAATATAAGAAAACATAAAGAACAAGAAGAAATTAATCCAATTTGGTATGATATTTATAAAATTTATAAGGATAATCCTGAATGGAATAAAAAGCTACAATATGTGCAAAATGGCTTAAAATCTGAAGATAAACATATTACATTAAGTAAAGAAGTAAGTAACAAACTATATAAAGATGTGTTAAATACAAGTATTTCAAGGCTAGAGCAATATAAAAAATGTGCATTTTCTTATTATCTAAAATATGGACTAAAACTATCTGAAAAAAGTTTATTTAAAATAGAAAGCTTAGATACAGGAACATTTATGCATGATGTAATAGATGAGTTTTTTAGTCAAGTAATTCAAAGAAATATAAAATTAAAGCAAATAGAAGAAGAGCAAATTAATCAAATTATAGATAGTATTATAAACGAAAAACTAGAACAAAATAGAAATTATATATTTAGAAGCTCAGATAAATATATAATTTTAACAATGAGATTAAAAAGAGTTATAAAAAAATCTATGAAATATATAATAGAAACTATAACCAATAGTGATTTTGAAATATTAGGAAATGAATTAGAATTTAATAAAAATGGTAAATTTGAACCAATAACAATACAATTAGATAATAATAAAAAAGTTGAAATAACAGGCAAAATAGATAGAATAGATTTAGCAAAAAATAAAGATGGAAAATATATAAGAATAATTGACTATAAATCTAGTATAAAAAATATAGATTTAAATGAAGTTGTAGCAGGTCTTCAAATTCAATTACTTACATATTTAGATGCAGTTTCTAAAACAGACAATTTCTTGCCTGCAGGGGTGTTATATTTTAACTTAATAGATCCAATTATAAAATCTAATAAAAACATGACAAATGAAGAAATAGAAGAGGAAATAAAAAAGAATTTTAAAATGCAAGGACTAATTTTAGCAGATGTAAATGTAGTAAAAATGATGGACAAAAAATTAGAAACAGGATTTTCGAGTTTAGTTCCAGCATATATTGATTCCAAAGGTAATTTAAGTGAAAATCGTTCTAGTACCGTAAGCAAAGAAGAATTTAAGAACTTACAAAAATATATGAATAAAATAATAAAACAAATTTCTAAAGAAATAATGAGTGGAAATATAGATATAAAACCATATTATAATACAAAAAATAAGAAAACTCCTTGTGAATACTGTAAATATAAACCGATTTGCAATTTTAATGGAAGTGTAAATGAATATAATTATATAAATAATTTGAAAAGGGAAGAAATACTAGAAAAAATAAAAGAATAGAACAAGATGGATAGGGCTCCAGAGTGCTTGCGCACTCTAGAGCCTTATCGCTGTAAAAACAGGCAAATTAAATGTAACCGTTTGCCTGCAGCCACTCGGGGTAGCCACACAACAATTTCTTGAACAAATCTTCACTGTTCAAGCTGTCAAAATCGTCAGCTTCAAGAAAATTGGTGTTGCCGAACTTATTCTTAAGGCCCCTTAGATATTCAAAGTCTTCCTTACGTGTGTAGGACGTCTTAAAACCAATTGTAGCCAGAAAAATTTTTCTTGATTTTGCTGCTTTCTTAAAGATTTCGTCCAGCTCTTTCTGACTTTCGTTGGCGGCACCATCTGTTAAGAAAAGCCCAAACGATGGATCGGTATTGTTCTTACACATTTTAATTGCTTCCTGTATGGCTGGTACATAAGCCGTAGATCCACACGGCTCATATTTTTTGCCAAGCATTTGTTTTTTAACATACGTTTGATAGTTTGCAATAGTCATTGACTCAATCCTTCTGGTCATATCATTGAATACAATTACCTCCATCTCGCCATTGTCATCAAAACGAACTGCCAAAGGAAATAAAATCGTTAAGATTTTCTGAACGGTTCCATTATAGACAATCGTGTTAGTAGAACCCGATATGTCGAAAAGGATAAAGACACATGCTTTGCGTCCAGCAAGGTCAATACCAGTTTCCTTTTTGAGATTGACTACATGCTTGTCGAGATTGACAGATGCATTCTGAAACAATTGCTCTAATGTTTCATCCCGCTTCTCCTTAGGCTCTGTTTTCGAGTTGCCAAATAAATTAAAAAATCCCATGCTGCTACCTCCATAGCTTTTCTAAAGTTGTTATTTGTTACCATTTTTATTATAGCATAAAATCAAAACGTGGTCAACATAATGTAAGGAGTGGCAGGGAAATTTAATCATATTACAAAAATATCACAAAGACCAAGAGCAGTATTTAGAAATAGTAGAGAAAATGTAGGGGCGCCCTTTGGGCGTCCGTTTATTGTAAGCATTTCTTTATGGTTTTTTCCAATAATTTATTTGGAGTGTGGACTGCCGAAGGCAGCCCCTACATGTATTATCTTTATGTTTGCATTATTTTGATTTTATTTTTAAGATACTCCTTTATAGTTTTATTACAAAATTTGTTAATATTTAATGAAATACTCTGGTTTTGTAGAACCATAATATTTACAAAACTATAAAATAATGTTAAGCTAAATAAAAAAAGAATCTAACGAAGCCTAGCAAAAAAGCCCCTTTAACAAGGTGGCTGTCGGCGAAAGCCGACTGTGGGTTCTTAAAAAGGAGATTATTTATGAAAGATTTATCAAATGAAAATATTATTCATGTTAAAAAAAATGATATGGAATACATACAATTTAGAAGATTATTAGAATATAAGAATTTAGTACATTGTTATACATTAAGTGCAAACAACTTTGATGTTGCAGGAAACGATACAATGGAAGATAAAAAGAAAACTGTTATAGATAATTACAATAAATTAGCTAATGCATTACAAATAGATGTAAATTCTATAATAAGACCATATCAAACACACACTACTAATGTAGAAGAAGTAAAAAATGTGCCACAGAAAATAGATATATTTGAGAATTATAAAGATATAGATGGTCTAATAACAAATTTAAACAATGTAGCATTATCTTTAGGATATGCGGACTGTACACCAATATTTTTATATGATTATAATAAAGATGTAATTGGAAATACTCATTCTGGTTGGAAAGGTACATTAGGTTGTATTGCAAAATGTGCAATAGAAAAAATGAAAAATGTGTATAATTCAAATCCGCAAGATATAATTGCATGTATAGGACCATGTATAAAAAAATGTCATTTTGAAGTAAAAGATGATGTATATGAAATGTTTTTTAACAAATTTAATTATACAAAAAGAATATGTGATATAATAGAAAAAACAAGTAATGGTACATATAAAATAGATACAACATTAATTAATAAATTATTACTGCTAGAAGCGGGATTAAAAGAAGAAAATATAATAGATAGTAATATATGTACAGCGTGTAATTGTGATATAATGCATTCGTATAGAATGCGTGGTGATAGTGCTGGAAGAAATACTGCTATTATAAGTTACCGCTCCCAGGAAGCAATTGTATAAAAATATAGGTGTTAATTGCTAATGCTACATAAGTCAAAAGCCCCTTTAACAAGGGGGGCGGCGAAAGCCGACTTGTGGTTCTTTTAAAAAATCTTCCAAGTCAAAATTTATATTATTATATTAGAAAGGGAAAAATGATGATTATACCAAATAAATTAGTAAAAGGAGATACAATAGGAGTAACAGCACCATCTGGACCAATAATTGGAAATAAAGTCTTTGAATTATTAAGGGCAAAACAAATAGTAGAAAATACAGGTTTTAAAGTTGAATTTTCTAAAAATATATTTTCAAATACTAATGGATATAGTAGTTCAGCAAAGGAAAAAGCACAAGATATTAATGAGATGTTTATGAATAAAGATATAAAAATGATATGGTTTGCAAAAGGTGGAAATAATTCTAATACTATATTTGAATATTTAGATTATGAATTAATAAAAAATAATCCAAAAATAATATGTGGATATAGTGATATTACTTCTATAGCAAATATAATACATGAAAAAACTGGACTTATAACATTTAGTGGAACAAATTTTAAAACAATTGCAACAGATGAAACAGATTATAGTTATAAAGAAGCATTGAAAAGATTTGTAGATGCAAGTACAGAGTTAGGTAGAAAAGAAGATAAATATATTACAATAAAAGAAGGAACAGCACAAGGAAGGTTAATAGGTGGAAATCTTAATTTATTTCATGATCTTATTTTAGGTGAATATAAAGTAAATGTAAAAGATAAAATTCTTTTTTTAGAAGAACTATCATTAGAATCGGAACCAGCCATGGTAAGTCATTACTTGGCACATATGAAACAAAATAACGTATTTAATCAAATTAAAGGATTATGGATAGGAAATTATGAAGATGAAAGTAAAATAAGCTTAGAACAAATTGTGTTAGATACTATTGGGGATGAATATAATTTCCCAATAATAAAATCAAATAATTTTGGACATTGTGATAAAAAAACAGTAATACCAATAGGTATAATGGCAAAAATAGATACTAATGAAACAAGGAAAATTACATTATTAGAAAATTGTGTAAAGTAAAAATTTAAAAAGGAAGTAGAATATGTACAATAATTGGGAAGAACTAAAACAAAGTATAAATGGATGTAAAAAATGTAAATTATGTAATAATAGAACTAATATTGTATTTGGAGATGGTAATCAAAATGCAGATATAATGTTTATTGGAGAAGGACCAGGAGCAGATGAAGATTTGCAAGGAATACCATTTGTGGGAAAAGCGGGTAAACTAATGAATATGGCATTTGAAGGAATTGGAATAGAAAGAAATAATGTTTATATTGCAAATATTGTAAAATGTAGGCCACCACAAAATAGAAATCCAGAAAGCGATGAAGCAACAAGTTGCTTAGATTATTTAAGAAATCAAGTTATGCTAGTAAAACCAAAAATAATTGTTTTATTAGGAAGTGTAGCACTAAAAAATATTTTAGGAAACGAATATGGAATTACATCATCACGAGGAAATTGGGTAGAAAAGAAAGGAATTTTATATATGCCAACATGGCATCCAGCAGCATTGTTAAGAGATGAAGCAAAAAAAATAGAATTCTGGAAAGATTTAAAACAAGTTATAGTAAAATATGAACAAATGTCCTAAGAAAGGAAGAAAGAAAATGATAATAATAAATGCATTTAAACATTTAGGAGTAGTCCTACATCATAAATGGTGGGTATTAAAGTTATGTACAAAAGTTGGATTAATAAAACAAGGAATACTACATGATTTATCAAAATTTTCACCAACAGAATTTATACCAAGTGCAAAATATTATAATGAAGGAAAAGAAAGTCCTATAACAAAAGAAAAGAGAATGAAAGTATATTCTAAAGCATGGTTACATCATAAAGGAAGGAATAAACATCATCCAGAATACTGGTATGATTTGTATGGAGAAGAGAAAAAATATACCACTCCTATAATTCCATTTAAATATGTATGTGAAATGATATGTGACCAAATTTCAGCAGGAATTGTATATGAGGGCAAAAATTGGGATAAAACGCATCAATTAAAGTATTGGACAAAACAAAAAGAGAACATGTTTATAGATGAAAGAATAAAGAAAGTATTAGATATAGTATATGCACAACTTGCAAAAGATGGAATAGATAAAACAATAACAAAAAAGAATTTAAGAAATATTTATGAAGACTGTATAAAGGGATAGCATTTGAAAAAGAATTACGTTTTGACGTTGTCAAATATCATTTAAAATTTAATCGATGTACACCAAGTACAACTTATAAATTTTAAATTCATTTTCTTCGCCAAAATTTAATTCTTTTCCAAACAAATAGAAGGGAATGTAGTTAATTATGGATGATTTAAAAGAAAAAGCTAATTATTGTTTAGGATGTAAAATAAAAAAATGCCAAATAGGATGTCCATTAGGTAATGATATAACTGAATTTATAAGAAATATTAAGGAAGAAAATTTTGAACAAGCATACAAAGTGCTATGTCAAACAACAGTATTACAACCAATTTGTGGAAGAATTTGTCCACATAAAAAACAATGTGAAGGAAGTTGTGTAAGAGGAATAAAAGGAGAATCTGTAAGTATAGGAGATTTAGAAGCATATATAGGAGATTTAGCAATTGAAAAAGGATATAAAATAGAAAAGTTTACTGATGAAGAATATAATCAACATATTGCAATAATTGGAGGAGGACCTGCTGGAATAAGTGCTGCAGCATACTTAAAAAGAAGCGGATATAATGTAACAATTTATGAAAAATACAATGAATTAGGTGGAATATTAATGCATGGTATTCCAGAATTTAGACTTTCAAAAGATATTTTAAAAAGGCAAATAAATAAAATATTAGAACTGGGAATAAACGTACAATATAATAAAGAATTAGGAAAAGATATATTTTTAAGTGAACTAGAAAAACAATATGATGCAATATTTTTAAGTTTTGGAGCAAATATTTCTTCTAAAATGGGAATAGAAGGAGAAGAATTGCTAGGAGTATATGGTGGAAATGAATTATTAGAAAAAGGAGACTTCCCAGAATTTAAAGCTAAAACTGTAGCTGTAATAGGTGGAGGAAATGTTGCAATGGATACATCTAGAACAATTAAAAAGCTAGGTGCAAAAAATGTTTATGTAATATATAGAAGAGCAAGAGAACAAATGCCAGCAGAACAAAAAGAAATAGAAGATGCAATAGAAGAAGGTGTAGAATTTTTATTTCAAAACAATATTATTAAAATTATTGGCGAAAAAAGTGTTCAAAAAATAGAATGCATTAAGACTGAGTTAGTAAAGGTAGAAGGCGACTCAAGACTAGTTCCTGTAAATATAGAAGGAAGTAATTATCAAATGGATATGGACTATGTAATAATGGCAGTAGGCTCTAAAACAGAAGAAGAAATAGTTTCGAAGTTAGGTCTTGAGTTATCTAAAAATGGTTATATAAAAGTGGATGAAAATGGAAGAACAAGCAATCCAAAAATATTTGCAGGGGGAGATTTAGCAAATGTAAAATCAACAGTTGCATGGGCAAGCTGTTCTGGAAGGGAAACTGCAAAACAAATTATAAAATATTTAGAAGAAAATAGATAAAAGGAATAACTTGTTATTTATAACAAATTATATGATTAAAAACCTATATAATATGTAGTTTGTAGAAAAAACTTATTATATAGGTTTTTGTGTAATAAAAATGTAACGATTTTTTAATGAAGTCGAAATATGATATTACTCATTTTTAGTTTATAATATATTGTATAAGAATACAAAGGAGAAACTAAATGAGTATACAAGCAGATTTAAAAAAAGAAGGAATTGAAATAATAAAACAATTAGATACAGAAAAAGTAAATTCAATTGCTTCTACTGTTTCAGAAAAATTAGTAAAAGCATTTCCAGAGCAAAATATAAAACAACAGGATTTACTTATTAAACTATCTAAATTAAATATGTATATAGCACGTATGCCAGAAGGAACAGCAAGTGCTAAATATTATTATAAAAATTCGTCAATATATTTTAATGAAAATATAGATTTAAATAAAATAGATATATATGCAGTACATGAATGTATTCATTATTTACAAGAACTTAAGGATTTGAATGGAAATATGATACAATTAGGTTTGTGTGATTTTTCTAATTCAAAATTACCAGGAATGGCGCTTAATGAAGCGGCAGTTCAATTAATGAGTGCAATAACAATGCAAAATGAAGAAGATACTGTTATGTATTATGATATTTCATTTTCAACAAATAGTCCATCTAATTATGCATTAGAATGTAATTTACTAAAACAAATGGCATATATTACAGGTGACTATGCACTATTTAATAGTACCCTTTATAGTAATAACAGCTTTAAAAACAAATTTATATCTTTAACAGATAATAAATCATATAGCATTATAGAAAAATATATGGACAAATTATTAATGCTAGAAGACGATTTAAGCAGTGTATTAATAAAAAAAGAATCATCAGATGAACAAATAGATAAGTTAAATAAGCAAGCAAAAACAATACGTGAAAATATTAAATATACATATTTTAAAATACAAAACAAAATA
The DNA here is from genome assembly GCA_948438085.1 of uncultured Clostridium sp. GTDB lineage: Bacteria > Bacillota > Clostridia > TANB77 > CAG-508 > RGIG8482. The sequence continues at coordinate 19,524 of CAOJKP010000016.1, read as the reverse complement.
TTAACAAGCTATTTTGATTCAAATTTTAAAACTATATATACATTAGAACAAATAGATAATTATAGAAGAAAGCTATGCAATTTTCAGAATTTAATTGGAACTGAAAAGAATTATAACTTTTTTAATAACTATTATACAAAAAAGATGTATGAATTAGAACGAAAACATCATGAAATAGAAAATAAAGTTTATGAAAATGAGGAGCAAAATGCATTAGTCCCAATTAAAGAGAGTTTATTTATAAAATTAATTAAAAAAATAAAACACTTATTAGGCAAAAAAGAGTATGAAGAAAAATATGAATAAAGACTTCAAATTTTATTTGAATTATCTTTATTTGTATAGAAATTATTATTTAAAATATATATTGAATAGAGACCAAGAGGTGAGAGGGGAAGGCATTTGTTTTTCAAAAAAATCAATATACATATGTACTAGAAGAGAGAAGTGAAACACACTTTTCTCTTCTAGTTATTACATATTTAAAACTTTTTCATTGCTGATTGAATGCCTTTTTCGTACCCTCTCTTTTTCCAAAGAAGCCTTTTTTTATTTTCCCAATCATAATAGGTTGTATAGGGTTTATGGAAAAAGCATTTAAGCAATATTCTTTTTTCTTCAAAATTATATAACTCCAGTTCCTTGTCTAATTTAGCTATATAATTTTTTTGTACTATGGGGTCATCTCTGATTGCCCGAATATAGCTGATTGAATAAGTGAAAGCAAAATCAATTTTTTCAACCAGCAAGATTGCAAAGCAATCCCATAACACACAAATGGCAACTCCTGCTACCAATATAATTATTAATACTATAAATGGCAACAGTTCATAAAGAAAACACAATAAAAAATCCAAATTCATTTTTTTCCTCCAACAAAAAAATTATTTATTAGTTGCTATATAATGAACCCAAAAATATGGGAATTATTTATATACTATCATAAAATTATTAATATTTCAATATTTTATGATAGCATATGCACGCATTTAACTTGACATAATATAGAAAAGGGTGCTATAATTTTTAATGGCAAAGAAAACATAATTTCAACTTTATTTAGGAGGAATGATTATGCAAAAACAGAATATTGTTCAAATTAACTTTGACTCTAACACAAAAAAGCACCGGGAAGAATGCCTAAACAACTATCTTGAAAACAGTGTTGTAGACAGCATAACAAGCTTTTCAGGAACAACAGGTTACGGAATTATTGCTACAGTTTCAGAGTGGGACGAAGAGGCAGCAAAACAGACCTTCGTCACAGTCAATTTTGATGGAAACAGCTTAAAAGATAAGCAGCTGGAACCAATAAGAGACATGATGAACAAGGGCTGGAATGTTAAGTGTATGACTGGATTTTCTTCATTTGATGGGGAGCAGTTCGGCGTGGCAGCAGTTTTGGAGCAGTGCGAATGTGACGAAGAAGGATGATCAAATGCATAACAACAAACAAGGAGCGGGGAATCCCCGCTCTTTTGCACTTATTTTAATACTATATTATAAATTTTATTTTTAATATAAATTTCTTTAATAATTTCTTTACCTTCTAATAAATTTTGAACTTTTAAATGAACTTTTTCTTTTACAAGTTCTTCTGCCAAATTTGGTTCAATATTTATATTAGATTTTACTTTACCATTTATTTGAATTGGTATTTCAATACCATCTTCAATTAATTTATTTTCATCATAAGTTGGCCAAATACTAAAATTAATAGAAGTATTATAACCAAGTATTTTATTCCATAATTCTTCTGTTATGTGTGGAGCAACTGGATTTAATAATTGTAAGAATCCTTCTGCATATTTTCTAGGGAAAATTTCAGTTTTATATACTGCGTTAATAAAAATCATCATTTGACTAACAGCTGTATTAAATTCCATATTTTCATAATCATTTGTAACTTTTTTTACAGTATAGTTATAAACTTTATCAAGTTCAGAATTTTCTAAATCACTTATTTTATTGCTTTCATCATAAAGTCTCCATACTCTATCTAAAAATTTCTTAGAACCTTCTATTCCGTTTGGGTCCCAAGGTTTTGCAGCATCAATTGGGCCCATAAACATTTCATATACTCTTAATGCATCTGTTCCATAATCTCTAACTATATCATCAGGGTTTACAACATTTCCCTTAGATTTACTCATTTTTTCACCATTTGAGCCAAGAATCATACCTTGGTGACGAAGTTTGAAAAAAGGTTCTTTAATAGGAACAACTCCTTTTTCATTTAAATAAATATTCCAAAATCTAGAATATAATAAATGTCCAACAGCATGTTCTGGTCCACCCATATATAGGTCTACAGGTAACCAATGTTCTAGTAATTCTTTATTTGCAATTTCATTTTCATTATGTGGATCTATATAACGTAAAAAATACCAACTAGAACCAGCAGCACCAGGCATTGTAGAAGTTTCTCTTTTTCCATTCTTTCCATCAATTGTTACATTAACCCAAGATGTAGCTTTATCTAATGGAGAAGAACCAGTTTTAGAAGGTGAATAATCTTCAAGTTCTGGAAGAATTAGTGGAAGTTCATTATCAGGTAAAGATTTTACTGTACCATCTTCAAAATGAACAATTGGAATTGGTTCACCCCAATATCTTTGACGAGCAAAAATCCAATCACGTAATTTATAAGTAATTTCTTTATGACCGATATAATTTTGTTCTAACCAAGAATTTATTTTGTTAATAGCATCTTCTTTGTTTAATCCATTCAAAAATTCAGAATTTATATGGATACCATCTTCTGTATAAGCTTCAACTTCAATATTTCCACCTTCAAGAACAGGAATAATTTCAATACCAAATTTTTTCGCAAATTCATAATCTCTTTCATCATGTGCAGGTACTGCCATAATTGAACCTGTTCCATATGTACAAAGAACATAATCAGAAATCCAAATAGGAATCTTTTTATTGTTTACAGGATTTATTGCATAAGCTCCTGTAAATACACCTGTTTTTTCTTTGGTTAATGAAGTTCTTTCTAATTCAGATTTAGAACTACTTTTTTCTATATATTCTTGTATTGCATTTTTTTGTTCTTTTGTAGTAATTTTAGAAATTAATTCATGTTCTGGAGCAAGAACACAATAAGTTGCTCCAAACAAGGTATCTGGTCTAGTTGTAAAAACATTAAAAGAAAAATCAGAATCTGCAACTTTAAATGTTATTTCAGCACCAATAGACTTTCCAATCCAATTTCTTTGCATTTCCTTTGTTGATTCAGGCCAATCTATTTCATCTAATCCGCTAAGTAATTGTTCTGCATATTTTGGTATATCTAGAACCCATTGTTTCATATTTTTTCTAACAACAGGGTAACCACCACGTTCACTTTTTCCATCTATAACTTCATCATTTGCAAGAACAGTGCCTAATTCTTCGCACCAATTAACAGGCATATCAATAAATTTTGCAAGACCATCTTCATATAATTTATTAAAAATCCATTGAGTCCATTTGTAATAATTAGGGTCACATGTTGAAACTTCTCTATCCCAATCAAAAGAAAGACCAAGCATTTTTAATTGTTTCTTAAATGTTTCAATATTATTTTTAGTAAAACCTTCTGGATGTTTACCAGTTTTTATAGCATATTGTTCAGCGGGTAATCCAAAAGCATCCCAACCCATTGGATGTAAAACATTATATCCTTGCATTCTTTTCATTCTTGAAACAATATCTGTTGCAGTATATCCTTCTGGATGTCCAACATGAAGACCTTGTCCGTGATGGATATGGAAACATATCTAAAGCGTAGAATTTTGGCTTTGAAAAGTCCCATACATCTGTTTTAAATGTTTTATTTTCATCCCAATAAGCCTGCCATTTTTTTTCAATTTCTGTAAAATTATAAGCCATTTAAATCAATCCTTTTTTTCTAAATTTTATATTGACCATTATATAACAAAAATACAAGAAAGAAAAGCATTAAGGCAAAATAAATGTGAAAAATATTTGAATAAATAATACTTATATATTATAATAACAAAGGTGATAGAAATGATTGATATAAAAAAAGCGCAAAATGCATTTACAGAATACGTAAAACCATATGATATAACAAACGAAAAAATAGAACTAAAAATAAAACATACATTTAAAACTGTAGAAATAGCAAAAAAAATAGCAAAAGACTTAGAATTAAATGAAGAACAATGTGAACTTGCACAATTAATAAGCTTATTGCATGATATTGGTAGGTTTGAACAAGTTAGAATTTATAATACATTTATAGACAGAGATAGTATTGATCATGCAAATTTAGGAGTAAAAATTTTATTTGAAGATAATCAAATTAGAAAATTTATTACAGATACAAAGTACGATAATATTATATATAAAGCAGTAAAAAATCATAATAAATTTAAAATAGAGGATGGTCTTGAAGAAGAAACCTTATTACAATGTAAAATAGTAAGAGATGCTGATAAAACAGATATATTTGCAAGATTTGTAGAAGATATCGAAAAAGAAAAAAATGTGTTATATGATTATAAAGAAATGTCAAAACAAATTGTTAGTCCTAAAATTATGGAAAAATTTGAACAATATGAACAAGCAAATAGAAATGAGTTTAGAAGGGATATTGATAGTTATATTAATATTATTGCATTTATTTTTGATTATAATTTTATTACAGGATTAAAAATTATTAAAGAAAATAATTATATTGAAAGAACAATGCAACCAATTTGCATATGTAATGAGACGAAAGACCAAATGGAAAAAATAATAGAAATAGCAAATATTTATATAAATGAAAGAATAAAAAAAGGATGTTAGAAATATGCCAAAAAAATTACTAATAACAGAAAAACCATCTGTTGCAATGGAATTTGCTAAAGCTTTAAAAATAAATGCAAAAAGGCAAAATGGATATCTAGAATCTGAGGAATGGATAATAACATGGTGTGTGGGTCATTTAGTAACTATGTCATATCCAGAAAAATATGATGAAAATCTTAAAGTATGGAGACTAGACACATTACCATTTATGCCAAAGGAATATAAATATGAAATAATACCAGCTGTTGAAAATCAGTTTAATATTGTAAAAAACTTATTACAAAGGCAGGATGTTTTAGAAATATATAATGCTGGTGACTCTGGGCGTGAAGGAGAATACATACAAAGGCTTGTTTTTATGATGGCAAAACCAAATGAAAATGCAAAATTTAAAAGAGTATGGATAGATTCTCAAACAGAAGAAGAAATATTAAGAGGAATAAAAGAAGCCAAAGATATGAGTGAATATAATAGTCTTTCAGATGCAGCATATTTAAGAGCAAAAGAAGATTATCTAATAGGTATAAATTTTTCAAGGTTACTTTCAATAATATATGGAAGAAGAATAGCAAAAGATTTAAAGCAAGATAAAGTGTCAATATCAGTAGGAAGAGTTATGACATGTGTATTGGGAATGGTAGTTTTAAGAGAAAGAGAAATTAGAAATTTTGTAAAAACAAAATATTATAAAATAGCAGGACATTTTGGAAATAATTCAGAGTCATTTGAAGCAGAGTGGAAAGTAAATGAATTATCTAAAATGAATGAATCACCCAAATTATATAATGAAGTTGGATTTAAAAACGAAAGTGATGCAAAAGACTTTATACTAAGTTTAAAAGATAAAAAAGCAATAGTTGAGGAAGTAAAAAAAGCAAAGCAAAAAGAAAATGCACCATTATTATTTAATTTAGCAGAGATACAAAATGAATGTACAAAGAAATTTAAAATAAAGCCGGATCAAACCCTAGAAATTATACAAGAATTGTATGAAAAAAAATTAGTAACATATCCAAGAACAGATGCAAGAGTACTATCAACAGCAGTTGCAAAAGAAATATCTAAAAATTTAAATGGGTTATGTAAGGGTTATAAAGATGAAGAAGTCCAAACATATTTAAAAAAGATGATAGATGAAAAATACTCAACTAATTTATTAAAAACAAAATATGTAAATGATAGTAAAATAACAGACCATTATGCAATAATACCAACAGGACAAGGATATGAAAATTATGATAAATTAAATGATTTGCAAAGAAATGTATATAAAATTATTGTAAAAAGATTCATAGCAATTTTTTATCCGCCAGCAGAATTTAATAAAATATCAGTTACAGTAAATATAGAAAATGAATTTTTTAGTACAAGTGGAAAGGTATGTGTAAAACAAGGTTACCTAGAGATTCTAAAGCCGAAAAATATGGAAGAAAAGAACGAAGATAATGTAGGCACTGGTATGGGGCAAATCGAAACAGAAAACAATTTAGATATATTAAATACATTAAAAAAGGGCCAGAACATAGAAGTAATAAATTTTGAAACAAAAGATTCTGAGACAACGCCTCCTAATAGATATAATTCAGGTTCAATTATTCTAGCTATGGAAAATGCAGGAAAATTAATTGAAGACGAAGAACTAAGAGAACAAATAAAAGGAGCAGGAATTGGAACAAGTGCAACAAGAGGTGAAATAATAAAAAAATTAGAGAAAATAAAATATATACAAATAAATCAAAAAACGCAAATAATAACACCAACGGAATTTGGAGAAATTATTTATGATGTAGTAATGTCATCAATGCCAGATATGCTAAATCCTAAATTAACAGCAAGCTGGGAAAAAGGATTAGATATGGTAGCAAAAAGGGAGATTAATCCTAATATTTTTATGGAAAAACTAGAAAATTATATAAAATCTAAATTTGATAAACTTGTTGTAAAAATGTAATAAAAAATAAATAATAAGAGAAACTAAAAAGAGATTGAAAAACAATCTCTTTTGTTGTTAAACAGGAAAACTGATATTTAATCTTTGATGAATGTGCTAAATAAGTCTGTTAAAAATCCGCTCCCAGGAAGCAAATGTTTTAAAATATTTTGAACAGTCGCCATTCCCCAATGAAATTGTAAAAAATACTAACGTATTTTAACAAATTAATTGCTCACCCACGCATGGCTCCTCATCGTTCTACAATATTTTAAAACATTTTTTCCTTCGCGCTAATTACATTTGCACATTAGGGATTTTTTAATAATTTCTTATTTTTAAGGAGAAATATATATGAATATTGCATGGATAAAGAGAAAAGATGATAATGTAAATTTTATACTACCTAAGAATTTAGGTATGAATGTATATGAAATTGAGGATTTAGATAAAACAGATGAAAAAATTGAAGAAGTAATAGAAAACAAGCATAATCCTATAGTTATTTCAAATGAACTTGCAGGATTTTCAGAAAACATAATAAAAAAATATTCAAAAGATGAAGGAATAAATATTATTATTGCAAAAAGAAAAGAATAAGTAAAAATAAGAAAGCATAAAATGTAAAAGTAAATTATTAAATAAAAGTATTTGCCAATAAGGGGGAAGTTTATGCTTTATAGTCAAGAACAATATTCAAATTTTATTAAAGAATTTACTGAGCATCTTTATTCACTAAGAAATGACATTTCGTATACACATTACATATTTTTATGTGTAGGTTCAGATAAAGTTACAGGAGATAGTTTTGGTCCAATTGTAGGACAGAATTTAGAAGAAAAATTTAAAAATACATTTAATAACATAAAGGTAATAGGAACATTAGCAAAACCAATTTCTGGAATAAATATAGAAGAGGAAATAGCTAATATATATAAAGAGTATGAAAGTCCTTGTATAATAGCAATTGATTCTGCACTATCAAAAGAAAAAGATATAGGAAAAATAATAGTATCAAATGAAAAATTACATTTTGCAAAAAGTGTTAGGAGTAAAGGAATCCAAGCAGGAGATATAAGTATAAAAGGTATTGTTGCAAAGGATTATAAAATATCAAGATATAATTTTAATGCTTTACAAAATACTTCATTAAATATAGTAATAAAACTTGCCAATATTGTAAGTGATGGAATATGTAATGTAATAAAATATAAATAAAATTGAAATACATATGTATAAACTTAGTAAATATGGAAAAAATTTATATAAATAATTACTAAGGAGGATACATATATGAATAATACAAGTATGAAAAATATGGTTGTATTGAGAGATTTACCATCAAATTTAATAGACGAGGCAATTGTAATTTTTAAACCAAATGTTAATTTAAATAAATATCAAGAAGATAAAAATACAAAATGTAGTGTTCAAACTATGAAAAAAGAGTTTGTAATAAGTGAAGCGGAATTAGTAATAAGTAATTATATTTCTAATTTGGAAAAACCAAAGCAATTAGAAAGAGTAAATAAACAATTAACAGCGAAATATAAAAGAATAAAGTATCTTAGCATTTTTTTAGGAATAGCAACAATTCTTGGAATTATTATAAATATAATATAAAGTATATTGTGTGTTTATAGTATTAGTAAAGTATATATAAAAATAGTATGGAATAGTCGCCATTCCCCAATGAAACAGTACAAAATGTTAACACATTTTGACAGTTTCTATTGGTCACCCACGCATGGCTCTCATCATTCCATACTATTTTTATATATACTTTACTAATACATATCTCACTATACATACTTTACAAATATCAATTTTAGTGGATTTATAAAAATATTTTAATAGCATAAAACCTTTTTTAGAAACATATATTGTACAAATATATACTTTCTAAAAGAGGTGTTTTTTTATTGGAAAGAATTTTAACTCGGAGATGAAAAAATAAAAAGAGCAGAAGAAATTTATAATAGAAGAAGAGGTACAGACCAATATAGAAGAAAGCTTGCTACTCTTAATATAAATGAAAAAAAGAATTATGGCTTATTTAAAAAGATGTTTTTACAAATTTTAATATGTCTTGTTATATATATTATATTTTATCTTATACAAAATAATAATTACATATTTTCAGAGGATGTAATAGCAAAAACAAAAGAATTATTATCTTACGATATAAATTTAGCAGAGTTTTGGAATAATGCTACCATACAGGCAAATGCATTTATAGATGGCTATTTAAATTCAGAAAATCAATTTGAAAGTACCATAGAACAAAATAGTATAAATGAAATAAATAATGAAAATAGCATAGATGAAAATACAATTAATGAGAATGCTATAGGGGGAGCAGAACCTGAAAATATAGCAATGATAACACAAGAAGGAGAAGAAAAAAAAGAATCTAATATTCCAAAAACAGATGAAGAATATATAAAAAGTAACTATTCAATTATAAAACCTGTTAATGGAGTTGTATCTTCAGAATTTGGACAAAGAGAATCTACATCTAGTATTGTAAGTAAAAATCATGCAGGAATTGATATTGCTGCAAATATAGGTACACCAGTAATTGCAGCAATGTCTGGCACAGTAACAATATCATCAACTTTAGGAGATTATGGGCAGCATATAAAAATAGAAAATAATGATGTTAGTACATTATATGCACATTGTAGCAAATTACTTGTAAATGTTGGAGATGTAGTAAATCAGGGAGATAAAATTGCAGAAGTTGGCTCAACAGGAAGGTCAACAGGACCACATTTGCATTTTGAAATAATAAGAAATACAAATTATATTAACCCACGAGATATATTAGAATTTTAGATTTTATAAAAGTATTATTAATGTCTCATAGTAATAGTATAAATATATAATTAAATTTCGAAGTGAAGCGCAGCGACCAAACGAGCAACTATTGTTGCGAGTGCGATTGAAGAAGCCGACATACAGTATGGTTAAAATTGGAGGCTTCGACAGCAATGAACGGAGAAATAATTATATATTTATACTATTACTATGAGACAAGTAAACTAAATATAAATCTAAAGGTGGTGAGTAAATACGAGTATTAAAATCAGTTTAAAGATATTCTTATTTGCAATAATATTTTATATTACAAGACAAATAGAACTTTATGCCCTATTAATGGTATTTGCACTAATCCATGAACTAGGACATTTAATTTGTGGAATATTATTAGGATTTAAGCCAAAATCCATGAATATAATGCCATTTGGGTTATGTATAGAATTTAAAGTTATGCTAGAAAGTAGCAAAAATAAAATAGGATTTGAAATAAAAAAAATAATAATAGCTATTGCAGGACCATTAACAAATTTATTAATTATTTTAATATGTATTTTAATAAATCAAAATATAGAAAATATAATATATGCAAACCTATTAATACTAATATTTAATTTAATACCAATATATCCATTAGATGGGGCACGAATATTAGAAGGTATTTTAAAAATAACAAAGGGAAATAAATATAGCATAGAAAAAACAAACTTAATATCTAATATTACAGTTATTGCAGTTACAATTATATCAAGTATAACAATATATGTGTTCAAAAATATATCAATGTTTTTTATTGTTATATATTTATGGATGGTAGTTATAAAACAAAATAAAATATTTAAAACAAAAATAAGAGCATACAATGTAATTGAAAATAATAAAAATATATTGAAAAAAAGTTAAATTAATAGTAGTATATTTATATAGAAATAATGGAGGAAATAATATGCTAAATAATGAAAAAGGTATTACTATGGTAGCATTAATTATAGCAATAATTTTAATGCTAATAATAACATCTACTCTAATATTTAGTTCTAGAAATGGATTAGATATAAGTAAACTAAATAAGATGTATGAAGACATTCAAAATTTAGATGGTAAAATCTCAGTATATTATTCAAAACATAAAACTTTGCCAATAAAAGAAAAAAAATATGAAAATGTAAATAATATAAAAAATATAAATGTAAATGATAATGATAATTACTATGTAATAGATATAGAAAATATAGATAATTTAACATTAAATTATGGACTTGACTACAAAAATTATGAAACCAATAATAATATAGAAGATGTATATGTAATAAATGAAAAAAGTCATACAATTTATTATATAAAAGGAATAGAAATAGATGGAAGTAGATATTATACAACAAATGCAAATTATACAGAAGTAATAGTACCAAAATGGTCTAATGTATATAATAATACAGAAGAATTTATAGATTTAAACGGAGATAAAGCAACAATTCCAGCAGGATTTCAAATATCACTGCAACAAGGAGAAAATACAATTTTAGATGGTTTAGTAATAAGAAATGCTACAGATTTAAACGAATTCGTATGGATACCATGTAATATAGTAAAATACGACAGATATGCTTTTGATGCTAATGGGTGGGTACATTCTCAAACAAAACAAGGATTAGATGAAGAAACAAACAGCTACAAAATCTTGGATTCAGCAGATGTAACAAAATATTATATTGAAACAATAGATGAACAAGAGCAAGCAAGTATAAAAAAATATGGTGGATTTTATATAGGAAGATACGAAACAGGAATTGAAGAAGGAGAACTATATTCTAGTAGTAATGATGAAATGTATGAAAATTGGACAGGCTATAATAGTGGAAATGTAGTAATAAAAAAAGATTCTAATGTATGGAACTATATAACAATGAAAAAAGCAAAAGAAATTGCACAAAATTTATATAAAAAAGATGAAGATAATGTAACAAGCAAACTATGTAGCAGTTATGCTTGGGATACAACACTAAAATTTATAGAAACCTCTAATACAAATTATGCAACAAACAGTACAAATTCAGTATATGAAAGAGAAAATATACAAAAAACAGGAACACAAAAATCTGTAAACAATATATATGATATAGCAGGAAACGTAGAAGAATGGACTTTAGAAGAATATAGTGATGCTACACGAGTAGTTTCAAGAGGAGGAAACTATGAAAATAATGCAAGTGAAAGTCCAGCAGCATATAGAAATATAAATGGTGTATTATATGCAAGTGATAAAATAGGATTTAGAATAATGCTATATTTATAGAAAAATACGAATGATAGAGAGGTTTAAAACATGGATAAAGAATCAAGAAGAATAAAAAGAGAAGTAAAAAGATTAGCAAAAGAAAAGAAATACGAAGAAATATATAATCAATATGGACCAAAATATTTTAGAAAATATGTTTCAAAAAAATATCAAACAAAAGATATTGATAAATTAAGAGGACAAGGAAAATATTTAGAAATATATGCAAAATATGGAAAATTAGATTTAGAAAGTAACATACGATTAAAAAAAGCATTAAAAAATGAAAAATTGCCTGTAAAAAATGGCTCTATATCACGTTTTATAGGATATATGAGAATAGGTTTGATAGGTATTCTTGGTGCTTTTTCTACAAGTTATGCTGCTACAAAGTTAAAAGGTCCAGTTACAACACAATTAGAAATAAATAACAATAAAAAACAATATGAACAACAAATAGAGGACTATAATGAAAAAATTAAAGAATACTCTGAAAACTTTGATATAGCAAAGCAAAGCGATTTGGAAATTATTATGAGATGTATGAGAGATTTGCATAACACAATTGAAGGATATGGAGAGCCTAAATTAGATTTGGTAGGTTATAGAGGATTAGATGTTATAGATGAAGGAGGAATAGGAGTTTGTAGAAATTTTGCACCTAATATTGCAGATAAATTAAATGCAATAAACCCAGAATATAATGCAAGAACAGTTTTGGTATATACAGATTCTGGAGAATTTGTAGAAAATAATATAGTTCATACTAAAATTGATGAAAATGGTAATAAAACTGTAATAAATGGAAATGAACAAGATTTTTATGTAAACGATATTTTGAAAGAAAAAACAATTATATTAGATGATGTAATTATTAAAACTTCTTATAATGAAAAAGGAGAAATAATAGGTGAATCAACTATTAAAGAAGGAGAAAGTGTAAGTATTACATATGAAAATGGAAAGAAAAAACAAGAAGATATACGAAAAGAAAATGAAAGTATAACAACAATGTATAATGAAAAAGGAGAGGCGAGTTATGAATTAAGAATGGTATTTGAGGAAAAAGATGGAGTACAATATTGTAAAACATTTACTAACGGACAATTAACTTATTTAACTGAAAGTTCAGAGGAATATTATAATTGTATTGTGTGGAGTTTAAATGGAAATATATCTTCAGAAGTAAAAGCTAATAATAATAAAGAGATAAAAAAAGATTATAATTTTAGTGGAAATCTAGAAAGTGTAACTATATTAGAAGATGAACAAGAAATCATAATTAAATATGATGATAATGGAAATGAAATATCTAATGAAACAAAAAAAGCAGATAGAGAAAATAGCTATATTAAAGAAAAAGCTAATAGAGAAAAAACAAATAAATTTATATCAGATGCATATACATCAACGGCATGGCAAATACTTATACAAAATTATATGGAGGGTAACAAAATACCAAATCATGAAATAGTTGCAGTAGATGTTGAAAGCGAGAATATAACATTACTCATAGATCCAACCTTGTTAGGAATAGGAGTTTATAAAGATGGAAAAATTGTAATGTTTAACGAACAAAATCAAGAAGATGCAAAATATAATATAAGTAATATAATAGCTGCGGCTGGACACAATGGAATGGGAGAGTTTACTCAATATCCAATAGATTATATAAAAAGCTTTAAAGAACCAACTCTAAGTATGGAAGAATTAGATGCAAAATATGGATTAGATGCACAAAATAAAATGTTAGAGCAAATAGAAAAAGAAGATGGCAAAAATACATTTAAAGAAACATTAAAAGTAGCTGATAATGATAAAACAATAATATCATATGATTTTGAAAATAACACAGCTTATATTGAAAATCATAAAACACAAGAACAAGATAAAACAGAAGAAAAATAATACAGAAAAAATGTTTGACAAAAACTACAAAAGATGATAAAATAGCAAAAGTTTGAAAAAAGTTCAAACCTTACTCATATAGAAATATATGGGTTATATATCCATAAGGAGGTGTTATAATGAACAAATATGAAAGTGTTATCATTATTAGTCCAACTGTTGCTGAAGAAGGAGTTAAAGCTCTAGAACAAAAATTTACAGATTTGATTAATACTGATGGAAAACTTGAAAAAATTGATGAACTTGGAAAAAGAAAATTAGCTTATGAAGTTAAGAAAAACAAAGAAGGAATATATGTAGTATTCAACTTTGAAGCAAATCCAACATTAATAACAGAGTTAGAAAGAAATTACAGAATTACTGATGAAATAATTAAGTTCATAACAGTAAAACTAGAAGATTAATTTCCAATAATTAATTATTGGTGGGGGATTTTGTTGAAAGGTAAGGTAATATAATATGAATAAAGTAATTTTAATGGGAAGATTAACAAGAGACCCAGAGGTTAGATACACTCAAACAAACAATACAGTAGTGGCATCGTTTTCACTAGCTGTAAATAGAAGATTCGCAAGACAAGGAGAAGAAAGGCAAGCAGATTTTATTAATATTGTAGCATGGAGTAAGTTAGGCGAATTTTGTAGTAAATATTTTAAAAAAGGTCAACAAGTAGGAATCATCGGAAGAATACAAACAAGAACATGGGATGATGAGCAAGGTCAAAAACACTATGTAACAGAAGTTGTTGCAGAAGAAGCATATTTTGCAGATAGTAAAAGAGAAGGAGATATGCCTTCAAATTTTGAAAATACATTTGGAACATCTATGCCATCAAATCCAGAATTTGAAATTTCTTCAAATGATGATTTACCTTTCTAGAGACCACATACATAGTTAGGGGGGAAAATGAAAATGGCAGATAAAAAACAAAATAAAAGAAATAATAACAATAGAAATATTGATGAAGATTACAATCCAAAGTTCAGAAAAATAAGAAAAAAAGTATGTGCATTATGTAGTGATAAAAACTTAGTTTTAGATTACAAAAATCCTGAACAATTAAAAAAATTCATCAATGAAAAAGGTAAAATATTACCAAGAAGAGCAACAGGAGCATGTGCAAAACATCAAAGAGACATTACAATAGCTATAAAAAGATGTAGACATATTGCAATGTTACCATATACAGAAAATTAATTATAAAAAGAACGATTATGTCGTTCTTTTTTTTGTATGTATTTGTAATGATGTATTTACAAATAAAATCTTATTATTGCTTCTCTTTTTGCTTAGCATTACAGTTATAAAGTGCTAAAAAAGTAAAAAATATATTGTAAAAAAAAGATATTATTTATATAATAAATAAAAATAAAATAAGAATGTATATATATAATTTTTACGTTCTTCGAAGAATGTACCAAATAAGAGTATTAAAACATTTCTTCCTTCACGCTAATTACGCATATAAATAAATTAATGAATAGTGAATAACAGACAAAATAGAGAGGAGAAAAACAAATGAATAAAAATGTTAAAATGTTAGAGGTTGTAAGAGAGAGAGAGAGAGAGAGAGAGAGAGAGAGAGAGCAATAATTTAGAGGAAGATGCTAAACGTGTTGATTTTAATAAAAATTTAATCAACACATGTAGGGGCGATTTTTTCTTAGCTCTTCGAGCGAGTAGCGAGTTAGAGATAAGTTATGCAGAGCTAATCGCCCGCCCTGCAGAGGAATACCCAAACAAAAATTATTCACTATTCAATATTCATCATTCATTATTCACTGCGACCGTTAGGTCGCACCATGGTATCACTCTAATAGCCTTAATAATAACAATAATTCTATTACTAATACTTGCAGGGATAACTTTACACTTTACATTAGGAGAAAATGGAATATTAAAAAATGCTGAGATAGCTGGAAATAAATATAAAGAAGCAGGGGAAAACGAGACCAACTTGTTAGACCAAGCATATGCATACATGAATGGGGAAACACTACAACCAAATACTCCTGAAACTACAGCAGGAACACCAGTTCAAATGCCAAATAATTGGTATATAGAAACACCTACAATTTATGTAATGCCAGAAGCAAAAGAAATAGAAAAATCAAAAAGAACCGCCTCAGTATATGCGGTAAGCGATGGTTTAAATAATACTATACCAATACCAAAAGGATTTTACTATGTAGGAGGAAATTTAGATAGTGGAGTAGTAATATCAGATAATATTAAAGACCAAAATAAATATAAGGATGAAGCAAATGGAATAGTACCATCAGGAGTAAAAGTAGTAGAAGTGGAAGAAAATGGAACAAAAGTAAAAAAATTAGAAAGTGAACTACAAGGAAACCAATTTGTATGGATACCATGTACAGAAGAAGAATATCATAAAACAAATTGGGGACAAGGTGATACAAATTATAGTAATGGCTATTGGGAAATGGATACAGATTCATATGAGTTAAATCAAATAGCAAAATATGGTGGATTCTATGTAGCAAGGTATGAAGCAGGATTACCAGAAGGAACACAAGAAATAAAAGAGGGAACATCAACAATGGCAACTGTATATAATTTTTATGGAATTCCACAAAGTAAAGCAGGAATAGTACCATGGAATTTTATAGATTGGAATAAATCTCAAAGCAGTGCAAGAAAAATGTATGAAAATAAAGAATCAGTATCAAGTGGTTTAATAACAGGAACTCAGTGGGATGTAATGTTAAATAGAATGGCAAGTGCAGATAATACAAAAAGTTTAGTAGATTCAAAAACATGGGGGAATTATAGTAATTCCGATACATTTATATATACAGGAAGAAGAACCAAATGTAGTAATAATGAATTAAATGTATTCGAAGGGGTAGTCGAAAATGGAGAAAAACCTAATAACGAATTGTATTTATTAACAACTGGTGCTAGTGACCACAATAGAGCATATAATATATATGATGTTGCAGGAAATTTAGCGGAATGGACAGAAGAAAGCTCTACTGATTCTAGTTCTGTTTCAACTCTTGAAACATATAAGGATATTCGAGGCGGAAATTTTGATGGTAAAGGTTCTATAGGAGGATGGATGGTATGTTACTGTGCATGCCGTGGTACTAAATCTATGACAGCTTATTTTAGCGGATTTCGAGTAGTTCTTTATATAAAATAAAATATAAAAACCGATACATAAAATTCGTATCGGTTTTTATTGAAAATAAAATTCCATTATGCTATATTATAAAATAGAATGTTTTAATAGAAAGTGAAAATTTGGGGATGGAAAAAAGGAATAGTAAGAAGAATTTAAGAAATTTTATATTGTTTATTGCGTTAATACTTATAACACTAGGAATTTTATTTAAAGATCAAAGTATTATCGAAATATTAGATATAATAAAAAATGTAGATATAAAATATATATTAATAGCAATACTATGTATGATTATATATATAGTATTAGAGGCTATAAACTTTGGCAGGACTCTTAAAGTGTTTGGAGAAAAATCTAGTTTATTAAAAAATATAAAATATGCATTTATAGGTTTTTTCTTTAGTTCAATTACACCAGCAGCAAGTGGTGGTCAACCAATGCAAATATATTATATGCATAAAGAAAATTTAACTGTTGCAAATTCTACATTAGCATTATTAATAAACCTAACATCTATGCAAATAACTACAATAGGATTTGGGCTAATAAGTGTTATTTTTAATCATCAATATTTAAGAACACCATTAATAATACTTTTTATAATAGGAATAACGCTCAATATGTCTGCATTAGCATTATTACTAATATCTATTTTTTCAAAAAAATTATTAAATGGATTAATAAACATCTTTATAAAGTTATTAAAATTATTAAGAATAAAAAATATAGAGCAAAAAAGAGAAAGAATAGAAAAAGAATTATCTAAATATGAAGAAAGTGCTATATTTTTAAAGCAAAATAAAAAATTGATGTTAATTACTTTACTAACATCAATAGTGCAATTTTTTGTATATTATAGTATATCTTATTTTACATATAGAGCATTAGGATTTAATGATAAAAATATATTCCAAGTAGTAAGTATGCAAGCACTTGTATATGCAACTGTTTCAGGAATACCATCTCCAGGTGCAGTTGGAGTAAGCGAAGGAGCATATATAGAATTATTTAGAAATATATATCCAGAAAATCTAATAAAAAGTGCAACATTAGTAAACAGAGGAATAAATTTTTATTTATTTGTAATCATAGCTGAAGCTATAGTTATAATAAATGATATTATAATTAATAAAAAACAATCTATAATTCAAGATAACGTAGAAAAAGAAGAAACATAATGAAAAAAATATTGTAACAATCAAACCAACATAAGCAATTGCATGCATTGCATATCCATACTTCTAAGAAATGACTAATAAGTATATTAATTAGCGTGAATGAATAAATATTTTAAAACATTTATTCATGGGAGCATATGATACCTAATAATGTAGGAAAAACTTTTTCTATTTTCATCAAAAGGAGATTTATTATCATAAATAATTGTTTAAACATACTATAAAATGTAAATAATTTTTATAGGTGATAGTATGAAATTAGGAATAGCATTATCTGGTGGAGGAATAAGAGGTATTGCTCATGCAGGTGTATTAAAAGCATTAGAAGACAACGATATACATATAGATGTTATAGGAGGAACAAGTGCAGGAAGCTTAATTGGTGTACTATATGCTATGGGATACACACCATATTATATTTATACTTTATTTAAAAAGTATTCAAAAGAATTAGTAGAAATAAGTTCAAGACCAATAATTTCAGGAATTAGTGGGTTTATGATAAATAAAAAAATTGAAATAAAGGGTTTGAAAACAGGAGATAGTATAGAAAAAATATATAATGACATAAGTTATAAAAAAGGAATACGAAGAATGAGCCAAATTGAAATGCCAATAGTGATTCCAACAGTGGATATAATGAATTCAAAAGAATATATTATAACAAATAAGATTCCAAAAGATGCATATGATAAAGAACAATATATAACAGATATAACCGTTGGAAAAGCTGTAAGAGCTAGCAGTAGTTTTCCAGCAGTTTTTTGCCCATGTGAATTTAAAAATCATGCATTTATGGATGGAGGTGCGTTAGATAATGTACCTGTGCATGAAGTAAAAAAGCAAGGAGCAGACAAAGTAATTGCTGTAAAATTTGATGCAGATGAAATTAATGAACAAAGTAATATAATGGATATTGTAATGAAAACAATTGATATAATGGGAAATAAAATATCAGAAGAAAGCTTAGAAATGAGTGATTTAATAATAAATGTAAAGACAGATAAAGTAGGATTATTAGATACACGGGAAACTAGATAGTTGTTATAAATATGGGTATGATTGCACAATAAAAAACTTAGATAAAATAAAAGATATGTTAGAAATGTAGGAAATATTTTAATCTCATGGTATAAATTACAATTGTTTATTTGAAAAAAATTGATGTATTAAAAATATAATAAAATATTTACAAACATAATGATTTAAAATATAATAAATAAAAATAAAATAAGAATGTATATATATAATTTTTATGTTCTTCAAAGAATGCACTAAATAAGAGTATTAAAATTCGCTCCCAGGAAGCAAATATTTTAAAACATTTCTTCCTTCGCGCTGATTACGCATATAAATAAATTAATGAATAGTGAAGAATGAATAATTAATAGTGAATAACATACAAAAGAGAGGAGAAGGTTGAAAAATAATTAGAATTTTGGCGGTGTCAAACTTC
>CAOJKP010000015.1 GCA_948438085.1 uncultured Clostridium sp. | reverse complement strand
ACTATTCCTTCTTCTACTGCTGCTTTTGTTGCAGATAATGCATCTTCTATTCTTAGTTTCTTTTCTTTCATTTCTACTTCTGTTGCTGCCCCTACTTGAATTACTGCAACTCCTCCTGCGATTTTTGCAAGTCTTTCTTGTAGTTTTTCTTTATCGTATTCACTTGTTGTTTCTGCAAGTTGTGCTCTTATTTGTTTTACTCTTTCAGAAATACCATTTTTATCTCCTGCTCCATCTACTATTATTGTGTTTTCTTTTTGTACTTTTACTTGTCTTGCTCTTCCTAGTTGCTCAATTGTTGTATCTTTTAACTCTAATCCTAAATCTTGGGTTATAACTTCTCCACCTGTTAGTATTGCTATATCTTCTAGCATCTCTTTTCTTCTATCTCCATATCCTGGTGCTTTTACAGCAACTACATTTAATACTCCTCTTAATTTATTTAATATTAATGTAGATAATGCTTCTCCTTCTATATCATCACATATTATCACCAATTTTCCTGATGTTTGCATTAAACTTTCTAGTAATGGTAATATTTCTTGAATATTACTTATTTTTTTATCTGTTATAAGTATATATGGGTTTTCCACAATTGCTTCCATTTTTTCTGTATCAGTTGCCATGTATGGAGATACATATCCTTTATCAAATTGCATTCCTTCTACAACGTCTACATAAGTATTCGATGTTTTTGATTCTTCTATTGTTATTACTCCATCTTTAGATACTTTTTCCATTGCATCTGCAATTAAGTTTCCTATTTCTTCATTGTTTGCAGAAATTGTTGCAACTCTAGCTATATCTTCTTTTCCATTTATTGGAGAACTTATTTTCTTTAATTCTTCTATTGCTATTTCAACTGCTTTATCCATTCCTCTTTTTATTGCTATTGGATCTCCTCCTGCTGCAACATTTTTTACTCCTTCTTTTATCATACTTTGAGCTAATACTGTTGCTGTTGTTGTTCCATCTCCTGCTATATCATTTGTTTTTGTAGATACTTCTTTTACAAGTCTTGCTCCCATATTTTCATATGCATCTTCTAACTCTATTTCTTTTGCTATTGTTACACCATCATTTGTTATTAATGGGGCTCCAAAACTTTTATCTAATACTACATTTCTTCCTTTTGGTCCTAATGTAACTTTTACTGTGTCTGCTAATTTATTGACACCATCTAATAATTTTTTTCTGGCTTCTTCGCCATATTTAATTTCTTTTGCCATTTTAATTCCTCCTTAAATTTCTCTAAAAATGAAAAGTCTTCATTTTTTTATTCTACTATTGCTAAAATATCTCCTTGTCTTACTATTATAAAATCTTCACCTTCATATTTAACTTCTGTTCCTGAGTATTTGCTAACTACTACTTTATCATTTTTTGTTACTTCCATTTTTATTTGTTTACCTTCTTCTGTTATTCCTGGTCCTACTTCAATAACTTGAGCTATTTGTGGTTTTTCTTTTGCATTTGAAGCTAAAATAATTCCACTTTTTGTTGTTTCCTCACTTTCAATCATTTTAATTACAACTCTGTCTCCTAATGGTTTTAACATTAAAATTACCTCCTTTAAAAGTTAAACTTCTAATTTTTTATAAATTATTAGCAGTCTTTTGTATCGACTGCTAATAATTTATACCTATATGCTTTAAAAGTCAATAGTATTTATTAAAATTCACATATTTTTCACATTTAATGTTTTATATTTTTAAATATATGTATATTATATTTTTTTATGATATAATTAAATAAATTTACTTATTGGGAGGTTATTGGTGGAAGTTAAGGATTTTGGAGAATTGATTCGTGAGTTGAGAACTAATAATAATTATACATATGCTAGTCTTGCAGATAAGCTTGAGTTATATAGTGTAAATGACATCGTTGTAAAAAAGTGGGAACATAATGTTGCTTTTCCTAATTTAGATGAAATTTATAAACTCTCTGAAATATTTATGATTCCTAGTGCTGAATTACTAGCCTCTAAGCAAAAATCTATGGAGGAAGGTTTAAAAAGTATTCATGTTAGATTTATTAGATGGCTTAGTTTCTTTTTGGGATTTACTATATATGGTACTATTTGGTTTTCTAGAATTATCATTTTTTTAACTTTAGTTGCTTCTTTTTTATTTTTTATGAGTTGTGCTAGAAAAATATAAAAAATGTAGAGATAATTAAATAATCTCTACATTTTTATATTAATCCGTTGTTTTTGTGTACCTTAACAGTAACGTTAATTCATTGCCTAGCCAACTATTATTAGCAAACCAATATATTAAAACTTCATTTTTATCTACATAACCCAGTCCACCATTACTAATATTAGGTAAAGTCCAACCTCCTGATGCATGTGAATATCCTACATCAATCCATATTTCATCTATATTTTCTATGTTATGTGCAATTTTATTAGTAGCCATTGAACCATTTATAGTTTCTGGCAATGTAATTTTTACATATTTTGCATATATTGGTTTTCCATCTAATTTATCTGCTGTTTTAAATTCTGTTCCATCTGTTTTATAGTTTGTTCCTCCAGCTATTTCACCTATATTCCCTCTATTGGTTACATATCTATTTACTTCATTTAATGTTTTTGTTTCATTTTCTTCCGCTTGCTTATATTTATTTCCTGCTAGCTCAGCATTTTTTAATATTCCATTTTCTCCTAATGTGAAGTGAATTGTAACACCTGCCAAGATTAGTAACAGTATTATTGTTATTATTAAGGCGATTAGGGTAATGCCAGTACAGTGCGACCTGACGGTCGCAGTGAATAATGAATGATGAATAATGAATAATTTTTCTTGTTTACCATTACACTCTCTTAAATTATTGCTCTCTCTCTCTCTCTCTCTCTCTTTCTTACAGTCTCTAACATTCTAACGTTTTTGTTCATTTTATTTTCCTTTCTTTCTTTCATTATTCATTATATATTAACTATTTTATTAACTATTTTTTTATTTCTATATTATTCTTTAATTTATCTATATGCATAACTAGCGCGAAGGAAGAAATGTTTTAAAATATTTTAGAACGATGAGGAGCCATGCGTGGGGGACCAATAGAAATTGTTAAAATACGATAGTATTTTTTACAATTTCATTGGGGAATGGCGACTGTTCAAAATATTTTAAAACATTTGCTTCCTGGGAGCGGACTGTAGTGCGACTTATCAGTCGCAATGAATAATTAATATTGAATAATGAATAGTGAAGAATTATATTGCTTGGGTATTCCTATTTAGGGCGGGCGATTAAAATCGCCCATACATTTGTTGAATGAATTTTTGCATAATTTTTGGTTTTGTTTTTATGGGTAATTTCTTCGTAGAACGGACTGCCGAAGGCAGCCCCTACACGTATTAATTTATTTTTTGCAATATTTTTTATTTTATTGTTTGGGTTATTTATTCGAAAATCTCGCAAAAATCGCCCACATTTGTTAATAAATTTTCATTAAAATTGGATTTTTTCTTCTAGCCATTTTTCTACTTCGTCTATTTTCATTCTTACTTGTTCCATTGTATCTCTATCTCTTATGGTTACTGTTTCGTCTTCTAATGTGTCGAAGTCTATTGTTATACAATATGGTGTTCCTATTTCGTCTTCTCTTCTATATCGTTTACCTATGCTTCCTGCTTCGTCATAGTCACACATGAATTTTTTCGATAGTTTTTCGTATACAGATTGTGCTTTTTCACTTAATTTTTTTGATAATGGTAATATTGCTACTTTATATGGTGCAAGTGCTGGATGTAAGTGTAGTACTGTTCTTACATCATCACCTTCTATTTCCTCTTCATCATAAGCATTACATAAAAATGCAAGTAATACTCTATCTGCTCCAAGTGATGGTTCTATTACATATGGTACATATTTTTCATTTGTTTCTGGGTCTTGATACATAAGGTCTTGCTTTGAGTGTTCCATATGTTTTGTTAGGTCATAATCTGTTCTATCTGCTATTCCCCATAATTCGCCCCAACCAAATGGGAATGCGAATTCTATATCTGTTGTTGCATTACTATAAAATACCAATTCTTCTTTTGAATGGTCTCTTAAACGTATATTTTCTTCTTTCATTCCTAAACTTAATAACCAATTCTTGCAATATTCTTTCCAGTATTTATGCCACTCTAAATCTGTTCCTGGTTTACAGAAAAATTCTAATTCCATTTGTTCAAATTCACGTGTTCTAAATGTAAAGTTTCCTGGTGTTATTTCGTTTCTAAATGCTTTACCAATTTGTGCAATACCCATTGGCATTTTTTTTCTTGATGTACGTAGTACATTTTTAAAATCTACAAATATCCCTTGTGCTGTTTCTGGTCTTAAGTATACCACTGATGCTGTATCTTCTGTTACTCCTTGAAATGTTTTAAACATTAAGTTAAATTTTCTTATATCTGTGAAGTTTGTTTTTCCACAATTTGGACAAGGAATGTCGTTTTCTTTTATATAGTTTATTAATTGCTCATCACTCATTCCATCTGCTATCATATCTTTTCCATTAGCATGTGCCCATTCTTCTATTAGTTTATCTGCTCTATGTCTTGTTTTACATTCTTTACAGTCAATTAGTGGGTCACTAAATCCTCCAACATGACCTGATGCTACCCATGTTTCTGGATTCATTAATATTGCTGCATCTAATCCTACAATATTAGGTTGTTCTTGTATAAATTTTTTTCTCCATGCTGATTTTACATTGTTTTTTAATTCATTTCCTAGTGGTCCATAATCCCATGTATTAGCAAGTCCTCCATATATTTCTGAACCTGGATAAATATATCCTCTGCTTTTACATAAATTTACTACTTTTTCCATTGTTAAATTTTTCATAAAAATCCTCCTTTATTTGGGTAATTTATTTTATGAACTTAAAAAAGAACCTACATTCCTAGCTCATGCTAGGGACGAAAGTTCTTTTCCGCGGTTCCACCCTAATTGGTTTTTATACCCTCTTTATTTTTTATTACTCCAAAGTTCCCCACATATTTTTATTGTTAGATTACACCAAACTCTAACTCTCTTTATAATAAATAATATGCTTTTTCTTCTTCATCATAATTTATTTTTTTATATTATATGCTCTTTTTTGTATAAAATCAACTAATTTATTGTTTTTGTTTGGCTGATTTATCTAATTTTAGTTGATATATATACACGCAAATAATTGTTGTTATTATATATATTAATATAGCTACTGGCATTGTATATATGCCTATTGGTATTCTTAATATTGAAAGTATGCTTAAATATACTGTCTCAGATATTAAAAGTTTTAATATAAAGTCAAATATAATATTTAATATTCCTAATTTTTTATATCTAAATGTAACATATACAAGGATAATTAATGTTGTTATTATTGTTGGTACTATATAAGGCTTTACTATATCTCTACCTCTTGTATTAACTACTTTTGAAGTCTGTATTAAATTTTCTGAGTTTTCTATTTCATATTTTTCTGCGATTTTTTGCTTTAATTGTTCTAATTGTTCTTGTGTAGTTTCTTCAACATTTATTATAGGGGTATCATTATATATTTCTAATTTCTCACATTGCACTTTTTTTCCTTCAAATACTTCTTTTGCTATTTTATTTATATCTGCAATTTTATACTCTTTTCCAATATATATAGTTATACGTTCATGTTCTTTATACATTAATGAAAAATTAAATTTAAATGCACATGTAACTATTATTCCAGCTATTATAATTAATGCAATTATTCCATAAATTATTTTTTTATTTTTTGATAATGACTCCATCATTTGCACCTCCATTATTTCTACTCTTTTACTGTTGATTTTATTTTTGTTTTAGATAAATAACTATATAATACAACATAATTATATATAGCCATTATTATTAATCCCCAGAATAAAATCATTCCTATACTTGCTATTGGTATCCATTCAATAAATGTAAATACTACAGCCATTATTAATACAGGTATTGTCATTCCAATAAATTTTATATATGTTGTTTTTAGTGCTTGCTTTGCACTCATAGAATTTTTCTTAATATTGTCAACTACATATTTAACAAATAGATAATCTAATAATACTATTGCTATTAATGCAGTTAATGATTCTAATGATATTACTACATTTGTATACCTTAATACAATTAATAGTAGTGCTATAAATCCAATTACAGATAAACTAGCAATTCCTCCTAATTCTCCGTTTTTAATATATAGACATAGTAAAGCTATTGCTAATATATCTACTAATATACAAATTATTATTGGTAAATTCTCAATTACATAAGAATTAATATATACATTACTTTCTGCTTTATAAGCTATTTCCATTTTTCCACTGTTTATTAAAGCTGCTAATCCTGAACCTTGTTTTATATATGTGTTTACATCTTCACTAGAACTTGACGCACTTCCAACAGTTAATTGTAATATTCCATTTTCATTAACTTCATTAAAATATGTTTCTAATAGGGTTTCATCATCTAATTTTATTGAAACCTTTTTTGATGAATCGTTTCCATTTTCATCTTTTGTTTCTACATAAGTACTTGATATTTCTTTTAATCTTTCTTTTCCTGTTTTATCAAATTCTATTTGAACAAACACTGTTATACCATTACTAGTAGAAGAATATAATACCTTTGCTTCTTTAACCATAGAATTATCAATTAATACTTCTTTTGTGTCACTATCTATAATTGTATATTCACCTTTATATGTTAAATATGATGCAACCGTATCTGTATCTGTATTTTCTGGCAACTGAATATCTATATTTCCTGATACCTCATCTCTATTTACTATATATTCTTGTACACCTAGTTTTTTTAGTCTTTTTTCTATTATTTGTTTTGTTTTATCATAATTTTCTTTTGTTAATACTTCTTCTTTATTTTGTTTTTCTACAGATTTTGTATATCCTTCTTTTAATGTTACTCCATCTTCTAAATACCCATCTGTTGTTTCTTTTCCTTCTGCATCATATACAATTGTATTTTCAGTTTTATCAACTGTTAATGTTATATGTCTTGCTCCTTCTAAATTCATTCCTAAATTATAATCTTTTAAAATGTTTTTTCTAGTATTCCCTTTTTTTACATATATTCCTGCAAAAGATATCAATGATAATAATATTATTATCAAAATTACTAATACTTTGTTTAATATGTTTTTTTTCATTTTCTTCACCTTTCTTTGCATTTGTAATACTTTTGTAATGCTTTGTACTTGTCCTTAACTTTCCGTAGCAAACTTTTCTTTACACATATTTTAAATTTTATATTAAATATAAAAAAATATCAATAGATTTTTATAAAATTTATTGGTATACCAAAAATACCATGTAATTTTTTACATGGTATTTTATTTAATCATCATATTGGTCAAATTCTTCGTAATTTATTTCACCAGGTTCTTTTTCAACATATTCAACTTCATATTCTTCTTGACTATTATCAATTTCATATGGTATTGGTTCTGGCTTTTTAGGTGCCTTTTTGGTAAATTTTGCCTCTTCGATATTTATTTTTATATTCTGTTTTTTAGGTTCATGTTCTTTTTTAGATTCTTTCACTTTTGTTTTTTCTTGAGAATCATATTTATTTTGTTCTTCCTTTTTCATTGATTTATTAATTAAACAATTGGTCTTTTCTATTAAGTCTGGTACATAGTCTAATAGCTTGTCTATACATGAAGCATGGTTTATTGGTAATAATTTTACGTTATTTGATTGTATTACTAAAAACGCTACTGGATTTACATTTACTCCTGCTCCACTTCCTCCTCCAAATGGTAATCTATATTGTATCGCTTCTTCTTTATCTTTTTTCGTATACTCATTTACAGTTTCTCCTCTAAATTCGCTTCCTCCTGCAGCAAAACCAAAACATACTTTTGAAATTGGTATAATTGTTGTATTATTTCCAGTTTGTATAGGATTTCCTATTATTGTATCTACATCTACCATGTCTTTAATACTATTCATAGCTGTAATCATAAGACCTTCTATTGGATGTTCGCTCATTTTTATCAACTCTCTTTCTTTTTAATAAATTATATATTATATAAATAATATGTACTACTTTAATTTCGATTATACAATTTAGATTCATTTTTATTACGTTTTGCATGTGATATAGTGGTTCTATTTTATATTTGCAATTACTTACTTTTTTACTTTCAACAATATGTGGGAGTATTATTCCAATAATAGCAGATATAAATCCTACTATTATAGACGTTATAATCACATCTATTGTTCCTATTTGTAATACTAAATCTAAATTCTTTAGTTTTATTTGTAGAGTTTTTATTATTCCTAATATTTCTTTATAGTCTAGTGCGAATTTTTCTACTTGTTTAATGTTTATTTGTTTAATATTTTTTAGTATATTATATTTTTTAATTTTACTATTATCTAAGTAAATACTCGCTATTTTTATTTTGTTTAAAAAGTATAATTGTACTTTTATTTTTATTTCATAATGCATTTTTTTTTGTTTATTTATATTATTTATATTAATATCTAGAATATTTAGCCTTAATGTGCTTAATATTATTATTAAATTTATAACTATTATACTTAAAATAATTATAAAAAAAACTAACACCAAAATTCACCTTCTCTTGGTATTAGTTTTTCCATTTTTTTCTTATTTAATCATTTTTTTAATATTTTTATAGTTTCTTAAAATTCTTGCTGTTCAATTATTTTTGAACTTCATTTTCATTTTGATGTCTTTGCTTTCTTTGTACTGTTATATCTCCAAACAACTCTTCTTGAGATGCAATTACTTTATCTCTTCTGGTTAGTTCTAATAATCCAGAAAAAGCTGTTACTACCTCGTTTTTATTATTTTTAGATAATGTATACATTCTGTTAAATATAAATTTTGGTTTTTTTAGAAGTTCTTTAAACATTTCTTTTACTTTACTTGCTACTGTATATGTATCTGTTATGGCTATTTTTTTTATATTATCTGCATTTTGATTTAGTTTTTCTTTATTCCTATTTATTAAGTCTAAATATAATTTAGATATAATTTCTTTTTCATAATTTTTTTCTAATTTTTGTTTTGGAAGTTTTATTGTTTCTTGTATTTTAAATAATCTATTCGAATATGTATGATAATTTTCTTTTAATATTTTCGTTATTTCTTTATATTTTTTATATTCGATTATTCTTTCAATTAATTGTTCTTGTGTTATTTCTTCTTCTTGCTCTTCTTGCTTTGGTAATAGTCCTTTTGATTTTAGTAATAATAATGTAGTTGCCATTATTAAAAATTCACTTGTAATTTCTAAATTCATTTTTTCCATCTCATTTATATATGCTATATATTGATCTGTTATTTCACTTATTTTTATATCATATATATCCATTTTATTTCTATCTATTAAATGGCATAATAAATCTAATGGACCTTCAAAATTTTCTATTTTTATAGCATATTTATTAGTTTGTAATGTTAATATATTTTGCATTATAATACTTCCTTTATTATTTGTTCTTGATATCCTTTTTTTATAAGATAACTTTGTATTTCTTCTTTATCCATTGTATTTTCTTTTTTCAAAACTATTGTTTTTGCTGAATTTGTTTCATATTCATACATTTCTTCATAATTTTCAGAAATATATTCATCTAAATCTCTTTTTTTTATTCCTTTTTGTTGTAATTTATATTTAACTTCTTTTATTGATAAGCTTTTTAATGCCTTAAACTCGTTTATACTCTTTTTAATATATTCTATATCATTTAAATATCCAGCTTCTTTTACATAATCTATAATATCACATAATAAATCTTCTTGTATAGTATTTTGAAATTTATTTTTTACTTCATATTCGCTTCTTTTTTTATACATTATATATTTCATTACTTTAGATTTCTGTTTATCGAATTCCTCTATTTCGTACATATTTCTCTCCAAAAACTTTATTCGTCTGTTTCTTCTGATTCTTCATTTTCTTCTACTTCTTCATCTCCAAGGCTTTTTTCAAATGCTTGTGCAAAGTTTTCTCTAATTTTTGCCTCTACTTCTTCCATTATTTTTTTATTTTCTAATAGGTATTGTTTTACGTTTTCTCTTCCTTGACCAATTCTTTCACCATTATAGCTAAACCATGAACCACTTTTTTCTATTATATCTAAGTTAACACCCATATCTAATATGTTTCCTTCTTTTGATATTCCTTTGCCATACACAATATCAAATTCCGCTTCTCTAAATGGAGGAGCAACTTTATTTTTAACTACTTTTACTTTTGCTCTATTTCCTACTACTTCTCCATCTTGTTTAATATTTTCTACTTTTCTTATATCTAATCTTACTGATGCATAGAATTTTAATGCTCTTCCTCCTGGTGTTGTTTCTGGATTTCCAAACATAATTCCTACTTTTTCTCTTAATTGATTTATAAATATAAGTACTGTTTTAGATTTATTTATTGCTCCTGCTAATTTTCTTAAAGCTTGCGACATAAGTCTTGCTTGTAATCCTATATGTGAATCTCCCATATCTCCATCTATTTCTGCTTTTGGCACTAATGCTGCAACAGAATCTACGACTATAACATCTAGTGCACCACTTCTTACTAAGCTTTCTGTAATCTCTAGCGCTTGTTCACCTGTATCTGGTTGAGATACTATTAGGTTATCTATATCTACTCCTAAGTGTTTTGCATATACTGGATCTAATGCGTGTTCTGCATCTATAAAAGCGGCTTCTCCTCCTGCTTTTTGTGCTTCTGCTATTACATGTAATGCAAGTGTTGTTTTTCCAGATGATTCTGGTCCAAATACCTCTATTATTCTTCCACGTGGAACTCCGCCTATTCCTAGTGCTATATCTAATCCTAATGCTCCTGTTGGAATTGCTTCTACATTCATTGCTTGGAAATCTCCAAGTTTCATTACTGATCCTTTTCCAAATTGTTTTTCTATTTGACTCATTGCTGCCTCTAGTGCTTTTCTTTTTTCTGAATTTTCTGTATTCATATTTTCCTCCTTAAACATTTGTTTGTCATTATTATTACATTACATTTTTATTTTGTCAATACATTTTTATATTTTTTTATTTTTCTATTCTATAACAATTTTCAATATTATAAAAAATATTATAACTATTAGCTTGTATACTTGTTTGTAAATCGTAATTTGATAATACAGCTTCACTATTATGATATAACATTACATATGGTATTTCTGTATTATATATTTCACATATTCTTTCATATTTCTCTTTTAATATTTTTTCGTCTGTTATATTTTTAATTTCGTTTAAAATACTTATAATTTCTTCATTATAATAATTTGAATAGTTATTATTTCCCAAAAATGCTGTTAAATCTGGACTATTTGAGTGATATATTCCTGTTAAAATCATATCATAGTTTTTATTTTCTAAATATTTATAATATTGAGCATCTGATGATTTTATTATGTTGATTCGTATTCCTATATCTTCTAATTGTGTTTTTATGTTTTCAGCAACACTTGTGCGTTCAGCATTAGACTCATTTACTACTAAGTTTAAATTGATTCTTCTTTGATAATAGTTTATACTTTTTCTCCAAGAATTTTGTTTATATTCCCAACCATTGCCTATCAACACAGACTTTGCATTATCTTGTGAATATTCATTTTTTATAATGTCTGTTTTATAAATATAGTTTCCATAGTCTAGTGGAAAATTGGATGCATGATACTTATCCTTAAATATGCTAGATATTATATTTTGCTTATTTATGGCAAAATTTATTGCTTGTCTTACTTCTACATTAGAAAGAATATTATTTTGTGTATTCATTGCTAAAAAATCAGTTCTTTTTCCTGCAAATTCTTTCACAGAATAACCTATTGTTCCTGCATATTGTTCAAAATTCATATTTGTAGTATGTAATAAATCTATATTTCCTGCTTTAAATTCATTATATTTTTCTGATACTGTACTATATTTATTTATTTGTATTTCTTCTAAATTCGTATTGCTATTTTGTATATTCCACCATTGATTATTTTTCTTTAAAATTATGCTTTTTTCATCGTTTTTAATTATTGAAAATCTTCCTGTTCCTATTGGAAGATTGTTTTTATTTGTATTTAAAAAATCCTCTTGTCCATAATATTTATATGATAAAATAGGAAATATTAAATTGTATTCAAAAAATGGTACTTCTTCATTTAATATAATTCTTATAGTATTTTCATCAACAACATCAACTTGAATTATATTTCTTACATTATTTGTATAAATGGAATTTACCCCTTCTTGCTTTAATTTGTCTATTGTAAATTGTACATCACTTGCTTCTAATATTGTTCCATCACTAAACCTTACACCTTCTCTTAATTTTACTAAATAGGTAGTTGCATTTACTTTAGATACTTCATTTGCAAGACATGTTTGTATTTTATAATCTTGAGTAATGTTTAATAAAGAATCATATATTAATTTCGAAACATTTTGAACTGATTGATTATTACTTAATATTGGATTTATAGTATCAAAATTTGCAATTCCTAATCGTATATTTTTTATAATTTTTTCTTCTTGCTTTTGGGTATTTACTTCTTTACTTATATCTTCATTTTGATTTCCATATATCATATATACTCCAAATACTATTAAGCCTATAAAAATTACTATAAATATATATCTAAAAATATTGTTTTTCAATTTATTCCCTCCATTTTTGGAATAATAATATATCAATTTAGCTTAATTTTCAATATGTTTTTAACATTAAGTTGATTCTGTTATGAACAAAAAAAGAGCATACTGCTCTTTTCTTACATATCTATCTATATTCTAGACTCTACAACTATTTTAATTCCAGTTCTATCTTCACCTTCTACTTGCACCTCTGCAAATGCTGGTACACATACTAGGTCTACACCTGATGGTGCTACAAAACCTCTTGCTATCGCAACTGCTTTTATTGCTTGATTTAGTGCTCCTGCTCCTATTGCCTGCATTTCTGCTCTGTCATTTTCCTTTACCAATCCAGCTATTGCTCCTGCAACTGAATTTGGATTTGATTTTGATGAGATTTTTAAAGTTTCCATTAATTTTTCCTCCTATTTTTTTATATTTTTTTGAACAGATATATTTATATTATATCTATTTATTTCTGTCTAGTATTTTTTGGAAATTAATGGAAATTTCGTATACCATTTTTCGCCATTTTTCAACGATTTACTCTTATTACTTTTTCTATTTGATTAGTTCGGTCATTTATTTCAAAAATACATCCATTTAACATATTTTTGCCCTCTGCTAGTTTATATCTTTCTGGCAAAGTAGTTTCAAACCTTTTAATTGATGCTGATATATCCATTCCTATAACAGATTTTTCTGGTCCTGTCATTCCTATATCTGTAATATATGCTGTTCCTTTATCTAATATTTTCTCATCTGCGGTTTGAACATGTGTGTGTGTACCAAATATAACATTAACTTTTCCATCTAAGAAATATCCCATTGCTATTTTTTCTGCTGTTGCTTCTGCATGAAAATCTACAATAATTATATCTGCTTTATTTTCTATTTCTTTTAATATATCACTTACTATTATAAATGGATTCTCACTTAATACATTCATGTCTGTTCTTCCTATTAAATTTATTACGGCTATTTTTTTACCATTTTGTTCATATATTCCATAACCTTTTCCGAAGTACACCTTTGGGATAATTTGCAGGTCTTATTATTTGTGGGTTATCTATAAATGTAAAAATGTCCTTTTTGGCCCAAGTATGATTTCCCATAGTAACTACATTTACACCAATTTCTAACATTTTTTTAAATAATGGTAATGTTATTCCCATTCCTCCAGCTACATTTTCTCCATTCATTATGATAAAATCTATGCTTTCTTCTTTTTTTATTATGGGAACCTCTTCTCTTGCTTTTTTTAAGCCTGATTCGCCCAC
This sequence comes from uncultured Clostridium sp., assembly GCA_948438085.1. Lineage (GTDB taxonomy): Bacteria > Bacillota > Clostridia > TANB77 > CAG-508 > RGIG8482. The sequence continues at coordinate 16,472 of CAOJKP010000015.1, read as the reverse complement.
TATATCTCCTATCGCTAAAATTTTCATTATCAATACCTTTCCTTTCAGTTTTAATATTAACATTATACTATACTTTTTTACTTTTTCAAATACTTATATATAAATCTCGTATTCAAAAAATCTATTATTTTTTCTATTGCAACAATTAAAAATTTAATATATAATACTGTATGGATAAAAGGAGGAATTTATATGGAAACCAAAATATTAGGAGATACACTTCCTGTTGTAATTTGTAAATTAAAAAAGGGAGAATCTATATTAACTGAAAACGGTGGAATGAGCTGGATGGATGATGGAATGGAAATGAAAACTACTACTAATGGTGGAATTATGAAGGGGCTTGGAAGAGCTTTTGCTGGAGAATCTTTATTTATGAATGTATATACAGCACAAAAAGATGATGCAGAAATAGCATTTTCATCTTGTTTTCCAGGTCAAATTTTAGAATATAATTTAAAAGAAGGAGAAACAATAATTGCTCAAAAACGTGCTTTTTTATGTTCAGAAAATACAGTAGATATTAGTATGCAATTTCGTAAAAAATTAGGTGCTGGTTTCTTTGGTGGAGAAGGATTTATTATGCAGAAAATAACAGGACCTGGTAAGGTATTTTTAGAAATAGATGGTACTGTTGTAAAAAAAGAATTAGTAGCAGGTGAAAAATTAAAAGTTGATAATGGATATGTAGCAGCAATGACAAAAGATGTTAATTTAGATATAGAAACTGTAAAAGGAATGAAAAATATAGTTTTTGGAGGAGAAGGTTTATTTCTAACAACATTAACAGGTCCTGGAACAGTATGGTTACAAACAATGCCTGTATCTAAACTTGCAGGATTATTTTATACAGGAACAGCAAAATAAAAAATACGGTTTCAATATGAAACCGTATTTTTTATTTTGCGTATGTTATTGCTCTTGATTCTCTTATTACGTTAACTTTTATTTGTCCTGGATATTCCATTTCATCTTCAACTTTTTTTGCTATATCTCTTGACATAATCGTCATATCAGCATCAGATATTTTTTCTGGTTTTACTATGATTCTTACTTCACGTCCTGCTTGTATTGCATAAGATTTATCTACTCCTTCAAATGAATCTGCTATCTCTTCTAGTTTTTCTAACCTTTTAATATATGCTTCTACTGTTTCTCTTCTTGCTCCAGGTCTTGATGCACTTATAGCATCTGCTGCTTGAATTAAGACAGCTTCTAATGTTTGTGGTTCTACATCTCCATGATGAGCTTCCACAGCATTTATTATTAGTGGATTTTCTTTGTATTTTTTTAATATTTCCACACCAATTTCAACGTGTGTTCCTTCCATATCATGATCTAATGCTTTTCCTATATCATGAAGTAATCCTGCACGTCTTGCTCTTTTAGAGTCTAACCCAAGCTCATCTGCCATAATTCTTGCAAGATTTGATACCTCTATTGAATGATTTAATACATTTTGACCATAACTTGTTCTATATTTTAATTTTCCTAATAATTTTATTATATCTGGATTTAATCCTATAACGCCTGTTTCTAATGTTGCTCTTTCTCCTTCTGATTTTATAGTTGCTTCTACCTCTTCTTTAGCTTTTTCAACCATTTCTTCTATTTTAGCAGGATGAATTCTTCCATCTTCGATAAGCTTTTCTAATGCAATTTTTGCAACTTCTCTTCTTAGTGGATCAAAACTTGATAATATAACTGCTTCAGGAGTATCATCTATTATTAAATCTATTCCTGTAAGTGTTTCAAGTGCTTTAATGTTTCTTCCTTCTCTACCTATGATTCTTCCTTTCATGTCATCATTTGGAAGATTTACAACTGAGACTGTAGTTTCAGAAGTATGATCTGCTGCGCATTTCTGAACAGCATATGTAAGTAATTCTTTTGCTTTTTTTGTTGATTCTTCTTTTGCTTTTACTTCCCCATCTCTAATTATTGCTGCTGTTTCTAGTTTTATTTGTTTTTCTGTTTCTGATAACAATAATTTTTTGGCTTCTTCTATTGATAATTCTGAAATTCTTTGCAATTCTTCTATTCTTTTGTTTGTTATTTCTTCTAATTCAATACGTTTTTTTTCTAATTCTTCATTTTTTTGAATTAAATCTTTTTCTTTTTTTTCAAAAGCCTCTTCTTTTTTGTCTAAATTTTCTTCTTTTTGTATTATTCTTTTTTCTTGATTTTGTATTTCGCCTCTTCTTTCTCTAATCTCCTTTTCCAAATCTTCTCTAGATTTCATTATTTCCTCTTTTGCCTTAAATAATTCTTCTTTTTTCTTATTTTCTGCTTCTTTATTGGCAAGTTCTAATATTTTTTTTGCTTCAGTTTCTGCACTTTCAATTTTAGATTCAGCAATTTTTTTTCTTATAGTTACACCTATTGGTATAAAAATAACAGCTGAGATTAGAATTGTGGCGATAATGATTACAAATTGCATAATCATACACCTCTTTCTATTTAATTTTCAATGTTCGATAATAATATATATTTATGTTTTTTATTTTTTTATATATTAAACCTACTCTATTATTTTATATGTATTATTGTAAACTGTCAAGTGATTTTAATCATTTTACAATGTAATTTCATGAAATACTACAACATTTAATAAATTTATAATTAAAGGTAACTCCTACACCTCTTGATTAATTCATCAAAGATTCAAAATTTATTTTTCCTATTCACTAAAAAAAAAATAGATTTTAAAAATCTATTTTTTTAGTGTTAATTATTTTTATTCTTTTTCTTTCCAAATGTTATATCTTGAAATAAGAAATCATGAAAATCTTTCCAAGTTAATTCTATATGTAAAAAGTCATTTAAATCATCTTGAAATTGCTGTTGTGCTGGTGTTAATTCAACTTTTATTTCTTGTAAAAAAAATGATTTTATTTTCCCCCACATTCCTACTTTTGTAGGTAAATTTTCACTAGAAGCATTTTCCATTGGTATTTCATTATATATTTTTCCACTCATTTTTTGTTTCCTCCTTTGTATCGTATTAATTCTTATTTATATTATATACTACAAATTTTAATTTATATCAATATTTTTATTGTTAAATATTTTTTACATTTAAGTTACATTTTTGTTACATATCACATAATTTTCCAATTAATTTTTCATCTTCAAAACCTATTATTTCAACATTTTTTATTAATCCTTCAATAGGCTCTTTTGTTTCAACTTCTACTACAATATAGTTAGTTGTATGTCCTTTAATATAATTATTATTTCTTTCTTCAAATAATACTTCGATTTTTTTTCCTATATATTGGCTGTTATATTCTTTTTGATTTGTATTGGATAAATCTATTAATTTAGCACTTCTTTGTTCTTTTATATTATTATTAATTTGACCTTCCATTATTGCTGCTTTTGTTCCTTTTCTTTTCGAATATTTAAATATATGCATTTTATAAAATTTTATTTTTGATAAAAAATTATATGTAATTTCAAATTCTTCTTCACTCTCCCCAGGGAATCCAACAATTATATCTGTTGTTATAGCAGCATTAGGATAGTATTTTCTTATTTCTTTAACACTTTGTTCAAATTCTTGTGTTGTATATCTTCTATTCATTCTTTTTAGTGTATCATTACATCCGCTTTGTAAAGATAAATGAAAATGGTCACATATTTTTTCTAATTTAGAAAGTCTTTGTATAAATTCATTTGTTATAATTACTGGCTCTAATGAACTTAATCGTATTCTTTTTATATTTTCTATTTTATTGATTTCTTCTAATAAATCTATTAAACCTATGTTTTCTTTAAAATCTTTTCCATATGAAGCTATATGTATTCCTGTTATAACAATTTCTTTTATTCCGCTTCTTTGATATTTCTTCAATTTCATTTATTATACTTTGCATTTTTCTACTTCTTATATGTCCTCTTGCATATGGAATAATGCAATATGAACAAAATCTATCACAGCCATCTTGGATTTTTACTACTACTCTTGTTTTTTCTGTATATAATGTGTTTCCAAAATCTATGAATTCGCATTGATGCATTACATCACTTGTTTTTTCTATTTTTTTATTATTTTTAATAAATTGTTCTACATAATTTATTAAATCACTTTTTTCATTATTTCCAAGTATAATATCTATTTCTTCAATTTTACTTAATTCTTCTTTTGCTATCTGTGCATAACATCCTGTAACTACTAATATAGATTTAGGATTTGTTTGTTTTGTTCTTCTTAAAATTTGTCTTGACTTTTTATCAGACATATTTGTAACTGTACATGTATTTACTATATAAATATCCGCTTTTTCTTCAAATTCCACTATTTTATATTCATTTTCTACAAATCTTTGTGCCATTGCATTTGTTTCATATTGGTTAACTTTACAACCGTAATGTGTAAAATGCTACTGTTTTTTCCATACTTGCTATCATCCCTTCCTAAAACACAAACCTATGTTGGAAAATAGTTGTTATTTGGCTAAGTAAAAGAGGTTGAAATTAATGAGGAATACTCATGTACGTTTGATTTGATTTCAATCTAAATTTAACAACGTCAAATAGCAATTATTTTTTCAACATAGGTTTGTAGGTAGTTTATACATTCATTATTTTCTTTTTCCATCTAATGCATCTAAATTATCTAATGCTTTTCCTGTTCCTAGTGCAACACATGATACTGTATCTTGTGCTATCATAACATTTATTCCTGTTTTTTCTTGTAAAAGCTTATCCAATCCATCTACTAAACATCCTCCGCCAGTCATATATATACCTTTATCACTAATATCTGCTGCTAATTCTGGTGGTGTCTTCTCTAACACAGAATGAACTGCATCTACTATTAACATGGCTGGTTCTATAAGTGCTTCTAACATCTCACTTGAATATACTGTTATTGTTTTTGGTAATCCTGAAGTTAAGTCTCTTCCTCTTATGTCCATTTCCATATCTTGAATTTTAGGATAAACACATCCAATATTTACTTTTAAATCTTCTGCCGTTCTTTCTCCTATCATTATATTATGCTTTCTTTTTATATATTTTACAATAGCTTCATCAAATTTATCTCCTGCAACCTTTATAGATGCACTTACTACTGAACCTCCTAATGAAATAACAGCTATATCTGTTGTTCCTCCACCTATATCAACTATCATATTTCCACATGGTTTTGAAATATCTATTCCTGCACCTATAGCTGCTGCTATTGGCTCTTCTATTAAATATACCCTTCTTGCTCCTGCTTGCGATGCAGCATCTATTACAGCCTTTTTTTCTACTTCTGTTACTTGTGATGGTATACATATCATAATTCTTGGTGCAAAAATAAATTTTCCACATACTTTGTTTATAAAATGTTTTAACATCTTTTCAGTAACTGTGTAATCTGATATAACTCCATCTTTAAGTGGTCTTGTAGCAACAATATTTCCAGGTGTTCTACCTAACATTTTTCTTGCTTCTTGTCCTACTGCTAAAACATCTCCTGTATTATTATCTACAGCAACTACTGATGGCTCTCTTAATACTATACCTTTGCCTTTAACATATGCAATCACTGTTGCTGTTCCTAAATCTATTCCTATATCTTGTCCAAAAGCGAACATTATTATCTTTCCTTTCAATTTGTTTTATATTATTATTACAATTTCGTTACGATTATATTACATATATTAAAAAATATCAATATTTTTTTTATTATATATAAACTTTTATTCAAGTATATCTAATAAATTGTCATTTTTCATTCCTTCTAAGTTATAATATGTACTAGGTATATCGCCTACTATTATACTTTCTGCTATTAACACTTGATTAGATATTTCTTCATTTATATTATTGTATGGTGTCATTACTGAAACATTGCAATTTACTTGTAGGTATATTCTATGTACAGTTTGGTTGATTCCTGCATGAGTAAATTCACTTCTTAAATCTGTTTGTACATTCCCTACAAGATATATTTTTATTGGTATATTTATTCCAGCACCAGAAAGAAACTTGTTTGCTGTAAGTCCCCCCATTTTCATTTCTATATAATCTTCACCATTTTCATTTAATTTTGTTTGTACATTCTCAGCTACATCTGAAATAAGTAGGTTAATAGGGACAATATTTGATTTTACCATTGCTATATTATTATTATTGTCCCTCTCAACTGTAACTAAATCTTCATATTTATATTTATTAATTATTTTTGTACTTTCTTGATTTGTTATTATTGTTGCTACACTTTGTGCCTTTTGTCTACATAGCCTATCAAAAATTGGATTAATTGCATTTACAATACTAATGCATGTTATAATTGATATTATTATTATCGCAGATATTTTTTTTGCTTTTTTATTTTTGGTCATTATTATTTTAGGCAAATGTATCCTCTTACGTGAATATATTTTATCCATTTTATTTTTCCTTTTTATCAAATTTGCGTATGCACATATTTAGGAATAAATAATTGCTGTCCAACAAATATTTTGTTTGGATCTTCTATGTTGTTTGTTTTTACTATATCTTCAATTGTGCTTTTATGCATTTTTGCAATTTTCCATAATGTATCTTTTTCTTTTACAAAATGAATTACCATACTATAACAATCTTTTGTATCCATAGGTGTTGTTTGCATTTCATCTATTATATTTATTTGTGTATTATTAGCTGTATTTATATTAAATATTAACTCTGTTCTTAATTCTATATTGCCATCGTTTCCAATTATAATATCTTGATTTGCAATTTCTATCATAGTATCTATATTTGTATTTTCGTTAATATTGTCTGCTATTATATTAAAATTAAATGGCACTGTGTATTTCTTTTCATCAATTCTTGCAGAATTATTTCCTGAAAACAAAAATAAAATGTCTATTTCTCCTTCATAAGTTATTCTTGAATTTGATACATTTTTAGAAATTATTCTAGGTTGTAGTTCTGCATTATATAATTGATTTGTATTTAACTCAGGAACATTAAATTTTTCTGATATACTGCACTTTTCTATAATATTGTTTTTGTTTGACATTGTTGTTACATGTTTTGATTTAAACTCTAAGTTTGCATTTGGACAATACATATCTTGAATTATTTCTATTTTTTGTTTTTCATATACTCTACAATATAATTCATATTCTGCTTCTATATAGATTGAGTTATCTGAATTTGTATTGGCTTTAATTAACATATTTTTTAACTTATATTTCAAATCACATATATTAGTTTCACTAATATTTTCAATATCTATGAATCCCATTAACGGTATTTTTTCTAGTTTTACTTTAATACTATTTTCTTGTGTTAAATATATTATTTTTGTTTCTATTTCTGCTTTTGCTAATACTTTATTATAACTTATTTTTACTTCTTTATTTATTACATTACACTTTGCACTTAATATCTCTGCAATTTTTTCTTCACTATCAATTACAATTGTATCCTTTGCTGTTGACTTTGTTATTCCTTCTCCAACTAATGAATCTATTTCTTGTTCAGATTTTAACATTTGTACATCATCTAAATTGTTTACTTTGTTTATTAATTCTACATTTTCATTTGAATATATTTTTACATTTAAATCTAATGTCGCTTTAATATTAATTTTTCTTCCATTTAATACTTGACATTCTATATTTCTTATGCAAATATCATCATCTATACTCATTTGTGGTAAACATCCTTCAAAATCTACTACTTGAGTAAAATCTACACTGCTGTTTAGGCTTCTTATGGCAGATTCTTCATCATCAGCTAGGTACATTACATATAATTTTACATCTCCATCAATTCTAATTTTTCCTTCCATTATTTCTTTTTTATAAACACATACATTTCCTGTTGTTTGAATTGCACTTAATATATCTGGTTTTATATCTGGTACAATTACATCTCCTTCTACAATAATTGTTTGACTTTTTTGTCCAAGTATTCTATTTATGCATAAACTTTCTTTTGCAACGTCTATAGTCATTCTTACACTCATTCCTTTCCTAAGGCACAAATCGGTTGGAAAAAATTAAATTTTGGTTAAGATTATGAAAATACCTAGTAAAGTAATTGAATTTTAAATGTTTTTTATAGATACCAAAATTGTAATTATTTTTTAACCTTTTTCTCCTTTTTATTGATATATAATATATATATTTTAAGGACAAAAAAAAATTCCTAAAATTAGGAATTTTTTAGATATTATAACTGCTGTTTTACTTTCTTTGTTTCAATAGCTGGTGGTATTAACGGAGTATATTGTTCTCCATCAAATACATCTAATTCAACTGCTCTTGTTAATACATCTTTATATGTATATGTATCATTTTTATCATTATCCTCAAATTTAATTTTAAACCAATTAGGATATGTTTTTTCTATTGTAGCTTCTTTTTCAAATACTTTGCTTCTTCCACGTGTTCCTTTTACTATTATCTTTTGTCCAATAATGTTTGTTATATTTGTTTTTAAATTTGTAATATCATCACTGTAAAACATATAATCACCTACTCTGGTTCGTATTATAGCATTTCCAATCTATCATGTCAAAGATTGTAATATGCTGTCATATGCCTACATCTCTTCATATTACTAGCTTTTAAGAGTTTGTTACATTTAAATTACTTTAATATTACATTTATGTTACATATTTAAATTATGTTATTAATATATATATGTTTAAACTATAGGGTACACAGTATGCACCCTATAGAGTTTGGCTATTTTACTTTATAATAATACCTTTTTCTTTCCTAATCCACCAATTCCACTTATACCTTTTGTTCCATCTCTTAAATCATTTGCTATATCATTTATTGTAACATACTTATATTCTTCTGTTGTTGCAATTTTTTCTGCTACTACTATTGGGTCTACAAAATCTATTAAAACTCTTGCTGGAGATGATGCAAAGTTTGCTCCTGCTGCAACTAAAGCTTCATAATAGCTTTGACAAGCTCCTGCAAATATTACTAGTTCTGCTTTGTTTTCTTGAGCCCATTTTTTTGCTTCTAATACTGTATTTATAAAATATTTAGAGTTTCTATAATTATATATGTCATTATATCCTGTTCCACTTTTTATCATTCCATCATGTCCTGTAATTACCAAAATATCTGGTTTATATCTATTTAGTAAATCTATTATTGCATATTGTTGTATGTTTTCAGAAATATTTCTTACAACTGCATTTAGTCCTAATTTTTTATAATATTTTGTTGATTTTTCACTATATTTTCTATCTCCATCTATGTGTAATATTTTTCCATATACTTCTTCTATTTTACTCCTGTTATTAAATATTTTACCTATTCTTCTTTTACTTTTTGCACTACCAATACTTCCAATTTTTATTTTCTCATCTAATCTATTTTCTATTTTTCCAATTCTATTTTTGACAGTTTGTTTTTTTATTATAGTTAAATCTGAAAGTGGTGCATCTGCCTCTATTCTAATACATAATCCTTTTAGAATAGCAATTTTTTCTCCGTTTAATGGTACTACTCTTTTTACATAAAACAGTATGTCTTCGTTATGGGATTTTCTTCCTACTATATCCCCTTTTTTTATCGTTTCCATATTAACCTCCAAATGTTTGGCTCTATTTATAATATGTCGATTTATGTAAAATGTGAAAAGACTTATAAATATTAAATTAATATTTATAAGTCTTTTTATTTTAAATAAGTTCTATATACCTAGGTTATTTACAGCATTAACTTACTTTATTTTCTTTTTCATTTATATATTTTCTTTTTGTTGCTAATCCTCCTCGAATATGTCTTTCAGCTTTGTTTTCATCTAATATTTTTCTTACTTGTATTGCTAATACTGGATTTATCTTTTTTAATCTTTCGCTTACATCTTTGTGTACTGTACTTTTACTAATTCCAAACTTTTTAGCTGCTCCTCTTACCGTATCTCCACTATCTATAATATACTGTGCTAAATTCACTGCACGCTCTTCTATGTATATTTTTCCCAAATGAAAGACCCCCTTATGAATACGTTGTTTTCTACATTGTATTCATATGAGGGTTGTATTAGAACTTTATTTTCTATGCTTCATCTATTTGCTTTTCTGGCACTTTATTTTCGTTCTGTTACATTTTAGCATGTCAGTTCCAAAAAAGCAAGAAAAACTACTCTTTTTTTGAGAATAGGTTTTATCTTTATTTGTTTTCTTTTAAGAACTTTTCAATATCTTCTTTTGTTACATCTTTTAAAATTTCTCTTCTTTCTTCTGTGTAATCTCCTTTTCCTTCACTATATGATTGTAAAAGTTTTATAAATTCATGTAATCCTAGTTTTTCTCTTAATGCTTTCAATTCTTTTTTTCTATTTTCATCTATTTCTTTTTGTTTTGCTATCATATTTCATTTCTCCTTTATTAACTTGTGCATTTTCTTGTGTGTTTCTTATGCGTTTTCTTGTGCGTTTTTATTTTCCAATAATATATTTCTCATTCCGGTTATATCATAAAATGGAATATTTATACCTCTTTCCGCCATCATTATAACCTGTCTAGCGTAAGCAATAACTTTATTCCTCACATTTAATGCAATTTCTACATCTTTATTTTCAGTAATATACTTTTCTAATATGTATTCTTCAGTGGTTGGGAATATATTTTGAATTAAAAATACAGATTGCTTTCCAACTACTTCTCCAAAAACAAAATTATAAACTCTATGTTGTTTTTGTTTTTTATATTCGTATATGCTTTTATATTTATCATACTTAGTTGATATTGGGACAAACCAAATTATATTTTTATTAAATTTATCTCTAAAGCAAAAATAACATGGTCTTTTAGTTCCACTTTCTTTGTTTTCCATTAATTTATATTCTTTAAATATTTTAAAAAATTCATCTTTTATAAAATAAAACTTTCCATCTTCTATTACCACTACTACTGCATCTCCTTTATGAAAATATGGGATCTAGTTTTATAGACCCCACATTTAACTATAATTATTCATTTTTTCACCTACTCATTTATATTCCGCAAGTAGGGGTGCGATTAACATTTTTTCATTCACAAATTTATATCTCGCAAGTGACGTTGCGATTCACATTTTAATTATAGCAGATATTAAATATCTACTACTATTATATTCATTATACAGATTTTTTATTAAAATATCAAGACTCTTTGCAAAATTTTTTCAATAAAATTTTTAAGTTTATAACTCTAATTCATCTTCTATTTCCTCGTGAGAACTTTGATAAGAATTTGAATTGCTATAATCAATTTTTATATTTTCATCATTCTCAGCTAGATTATATGCAAGAACTCCAGACATAGCTTGTACTATTTGTTCTTCTGTATTAGGATTAATAAATGTAATATTCAAACTCTTTTTCAAAATTCTCACCAACTTTCTTTTAATACTATTTAAAAAACTCAAAAAATATTACTTTATTTTTGAACTTTTCATATTAAAAGATTATCATGTGTATTTCTATTGTTCAATGAAATGATTTTGAAGTTATTTTGAATTATAAATAACTTTTTTACAATAAATATCTTAGTTCCCATTACTGGTACTTTTATTAATATCTTAATAATGAATTACCTATATTAATACTCTAAATGGCTTGCCATTTAGATGTTTTTAGTGTTTTATATTAATACTTTCCTGCGTAAATACTTGTTGTCATAATTTATGAATAGCACAAAAAAATAAATCTAGGTCATATAACAACTCATATTTAACCTAGACTTATTTTTATAAATTTAATATAAAACTAAGAACTCAAACTAGAGTTTTTTATCTTTCTTTTTAATGCAATTATTATAATTATACAACTAATTGAAAATGTTAACCAAGCTCCACTTATTCCTATATACTTACATAGGATGTATGATAACAATATTTTTATAGTATTTGTACTTATAGAAACTTGTGCATTATATTTTAATTCTTTCATTCCTGTAATTATACTAGTATATTTATATTTTATTGGCATTAATGCCGAATATATAACTACTAGCGGAATTAATTTATATGCTATCATTAATGTTTCTTGTTCCTTTAATAGCATTGGTAAAGAAATTAGTAGTACCATAAATATAATAATAGGTATTATAATAGTTAATATCCTCGTTATTTTATTAATTACATTTTTTATATCTTCAATTTCTTTTTTATTATTTTTTCCTAGTTTTATTCCAATATTTGTAGTAATTCCTATTCCAAATCCATAGCAAAAGTCATTAGCAAAATTTTCTATTTGATTTAATATAACATGAGCCGCATACTCATAAGTTCCTAATCGTGATAATATAATATCTAATACTAATTTTCCACCTCTATCAAAAATTCTATCTACAATGCCATGTTTTGCCAATTTTAATAAATCTTTTAGACATTCTTTATCTATTTTATATATAACAGTATCTTTTGATAAGTTTACTAATCTTATCATATATATAGTTTCAATGATAACTGTAGCCCATGCTACTCCACTAACTCCATAATTTAGCCTTATTGCTAAATTATCCAATACAATATTTAATATTAAAGATATTATCCTCGCATTCATTATTTGTTTAGACATTCCGAATTGTACGCAAATAACCTGAAATAATTGTACTTATTGCAGATGGTATAGTTCCTATGATTCTTATATATAAATATATCAAACATATATTATCTACTTTAAAAACTGTTGGTATAAAATGGCTAAAACTAATTGTTAATAATATGCAAATACACTGAAAAGCTATGCCTAAATACACTGCTGTTCCAGTAGTTTTCTTAATTTTTTCATTATCATTATTTCCAATTGCTCTTGCTATAATAACATTATTTGAAACTTGTATTGTTTTAATATTAGATTTAAAAAATTTATAATTGTTACCATAGCTCCAACAGCTGCTATAACAGTACTTCCCAAACATGAAATTGCAAATGTATCTACCATTGATATTAATATCATTATTATACATTCTATAGCTGATGGCACAGATAAATTTAATTGTTGTTTCATATTTTTTTCTATATTTTTCATCATATATTCTCCATTTTAATTTATATATTATCATATAGTGACAAAAAAATAAAGCATTAAAAAGTATTTATCCCATCAAATGCTTTATTTATATTTATCTTATTACCAATCCCAACTTCACAACAGGATTTCTCATACTTAAGAAAACTCCTTTAATTTCAATACTTTCTGGAACAAGTTGTCCACTTCTTCTACCGTTCTGGAGAGTCACATCTTTGTGTACTGTAGATTTCGATATACCAAATTTCTTTGCAGCTCCTCTTACTGTATCTTTTGAATCTATTATATAGTGTGCTAACTTACATGCACGTTCTTCAATTGCTTGCCTACCTGAATTTCTTATATTTTCTCCAGATAAGATATGATTTTGTTTTCCTCCCATGAACTTAAGCCTCCTTAAAGTTACCTTTGCTTTTGTTTAATTGTATTCGTGGTAGGAAGTCCTTATGACTAGATTTTTTTAATTTTTAATAAAGATTAAAGTATATTTTTTCTTGCTAGAGAATTCAATATATTTCAATATTTTTGAACTTTATGTTATAATGTTAAATCTTTTCCATTATTATTTCTTCTTTTTCTATTTATATTAACACTTAATTATTAAATGAAAAAATATATTAATTAAATTTTTCATCATAATTTTATTGTTATGCTTTTATCTTGTATTTCTACATTTTTTGCTTAATTTTTTAATAAATTCTTTTTTATTTAATAATTATGTTGTTTTTTTATTTAAAACAATGTAGAATGAATATATTAATATTAAAGGAGATTTTGATGAAAGCTTTATCCAAAAACAAATTGTATGAAGTTGAAAGGGTTAATAATTTTAGAGAATTATTAACTCGCAGTAACAATTTGTTCTCTAATAAAATTGCATTTATTTACAAAAACAACCCTAAGGATTCTAATTACATTTCTCATACCTATAAAGATGTATATTCAGATGTGAAATTTTTGGGTACTTCTTTATTAAGTTTAAATTTACCCAAAAAACGTATTGCTATAATTGGTCCTAATAGATATGAATGGTGTATAAGTTATTTAGCTATTACTACTTCTGGCATGGTAGTAGTTCCTTTGGACAAGGCTTTACCAGATAATGAAATAGAGAATTCAATTATTCGCAGTGAAATTGATGCTGTTATTTTTGATAAGAAGTATGTGGAATTTTTTAAAAAATTAAAGAATAATCCTAAAACTAATATAAAGCAATTTATTTGTATGGATAAAGTAGATGATTTTACTTCCCTACAGTATCTAATAGAAAATGGAAACAATCTAATTGATTCTGGAAATGATTCTTACAATAATGTTGTTATTGATAATAAAAAAATGTCTGTTATGTTATTTACTTCTGGAACCACTTCCATTTCTAAGATTGTTATGTTATCTCAATATAATATTTGTTCTAACATATATTCTACTGGTTGCATTGCAAAGGTTACATCTTGTGATACCTTTCTTTCATTTCTGCCATTACATCATACATATGAATCTACTACTACATTTTTGTATGGTTTGTATTGTGGTATTACTATTGCTTTTTGTGATGGTTTACGTTATATTGTTCAAAATTTAAAAGAATATAAAGTTACTGGATTTGTTTGTGTTCCACTTTTACTAGAGTCAATGTACAAAAAAATAAGAAATAATATTGAGAAAAAACATTTAACTACATTATTTAATATTTTAACTTTGTTTTGTAACTTTTTATTAAAATTTGGAATTGATATTAGGCGAATTGTTTTTAAATCTGTTTTAAAACAATTAGGTGGTCATTTAAGGGTAATTGTATATGGTGCTGTATCTATGGATCCAACTGCTATTAAAGGTTTATCTAATTTGGGTATTAATTTACTAAATGGATATGGTTTAACTGAAACATCTCCGATATTGTCTGCCGAAAATGATTTATATAAAAAACCTGGCTCTGTCGCATTCCCATTGCCTGATATGGAAGTTAAAATATATGAACCAAATGAACAAGGGATTGGTGAAATTATTGCAAAAGGACCTAGTGTTATGCTTGGTTATTATAATAATGATGAAGCAAATAAAGAAGTTTTTAGAGATGGTTGGTTTCATACAGGAGACCTTGGTTATTATGATAATGATGGTTATTTATTCATTTCTGGAAGAAAGAAAAATGTTATTGTTTTAAAAAATGGAAAAAACATTTACCCTGAAGAAATTGAAATTCTTGTTTCAAGATTGCCTTTTGTTCAAGAAAATATGGTTTTTGGTAAACCTACTGATGATAATGATTTATGTATTAGTGTTAAGATTGTTTATAATCGTGAATATATGGAAAAGGAATATCCAAATATATCTAAAGATAATTATTATGATATAATTTGGAAACAAATTAAAGAATTAAATAAACTCTTACCACCATATAAACACATTAAAAATTTAATATTAACTGATGAACCTATGATTAAAACTACTACTCAGAAAATTAAAAGAAATGAGGAATTGAAACGTATAAATGAAAGAGGAAACTTATAAGTTTCCTCTTTCATTTATTTTTGTATCTTTATTATTAATCATAATTGCATTTTATACTTTTTGGGGGTAAAAGTAGTATTTTGGTGCACTTATATAGATTTAAAACATTTATCTGAAAATAAAAATATAATAGAGAATGAAAATTTAATGCTTTATGATTTTCTAGATACATTCAGATTTTAGCATAAAATATTTCCAATATCAAAGCATCAAATATTATTTATAATAACATATTTTCATATAAATTGTTATTATAAATCTTAAATGTTACTGTAAAGAACTTTATTTGTTGTACTTTTTCTGTTGGTAAATTATTTTCAAAAAAAATTCTTTAAATTTCACAAAATTGTGATTTTAAAGAACTTTTTTAATTTACATTCGTTTCTTATTTACATTATAAATTGTAATATTGTTACTATTATTGCTCCTGGTAATCCTAATACACCAACTATAATCGCACTAAACCAATTTAAATCTATTGCAAAATTAAAGTTTGCTCCTACTAGATTAATTACAAATATTGCCACTCCTCCAACGACACTATTAATTAATAATTTTACTATTAATTTCATAGGTAGTGTAAGCACTTTTAATACTATAAATAATACTAAAACTCCTATAGCAAATGGTATTATCATTGTTAAGTTCATTTTAACCTCCTTTTAATCATTACTACACATATGTTTTCTTGTCATTTCTAATAAGTTTAATTCTGTAAATCCAACAATCTGTGTTTTTGATCTATCTTTTTTTAAATTTTCTTTTAAAATATTAATTACTTTTTCTTTATTTTCTTTTATATGCATATCTATATAATCTATTATTATTATTCCCCCAATATCCCTTAATCTTATTTGTTTTGCAATTTCTATGCTTGCTTCTTGATTAACCTTAAATACTGTTTCTTCTAAATTTTTGTTTCCAATAAATTTTCCTGAATTTACATCTATTGCTGTTAATGCTTCTGTTTTATCTATTGTTAT
>CAOJKP010000014.1 GCA_948438085.1 uncultured Clostridium sp. | reverse complement strand
AAATTGTGTTTGTTTACCACTTCCATCTGTTCCATCTATTACAAATAATTTTCCCATAATTATTTTTTCCTTTCCTATTATATAACTTGTTGGAAAAGAATTAAATTTTGGCAAGGAAAATGATTTTAAAATTTATGAGGCGTACTTAGTGTACGTTGATTAAATTTTAAATGATATTTGACGACGCCAAAATTGTAATTATTTTTCAACAGTCATTAACTCTTCATCACATCTTTTATATATTCTATTTCTTCATCCTTATCTAATCTTGCAAAAAGTACTGTTGGAGATTTTGTTACTTCTATATTTTTTAATGATTCATAATTACTCATACTATCCCAAGAAGTTAATTCTTTTGGTATATTTAGTTGCTCAAAAATTTTATTTGCTGTTTCTTCCATACATGGCAAAATCATTATAGCTATTCTTCTTAAATTTTCAACTAAATGATACATTACCGATTGTAATTCTTCTTTTTTTCCTTCTTTTTCTAAGGTCCAAGGTGTTGTTTCATCTATATATTTATTTGTTCTTGAAATTAAGAACCAAATTTCCCCTAACATATTTTGCATATGATAATTTTCAAAGCACCCTTCTACTTTTTCTATTTGTTCAGTTGCTGCTTTTTCTATTTCTTCATCTTGTTTAGATTTATTTGCTGG
Organism: uncultured Clostridium sp.; assembly: GCA_948438085.1. Taxonomy (GTDB): domain Bacteria; phylum Bacillota; class Clostridia; order TANB77; family CAG-508; genus RGIG8482. Next base: position 30,976 of record CAOJKP010000014.1, on the reverse strand, counting down.
ACAACGCTCAATTTTACCACCAAAATATTTATTAATCATTCCTATTGTCCTGTTTAATAAATTTCCTAAATCATTACATAAGTCAAAATTATATCTTTCTACAAATTCTTCTGGAGTAAATACTCCATCTTGTCCATAAGGTATTTCTTTTAATAAAAAGTATTTTGTTGCATCTAATCCATATCTTTCAATTAAACTTTCTGGATATATTACATTTCCTTTTGATTTAGACATTTTTCCATCTTTCATCATTATAAAATTATGTGCTAATATCCTTTTAGGTAATGGTAAATCTAATGCCATTAAGAATATTGGCCAATATATTCCATGAAATCTTATTATATCTTTTCCTACTATTTGTAAATCTGCTGGCCAGTATTTTTTCATTAATGAATCATCATTAGATAAATATCCCAATGCTGTAATATAATTTGTTAAAGCATCTAGCCATACATACACAACATGTTTAGGGTCCTTTCTTACTTTTACACCCCAGTCAAAGCTTGTACGGCTTACACACAAATCCTCTAGCCCTGGTTTTAGAAAATTATTAAACAATTCATTTTTTCTTGATTCAGGAAGAATAAAATCTGGATTTTCCTCGTAAAATTTTATTAATCTATCTGCGTATTTCTTCATATTAAAGAAATATGCTTCTTCACTCATCTTAGTAACTTCTCTTCCACAATCTGGACATTTTCCATCTACTAATTGTGTTTTGGTAAAATACGATTCACATGGCATACAATACCATCCAACATATTCAGATTTATAAATATCTCCTTTTTCCATAAGCATATCAAATATTTCTTCAACTGCATGTTCATGTCTAGCTTGAGTTGTTCTAATAAAATCATCATATTCTATATTCATTGTTTTCCATAATTTTGTTGCCAAATCAGCCATTTCATCAACATATTGCTTAGGTGGTTTGTTATTTTTATTTGCAATATTTTGTATTTTTTGACCATGTTCATCTAATCCAGTTAGAAGTCTTACATCATATCCTTTTAATTGTTTATATTTTTTTATAGTATTGGCTAATACTGTTGTATAAGCTGTTCCTATATGAAATTTTCCACTTGGATAATAAATTGGTGTTGTAATATAAAATTTTTCTTTATCCATTTTTTTCACATTCCCTTCAACTTTCGCTATTAATTAATATGGGTTGCCATAATACAACCCATGTAATTTATTAAACATTTTTCCAAAATGCTGCTAAACTGTTATCTACACTTTTCTTCTTTTTACTTACTGTTTCTATTTCATCTGTCCACATATATGCTAAATAACCAAGTAAAATAAATGCAAAATCAAATGCTAAACTCCATCCTAATGCCATTCTATATACTTCATTTGCAGGTGATAATGTTAATATTTGTATACTATGAACTACTAGTAATATTAAAAATGTAACTAATGGCATTAATGGTATATATGCATTTTTTGCTTGCTTTCCAAGGTACATAAAGCACATTACTAAAAAAAGTGATATTAATATTGATTCTGGTTTTGATAGGTTAATAAAAAACATCTTTTGCTCCCCCTCTTTCTGATTATAATTAATCAGTTTTTACTTTAGTTTTTCTTCAATTAGTTCTACTAATTTCTCTGCTTTTTTCCTTATGTATTCTATATCTTCTCCTTCAATCATAACCCTAACTAAAGGTTCAGTTCCTGAAGGTCTAATAAGGACTCTTCCATTGTCAGAAAATTCTTTTTCTAACTTTTCTATTTCTTGTTTTATTTCAATATCTTTATCAAAATCGTATTTTTTATTACTAGATACTTTTGCATTTATAAGAACTTGTGGATAAATTTTTATAATACTTTTTAATTCTGATGCTTTTTTGTTTTTTTCAAGTAAAATCTTAATAAGCATTAAAGAAGATAATATTCCATCCCCTGTTGGATTATAGTCTAAGAATATTATATGTCCAGATTGTTCTCCTCCAAGATTATATCCATTTTTAAGCATTTCTTCTAATACATATCTATCTCCAACCTTAGTTTGTTTAATATTTAAGTTATTTTCTTTACAATATTTATTTAATCCCAAATTACTCATAACTGTAGCAACCAACGTATCATTTTTTAGAATACCTTTTTCTTTCATATAATTTGATACTATTGCTAAGAATATATCTCCATCTATTTCATTTCCATTTTCATCTATTGCAAGACATCTATCTCCATCACCATCATATGCAATTCCTAAATCTAAATGATTTTCTACTACTAATTTTTTTATAGCTTCTAAATGTGTTGACCCACATTTATCATTTATATTTATTCCATCTGGATTAGTATTTATTATTTTATGGTTAATTCCTAACATTTCAAATACCTTTTGTGCGACTTTATATGTTGCACCATTGGATGTATCAATTCCAACAGTAAAATTATTCTTGTTTAAGCTATCCAAATCATTTTTGAATAAATCTTTAAAAAATTCTAGATATTCACTAGTTAATTCTTCTCTTAATTCTGATACACCTATTTTATCATTAGCCGCTGTTAGTTCTTCTATTTTATCTGATTCAATAATCTCTTCTATCTCTTCTTCTATAGAATCATCTATTTTCATTCCTTTATTACTAAAGAATTTAATTCCATTAAACTCAAAAGTGTTGTGCGAAGCAGAAATAACAACACTAGCATCTGCGTTTAATTTTCTTGTAAGATATGCTACTGCTGGTGTAGGTAATACTCCTAATAATTTTACGTTTGCTCCATAACTTAAAAATCCTGCTGTCATAGCACTTTCTATTAGTGTTCCAGATATACGAGTATCTCTACCTATTAATATTAATGGTACACGATTTGTTCTTTTAGATAAAACATATGCCCCTGCTTTTGCAACTTTATAAACTAATTCTGGTGTTAATTCAGTATTAGCAATTCTTCTAATTCCATCTGTTCCAAAATATTTTCTCATTTTAATTCATCCTCAACTTCCTTCTTTTTACATTTACCATATATCTTCATTTTTAATAATGTGCAATGGATTTATAGTAGATATTTGTTCAAACCTATCTTTTCCAATATATTTTTGAATTTTTTTTACGCATTTTTTTATATGGCTATATCCTTCTATATTATGAGCATCTGATCCTAATAGATGTACTAAATTATTTTTTAACAAGTTTTTTACTGTTTTCTTTGCCATATTTCCATAGTTACCAATAATACTCATATAATTGCATTGCATATATGCCCCTTTATTTATCCATTCTGTTACAATTTTAAAATCTTGTTGTACTATTCTATATCTTTCTGGATGTGCAATAATTGGTATATAGCCTTTAGACTTAAGTTCAAAAATACACTCATCTAAATATATTACATTATTATTCATTGGAAGTTCAAATAATACATATTTGCTATTTGCAAGTGTTGATGCTTCTTTTTGTTCTAATAAATTTACCATATTCAAAGTTATGTATATTTCACTTCCATTATGTAATTGCATATTAATACTATTTTCTTTTGCAAATTGATTCAATTTTTCTAATATTGCATTTTTGGCATTAGAATTTGTTATATATGTTCCTTCTATATAATGCGATGTTGTAATTATTTCAGTAAATCCTGCATTATTAGCTTTTTTTAGCATTTCATATGATTCTTCTATTCTATTTGAACCATCATCAATATTAGGAATAATATGTGAGTGAATGTCTATCACTTTCTTTGTTCTCTTTCCTTTCCATAGTAATAGCTATTTTTATATATTTTAGTAGAGACTTTGGTTTGATTAACTACAAACCCTAAAATTTTTGCATTTACATTTGAAAGCATTTTTTTAGTTTTTTCTAAATCTCCAAATTTAGTTGTTTTGTATTTACTTACAATTAATGTTGTATCAACAAGTTTTGCAATAATTAAGGCATCTGCAACTAATAAACATGGTGTTCCATCAAACAAAACTATATCAAAATGATCTTTAGTCTCTCTTATTAGCTGTTTTAATCTCGTTGTTTCTAGTAATTCTGAAGGGTTTGGTGGTACATCACCTGCTGGCATTACATATATATTTTCTATTTTTGTTTGTATTATAAAATTTCTTATATCATCTTTGTCATCCACATTACATATTCCAGATAAATAATTTGATAATCCTGGAGTATTTTTAACTTTAAATATTTTATTTAACCTACCTTTTCTCATATCTGCATCTATTACAAGTACTTTTTTTCCTTCTTTTGCAATTGATACAGCAAGATTAGAAGTAATATAACTTTTTCCTTCTGCTTCATGACTACTTGTTACTAATATAGTTTGCATTTCTGAATCTTGAATCATAAATTGCAGATTAGTTCTTAACATACGAAATACTTCTGAAATCGGAGATTTTGGGTCAGCTTGCACAACTAATTCATGTCTTTTATTTTTATCATATTTAGGAATATTAGCAAGTTCTGTAAGGTTCAATTTTTTTTCAACTGAATCTGAATCTTTAATACTTGAATCTATTGTAGAAATAATAAATACTATTACAAAACTTATAAACATTCCTGCTAATGAAAACATTAAAATATCTTTTGTATGATTTATATTGTATGGAGTATCTGGTACTTTTGCTGTATCTACTATACTTAAATTATCCATATGATAAATATCATTAATTTTTTCTATGAATACCTCTGATATTCTATTAGTTAACTTTTCAGCAAGTTCAGCATCCTTATTTTTAACTGATATTTCAATTAACTGAGTATTTGTACGAAGTTTTACTTCTATATTTTCTTTTAATTCTTCTTTTTCTATATTATATCCTTTCAAGGAATTCACTACTTCATTTACTACATTACTAGTTTTTATTAACTCTGTATACGTATTTACTAATTGTTGATTGAGAGTTACATCGCTTTGGGTAATTATAGTATTATTTCCAGAATCACTTTTGGTTAAAACAATAGTTGTTTTTGCTTTATATTCTGGCTCTGTAAATGTATAACTATAAACAGCTCCTAATATTGCAGCTATAATAGTTATTATAATGATTAATCCCTTTCTTGACCAAAAAGTTTCAAATAATTCTCTTAATTCAATTTCTTCTTCCATATTCTTCTCCATTTGTATAAATATGTCTATATTATATCTATTAACCAAATTTTTTGCAATATATTTTTTAAAATAACATTTCCAAACTTACAAAATAATCAATTTTATAGAAAGCATTGCTGTACCTACCATAGACTTTATTGCATTATAATAGGTATTTAACTTATTTATAAGTTAATATGACATATACTTAACAAACCTACTCACTCCATTTTATTGAAATAGCGCCATTTATTTGACATAATTTACATAATATGTTATAATTCTTTTAGGTGATTTTTTAATGGAAGTATTTGATTTTAAACGCTTTTTAAAAACACTTTCTCATACAAAATTTTTAGCATTTGTTATTATGTTATTATCTATTTTATGTGGATACTATTATAGTTATAATTATAATACTCCAATGTATGAATCTACAGCTATTTTAGTATTAGCTCAAGATAATGATAAGAAATATCAAAACCGTGAAGAATCTTATATTACTGGTGCTGATGTTGCTTTAAATAAGAATCTTATTTCTACATATAGTAGTATTGCTACAAGTGATAAAGTGTTAGATAAAGTAATTAAAAATTTAAATTTAAATATGTCAACTAAAACATTAGCTGATTCAATTAAATTAAAATCTGCTAATAATACAGAAGTAATTAATATTAGTGTTGTTAACGAAAGTAATAGGTTAGCAAAATTAATAACTAATGAATTAGTTGATGTTTTTTGTGATGAAATTGAAGAACTTTATAATATGAGTAATATATATGTTATGGATTATGCAGAACTTTCTACTGAACCATACAATATTAATCATATTAAGGATTTTGTGGTATTTTTTATACTTAGTATTGTTTTATATTTCATTATAGTATTTTTTATATACCTATTTGATACCACTATTAAATCAGAAAAAGATTTAGAAAATTACATACATTTAAATGTTATATCTAGTATTCCATTATATAATAAGCCTCAACATTCTAATGAATTAGTAGTATTTACAGACCCTAAGTCTCCTATTACAGAGGCTTTTAAGGCTTGTAGAACAAATATTATGTTTGCAAATAGTACAAAAAAATCTAGCGTTATTTTAATAACAAGTGCTTCTCCACACGATGGCAAAAGCTTTGTTTCGTCTAACCTCGCTCTTGCCTACTCTCAATCTGGTAAAAAAGTACTATTAATTGATACAGATATGAGAAATGGACGTTTACATGAAGTATTTAATTTACGAAAAAAACTTGGTTTATCTGGATGCTTATCTAAGCTTTCTTTAGGTAAATCAGATATTAATATTAATAAATATATAAAAGAAACAAATTACAAAAATTTACACATAATGACTGCAGGAATTAATCCTTCTAATCCTTCGGAATTACTTTCATCTGAAGCAACACATTTTCTTTTAGATACACTAAAAACCAAATATGATGTAGTTATTTGTGATGGTACACCTTGTACTCTTGTTTCAGATAGTATTATTTTATCTAAAATAGTAGATTATACAATTTTAGTTGCATCTTGCAAAAATACAAAATTAGATATTGTAAAAAAAGTTAAAAAATCTATTGAAATTGCTGGAGGCAAAATTAATGGTGCAATTTTAAACAAAGAATTTGTAGCTAAGAAAAAATATAAAAATAAATATTATCATAATGCTTTGCCAGAAAGTACTATTATAACTGAGGAAATTATTTTAGAACATGATGAGACATTAGATACACCATTATATTTAGTCACTAAACTAAATCCAGTTTACGATGATATTAATATAGAAAATTTAGATGATGATTTAGATAATTCATTAACTAACTCATATGCAAATTCTACTAAATTTATTAATGAATTAAATAAGCTAATTGATGCTAAATTTAATGATATGGATATTTCAACAAATAGAATAGTAGAAAACTTTAATATAAAAATGAATCATTTACATAAAAACCACGAAAATTCGATGAGTGCTATTGATGAATTAAAAAAGCAACTAGAAACATTATCATATTCTAGTATGTCTTTACATGAAAAGCTTAATATGCACCAAGAAGATTTATATGGAAAATTAGATGAACAATTAGAATCTTGTTTAAAAGGTGATGAACAATTAGATACAAAAATTAACAATATTGTTAATTCTGTAATTAAAAATGATGCTTCTTTAGAGGAAAAGCTTGAAGTTACAATAAAAACTCAAGACGAACAATTGAATCAAATTAATGAATTACAAGAATCTATTTATGATATTCAAGATGATTATGAAGAAACTACAAATAATTTAAAACAGAAACTTGATGTTGCTATTCAAACTCAAGATGAACAGTTAAATCAAATTAGTAAGTTACAGGATTATATTCATAATATACAAGGTAATTATGATGAAACAAAGAATAATCTAAAAGAACAACTTAACATTGCAATCTACTCTCGGTGAAGAACAAATTAAGCAAATTAAACAATTGCAAGATTCTGTTTTATTAATTAAAGATATATATGAAAATAAATTCTATGAACAACAAAAACATATTATTTCTTTAGAAGAAAAAATTTCGGAATTAATAAATAATTCTAATAAGCCTTCTAAAGTAGAACCTATACATTTTTCTTCAAGAAAAATTGTTAAATTTAAGAAAGAACCAATAAATATAATTAATACAAATAATATAGACGAATCAAATAATGCTGAAAATATTTCATTACCAAAAACTTTAGATGAATTATTAACTTTAAATTCTGTTGTTGATAACAAGGAAGATATACAAGAACCTGAAACTAAAAAGGTTGATAATATTAATTTAAACTTAACAAATGAACTAGAAAATACTATATCTGAAAATACTGATATCATAACAACTACTACCGTTGAGGATATTATCGAAGAACCAACTCCAAATCTTGAATTTGAAAATATTGAAAAAGATATTATAGAAAATATAGATGATGTTAAAAATAGTAAAGATACTATAAAAGAAGATATTAGTATTGTTAAAACTGCTGAAGATATTGTTGAGGAAACAATTGAAGATAGTATTGAAGATAAGGTTGAAAATATCCTTGAAGAAAAAATTGAAAGTATTATTGAGGAAAATGTTGAAGATAATATTGAAGATATCAATATAGTTGAAGATATAACTCCTTTAGTAGAAGATACAGATACTACTGTTGTTTTAGAAAATATTAATAATGATAATTCTATATTTACTCAAGTTAAAAAAGCTATAACTATAGAAAATGAACATATTAATAATGACTCTACTCCTGAAGTAGAACAAGTTTCTAAAGAACATATTAATAATATAAAACAAGAAGCCTATACATACGCTTCTAAAGTTGAAAATGAAGAAAGAAAAATTGTAAAGAAAGGATTATTCTCATTTATTAAACGCAATAATAAATTACCACAAGAAGAATTAATTGATGAAGAAGAATGTGAACCAGTATCTCAGATTTTATCAATAGGATAAATTTACATATAAATCACCTAAAACACCATTTCAAAACGAAATGGTGTTTTATAATGTAAGTATTTGAGCATCTGTATAATAAATCTTCTTTTATCATATCAGTTAATTATATAATAGTAAAAGGTATATAAAAATATTTATTATGATTTATCGAATGCGATTGGAGTGTATTTAGAAAGTCTTATAAAATTTGAGGAGGAGTGGACGCGCCCGAACGAATTTAATGAGTGAGGAATAGACGTGGAAGAGGCTCGGAGAATTTTATTAGACTTTCTTAATGCATGTATTGAGCCGAGATAATAATAAATATTTTTATATACCTTTTGCTATTATAATATTCAATTATACTATTATACTAATTATTTAACCATTCTGGATTGTTTTTGTACCAGTTAATTGTTTTTATAATTCCTTCTTCAAATTTTGTTTTTGGAAACCAACCCAATTTTTCTTTTATTTTTGTAGGATCTATTGCATAACGATAATCATGACCTTTTCTATCTTCTACAAATTCTATTAAATCTTCAGGCTTATTAAGTTCTTTTAATATAAGTTTTACTATATCTATATTCCTTTTTTCATTATGCCCACCTATATTATACCTTTGTCCTGCTTTTCCATTATGGAATACTAAATCTATCGCTTCACAATGGTCCTCTACATATAACCAATCTCTTATATTTCTACCTGTTCCATAAACAGGTAATTTTTCATTTTTTAAGGCTAATTTTATCATATGTGGTATTAATTTCTCGTTATGTTGATATGGTCCATAATTGTTTGAACAATTTGTTATTGATACATTCATCTTATATGTTTCAAAATATGCTTTTGCTATTAAATCTGAACTTGCCTTTGATGCTGAATATGGGCTATTGGGATTAATAGGAGATTTTTCTGTAAAATATCCTTCTTCTCCTAATGTTCCATAAACTTCATCTGTAGATATATGTACAAATTTATTTATACTTCCTTCTTTCCATACTTGCCTTGATGCTTCTAGCAAAGTATGTGTTCCTATTACATTCGTCTTTGTAAATATGAATGGATTTTTTATACTATTATCTACATGAGATTCTGCGGCAAAATGAATTACCCCATTTATATTATGTTTTTCAAATAATTCTTTTACAAATTCAAAATCACATATATCTCCTTCTACAAACGTTATGTTATCAATAACATTTTTTAGGTTATTGATATTTCCAGCATATGTTAATTTATCTAATACAATTATATTGTATTGTGGGTATTTTTTTGTAAAAAATTCCACAAAATTTGCTCCAATAAATCCTGCTGCACCTGTTACTAAAATATTTTTTTCCATACTAATACTCCTTATCAAATTTAATATTAAGAACAAAAGCGAACATCAATAACATTCTTTCTACTTAAAACATTTTAAAATCTGCATCTTGCTCGCCAAATTTTATGTAATAAAATAAACTCATTCTACTTTTACTTTTATTATGATTTGTTTATTTTCACAATATTGGTAAAATTTGCTTTTTCATATTTACTTACATTGTGCGAAACAGTTATTATATACGATAATGTTGCTGTACAAAACAATGATATAAATAACACTATATTACTACCAACTCTTTGCATTTGTATAAAATGAGAATTGTTAAACTCCTTTACTAAACATTTTATTGGTTCTTCTATTTCCTCTGATATACAATTTATTAAGTTGCATCTTTGAATCTTATTATTTTCTAATGCTTCTTGCAATACTCTTCTTAACTCTTTAGCACAATCATCATAATAATAGCTTTTCCCCAATTTTAAATATGTATATTCATATGCAATTTTAATTATAGCCAACTGCATTTCATCAAAGTTTATTTCATAATGATAAGTAATTTTGGGCTTTGAACTTTCTATTTTAGCAATTTCTACTTGTTCTATAATTTTTTCTTTCTGCTCCATATTTATTTTATTCTTTTTAAACAATTTTTCAACTATTTCTATTGCTTCTTTTTTACTTGAAGCTTTAATCTTATATAAATTCCCTTCTTGTTTTGCATTTGATACAATAGTAGGTTTAAAATTTTCATCTAGTCTTATTTTATCTCCATTTTCATCAATGCCTTCTTTAAATGGATTAGGTACTTTATTACTTTTTCCAGCAATTCGGTAATGATTTCTTATTAATTTTACAATGAAACATTCTGTTATATATCTATCTATTTTACTTCCTAATTTGCTATTACACTGTATACACACACTATCAATTTTTAAAGTTTTATTTCCTAAAGCTTCTGGTATAATATGTTCTATGTTAAAATTATTTTCATCTTTATTCTTTCCACAAATAATGCATTTTTTTATCACTTTAATATTTACATCCTTTATTCTTTAAATAATTCTTTGTTTAATTCCTTTAGTGTTGGCCAATTTGCATCTTTTGGAGATGTTATTATTTCTTCTTTTTTCAACTCTCCCATAGGCCATTTAATAGCAATATCTGGGTCATTCCACATAAGTCCACCTTCTGCTTCAGCATTATAAAAATCATCACATTTGTATGTAAATTCTGCAATATCAGATAAAACTAAAAAACCATGTGCAAATCCTTTAGGAATTACAAACATTTTTTTATTCTCTTCAGAAAGAATTACTCCCTCCCATTTTCCATATGTTTTACTACCATGTCGTAAATCTACTGCAACATCGAATACTTCTCCTTTTATAACTCTTATAAGTTTTGCTTGTGTATTTTTTGTTTGAAAATGTAATCCTCTTAATACTCCTTTTTTAGATTTAGATTGATTATCTTGTACATAGTTATAATTTAATCCAATTTGTTTAAATTCTTCCTTAGAGTATGTTTCCATAAAATAGCCTCTATTGTCTCCAAATACTGTTGGCTCAACTATATATACACCTTCTATAGAAGTTTCTATTTTTTTAAATTTTGACATATTAAATCTTTTCCTTTCAAGCTTATTCCTCTTCTATAACATCATTTGCTAAATCTTTTAAATATCTTCCATATTCTGTTTTTATATATTTATCTGCTATATTAGATAATTGTTCACTAGTAATCCATCCTTTTTTATATGCAATTTCATCTGGACAACATATTTGCATTCCTTGTCTTTTTTCAATTGTTTGTACAAAGCTTGCAGTTTCTAGTAATGCATCATGTGTTCCTGTATCAAACCATGTCATTGCTCGTCCTAACTTTTCTACTTTTAGTTTTTTCTTTTTCATATATTCTTCGTTCACAGATGTTATTTCTAATTCTCCTCTTGCAGAAGGCTTTATATTTTTTGCTATTTTTATAACATCATTTGTATAAAAATATAATCCTGTAACAGCATAATGAGATTTTGGTTTTTCTGGTTTTTCTTCTATAGATAAAACATTTCCTTCCTTATCTAATTCAACAACCCCATATGCTTTAGGGTCTTTAACATAATATCCAAAAATTGTTGCTTCATCTTCTCTTTCATTTGCATGTTTTAGAAGCTTACTTAAATTATTACCATAAAACATGTTATCTCCTAATATCATAGCAACATTATCACTACCTATAAATTCTTCTCCTACTATAAATGCATCTGCTAAACCTCTAGGTTTATCTTGAACTTTATAGGTAAAGTGCATTCCCCATTTTGAACCATCTCCTAATAAATCTTTAAATGTAACAATATCTCTAGGAGTTGATATTATTAAAATATCTTTAATATTAGCTTCCATTAAAACAGATAATGGATAATATATCATTGGCTTATCATATACAGGCATAATTTGCTTAGATATTGCAAGTGTTAATGGATATAATCTTGTAGCACTTCCTCCTGCTAAAATAATTCCCTTTCTATTTTTCATACTTGTCTATCCTTTCTTAATATTTTTCAACACTCAAATACCTATCTAATGCGTCTTCATAAGTAGGTATATTAATTTTACAATTTAATATTTTTTCCTTCGAAAGCTGTGAATTAAGCGGTCTTTTTGCAGTAGATGGAAACTCTTCGCTTGTTACAGAATTAACTTTACAGTTTATTCCTGCCTTTTTAAATATTAACTTTGTAAATTCATCCCATGAAGTAAAACCTTGATTTGTTGTATGATACACTCCATATGGAATTTCTTTTTTTATTGCTTCATGTATAATTCCTGCTAAATCTACTGAATATGTTGGGCTTCCATGTTGATCACATACAACATTTACACTTTCCTTTTCTTTTCCTAATTTTAACATTGTTCTAACAAAGTTATTTCCATCTCCATAAAGCCATGCTGTTCTAAAAATATAGTATTTAAAACATGATGAAATAATATTTTGTTCTCCTTCTAATTTTGTTATACCATAAACTGAATTTGGAGCCTTTTCATCATCTTCATTATATACATAATTTATTGGTTTATCTCCACCAAATACATAATCTGTACTAATATGAATTAGAGTACAATCATTTTCATTTGCAGTAATTGCCAAATTCTTAGGCCCAATAGCATTAATTTTTCTTGCAAGTTCAACTTGTTCTTCTGCTTTATCAACAGCAGTATATGCAGCACAATTTATTATATATTGTGGTTTATTGGTTTTTACAAATTCCCTTACCGCTTCTAAATTTGTAATATCTAATTCATTAACATCTGTACAAATTAATTCTTCTTTTTTCATTTCATTTCTTACAGCCTTTGCAAGCATTCCATTTGCACCTGTTATTAATATTTTCATTTGTTTCCTCCAAATTCTACTATTTTAAGTATTTCTTCTTTTCTATTTATTCTAAAATTACTATAATTATATTCTGGAGTCTCCTTTAAAAATTTTTCTCCTAAATCATTTGTGTAACCTAAAAATTTAGCAGGATTACCTGCCCATACTTCTCCACTTGGCACATTTTTAGTTACTATACTTCCAGCTCCTATAATACAATTATCTCCTATCTTAATATTAGGCATAATAATAGATTTACATCCAATAAAGCAATTACTTCCTATTTCTACTTTTCCAAACCTAACTATGTCTTTATATTTTTCTTGACTTTTAAAACATTTAATTGCCCCATCATGTGTAATAAATGTAACATCAAATGAAATTAAAGTATCATCTCCTATAGAAATTAAATATGGTTCTGAACCCAAATTAGGATATGACCAAAAATGTGGATATATAACTATTCTAACTCTCTGTCCGTAACTTCACTCCCTGTTTTTTTATATATTTCATTGGATCTTTTATTAATAACAATTTTATTAATTCTTTTATATTTCCTAACATATATTCTCCCTTTACATATAATTACATTATTAACCCATATTTATGTAATACTCTAAATAATTTATATATAATCAAAATTCCACAAATCTCCAATTTTATAATCCCACTCTTCTGGTGATATTATATCAAAGCCATTTCCACTTGCAAATGTCATCTCTCCAAAGTATATTTCTTCATTAATATAATATAAATCAACTCTAACATGGTCAAAACCTTTAGATAACTTCTCTACAATTTCTTTCATCTCTTCAAATTTTTCTGGACATTTAACTTGTCCATCATAATTTTCATATTCAATTTTAAATGGTTGTAAATTCCAATCCAAATCATATACATTTCTCTTATGATTTTCAAATCTATCAAAGTCTATCCAACAATAATATATCTTTCCATCAAAACATAAAAATTTATAATCTCTAATAGCTTTCCCCATATATTTCTCTATAATTATTTGGGGAATTATATTTTTATAGTTCATCTCATATCCTGTATATGCATAATTTCGTTTAAGCCAAAATTCGTATTTTTGTTTCAATTGTTTCAAATCTAATTTTGATTTGTCTTCACAAATTACTGTACTTCCGCTATCATGATTGCACTTAATTACAAATTTACTTGGTAATTCCTGAAAGTTAATATCATCAAATTTATTGTATATTCCTAAAATTGGTACTAAATATTTATCTCCTATTTTTTTCTTTACCCAATCTCGCACTAATACTTTATCAGTTAATGATGTTTTACAACTATTATCTCCGATAAATTTTAGATACACTAATTTTTTCACTATATGTTTGTGGATTTTCCCAATTTAATTCTTTATTATAGTGTTCCATGTATTGTTTTTTCACTTCATTTTTCATTTTCTCATAAGATATTTTACTTCTTTTATTATTTTTATATAAAATTATTTTATTTTTCACTTTTTCAGGTAAAAGTTTCTTCATAACTTTTTTTATTTTCATTATTATTTCCTCTTTACTATCTACCTATTGAATAATATTCAATTTCTTCATTTTTCATCTCTTTTACATTATAAATGTTTCTTCCATCATAAACAAGGGGAGTTTTCATTAATTTTTTATATTCTTGAGGTTTAATATTCTTAATTTCATTCCATCCGTGTGAATATAAAACATACATTGGCATCTTTAATAGCATCCTCATAATTATTTACATATGTTATTTCATTTGGATATATTTTTTTATAATTTTCTATACCTACTGGATCATAAGCATATATATTTGCTCCATTTTGCAATAATAATTCAATATTTTTTATTGATGGTGCTTCTCTTGCATCATCAGTTCCCTCCTTAAATGTTAATCCTAATATAGCAACTTTTAATTTATTGAATGTTATTAATCTTTCACTTGCTTTTTCAAATAATTTTGTTTTTTGTTTTTCATTTACATCTACAGCAGCTTCTACAGTTTTTAATTTATATCCATGCTTTTGTGCTAAATATTTTAATGCCTTAGTATCTTTTGGAAAGCAACTTCCCCCATATCCAATACCAGCACTTAAAAAATTTGCACCTATTCTTGGGTCATAACTCATTCCTTTTGCAACATCTTCAATATCTGCACCAACCAATTCACATAAATTAGCAATATCATTCATATACGATATTTTCAATGCCAAAAAGTCATTTGATGCGTACTTTATCATTTCAGCACTACGTCTAGTTACTGATACAATAGGTAAATTAAATGGCTCATATATTTTTCTTAATATTTCTTCTGCTTTTTTGCTTTGTGTTCCAATTACTATTCTTTTTGCTTGTAAGGTATCTCTTACAGCATGTCCTTGAGATAAAAATTCTGGATTACTTGCAACTTCTATATTAACATTATGTACTAGCGAATCTTTAATAAACTGTTCAACTTTATCATTTGTTCCAACTGGAACTGTTGACTTTACTACTATTAAACAATCCTTTTCAATTGTTTCTGCAATTTGGTTGCAAACAGTTGAAACATACGTTAAATTTGCAGAACCATCAGCTTGTTCTGGTGTACCAACTCCTATAAAAATTACATCTGCATCCTTATATGCACTTTTATAATCTACAGTGTAATCTAGGCGTCCTTCATTATAATTTTTTATCATTAATTCCTCTAAATTTTCTTCATAGATAGGACATTTTCCACTTTTCATTAATTCAACTTTTTTTTCATCAATGTCAACACATATAACATTATGCCCTTTTTCTGCAAAGCATACACCTGCAACTAACCCCACATATCCTGTTCCTGCTACTGCTATCTTAAATTGGCTCATATTTTTTCTCCTTTTAATATAAATGTTTATTTTGTTCATACCACCTTACAAATTTTTCTATTCCTTCTTCAAACGAAATTTTAGGTTCATATCCAATTAACATTTTTGCCTTATTAATATCTGCATATGTTTTTTCTACATCTCCTAGTTGCATCGGCAATTCTTCTATTTTAGGTTCTATTTTTAATACATGTCCAATAGTATTAATCATTTCTTTTAATGATATTGGCGAAGAATTTCCTAAATTTAATATTTCATAAACATCTTTATTGTTCATACAATAATTACAAGATTTAATTATTCCTAAAACAATATCATCTATATATGTATAATCTCTAGAAGTTGTACCATCCCCAAACATTGGTATTTCTTTATTTTCTAGCATTAGTCTAGTAAATTTATTAATAGCTAAGTCTGGTCTTTGTTTTGGACCATAAACAGTAAAAAACCTCAACATCATTATATTAATATTAAATAGTTTATGATACACATGTGCTATTACTTCATTTGCCTTCTTAGTTGCAGCATATGGGCTAATTGCATAATCTACTACCATATCTTCTCTAAATGGTACTTTCTTGCAATTTCCATATACACTGCTAGAAGATGCTAAAACTGCATTTTTTATATTATGTTCTTTTATCTCTTCAAGCAAATTTTGTGTTCCAATACAATTTACTTCTTGATATAAAATTGGATTTTCGATAGATGGTCTTACACCTGCCATTGCTGCTAAATGAATAACTACATCTATTTTATTTTCATCAAATATCTGTCTTATTACTTGTCTATTTCTTATATCTTCTTTATATAATTTAAAATTATTATTTTTTAGCAAATTGTTTATATTACTTTCTTTTATTTTAGGATTATAAAAGTCACAAAAATTATCAATTATAACAACTTTATTTCCACTTTCTAACAATTTTTCACTTAAAGTAGAGCCAATAAATCCCGCTCCACCAGTAATAAAATATGTATTCATTTTTTAATTTTCTCCTTCTTAATTATTTTCGAATTATATTTTTACATTTATTAATAAAAAGCTTGAAATCATTTTTGTTTGCTAATATATTTAATAAAACTATACTTATACCTGTTAACATTAAAATTTCTACTACATATATAATCCACTGTAAATAATTTTGAGAATTTGCAAATGGAATAACAATTTTAGAACTTAATATTACTATAATTATTATTTCCACAATTGAAAATAACAACTTTTTTAAACTATTTATTATTGGTGTATGTGTAATATATTTAGATGTATGGTATATAAATTCTATCATTCTTATTGTAGTAGAAATTAATGTACCGATTGCTACACCAACTATTCCATATTTAAAAACAAGCAGTATAGAAATTCCTATATTAATAATAGCCTCTATCCATGCACCTTTTTTTGTTTCTTTAAAATGTCCTGCCGCTAGTGTAATAGAACTATATAACATTCTAATAAATAAAGCAAAATACGCACTTGTTATTATATATACAAACATTGGTCTTATATAACTTACATCAGTTATGTTACTTGTATATATTTTAATAAATGGATTTACTAATATAACAGTACAAGCAACTATGATTGTTATTACTGTATAATATACAAACTCATATACTCTAAAATTTTCTTTTAACTTTTCTTTTTCTCCTTTTGCTATCATATCTCCAAATGACGCATCAATTCCATTTGTAAAAGATTGTACTAAATTTTTTATTCCATTATATACCAACATATATACAGAATAAACAGATACTTCTTGTAAATTCGAAAAAAATGTTAATATTGCTACATCTGTATTAGAATGTATAACTGCTGCAATATGCTGAGCTAATCCATCCCACTTTTGTTCTAATTTATAATTATTGTCTGCATTTTTTAGGTTAATACTATATTTTTTCTTTACATATGCATTTTGTAAAATAGGTCTAAGTACAAAAATAATTGCACTTGCTAATTTTACTATTTGTATATTTGCACCTAATTTTATTAGTAAAACTATTGCAATAGTATTTAGTATAGTAGAAATAATTTGAATTCCAGATGTAATATAAGTTTTTTGTTCTGCTTGCAAAAATAATCTATATGTCATACCAAAATAATATTCTGCAAATGTGCTTATAGAAATTATCAATACTAAGGAAACTGTATACCATGTATTAAATTGGTTATTTGTGATTACTGGAAATATTATACATAATATTAAAATGTATATAACAAATATATATGAAATCGTTTTAAAAAACTTTTCTGATGTTTTTAATATACTAGCTATTTGTTTATTATCTTTATTTGCAATTGGTTTATATAATACAGCTTTTACAACAGGACCAACACCAGCTTCTAATAATGTTATATAGGCTAAAAACTGTGTTATTGATGAAATTAATCCATTTACATTTGAGCCAAAACTTTCTATTATCAACCTTGGTGCTATAAATCCACAAATTGCGACTACAATTTGTTGTATTAAAGATATAATTATATTTTTAAATGCTTTTTTTCCTCTCATTCATTCTCTCTTTTCTATATTCAATCTTTTATTTATGGCTAACTCTTCGTAACTTAGGATTTTTATAAACATTATATCCTAAGCATCCAATATCTTTAATTTTATAACCCATTTTCCAAATTATATATGGTAATGAAATTTGATCTCTAAAACTTTCTGATTTTATAAACTCGTCCCACCAACTATCTAATATTGCTTTTGCACTCTCACTTTTTAAATCTGATACTATAACATTACATTCTAATAATCCAAAATGTGTTGGCATTCCTTCTTTTTTATAGCTTTGTGCTTGATTCATTAACTTTTCTTTATTTCCTTTTTTGTATAATATACATGTATCTACTTCCATATAAACATCATCTCTTGCATAGTGCCTGTGTATAGCAAGTCCTGTTTTATTGTTTATTTGATTTATAAATGGTGATAAATCTGATATAGTTTTTATATTTCCATCAATATATATAGAATAATCAAATTCATTTTTAAACAATTCGTGTGGATGCATTTTTATATATCTATTTATTAATATATTATTATTAATTTTTTTTATATTTTCTGGTATTTTTCTTATTTCCCAATTTATAGAATTTACTTTTTCAGAATTTGTATATAATACATATTTTATATTATTGGGAATATATACTGGTTCTAAAATATTATCATAGTCACCTGTAATACAAGAATATACAACTATCTTTTTATCTTGTAACTCTCTCTCATCATATTCTGTATAGTCCCATTTTTTATAAACCTTTAATTTTTTATCTTCAATTTTATTTTTTCTTCTTTGAGAAAACATCTTTATAATAGCTACTATATTTAGTCTTCTTATATAATTTAAAACTTCTAGAAATCTTTTTCCAATTTTATATTCTTTAGATTCTTCTAGCATAATATATTCTTTGTTTAATTCTTCTAAAGCTTTATTTAATCTATTCATATTAATATTTCCCTTTCTTTATATAGGATATTAATTATTTATTTAAATTTCTTTTACAAATTTTCTTCCTTCTTTTATACCATTTAATACTGCTTCCTTTTTTTCTTTCTCATTTTTTAATGAATACAATACTATTTTAATTAATCTTGTTAAATAAAAAAATACTAGTGTTAAAATTCCTTTTGTATATTTTTTATATTTATTAATAAATATAATTCTATTTCTTGTTCCCCATTTTATTGAGAATGCATTGTCTTCTCCACCTGAAGATGCACTAACTTTATGGTAAATAACAGAATTTGTATCTATTCCTAGTTTATATCCCGCTTCTTTTACTTTAATGCAAAAATCAACATCTTCATAATACATAAAATATTCTTCTGGCAAATATCCAACTTTTTCAAATACTTCTTTTTTTATTAACATACAGCATCCTGTTATAAAGTTAGTATAAAAGAATTTCTCGATATTGTTATTAAATTTTTCTTTATAATTATTATGTATTGAAGTAGCTTTTAACCAATTAATATCACCACCACAATAGTTAATTAATTCTCTATTATCATAATACATAATTCTACTACCTATAATTCCAAGTTCATTATGATTTTTTAACTGTTCTACTAAAATACTAATAGCATTTTTTTCTATTGTAGTATCGTTATTTAATAATAAAATATATTGTGCTCCATTCTCTATTGCATACTTTATTCCTATATTATTTCCACTAGCAAAACCATTATTTTCATTTGATTTTATTAATTTTATATTATTTAACTTTTCTAGCTTTTTAATTGAATTATCTTGTGAACTATTATCTACTACTACAATTTCATATTCAACTTCTGTCTCATTTTTATTTATACTTTCAATACATTCTATTGTATCATCTGCTGAATTATAATTTAATAATATAATATAAACTTTGCTATTCATTATTACTCCTAATAAAAATTTATTTACAAGATATATTTTTTGTATCTTTATTATGATTCATATCAATTATCATTAAAAATACAAATAACCATAATATATAAAATAATAAATTATTAAAATTACAACAAACAAGTGTTGAAAATATAATACTTATTATTGCTATAATATCTTCATTTATTATAAATTGTTTGAATAAACTTTTTATATGTACTAATGAGCATATTACAAAGAAAAAACTTCCTATTATTCCTGTTGTAGTTACTATTTGTACTATGGAGGAATCATTTCCAAATGCTGTAGAATCATTACTATTTATACCCATGATATTTTCATTATATATGCCTAATAAATTATATCCTATCCCTATTACTGGATTACTTTTAATTATTTCTATTCCTTGTTCCCAACTTCTAAATCTTGACATGGTTGACATATCAGTTGCACTATTCACAATTCTTTCAAATACTCTAATTTCCATAAAGTTTAAGCTTATAATAATTAATAATATAATTACTATATAAAAAGATATTATACTGATTTTCATTTTTTTTGTTTTAATTCCTCTTATTATATATAACATTAAAATAGTGGCAAAAACAATTCCAACTCCTAATATTCCACTTCTAGAAACAGTTAACAAAATAGTAATCAATAATATTGCTATATATAATAAATATTTTTTACTTTTATATTTTATCCAATAAACTATTGAAAATGATAGTGGTATTAATAAACATAGTGACAAATAATTAGGATCAAAATATGTAGATATTAATCTATTTACATGTGGATCTGGATTTGCAAAATATACTCCAAATTTATAAAAAAGATTATAGAAATCATATGCTTTTGGGTATACTATTAACTGTATAAATCCAATTATACATACTATTATATAATTTAAAACTATAAAATCAATTACTTTTTTCGTACTTACTTCATATTTCTTAAAACAACTTGATATTATCATACATAATACAACTAAATGAACAATTCTTATTCCATACAACAATCCATACACTAGTTCTGACATTGAATAATTATAAAAAATTGTATTTATTATTGCAGAAATACTTCCTAGTATTACCCATATTAATATCATAATATTAAATTTGTCAATTCTAATTTTTTTGTTAAATATTATTAAAAATAATATTGTAATAATAGATATAATTTCTGCAACTTTTACAGGAAGCCTATCTCCTAAATTAAAGGTTGCACAATTTCCTAATACTATATATGAAAAAATTGTAAGAAAACATAAAAAAATAGAAATTCTTCTTATATTAATACTCATTTTATTTCTCCTATAAATTATTTATACATCTCATTGTCTGTTTTTTACATTCAATCCAACTAAATTTTTTCGAATAACTTTTTAAATCTTTTTTGTTATATTTACCTAAACTTTCAAATACGCATTGTATTTTATCCTTTATTTCTTCTACATCATAAGGATTTATATATTCTACCACGTTTCCACCAACTTCTGGCATAGATGAGGTATTGGAACATATTACAGGTGTTCCACATGCTAGTGCTTCTAATATTGGTATTCCAAATCCTTCATATAAAGATGGAAATACAAATAAATCTGCTAAGTTATATAAATCTACTAATTCTTCTTGGCTTACTATTCCTGTATGTATTACATTTTCCTTTATATTTAATTTTGTTTCTTTTTCTTCTAGTATATTATATTTTTCAAATGCTTTTCCAACTAGAAGTAAGCAACATTTTTCTTTATCTTCTATTTTTGAAAATGCTTCTAATAATGTTTCTAAATTTTTGTGTGGCTTTAAATTTCCAACATACATAAGTATTTTTTTATCTCTTTGTATATTAAACTTACTATATAAATATTCTATTTCACTTTTTTCCTTCTCTACAAATTCCTCTCCAACACCATTATATATAACTTCTATTTTTTCTGGCTTTACTTTAAATTTTTCTATAATATCTTTTTTTGTATTTTCCGAAACTGTTATTATCTTTTCTGCTCTTTTAGTTGCAAACCATATCATAAAATTTGCATAAATATATGCAAATTTATTTGGTAAAAACTGTGGGAAAATTAAGTGCGTTAAATCATGTATTGTTACTATCATTTTTCCTCTATAAAATAATGGTATATTATAGTGTGGTATATGCAATACATCTGGTTTTTTCTTTTTTAATTCCTTATATGGAAACTTTAATTGCTCTTTTATTCCATATATAGACGAATTAAATTCTATTATTTCTTCTTGTTTTGAATATTTTTCTAATTTCTCTTTGTTACCTAATAATATATCATAACATCCATTTTTTAATAGATTTTGAATATATGTTCCTATTCCAGACATATTAACCATTCTAGCATCTACTGCAATTTTCATATTTTCTATTCTCTTTCTTTATTCTTTTCTTCTATAAAACTTTTTATTTTTTCTCTAAATGATTCTTCATTAAATTTTAATGCATGTTTTCTAATTTCAGTTTTATCAAATTTCATTTTTTCAAATTCTAATATTGCTTGTTTTAAGCTTTCTACAGTTTGTTCTTTAAATAATAGCCCTGTTTTTTTATCTATTACGGTATCTAGTACTCCACCTTTTCCATATGCTATTACTGGTCTTCCACATGCCATTGCTTCTACTGGTGTTATTCCAAAGTCTTCTTCTCCTGGAAATAGTAAAGCTTTACATTCTTCCATATATTTTTTTACTACTTCATCTGATTGTTTTCCTAAAAATGTTACATTTTCGTTTGCTAGTTTTTCTAAATTTTTTCTTTCTGGTCCATCTCCAATTATAATTAGCTTTCTTCCGAGTTCAGAACATGCTTGTACTGCTAAATCGAATCTTTTATATGGTACAAATCTTGATACTATAAAATAATACTCTCCATCTGTATTAGAAATATTAAATAAATTGCATCTAACAGGTGGATTAATTACTGTTGATTCTCTATTATAACATTTTTTTATTCTTTCCCTAACAGCTGTTGAATTTGCAATAAAATAATCTACCTTTTTTGCTGACCAAACATCCCATTTACGCATAAACCATAAGAATACTTTAAGTACTAATTTTTTTATTATATTCATATCTTTTATGTAATCTTCTTGTTTATCCCATGCATATCTCATCGGTGTATGACAGTAGCATATGTGTAATCCATCTTTTTTTACTTTTACTCCTTTTGAGCAAGAGCTACTGCTCGTTAGCACTATATCATATTCTTTTAAATTAAATAATGAAAATGCTAGTGGCATTAATGGAAAGTATTTTTTGTGATTAGTTACCATCTTTTTTCCTTGTAAAAAACTAGTTCTTACATCTATATTTTGTAATTGTTCGTCCAAATTACTTGGATTATAAAATGTTGTGTATATTGGTGAATCTGGATATATTTTTTTAAAATTAATTATTACTTGTTCTGAACCTCCCATATTTGTAAGCCAGTCGTGTACAATTGCTAGTTTCATATCATCCCTCTTATTTTTACTTAAATTTAGACATTTTTATTAAAACAAATTTATAATAAAAATGTCTAATATTTATTTTTTAAATTCTTTTATTTTATCCATATTGTTTTTATTGGTAACAATAATTGTATCTTCTCCTTCTGTTACAAATAAGTTTTCTACATCTATTAATACAATTCTTTTTTGTTCTCCATAAACAATACAATTTTTGGCATTTGAAAACTCTACATTACCTTTTGCTATGTTCTCGTTTTCGTCCTTTTTTATATATCTTTCTAATGAATTCCATGTTCCTACATCGTCCCAACCAAAATTTGCTGGAATAACATATATGTTTTTACTTTTTTCCATAACAGCATAATCTATTGAAATAGGTTCACATTTTTTATAACTTGTTTGTAATTTTTTTCTATATTCTTCTGTGTTAATTTTAGATAACTTTGCTAGATTTTCATAACCTACTTTATAATTTTTTTGCAATTCGCTAATCATTGCATCTACATTAAATATAAACATTCCTGCATTCCACAAGTAGTTTCCACTTTCTAAGTATTGCTTTGCTTTTTTTATAGTTGGTTTTTCCACAAATTGTTCAACTTTTATGGCATTTTTTGAATCTTCTGAATCTTCTAAATATTTAATATATCCATATTCTGTTTCTGGTCTTGTAGGCTCAATTCCTATTGTTACTATTGCATCTTTGTTTTCCTTTACGAATTCATTTGCCTTTTCTAGTGTTTTAACAAACTTTTTTTCATTTCCTATTGTATGATCTGAAGGAAGAACTGCAATATTTGCATTTTTATATATTTGCTTTATATATAAAGCTGAAAGTAATATACATGGTGCTGTATTTCTTCCTTCTGGTTCAATTATAATATTCTTTTTGGGTAATTGTGGCAATTGGTTTTTTACTAAATCTATATATTTTGATGATGTAACAACAAATATTTTTTCTATCGGAATTATTTTTTCTACTCTACTACATGTCATTTGAAGCATTGTTTTTGTTCCTACTAATTTTAAAAATTGCTTGGGTTTTTCTTCTGTTGATTGTGGCCAGAATCTTGTTCCTTTTCCTCCAGCCATAATTAAAGCACAAAACATTTATATTGCCCCCTCTTTTTTAAATACTATAAATATTGTTTTAAAAAATATCTTTATATCCAATAGTAATGTACAGTTTTCAACATAATATAACTCCATTTTCATTCTTTGTTCATATGTTGTTAAACTTCTTCCATTTGCTTGCCAATATCCAGTTAATCCTGGCATTACACTTAAAAACTTATCTATATTTTCTCCATATCTGTCTAGTTCTTCTTGTATTACTGGTCTTGGTCCAACAATAGAAAGTTCTCCTTTTAATATATTTATTAATTGTGGTAATTCATCTAAGCTTGTCTTTCTTAAAAATTTACCTACTCTTGTAATTCTTGGGTCTTTTTTTAATTTATAATTTTCTTTAAATTCCTTTAATTGGTCATCATTAAATTCTTTTATCATTTCTTCTGCATTTGGTAACATTGTTCTATATTTATATATGTATATTGTTTTTCCACCTTTACCGATTCTTTTATGCTTGAATAATACTGGTCCTTTAGAGTCTATTTTTATTGTCAAAGCAATTACTAGTAAAAATGGAAATAAGATAACTAAGCCAACACCAGATATTATTATATCTAATGCTCGCTTAATTATCTTGTAATTTCTTTTTGTATCCTCTATATTGTTTATATTTTCTTCTATGCAATTATCTTCAATTGTAATTTCTGTTTGGCTAATATTCACTTATGCTCCTCCTTTTATATTTTCCTTTATCTTTTTTACTATTTTTTCAACGATTAAGAAAAATACTATACCTGTTAAAACACCTAATGAATCTATTATTACGTCTGTTACTTTTCCGCTTCTTCCATTTACAAATAGTTGGTGTATTTCATCACTTATAGCATATAATATACCAATTGTTAAACTTTTAGATATTACTCTTTCCTCTATAGTCATATATGCATAAATTGCATTAGTAATTAAAATTCCTCCAATTATATATATAGTATAATGTGCTAATTTTCTAATATATGGGTCTATTTTATCTACTAATTCTTGTTTTTCTATATTATCCATTTTTCCATTTATGTTTATAATATTTACTACAGCATTTGCTACTCTCTTACTAGAAGATGTGGAGCTTTGTCCACCCTGAGATGAAAAATAAAATACAACAATCATCCAAACAGCAACAAATATAATTGATATAATTTTCTTCATTTTTTACTCCTAATACTCATTCATTTTTATTATATTATATTTATATATTCGTTTCAATATTTTTAGTAATTTTGTAATTAAAACGTAATATATTTGTTGCTGTTTGGATTAACTTATTTATGCTGTTATGTATTTTTTATAGCTAATTATTGCTATTCCCATAAATGTGCTAATTATCGCTAATACCAACATTGTATGTGAATTTTCCCCTGTTTGAGGTAATTTTCCTGTTGCTGTATCTTTATTATTTGATGTCTTATCTACTTTGTTAGGTGTTTTTGTGTTATCATTGCTATTATTATTTAAGTTACTATTGTTATTACTATTATTGGCGTTGTTATTATTACTGTTATTACTATTGTTTGTATTGTTATTACTACTATTATTATTGTCTGTATTGCTATTATTACTGTTGTTATTATTGTTGTTATTTGCATTATTGTCTTGGTTATTAGAATTGTTTTCATTACTTGAATCTTGCATTTCCTTTTTTTTGTTTACAAATTCTATTGTTTCAACCTTTTCACCAGATTCATTTATTATATTTCCATTTTTATCAATTGTAAATTTTTTCTCTTCATCATTTTTTTCATATCCTGATGGAGGTATTACTTGCTTTATAGTATACTCTCCTTGTACAACATTTGTTGCTGTATAAATTCCATTTCCATCTGTAGTACCACTGTATACTATTTTACCTGTACTATCGAATACTTTATATTTTGCTTTTGCAATTTTATTACCTTCTTCATCAACAGTTGAAGCTATTGGTATATCTTTTGCAATTTTTATAGATAATCTTTCAAACCTAATTTTACTTAATCTTTCACAATCATGTTGAACATATGATGATATAAGTCCAAAATCATTTCCTGGATGTTTTGTGTGGTCTAATTCTATTTTTGTTACATTATTATTATCTGTAATTACAATTTTTCTTGGTGTAACTTCTAATACAACATCATGTATATCTGATTGAACTTTATCTACTGCATTTATTAATGTTCCATAATCACTTATTTTTTTACTTGGTGTTGTTTTTAATTGTTGTACATCTACATTATCTAATCTATATGTACATAATTGTTTTTGTGTATATAAAATTACATATCCAGTTATCTTATTGTTTTTTATTGATGAATTTACAATAAATCCAGCCCCCTCTAATGTGTGGTAATTAGCTTCTTTTTCATTTACTCTTATTGTAAATGTTTTTTGGTTTTCATCTTCAAATTTTCTGTATAAGAAATCTTTATATGATATCTTATCATATCCAAAAAATGTAATTACTTGTGGCTCTATTTTTATATGATTTCCATTATAGGCTCTATCATTTGTAGTTGTTCTTGTATGCCACTCCCAAAAGTTTGCATTAAATATCTCCTCAATTTCAAATGAAGCTTTAACACTAACTTGGCAGATAATCATTATTAATGCTACGATAATTGTAGCTATTATACTTTTTTTATTTAACATACCTAACTCCTTTCAAAATCGTATTTTCGATTTACATAATCCTATATAATATATAATAACATATTATGGTAACTTTTGCAAGTTTTATGTGAACTTTGTGGACTTTGTATGTTAAAGAAAAATAAAAAAGCTAAATAATTATGTGAGCACAACAACATAATTATTTAGTTTTTTTTATTTTATAGGAAAGTTCTTTGAACTTTCTATAATATAAATATATTCCACATAAAAATTGCTTTGCAATTTTCGCTTAACGAACAAAGACGTGGACTTTAAAATGTTTTAAATAGTACAAATGTTATTAATGTCCACTTTTGTTCTTAGATAATATTACTTATTTTCTTCTAATAGCCAATCTAATACATTTATCTTTTTTATTCCATCAAAATCTGCATTAAGATCATCATCTAATGTTAAAATATATTTAGGATAATTATCATTTATCTTCTTTAATGGAGTTAATTCTCTTTCCAAAATTTTATTGTCTTGTTCATCATCTCCTCTAGTTGTTAATGCAACTTGATAGTAAATAATATTTTCAGGTTTTCTTGCCACAAAATCTACTTCTAAATCATCATATTTACCTATATATACCTCATATCCTCTCCTCAACAATTCAAGATAAACAACATTTTCTAAGATATGTCCCATATCTCTACCAGAACTTTGTCCTAGCATATAGTATCTAAGTCCTATATCTACTGCATAATATTTTTCCTGTGTTTTTAAGAATTCCCTTCCTTTTATATCGTATCTATTAGCTTTAAATATTAAATAACTATCTATTAAACTATCTACATAATTTGAAATTGTATTATATGATGCATTTTTTTCTATACCTTCTATATTATCGCTTATACTTTTCATGCTTGTTCTATTTCCAATGTTATCATATAAATATTTTGTAACTCTTTCTAAAACATTTCTATCTGTTATTCCTTTTCGATTCATTACATCTTTAAACAAAACAGTATTATATATTCCATCTAAAAATATAGTTATATTATCTGGATTTATTTTATATAACTCTATAGCTTGTGGAAATGAACTATATCTTAAATAATCTCTAAATTTTCTTGATAAATCTGTTTTATCTTCAAATGCAGAAACATATTCTTTAAATGATAATGGCAACATTTTTATTTCTATATATCTTCCTGTAAGTAATGTTGCAAGCTCTGAAGATAAAAGCCAAGCATTTGAACCTGTTATATACAAATCCACATCTTTATTTATGAATAGACTATCAACTGTTTTTTCAAACTCTGCTACATTTTGAATTTCATCCAAAAAAACATATGTCTTTTTTCCTTTTACTAATCTTTCTTTTACATATTCATATAATTTTTTTCTGTCTTGTAATTCTTCATAATCTGCATTCTCAAAATTTATCGATATTATTTGTTTTTCCTCTACTCCATTTTCTTTTAAATAGTCTTCAAACATTTCTAGTAATGTAGATTTTCCACATCTTCTAATACCTGTAATAACCTTTATTATTTGTTGGTCTTTAAAATTTTTTAATATTGATAAGTAATTTTCTCTATTTATTATTTCCATTACATATCCTCCTACAATAATAATTATACTTTCTTTTTATATTATAGTCAAGTTTTTTCAAAATTATGAAAAAACTTTGTATTTTTATTAACTTTTTTCATTTGTTCTCTCGTTGTAGAATCAAAGTAGAACTATTTTCATTACATTGCTAGAGCTAATTCTTTGTAGTGCAGACTGCCTTAGGCAGCCCCTACATTATTTCCATAATAAATAAAAAAAAAGCATCTCAATAAAAAGATACTTTTTCAATAAAACAATATATGCTCTTGTATATAAGCAATACCTTAAATATCAAATTCTTATTAGAATTCTAAATTTATGAAATAGATTTTACATATTATATCAATTCATATTTATGAAATTCTTTAATGGTTTGTACTTCTATTTGTTCTCTCTCTTTTCCCTTATAAGTTTTATCCCATGGAGCATGCTTTCTATGCGTCAAATCAACTAATTCTCTTGCTGTCAAGTTTCCATATTCTTTTAGAGTTTTTTCTATGCTAACTATTTTTCCTGTTCCATCTTCAGCAAATAATATTCTACTTTTGGCTGGCATTTCATATATGCCTTCATTATCAATATCGCCTTTTTCTTCTTCAATTGCCTCATATCCATATTCCTTGTATTTTTTATATACTGTATCTACAACTGGTCCATACTTAAAAGCATAAATTTTATCTGTAAATAATGTTTTTCCTGTATCACACAAATAATTTGCAAAGCATAAATAAACTAACTTTTGTAATTTTAATTGAGTACATGTAATTTTGGATAAAATGTATTTTGCAACATCTATTCCTTGTAGTTTTCTATCTTTTTGAATTAAATCAATAAATGTATCTACATCTTCTATTACTTTAACATCTTTAAAAAAGTGGTCTGCTTTACAAACAGATAACCATGTTTCATCTTCTGACTGTATCATATGAGTTGAAATAGATACATCTCTACCACATTCTGTAATAATTCTATTCAAATTTTTTCTAAGTTCTTCCTGTATACTGGCTTCTTTAACTATAAAATCAAGTGCAATTCTTGTTCCTAGTGAATATGAACTACTCATAAATATAAAATGTGTTATCATCAATTACTTCCTCCTTTATTTTCATTTTCCCATTTAACATAATCTTGCTTATATTTCTCATGTGATTCTATATTATTTATCTCATCTTCCTTATTCCACACTTGTAATTCCCATTGAAAACTAAAATTATCCTTTTTAAAATATATATGTGTTGCTTTGTAGTCTTTTTTCGAAGAATCAATACACTTTAAATTACTATATTGATTGTTTATTAAATCTGCAATTTTCTCATAAGTAAGTTTATCTTTGCAGATAATTCTTATTCCAAATAAATCATTAAAGCATTTATTAATTGGTACCTTTCCATTTTCATGATTTTCCATATAATTTTTTATTTTATACTCTATAGAGTTTTTGGCTTTTGTTCTAATATTAACCTTAGAATTTTCAGTACTAAATTGCATAAAATCCATCACTAATTGTATATTATTTTCATTAATAAATTCCCTATAATTAATAATTGCATCTAAAAACATTTTATTTTCTAGTACATCACAAACTAATGTACTTCTCAAGTTTATTTTTGAATAATAATCACTATTTTCCCATTCTTTTGTAAAACTAATATATTCTGTTTGTATAAAATTAATTAACTTACTTAATTCCTCTAACTGTACTGAACCCAAAAAATTGGACATTTTTTGACTAGGTACTAGGCAACTTGGGA
>CAOJKP010000013.1 GCA_948438085.1 uncultured Clostridium sp. | reverse complement strand
ATATGGGAACAAGATAACAATGTAAATGGAGGATATCCATATTTAAAAGAAAATAGACCCTAAAATATGAATAATAGGATAAAAAACTATACAAAAAACGTATAGTTTTTTTGCTGTAATATGTTGCTATAAAATGTAGGTTAATATATAATAAAGAAAAGCAAAATGTTAACAAGAAAGGAAGAAAATAATATGAAATGGGATAAAGATATAATTGAAAAAATGGAGTATGGAGAAATAAAAAATTTAGAAGAAAAGCAAAAAGTAGCAAAAAAAATTGCATCTTATGTTAAAGATGGGCAAACAATAGGATTCGGTTCTGGTTCAACATCATATTTAGCAGTAATCGAAATATCAAAAAGAATAAAAGAAGAAGGATTAAAAATAAAAGCAATACCTACTTCGCATGAAATAGAATTATTATGTGCATATTTAGATATTCCAACTACAACTCTTATTAAAGAGAAACCAGATTGGTCATTTGATGGAGCAGACGAGGTTAATAAAAATAATTGGCTTGTAAAGGGAAGAGGAGCAGCAATGTTTAAAGAAAAGCTAAATATAGCAAATTCTAAAATAACATATATATTAGTAGACGAATCTAAATTTGTAAATAATTTATGTGATAAATTTCCAATTCCTGTTGAATGTTATCCAACTTCAATTAACTATGTGAAAGAAAAGTTAAGAGAGCTAGGAGCAACAAGCATTGTATTAAGAACAGGAAAAGGAAAAGATGGACCAATAATAACAGAAAATAATAATATGGTTTTAGATGTAAAGTTTAACAACATAACATCTACACTTGAAAAAGAATTAAAGCAAATTGTAGGAGTAATAGAAACAGGATTATTTATAGGATATAATGTAGAAATAATCAATTAATTATTTTAACTAAAGTTGTACCATGAGGAAGGATTGATAACAATAATGGATGAGAACAAATTAACTTCTCCAGAAATAGAAAATATTGAGGAAGAAAGAATAGAAAATACTCTTAGACCCAAAAAACTAAGTGAATATATTGGACAAGATAGAGTAAAAGAAAGTATGAAAGTATATATAGAAGCTGCCAAAAAAAGAGGAGAAGCATTAGATCATGTATTATTATATGGACCACCAGGATTAGGAAAAACAACACTTTCTAATATAATTTCTAATGAAATGGAATCCAACATAAAAATAACATCAGGACCTGCAATAGAAAAGCAAGGAGATTTAGCATCCATTCTTACAAGCTTAAACAAAGATGATGTCTTGTTTATAGATGAAATACATAGATTAAATAAAAATATAGAAGAAATACTATATCCTGCAATGGAAGATTTTACATTAGATATTGTAATAGGAAAAGGAACAAGTGCAAGAGCGATTAGATTAGATCTTCCTAAATTTACACTAATAGGAGCGACTACTAAAGCAGGTTCACTGACTACTCCATTAAGAGATAGATTTGGAATTGTGTGCAAATTAGAATTATATACAAAAGAGCAATTAGAATTAATTGTTAAAAGATCTGCTCAAATATTAAATGTAAAGATAGATAGAGATGCAATGTTAGAGATTGCAAGTAGATCTAGAGGTACACCTAGAATAGCCAATAGAATTTTAAAAAGAATAAGAGACTATGCTATGGTTTTAGGAAATGGAAATATAACATTAGAAATTGCAAAAATTGCATTAAATAAATTAGAAATAGATGAATTAGGACTAGATGAAACAGATAGAAATATATTAGAAACTATAATTCACAGATATAATGGAGGACCTGTTGGACTAGAAACATTGTCTGCAACAATAGGAGAAGAGGTAGAAACTATAGAAGATTTATATGAACCATATTTAATTCAAATAGGATTTTTGTCAAGAACTCCAAGGGGTAGGATTGCTATGCCAGATGCATACAAACATCTAAAAATAGAAATGAAGTAGGAGAAAAATATGGGAATACTATATTTAATTTCAGTATTAATGTTATTAATTAGTTTTGTATTAGTAAAAAAGTCAAAAAATGCAATTAATATAATTAATTGTATTTGTATTTCAATAGTATTGTTATTTTGCTATAATACATTAATTTGTTATATATTAACATTTTTTACAATACCAATAACTTTATTATTACTAACCATAATAAATATAATAGTTACAGGAATTTTTTTGGTATTAATAATAGGAAAAAAACAAATTCAAAAATTTACATTTAATAAAGCACATTTATTAAGTATATGTTTAATAGGAATAGTAGTAATCGTAGTTTCGCTTATAAATTTCGGATTTCCATTTAATGTAAAATATGAAACCAGTGACCCATCAGTTCATTATTTAACATCTAGGATGTTTGCAGAATCTTCAGCATTACTTGCAAATTCTGAAAAAGATATAATATATGGTTCATTTAGTACAAGAAAAACAGCATCATATGTAAATTCAGGATTACTAATGAAAGCATTGTGTCCAGAATTGAATGCTATAGAATGTTACAATGTATTTGTATGTTTTGGAATTTTTGTATTATTTTTAACTGGTGTGTCATTTTATTGTTTAATAAATAAGTTTGCTAAAAAGAAAGAACATGAAGTATTTGCATTAATAGTTTCTTTGTTATGCATAATGGCATACCCATTAAATAGTTTCCTATTTGGTTTTGAATATATGAGTATGGGATTACTTATTATATGTTCAATAATTGATGTTATAGATTACTATGAGAAAGAAAATATAGAATTAAAATATTTAATTTCAATAATTAGCTTGCTAAATTTTGGTGTATTTTGTTCGTACTTTATGTTTGTTCCATTTATATACCCAGCATTATGGATATATTTTTGTATACAAAATTATATAAAAACTAAAAAGATAGTAACAAAAAAGCTTATATTAATATTATTTACAACATTAATTATTCCATTTATTTTAGGATATGTATATCATTTAGCACCAGAATTATATTCGATATTTATAAAGAAAAAACTTAATACAAATGCAGTTATGAATTATTCTTCGCACATTGTAAATAGTGCTTTTTCAGCACCAGGATATATATATATTAATATATACTCAAACATGATATTGTTAATTCCGCTAACACTATATATAATGATAAAAAAGATAAAAGAAAATAAACTAATAACTATAATGATTATATGTACAGTGCTATTTATAGAGATTTTATTTGTAGGACATAAATTAGGAAAAGTTTCTATGTATTATTTATCTAAAAATTATTTTGCATTATGGATAATGTTAATGTATTGTAACTACAAAGCACTAATTTC
The DNA here is from genome assembly GCA_948438085.1 of uncultured Clostridium sp. Lineage (GTDB taxonomy): Bacteria > Bacillota > Clostridia > TANB77 > CAG-508 > RGIG8482. The sequence continues at coordinate 30,420 of CAOJKP010000013.1, read as the reverse complement.
ATTTAAGGGTAAATATATATCGAAGGTGCTAGTTACAGTATATATTTTAATATTATGTGTTTATGTAATATTTACAGATACAAAAATGGAAGATGTATTAGAAAACAAAGATGAAAATATATTATCTGTTATGGAAATATATGGAGCAAATAAAACAATTTTAACGAAAAAACAGCCTCAATTTAATCAAGAAGAAATAGAAATATTAGAATATGTAGAAAAAAACTTGGATTACAATTCTAGTATAGAAATAGTAGCAGACCATAAAGCATATTATTGGTCATATGCTTTACTTAGATATGTAAACAATGAAGAATCGTTAAAAAGATATTCGAAAGGACAAAATAAGCTTAATTTAAAAGTATATTTATTGCCACAAAAAATAAATAATGTAGACTATATAGTTTATTTTAAAAAAAGTGATATATATAATAAGATGAAAGATAAAATGTTTCAAAATTCTGAAATAATTTATGAAAATAAGTCAGGTGGAATATTAAAATATAAATAGAAAAGAGGAAAAGAATGAAATTATTATTACATACATGTTGTGCACCATGTAGTGTATATTGTATAGATGCGTTAAATGAAGAAAATATAAAACCAGTTGTTTATTGGTATAATCCAAATATTCATCCATATACAGAGTATAAAGCAAGAAGAGATTGCTTAAAGGAATATACAAAAAATATAGGTATAGAAGCTATTTTTGAGGAAGAATATGGTTTAGATTCATTTTGTAAAAATGTAATAGAGGATTTGCAAAATAGATGTACTAATTACTGTTATAGAGTAAGACTAGAACAAACTGCAAAATATGCTAAAGAAAATGGATATGATGCATTCTCAACAACATTATTAGTAAGTATATACCAAAATCATGATGAAATAAAAAAGATTGGAGAAGAATTAGCAAATATTTATGGAATAAAATTTTTATATAGAGACTTTAGAGTAGGTTTTAGACAAGGACAAGCAAAAGCAAGAGAATTAGGTTTATATATGCAAAAATATTGTGGATGCATTTTTTCAGAGGAAAGTAGATATAATTGCCACATAAAAAAAGACTTGGAGAAAGCAAAAAAATTGAATGAAAATATAAAATAGTGAAAGGAAAAATAGAAAATGGAATTAATATATAAAAAAGCCGATGCAAATGATATAGATGCATTAGTAGATTTAAAGATAAAACAAAATATATATACTTGTAATAGGGATGGATTAATATTAAAAAATGAAGAACTAGCAAGAAAAAATATAAAAAAAGTATTATTAGAAGAACTAAATAAAACTATTTATTTTTTCATAGCAATTGACAAAAGTAATAGTAGAACAGTTGCAAGTAATGGAGTGGTTATTCATCAGATGGTACCGTCTGCTTTATTTCTTAATGGCAGAAAAGCGTATATAACAAGTGTATATACAGAGGAAGATTATAGACGTAAAGGAATACAAAATATATTAATGCAAAAGATATTAGATTTCCTTGAAAAGATTGAGTGCCAAAAAATTGAACTTGATGCCATTAATCCTTATGCAATAAAGTTATATGAAAAATTTGGATTTAAAAAAGATGACGAAAAATATATTTTAGATAGATAGTAGGATAACTTATAATATATATGAGATAAAAAGATGAATAATAAAACCAATAATAAGGAGGAGGGTGTTTGGACAATAAGTTAATGGAAAATAATAATGGAATTATAATGTATACAACTGATGATGGACAAGTTAAAATAGAAGTTAGACTTGAAGATGAAAATGTCTGGCTAACACAAAATGCTATGGCTGAATTATTTGATACAACAAAGCAAAATATAAGTTTACATATAAAAAATATTTTTCGAGAAAAAGAACTGGATGAAAATTCAGTTGTCAAGGAAAACTTGACAACTGCTTCAGATGGTAAAAACTATAAAACAAAATTTTATAATTTAGACCTAATAATAGCAGTAGGATATAGAGTAAAGTCAATTCGTGGTACTCAATTTAGGATATGGGCAAATAAATTAATAAAAGAATATTTAATTAAAGGCTATAACTTGAATGTCGATAGATTTAAAAATAATGGTGGCGGAGTATATTTTGAAGAAGTACTAGAAAAAATTAGAGATATTCGTTCATCAGAAAAAGTATTTTGGAGAAAAGTATTAGATATCTATGCTACAAGTGTTGACTATGATGCAAGAGATGAAAAAACAAAAGAATTTTTTAAGACAGTTCAAAACAAGAGGCACTATGCAGTTCATGGAAACACTGCAGCAGAAGTGATTTTCAATAGAGTAGATAGTAAAAAAGAAAATATTGGATTAACAAATTTTAAAGGAAATAGTCCTACAAAAGCAGAAACAGAGATTGCCAAAAATTATTTATCAGAAAAAGAATTAGATTTATTGAATAGGATGGTATCTGCATATTTAGATGTGGCAGAAATTAATGCATTAAATATGAATCCAATGACAATGAAAGATTGGATAAAAGAATTAGATGGATTTTTAACAATGACACATAAAGATATTTTGAATGGAGCAGGAACAATATCTCATGAAAAGGCATTGGAAAAAGCACATCAAGAATATGACAAATATATGAAATCTCACTTAACACAAGCCGAAAAAGATTATTTAGAAATAATGGGAGAAGATATAAAAAAATTAAAGTAATTTATAGGAGGGTATAATTAATAACCACAAAGTTAAAGAACACACTTATATAAAGTGTTTCACAGATTTTTGAATACCCTTGAAAATAAAGCGATTACAAAGAAAAATTGCTTATAAATACTAAAAAACCAACTGTTTTAAGGAGTAATGACAGGACACACAATTTTTGACAGCTAAATAGGAATAGTTGAGAAGAGGAAAGGTATCAAAAGAAGATAGACAAAGAAAAATTATAGGAGGAATCTATGAAAAAGATAATAGGAATAATGGGAGCAACAAAAGCAAGCGAACAAGACTTAGTAAATAATTTTTATAGAAATTTAGCACCTAATCAAGTATTTATAGCTAAAGATTATCAGGAAACTATTGGAATATTAGAAAATTTATGTATTGGAGAATAATAAAATGGAAATTTTTGCACAAATAACAGGTCTTATTGCATCTATAATAATGATAGTAGCAATACAAGTAAAGGAAAAAAGGAAACTGTATTTGATTTTAAATATATTAGCAAAAGTATTTTATGGACTTAATTTTTCATTGCTAAATGCATATTCTGGAACAATAACTCAAATTATAGGATTAGTTATTACAGTAGTAGCTTACATATATGCTAAAAAAGATTTAAATGTACCTAAATACTTAACAGTTGCATTTATTGTAGTAACATTAATTGGTGGGATATTTACATATAATAATATATATAGTCTTATGGCAATTTGTTGTGGTATAACTTATGCATTAATAATTGCTGGTAGAAACATGAAAACAATAAGAAAGCTAAATCTTGTACAATCTTTATTGTGGACAATATATGATTTAATAATAAATGCATATACTGCTTCAATTTCATCTGCATTTGTATTTATTTCTACTACAATAGCAATATTTAGATATGATATATTAAAAAGAAAAAAAGTAGAAGATAGTAAATAGTACAAATTAAAAGTATTAGATATAAAAAATTAAATAATACAATAAAGGAGAAAGTAAAATGAAAGATTTATTGAAAACAAATTGTTTTGATGTATACGAAACAATGATTATTGTAGGAAACTGTTTCAAAAATATGCAATCTAAGGCATATAAAGAATTAGAAGAAATTTCTAACAATATTTATGATGTCTGTTTAGAAAAAGAACACTTAAATATGGTAGTAACTAAAATAATAGGAATGATTGCAAGAGGAAAAATAAAAGAATTAATTTTTGCTACAGTAGATAAATCTCCTCACTGTGTACAACTTCATTATGTTATAAAAGAATTAGAAAATGCAATAGATATAAGTAATATAAAAATTGTAAATTACGTAGCAGTGGATAATAAATTGATAGAAATACCTATAGAAGTAATAAGCTTATCTAAGAATTTATCAAAATTAAAAGAAAGAATGTAATATAAACAAAAGAAATATTATAGGAAGAAGGAGAAGGTATGATACCAGCAGACGATACGATAAAAATGGAAAAATGGAATACTTTGGATGATATTTTTTTACAGTCCATTATAAATCCTATTGACGATTATAGAGATATTATATCCTCAGTGTTTTTTCCTAGTCATTTATTAGAACCTTTTATAATGAAAACTATAAATGATGGGAATGAAAAAATAGTAGTAGATAATATAGATGCATTGCATATAGGAAAAAATTGGAATATTGCAAAGAATAATCCACAATTCAAAAAGATTTTTCTAGAAAATTTTGATAAAGTAATGAAACGTGGTTTTAGTATTGATGAGTACATATTAAGAGAAGTAAATGAAGAAAATCAATATTTAATAATAAATAATTGGAAAGCAATTGTTAAAGAAACAAATGTAAATGACTGGAATAGAGAAGTTTTAATTTCTATTTTAAATTCAACAGAAGAAGGAAGAAAAGTTATAGATTCAAATTTTTCTGAACTTTTATATGGAAAGTTTGAATATGGAAAATTTATTGAAAGACTTCTAAGGAAAGAAAATGGATTAAAAGATAAAATTGAAGATGTAATATTACAAAATCCAACTAAAATGTTGATGCAAACTATTGAATCACATGGAGATGAAATTTTAAGTTTGCTTGCAGAGATGGATAAATTATTAAAAACAATGCCACAACAAAATTCTAACGAGATTCAAAATGCTAGAGATGCTATGGAAGATGTAATTATTCAGCAATTTGATAAAATATTAGAAGCAAATCAGTATGATGGGAATGGAGATACTAAACAAAAATATTATTCTGTTAAAGAACTTCTATTAATAAAGTCATTTTTTAGAGATAAAAGTAAAATTAATGAAAAACTAGGTGAGTATTACGATGTTATATCAAGTAATATAAAACCAGAAGAGACAATGGAGTTAATAAATTTATATTCAGAACTAGATGTTGATATAAAAAAACAAGATGTAGAAACAATATTAGGGCAAACGTTTCAAAATATTAAAGATACTAATTTACAATGGGTAATATGTAGAATAGCGAAAGAAATATTGAAAGACCAAAAGTTAACCCCAGACAAAATGCAGATTTATGGTTCAGGAGCTTATAGTAAAACAATTAAAATTGGGGAATACGTATTTAAAATTGGAAATCCAAGAAGTTCACTTAAAATAAAAAATGACGAAAGAATTATTCAACCACTTTTTAGACGTGAAATAGGAGACAATGACGAAAAAATATGTATAGAAGTACAAGATTTAGTTGATAAAAATTGGTATGATGGATTAACTGAGGAGCAAATAAAAGAAGAATTATATAAAATATATTGCGAAATGTGTGACAGAGGAGTTAGATGGACGGATGTTAGAAAAGAAAATGTAGGAAGGTTATTGAAACCCAATACGGGTATATATAATATAAATGGACAAGAATTAAAGGGAGCAGCTGAGGCTAAAAGTTTTATTGAAAATGAAGATGAAGAACAAGTGAATATATTAGACGCAGGAGAGCTTGTGGTTATAGATACAGATTATGTTTTCGATTATAATCAAGAAAGTATATATTGTGGTAATTATAGTTACTATAAAGAATTTAAAGAAAGATATTTAAGGGAAAAACAAGCTCGTGATACAAATAAAGAAGAAAATGAACCTGCATTAATAAATTCAGTAATTGAAACTTCAAAATCTATTGTAACACATGAAGATATTAAAACAGTTACAAATATTGTTGTAACTAAAAATAAAAGAAAGGAATTTCAAAATAATTTAGAAAATACAAAAGAATCGGAAGAAAGATAGGAGATAAAATGATAAATGTTGCTAAAATTCCACAAGCATATTCAGAAGTTTATAGTTTAATAAATGCATTAGGAGAAAGATATGTAAATAAAATACCTAAAGCCATTTATAATACATTAAAAGAAGAACGAGATATTAATTATAATCCAATATATGAGGCTAATAAACCTATATCCAATCAAGATATTTCATATGAAGGATTAGTACTAATTTCAGCTATTAACTTACAATATTGGTGTAATAATCAATTAGAAAAAGAAAATTTGAAGGATATATATATTAATAATACTAAAATAGAAAAAGAAAAATTTAGTCCTGATAATTTATTTAAGCATTCTGAACAAAAAGAAAATGTTATATCAAAAGCTTTAGTAGAATATAAAGAAGGATTTTTTACTAAATTTATTAATAAAATAAAAAAATTTTTTAAAATTGGAAAATAAAAGTTATATAGGAGTAACAAAAAATGACATATAAAAGTAAGATTGGAATAAAAACATTAATAGCAGCAGGGGTATTAACCCTTAATGTATCAGGTTGTGGAAGAGAAATTCATGGATATAGTAATAATATACCAGAAAATATAAGTATTGAAGAACAAGAAAATAACATAAAAAATCTAAGTAGCGAAGAAAATGAAATTGACTTAATAGAAAATGAAGAAATAAAGGAATTGAAAGAAAAATTAGTAAGATGTTTTGAAACAAATAATCTTATTTTAGATGGAACAATGGACGAATTTATTTCTAGTATTGTAATAGATGGAACGAATGTAAGCATTGAATTAAGTGACAGAAGTGATGTATCTGGAACTTTATATAATTTAGAAATATCAGATATAACTTTAGAAAATTTATACATATATGATTCAAAATATACACAGGATTTATTTGCAACATATAATGGAAAAAAATATATAGATTATAAAGAAAACGGATATGAGTTTGCGGTTGATGCGCTAAAAGATGATTTTGATAAACATGAAAAATTAGACTTAAAATTTAATAATTGTTCTGTATGTAATGAATATAAGAAAGGAAATACAAAAGATATTTACCTTTGGAATCCTAATAATAAAATTAAAAATTTAGACTATAGTGCTTGCAAAAAATTATGGTTATATGAGGCATATTTACAAGAAGACGAATTTTCACAAATGCCAAATCTAGAAACACTAATATTGGTAAATCCTCAAATAATTTTTTTGGAAGATGAAGAAATATCATTTAAATCATATTCTTTAAAAAATATTATTATTGATGGACAAACAGGTATTGATTATATTGATAAATTTGATTTTACTATGTGCCCTTTTTTAGAAAAATTATCTATTACAGCAGAATCACAAGAAACTAATTTAGAAGGATTAAAAGGGCTTAATAACCTAAAACAACTTTCATTTGGGCTTCCAGTTTGTAAATTTTATGATATAAATGCATTAATTTATAAAGATTTTCAAGAAAGAATAGATATGATTTCTGAGCCATTTCCTGTAAATCATAAAGGAATGGCTCGTGATCCAAATTGTTTTATGCAAGATATAAGTGCAATTAATGGAAGTAATATTGAAGTTTTAAATATTAGCTTTTTGAATTGTATAAGCTCAGAAAAGTTATTAGAAACAGTAGAATCATTACCTAATCTAAAAGAAATAGTTGGATTTGAAGTTAATAATGCAGGAATGTGTTCAGATGAATTATTTGAATATTGTGAAATACATGAAATTAAACATCCATTTACACAAAAGAGTTTAGGAATAAAGTATAAATTAAAAGAGATTGTTTCGGATGTAATAACAGAAGATATGTCTGAAGAAGAAAAAATAAAAGTATTAAGTGAATATGTTGTGAGTCATATGGAGTATGATGACGATTTAATTGACGATAATAATTATGGTGAAGAAGAAATAATAAAAGGTTGGGGTGAATGCTTATATTATAGTGTGATGGAAGAAAAAGGAGTATGTAATGGCTATACTAGATATGCACAAGCTTTATTTAATGAAGCTGGAGTAGAATCTGTTAAAGTACAAGGAATAGAACATACTTGGAATGTAGTGCAAATTGATGGTGAATACTATTTTGTAGATTTAACTAATATAGATGTTATTGTTAATGAAGAGGAAGCGCCATCATTTGATAATTATAATCTTACTCCATTTTACTTATTACCAATGGAGAAAGCTGTAGAATTTCCTGATTATGCTAGGATGTTACCAATTGATGCTGAAAAGATATATGAAGAAGCTTGGAAAAAAGCAATAGAAGAGAAAAGCGAAGATATTAATGAAGAAGAGGTAAAAGGCTATATAATTCAAATAGATAGGCAAAATAAAAATCAATATTCAAATTTTTGTGGTATTATTGGGATATTGTGTGCTTTAGGATTGGCTAAAAAAGTTACAAATAAAGAAATGCCAGTAGAAGAAGTAAAATTAAAAGATAAAGAAGGAGTAATAAAAGCTAAATCTTTAAAAGAAATTATAAACATTTTAAAAAGAGATGAAAAATTAGAAATATTAAGAAATAAAAGAAATGAAGCTAAAGAAGAAAGAAACATAAATAATCAAGCAAAGAAATTGGAAATAGAAGCAAGTAATCTGGGGAAGGAAACAAATATAAGGTGAATAAGGGATTAATAAGATATAATGAAACAGTATTTGAAAAGGTAAAAAAATTTTTAAACAAATTTTTTAAAAAGAATGAAAGCAAGGAAATACTAAATAAAAATAAAGATAAGAATAACTTCATAGAAAATATAGTAATTAGTGAAAACGAAGAAGAAAAAAGACTAAAAGAATTAAAAAAATTGTATGATAATATGGAACTTAACGAAAAAAATATTTCTAATGAAGACTTAGACAAATTAATAGAAATGTATAATAATGAAATAGAAGAATTAAGAACAGATACAAAAATACGAAAAACTAAAATTGAAAAAATGATACAGACTAAGAACAAAAGCGGACATTAATAACATTTACACTATTTAAAACATTTTAAAGTCCGCGTCTTTGTTCGCTCGCCCAATTTTATGAAATAAAATTTGTGTGAAATGTATTTATATTATAGGAAATTCAGAGAATTTTCCTATAATATAAATACAAATACTAATCATATAAGCTTGAAGCTAGAAGGAGAATTGTATGAAATTAAATTTTAATTTTAAAAATAAAGAAGCAAGCATTGAAGCAGATATTGAAAAAATTATAGATAAAAATATGGACATAAAATCTAATAAACCACCTAAAAAAACAAGGTATCAAATAAAGCAAGAAGAAAAAAGAAAAAATATGGAACTAGAACATAAACAACAAATGCATATAGCAATATTTGGAGCAATAGCTTTTGCAATAATAATTGCTCTTTGTATTGTTATGGGATATTTAGAACAATAAACAAAATGTTACTTATGAAGATATATACAAGCTAATAGAAATGTATAAAATAGAAGAATTGAGAATGGATACTAAAATGCGAAAAAATAAAATTGATAAAGTAATAAAAAATCTTAAAGCAAAAGGCACAACACGATTGTTCTAATATCATGTTGTGCCTTTTAGATTGAGGAATGATTTTAAACCGAAATAAACTAATTAAAGAATATTTTCGATAAAGGACTTAAAAATCATCTCTCGGCAGACCTAATGCATACTTGTTATCAAGCCTATAAAACATATTCTCAAAGCAGGTTACTTCTACAGGCAAACTGAAATTGAATAAGGGACTGAATGCTGTACTTTCAAAGCATTTACCTTCTTCAACCCAATCTATAGCATCAATGGATTGCTCGAAACCTGGCTTATGAAGCCATACGCCACCAGGGAGACGGAAGATAAAATGCCAATCTTCTTTTGACTGAAGATTAACGTACTTGGGAAGGACTATTTTACTTTTGCATAAAGCAAAATAGTGGTACCCATCATATTCATAAATATCATGAAAACTGTTAATTCTTGTACAAGACTGATTTAGAGCAATACTATCTAACATAATGCATTTATGAATAAATTCTAAATCATCAAGTTCCATTGTTAAAAATCTTCCGTTACCTCCATTTCGCAGATTGTAGATTCTGCCTGGCGAGTAATAAAGCCTATTCTTATCAGGATAGGTTAACATCCGAGCTGCAGCATAGCAGTTGATGTTTTCTGCATCAAGAATAGTATCTAAATCGGTTGTCACTGAGTTAGATATTAAATGAGCAGTGTAAAGCATGTTAATACGTGTCCTTTTTTTCATATACAATACCTCCTTAGTGAGTAATAGTATATCACATTCTAAATGTTATGTAAACATTAATCTGAATAAAGTTAGTAAAACAAATAGTTTATTATGTAGATATATTTATACAATAAATTATTTCATTTTTATAGAAAAAATATAAGATTTATGATAGTATAACTATTAAAATAAACTAACTATAAGTGGAGGTAAAAATGAAAATAGATTTAATTGGAACAGGAGCTATATATTCTAAATATAATAGTGCATGTACTTTATTAAATGAGGACATGCTTGTTGATGTGCCAAATGGAGCACTAAAGCAATTATTAAATAGTAAGCATATACCAGAAAAATTAGATAAAATATTAATTACACATATGCATGGAGACCATATAGCTGATATACCATTTTTATTAATGTATATGTACAAAGCAAAAAATGTATCAAGGAAAACAACAATAATAGGACCCATATCAATTGAAAATAAAATAAAACAGTTATTTAAAATATATGATTATAATCTTTTAGAAAAGATAATGGAATATATACAATTTATAGAATTAGATGAAAATGAAGTTTTAGAAAATAATAATATTAATTATAAGATTCAACCAATTCCTGTAATACATGGAAATGAAAAGCCATCTTACGGATATATAATAGATAATAAATTAGGGTTTACTGGAGACTCTTCTTTATGTAAAGGCGTAGAAAATATTGTAAATAAATGTGAAATTACAATTGCAGACAGTTCAAATATTGTAGGAGATGAATCACATATGGGAATAGATAATTTAGAATATCTTATAAAAAAATATAATAAAACAATAATTGCAACACATATGAAAGATGAAACAAGAGAAGAATTAAATGTTCGTAAATTAAATAATATTTTTGTTAAAGAAGATGGATATAAAATGGAGTTATAAAAGGGAGTATTATAAAATTGAGAGTAAAAATAAAACAAGAAGATTTATTAAATTATATAAGACAAAATTTATCGTATAATCAAATGGCGGAAAAAAAAGGAGTATCAGCAGTAACAATATGGAAACACATGGAAAAAATAGATGCTGATTTAATAAATCAGGCAAAAATCGAAGGAGAAGAACTAAGAAGAATTGAAAAGCAGAAAAGAATATTAGGGTATATAAGACAAAATCTATCACGAGAAGAAATTGCTAAAAAAGAAGAAATAACAGAAGTAACATTATGGAAGTATATAAAGAATGAAATAGATGAGGAATTACTAAAACAAGCAGAACAAGATGCAAAGGAAATGGAACAAATAGAAAGGCAAAGAAAATTATTAGGATATATAAGGCAAAAATTAACAAGGGAAGAAATGGCTAAACAAGAAGGCGTAACAAAAGTAACAATATGGAATTATATGAAAGAAATAGATAAAGAACTAATAAATAGAGCTAAAAAAGAAGATGAAAATGAATGGGTTAAAACAGAGCAAGAATTAGAAAATAAAATTCAGCAATTAATGAGTGAAAGAGAAGAAAAGTGGCAAAGCTTAATGGAAAAATACGATGAAAGACTGAAAGAATTAAAAAAAGAAACTGATGAGAATGTGCCTAAAAAAAGAAAAATAAATGAAGATTTAGTAAATCAAGCGAAAAAAGAAAGTAAAAAATTAAAAAATTATAAAAAAAAGGCAAAATTACGAAAAATAAATTTATTAAAACAGATAGAAGAAAATGGAAAAGGATTAGAAAAAATAGAAAAACAAAAAAGAATATTAGGATATATAATAGACAGTTTAACTAAAAAACAAATGGCAGAACAAGAAGGAGTATCAGAAAGAACAATTTACGACTATATAAAAGAAATAGATGAGGATTTAGTAAAACAAGCACAACAAGAAGCAAAAGAATTAAAAAGAATACAAAAACAAGAAAGGTTATTGGGATATATAAGAGGAAATTTAACACAAGAGCAAATGGCAGAACAAGAAGGAGTATCAGAAAGAACAATTTACGACTATATAAAAGAAATAGATGAGGATTTAGTAAAACAAGCACAACAAGAAGCAAAAGAATTAAAAAGAATACAAAAACAAGAAAGGTTATTGGGATATATAAGAGGAAATTTAACACAAGAGCAAATGGCAGAACAAGAAGGAGTATCAGAAAAAACTATACAAAAACATATAAAACAAATAGATGAAGATTTAGTAAAACAGGCACAACAAGAAGCAAAAGAATTTGAATTAATTAAAAAACAAGAAAGGTTATTGGGATATATAAGAGGAAATTTAACACAAGGGCAAATGGCAGAACAAGAAGGAGTATCAGAAACAACTATACAAAGACATATAAAAGAAATAGATGAAAATTTAGTAAAACAGGCACAACAAGATGCAAAAGAATTCGAATTAATTAAAAGACAAAAAAGAATATTAGGATATATAAGAGGAAGATTAACTAAACAGCAAATGGCAGAACAAGAAGGTGTAGAAAGATTAATGATATACAGGTATATAAAACAAATGGACGAAGATTTAGTAAATAAAGCCAAAGTGTATGACGATGATTTATGGAAGAAAGGAGAGCAAATTCAAGAAGATAAGTTCCAGAAATTAATGCGTGAGAGTGAAGAAAGATGGCAAAATTTAATGCAAAAATATGAAGCAAGAAGAAAAATAGATGAAAGTTTTACAAAAGATGAAGCAAATCCAAGAGTATCATTACAAAAGAATACAAATAGTAATAATCCAAATAAATTAGTTCAAATTATAGAAAAAAAGATAAAATTAAAAGAAATTACAAGTAGTGATATACAAGCATATAAGAAAATGATTGATATAAAGTATGATAAAGTAACATTTGAGGAAGTTGATTTACTAATTAGAGTATATGTAACAGCAAATCAATTGGAAGAAGCAATAAGATTTTTAAATTCGATAATTTATAATAAAGATATGGTTTATCTTGGATTAGAAAGACTAGATAAACTAAAAACTTCAATAGAGCAAATGAAAAAGAAAGAATATGTATGTGAATTAATAAAAAATGGTAATAAATCAACATCAGAAATATCAAAAATTGTACGGTTTAAAGGAGACAGATATTATAAGAATAAAAAGGGAAATGGAAAAAAATATGGGTATAGAAATTTAGATAAATGAATGGAGTTTTTGTTTTAAAACAAAACTCTATTTCTTTATCTAAAATGCCAAACAATTGTTTACAATTATTCAATTATATGATATATTATATAAAAAACATTTGGTGGTGAGATATAATTGAATAAAATATATGTTGCTATAGATTTAAAATCATTTTATGCTTCAGTAGAATGTAAAGAAATGGGACTAGATCCATTAACCACTAATCTTGTGGTTGCAGATAAATCAAGAACATCTAAAACTATATGCCTTGCAGTATCTCCTGCATTAAAAACATATGGAATACATGGAAGAGCACGATTATTTGAAGTGATACAAAAAGTTAAAGAAATTAATATAAATAGAAAAATGAAAATACAAAACAATGAATTTTGTGGAAAGTCATATAGTGATATAGAATTAAAGAAAAATCCATTACTAGAGTTAGACTATATAATAGCACAACCACGAATGAGCTATTATATGGATTATAGTACTAAAATATACAATACTTATTTAAAATATGTTTCTCCACAAGATATTTTTCCATATTCTATAGATGAAGTATTTTGTGATATTACAGATTATATAAAATTATATAATTTAAGTGCAAAGCAATTAGTAACAAAGATGATTATGGATGTATATAGAGAAACGGGAATAACAGCAACTGCAGGTATAGGCACAAACTTATTTTTATGTAAAATAGCAATGGATATAGGAGCAAAACATATTAAACCAGATAAATTTGGAGTAAGAATAGCTGAGTTAGACGAAACAAGTTTTAGACAAAAGCTTTGGGATTATAGACCAATTACGGATTTTTGGAGAGTAGGAAAAGGATATGCAAAAAGGCTAGAAAAATATAATATATATACCATGGGAGATATTGCAAGATGTTCTATTAAAAACGAAGAATTGCTATATAATGAGTTTGGAGTAAATGCAGAATTACTAATTGACCATAGTTGGGGATGGGAAAGCACAACAATACAAAGCATAAAAAATTATGTGCCTGAATCTAAAAGTTTGAGTTCAGGTCAAGTATTACACTGTCCATATGATTCTAATAAAACAAGATTAATTGTTAAAGAAATGGTAGAATTACTAGTACTAGAAATGGTAGAAAAACAATATATAACAGATCAACTAGTATTAGATATAATTTATGATACACAAAACTTACAAAGTGAAAGCTATAGTAGACTATATAATGGAGAAATTGAAAAAGACAGATATGGAAGAAATATGCCAAAACCAGCACATGGAACTTTTAGGCTAGAATATAAAACATCATCAACTAGACAAATAATGGATGGATTTATAAAATTATATGATAATATAGTAAACAATAATTTATTAATAAGAAAAATAAATATATGTGTTGGAAATCTCTCTAATATAACAGATGAAAATACTACTAAACAATATGAGCAAATAACTTTATTTACTGATTATAAAGAACAAAAATATCAAGAAGAAAAGTTACAAAAAGAACAAAAAATTCAAAAAACAATTATTGATATAAAAAATAAATATGGAAAAAATGCAATAATTAAAGGAATGAACTTAGAAGAAGGAGCAACAACATGTAAAAGAAATATACAAATTGGTGGACATGCTAAGTAAAAGGAGAAAGATATGAATAACTTACATAAATATGATGATATTATAAATTTAGAACATCATGTATCTAAAGTACATAAACAAATGAGTTTAGAAGAGAGGGCTGCGCAGTTTGCACCATTTTCAGCACTTGTAGGATATGAAGATGCAGTATATGAAACAGCAAGATACACAGAAGAAAAAAAGGAGTTAGATGAAGAATTTAAAAATAATATATATAAGAAGTTATTAGCTACACCAAAAGATGAGAGAGTTGCGATTACATATTTTGTTCCAGATAATAAAAAACAAGGTGGAAAATATCAAACAGTAATAGGAAAAATAAGGAAAATTGATGTAAACAATAAGCTTATAATTTTAATGAATGGAGCCAATATTCCTTTAAATGAAATTACAGATATCAACTAGACTTTTTAAAAGTAATGTGATATATTAAACGTGAATTTTGAAATGTAATATTAAGCAAAACGAAAGAAAAATTAGAAGGAGAGTTACTATGAAAAACGTTAAAAATGTAGCTTTATATGTAATAATAACCATATTATTAATTGTAACATATTTAACACTATTACAAATAACAAGCTTAATACCATCAAGTGCGATAAAAGATAATGTAATAAAAAGCTCAGAAACATTGCAAAGTCAAGGGGAGAAAGCATTTTATGATTTGAAATATAAAACTGAATGTATTTTTACGTTTACAGATGCATTAATGATAAATACAGCATATTCAATTGATAACAAAAATCCATTTGAAAGTTTTATGCTTGCAAGAAAAAATTACATTCCAGGACAAACTAAAATAGTATATGGAGATAGCAAACGGAAATTTAGGAGCAAACGAAAATTACAAAAATGCTGAGAATGGAGATTTATATCAAACAAAAGAATTATATGCATTAATGCATGGCGAAAAAATAGAAGATTCATACGAATATTCAAGATACTGGCATGGATATTTAGTGTTTTTAAGACCACTATTATTACTTTGCGATTATAGCGTAATAAGAATAGTTATATTTATAATAACAATTATTCTAACATTAGTATTACTATATTTAATATATAAGAAAATAAATATAGTAACAGCAATAATTTATATAGTAGGACTATTTAGTATGAATTTACTTGTAGTAACTCAATCATTTAATGAAATAACAGTTTATATAATTGCAATTATTGCTTCAATTATTTTATTGTTAAGATATAATAAAATGAAAAGATATGGATTGTTTTTCTTCATAGTAGGTTCAATAACAAACTATATAGATTTATTAACAGCACCAGTTATTACTCTTGGAATAACCGCTACAATATACTTTTTATTAATGCAAAAAAATAAAGAAGATATAAACGTAAAAGATTATGTAATAGAAATTTTAAAAATTGGAGCATTATGGACTTTAGGATATGCTATTACATGGGGAGTAAAATGGATATTGATTCAAGTAATATTTAATAAAGATATAATACAACAATCAATAGAACAAGTAATATATAGAATAAAAGTTCCACAAAATGAGGGAATTACAGCGTTTAATTATATAGATATATTAAAAAGAGCAAGATATTTCTTTTCAGAAAATATGTCACATATGGTATGTATAGTAGCAATAATAAATATTATAACTTTAACATTTAAAAATATAAAAAAGAATGTTAATTTTAAAACTAACATATTTAATTGCATACCATTTATAGCAACATTATTATTTCCAATGATATGGTATTGTGTGTTAAAGCAACATTCATTTATTCATATGTTTTTTGCATATAGAAGTTTAGGAATAACAGTTATAAGTGCTTTAATAATTATAAATACATTATTTGAAGAAAGTAAGGAACAAACAAACTAATATGAATGAATATATAAAAAACAAAAATATAATAAAATATATTCTTATAGCTGCTGTAATAGTATTTGCATTTCCATCAATACTATATATATTTAGTGGAAAAGGGTTAGTTGATATTAAATCAGAATTTAATTTTTTGTTAAAAGATACAAAAATAAAAGAAATAAATGCAATACTTTTTACAACTTTATTTTCATTAATAAGTATTATATATTTTAATATAATAAAACAATCTAATAAAATATTTAAAAATATGATAAGTGTAATTTTGTTTATAATACTTATATCCACAATATTTACAATAGTGTTACCATTTACAAGTACAGATATATATTACTATATGAGTACAGGATGGAGTGAATCACACTATAATGTAAATCCATATTACACATCTATTAATCAATTAAAGAATGATGGGCTAATAGATAAAAATGATGAAATAATTGAAAAAATGCCACAGATATGGGAAAAAACAACAATTGTTTATGGACCATTATGGCCATTAATATGTAGAGCTTTAACAAGCATGTCTGGAGGCAGTTTAGAAATATGCTTAATGATTTTTAAAATATTTAATTTAATAATACATATCATAAATTGTTATATTATAAGTAAAATAATAAACAAAAAAAAGATAGTATTAATTTATGGATTAAATCCCTTAATATTGTTTGAAGCACTTTCAAATGTACATAATGATATTATAGTAGTATTTTTTATATTAATGGCACTATATTTTATAAGAAAGAAAAAACAAATAGTACCAGCAGTAATTATGCTAGCATTAGGAGCAACTTTAAAATATTATACTGTATTATTAGCACCATTTATTGTTTTATATTATTATAAAGATTGTAAAACATGGAAAAAAATTTTATACTCTTTTGCACTTGCATTAATTTTTATAATAACAGTAATTATATTTTATTCAATATATGCAAGAAATATAGAAATATTAAAAGGATTATCAGTTCAGCAAGAAAAAATAACAAAATCTATTTATTTAATAATTGCTATGTATCCAACAATGAAACCATCTCGAGGTTTTTTTGTTTCGAAAATAGCAACAAACATATTTATTATTATGTATGTAACATTGATTATAATAACATTATTTAAAAATACTCTTAAAATGCGATTTAGTAATTATATAAGAAAATATAATGTTATTTTAGCAATTTTTATATTTTGTATAATCACAAATTTTCAAACATGGTATATAATGTGGCTGATACCTACGTTTATGTATTTAAAGGCAAAAACAATAAATTCTTTGTTGCAACTAACAGTTATAGCAGAAATTTCTAATGTTGTATTTTTTGCAATTAACGAACATTATAGCGTTGGAGTATGGTATATATTAACAGTTGTTATACTGTTAGGCATAGCAAAAATATATTCATTTATAAATAAAAGATATATGAACAAATTTTACCTTAGTAAAGGAGAAAGTTAAAATTGGCAAGAATTGTATTAATTGATGGAAATAGTATTTTAAATAGGGCATTTTATGGAATAATGGGAAGCAAAATGTTAATGACAGAAGATGGAACATATACTAATGCTGTATATGGATTTTTAAATATAATGTTTAAAATTCAGGAAGATTTAAACCCAGAATATATGGTAGTAGCATTAGATAAAAAAGGTCCAACTAAAAGACATGAAATGTATAAAGAATACAAAGCAAATAGAAAGGGAATGCCTCAAGAACTGGCAGAACAAATGCCTATAATAAAAGAAATCTTAGAAGCTATGAAAATAAAAATAATTGAAAAAGATGGGTATGAAGGTGACGATATTGTAGGTACATTAGCAAGATATGGAGAAAAAAATAAGTTAGAAGTAACCATAGTATCTGGTGATAGAGATAATTTTCAGTTAGCTACTGATAAAACAACAATTCAAATTCCAAGAACTAAAGCAGGTAAAACAGAAGTAGATAACTTTGATAGAAAAAAAGTAATAGAAGAATATGGTGTAGAGCCAGTGCAACTAATAGAAGTAAAAGGGTTAATGGGAGATACATCAGATAATATTCCAGGAGTACCAGGAATTGGAGAAAAGACAGCAATCAATTTAATAAAAGAATATAAAACAATAGATAATTTATATAAATGCATAGAAGAACAAACAGATAGTATAAAAGGAAAAGCAAGAGAAAAGCTAATAGAAAATAAGGAATTAGCTTATATATCAAGAAAACTAGGAGAAATTAATACAAATGCACCCATAGAAGAAAATTTAGAAGAAATGAAAATACAAAATTGGGATAATAAAAAAGTATTAGAATTATTTAAAAAATATAGA
This sequence comes from uncultured Clostridium sp., assembly GCA_948438085.1. Lineage (GTDB taxonomy): Bacteria > Bacillota > Clostridia > TANB77 > CAG-508 > RGIG8482. The sequence goes on along the minus strand of CAOJKP010000013.1, from coordinate 11,393 downwards.
TTTAATAGATTTATAGATAGATTTTCACTACAAGAAAATAGTAGAAATGAATCGAGAGAATTAAAAAATTTATTCGAATTAAAAAAAGTTGAAGATGATGAATTTTTTGAAATAATAAAGCAAATAGAAGAAAAAAAACAGCTATTTTATTATTTAGGAACAGAACAAGATAATAATGATGCCAATATAATCAATAAAAAAATAAACAGTATAAGTATAGTATTAGATAATACAATATATTTCATAAGAATAAATTCAAGTAATATATCTATATTAAAACAAATATTTGAAAACAAAAATATTAATTTATATGGATTTGAATTATCAAGAGATTATATATTATTAAAACAGTTAGGTATTCAAATGGATAATTTAGAATTTGATGTAAAAATAGCTGCATATTTATTAAACCCAACAACATCCAAATATACAATTGAAGGATTAGCAATGCAATACTTAGAATTAGATGTAGATGAATATCTAGAGGAAAATGGAATTGTAGAAGAAAAAGAGCAGTTAAATTTATTTGATATGACAAAAGATACAGAATTAAATAAGAATAAAAAAGATGAATATGAAAATGCAATAAAAGTATATTGTATAAGTAAATTGTATATTGAAACATCTAAAATGTTAAAACAACATAATGCAGAAGATTTATTTAATAAAATAGAAATGCCAATTGTAAAAGTATTAGCAAATATGCAATACCAAGGTGTATATGTTGATAAAAATGAGTTAATAGAATATGGTAATATGCTAAAACATCAAATTGAAGAGTTAACTAAACAAATATATGAAATAGCTGGATGTGAATTTAATATAAATTCACCAAAACAATTAGGAGAATTATTATTTGAAAAATTGAAACTTCCAAATGGAAAGAAAAATAAAAATGGATATTCAACGGAAGAAAATATTTTAGATAAAATAAAAAATGAACATCCAATTATAGAAAAAATATTAGAATATAGAGGTTTAGTAAAATTAAATTCAACATATGTAGAAGGATTAATTCAATATATAAATAAAAAAGATAGTAAAATCCATTCATATTTTCACCAAACAGTTACAGCAACAGGAAGAATAAGTAGTACAGAACCTAATTTACAAAATATACCAACAAAAGTTGAAATGGGAAAGAAGATTAGAAAAGCATTTAAGGCAGAAACTGGAAAAATACTTCTAGATGCAGATTATTCACAAATAGAATTAAGGGTTTTAGCACATATATCAAATGATACAAATATGATAGAGGCTTTTAATAATAATGAAGATATTCATAAGCAAGCAGCTTCTAAAGTATTTAATATACCATTAGATGAGGTAACTCATGAAGAAAGATCAAAAGCAAAAGCAGTAAACTTTGGAATTGTTTATGGAATAAGCGATTTTGGATTAGCAGAACAAATTGGAGTATCAAGAAAAATTGCTAAAGAATATATTAATCAATATTTAGAAAAATACAACGGAATAAAAGAGTTTATGGATAATATTGTTGAAGAAGCAAAGAAAAATGAGTATGTAGAAACATTATTCAAAAGAAGAAGATATATACCAGAATTAAAATCTAACAGTTATATGGTAAGGCAATTTGGAAGTCGTGTTGCAATGAATACTCCAATACAAGGAACAGCTGCAGATATAATGAAAATTGCTATGATAGATGTATTTAACAAATTAGAGGAAAATAATTTGAAATCTAAGATTATATTGCAAATTCATGATGAATTAATAATAGAAACTTTACAAGAAGAAAAGGAAATAGTTAGAAAAATATTAAAAGAATCTATGGAAAATGCTATAAAACTTAAAGTACCATTGCTAGTAGAACTGCAAGAAGCAACTAATTGGTATGATGCAAAATAAAAATTAAAATAAGGGAGATAGATTATATTGAAAAAAAACATTATTAAAGTACTTTCAATAATTGTAGTAATAATCTTAATTTTTATTCTATTATTTAATGTAATAAAAGTACAAAATATAATCTTAAAAAAAATATATCCAATAAAATATTCAGAATATGTAAGTAAATATTCTAAAGAATATGAACAAGATGAAATGTTAATTTATGCTATCATAAAGGCTGAAAGCAATTTTAATTCAGATGTTAAGTCTACAAGTAATGCAATTGGACTTATGCAGTTAATGGAAAGTACAGCAAAAGAAATAGCAAACAAAATGGATTTAGACTATGAAGAAAATGTATCACTTTATAATCCAGAAATAAATATAAATCTGGGAGTAAAGTATTTTTCAAATTTAATGAAAGAATATAAAAACAACTATTTATTAGCATTAACAGCCTATAATGCTGGCATTGGTAATCTTAATACTTGGATAGAAAAAGGAATTATAAAAAAAGATGGTTCAAATATAGAAGATATACCGTTTAAAGAAACAAATAGTTATGTAAGAAAAATTGTAAGAGATTATGAAATATATAAAGAATTATATAGATAAGAATAAAGGAGGAATTAATATGTCAATTTTAGTTACAGGTGGAGCAGGATATATAGGTAGTCATACAGTAGTAGAACTTTTAAATTCAGGAAAAGAAGTTGTTATAGTAGACGATTTTTCAAATAGCAAACCTAATGTATTAGATAACATAAAAAAAATTACTAATAAAAATTTTAAATTTTATGAACTAAATTATTTAGACAAAGAAAAATTAGAACAGGTTTTTAAAGAGAATAAAATAGAAGCAGTAATGAATTTTGCTGGATTTAAGGCAGTTGGAGAATCTGTAGAAAAGCCAATAGAGTATTATACAAATAATGTTTCAGGAGCACTAATTTTATTAGATGTAATGAAAAAATATAATGTTAAAACTTTTATATTCAGTTCTTCAGCTACTGTTTATGGCATACCAGAGAAAGTTCCAATTACTGAAGAATGTAAAACAGGAGGAACTACTAATCCATATGGAACAAGCAAACTATTTATAGAGCAAATATTACAAGATTTATATAAATCTGATAATACATGGAATATTGCAATACTTAGATATTTTAATCCTGTTGGAGCACACGAAAGTGGGTTGATTGGGGAAGAACCACAAGGAAGACCTAATAATTTAATGCCATACATAGTACGTGTTGCAGCAGGAATATTAGATGAGTTATCTATATTTGGAAATGATTATAATACAAAAGATGGGACTGGTGTAAGAGATTATATACATGTTGTAGATTTAGCAAAAGGTCATATAAAAGCATTAGAAAAATTAGAAAAAGAAAGAAGCGGAATGTATATATATAATTTGGGAACAGGAAATGGATATAGTGTTTTAGATATAGTAAATGCATTTGAAAAAGCAACTAAAAAAACAGTAAAATATAAAATTGTAGAAAGAAGAGCAGGAGATATAGACAAATGTTATGCAAACCCTGAAAAAGCATTAATTGAACTTGGATGGTCAGCGAAAAAAGGAATAGAAGATATGTGTAAGGATTCATGGAATTACATAGAAAAAAATATAAAAAAATGATAAAAATTTTTATGATATCTTTTCATCTTAAAGTATAATTATAAATATATAATTAAAAATTCGAAGTGACGCGCAGCGACCAAACGAGCAACAATAGTTGCGAGTGCGATTGAAGAAGCCGACATACAGCACAGTCATAATTGGAGGCTTCGACAGCAAGGAACAAGAATTAATTATATATTTATAATTATACTTTAAGATGAATATATAAATAAAATAAAGACAAGCAACTATAGTTACTTGTCTTTACTCATGTAGTTTATAAAGATTAAACAGTTTCTTCTTGTGTATTTTCAACATATACAATAGGATGAGTATAATCTAATCCAGATACAGATTCATAATTATATCCTAAAGTATAAACATCAGTTGCAAAAATGTCTTTTTGTAACATTAGTTTTAAATTTCTATTAGCAGAAGACTCCATGAAACTTTTTATAGAAGTTATGATTTCGAGTTTTGGATTAGCATGAGATATACCAGAAAGTAATTCTTTACCTTTATCATTAAATCCTAAAACTCGTATATATGGAGTTAACTTCCTTGAAAGGTCAATATCCTTTTTAGTAATTCCAAGTAAAGCATATACTAAAATTCTTTTTAAACGAGTAGTAGTATATCGTTTGCTTTTTATTATGTTAATAAATTCTTCTACTGTATTACATGAATTAGCAGCATTTTTTATTGCATATTCTAATCCTTCAGAAACATCAGGCAATTCAGCAATTTCAGATAAATTCATTCTTCTTAATAAATAAATAATTTCACTTTGAAATTTACTTAAACTGCTAACAGCCTTTCCAGATCTTAAACATTCATACATAATATCAAAACTTGTTTTTGGCATTACTTCACGTAAACTCCAAATATCATTTGTATATGCGATTTTTCTAATTGCTGTAGCACTGGCAAAACCATCTACAATTTCTGTATCATCATAGTTGGTTTTTGTCCTTTTTATTCCAATAGGAGCCATAGAACTATTATATTTCATAAGAGCTTTTAAATATTCAATTGCTAAAATATTATTAGGGCTAGAAAGAACGTTAGCATATGTTCTAATATCATTTAAATACATAAGTAGAGCATTTTCTCTAGCTTTTGGAAAAGAAAATCCCTTACTTAGTTCGTGGTTTAATAATGAAACAAAAGCTTTTGGTTCTTCATGTATAACTTTAGCACATTCATTTAAAACATTGATATCAGCAAGTTCACAACCAAAAGATACGCAGTCCACTATTTTTAATGAATTTAGAGTTTTTATACTTCCCTCAGCAAAATTTTCAGCACTTGAAACACTATATACAGCAGGAAGCTCTAAAACTAAATCTACTCCACTATGTATTGCCATTTCAGCCTTAGACCATTTATCTATTAAAGAAGTATCACCACGTTGAACAAAGTTACCACTCATAACAGCAACAGTATAATCTGCTCCAACAAACTTTTTCGATTCATTTAAATGATATAAATGGCCATTATGAAATGGATTATATTCAGCAATAACACCCAGTATCTTATTCATATTTTATCTCCTTATTGTAATAATAATTATTTATTGATATAATATCATAAAAAATATTATTTTACAAATATATTTATAAAATATTGTAAAATTTTTAAACAATTTGTGCATTTAGAAAGGAATGTTAGAAATAATGGAAGATGTAATAATATATACAGATGGTGCTTGCTCACGGAAATCCTGGACCAGGAGGCTGGGGAAGTATTCTTATGTATAAAGAAAATAAAAAAGAAATATATGGAGCGATGAAAGATACAACTAATAATATAATGGAGTTAACTGCTGTAGTAGAAGCTTTAAAAATACTAAAATTTAAATGTAATGTAAAATTATATAGTGATAGTGCATATGTGGTAAATGCTTTTAATAATAGATGGATAGAATCTTGGAAAAAAAATGGATGGAAAAATGCAAGCAAAGAACCTGTAAAAAATAAAGAATTATGGGAAGAATTGTATGAATTAACGAAAAAACATAATGTAGAATTTATAAAAGTAAAAGGACATAGTGATAATGAATTTAATAATAGGTGTGATGAGTTGGCAAGAAAGGCAATAGATACATTAAAATAATTCAATAATATTACAAGAAAATTACATTTGTGTAATATTGTTGAATTATATATTTTTTTAGAATATAATAAAAATGGATATAATTAAAACATAAGAAAAAGTATTGCGAGGGGATAAAATGGATACATTTGCTAATTTTATATTGTCTGAAACAGATTATGAACGAAAATTAGAAATAGCATATTATTTTAGTAAAAGAATGGGGATTTTTTTCGATAATACTGTAATATTTAAAACAGAACTAGCAAGAATGTTTATTGAAGATATGAATATAGATATTGATAAAAATCTTGTTTTAACAGCATGTTTGCTATATGCTTGTAAGAAACCTACCAATACTAATGATATTAACAAAATAAAATCTTATACAAAAGATGGTGCAGAGTATTTATCCACATTAGGATTTGATAAAAGATTTTGTAAAATTTGTGAAGAAGCAAATAGATATTCTGAAAGTAAAAACAGAGAAAAAGAAAGTGATATATTAGAACTTGTAGATAACTTTGGAGGAATGCTATTAAATAGACCAGAAAGAATAGGAATACCAGTTGATGAAGCAATTGTTTTATTAGAACACAGAAATTTAAAAGGTAAAAATAATCAATATTTAGAACAATTCAAACAATTTGTATCAATTACAGAAGGAATTGCTGTATAAAAATAATTAAAAAGGAAGAAAATTTATGGGAACATATAATGGAGAATATTATGAAAATTTTACCAAAAGTCCAAAGCATTCAAATAAAATAACAACAGAAAAAATGGTATATAACAAACTTGGACCAGGTAAGGTTGAAACAGGGATAAATATTGCAGTAATACAAAATGACATAGATAATGGTAAATCTAATGGAATGACAATAGAAGAGTATCTTGCTTCAATAGATAAAAAAGAGCCTATTGAATATGTTGTACAAGATGAAAACGAAAGATAAAGCAATATTTTAAAATATTGAATATGGTATAAAATAGAGGACTAACATAATCCTCTATTTTTAATGAAATTAGTAAAAGTAAGGAGTATTATATGTATGAAATATTTGCAGATTTACATGTTCATATAGGAAGAAGTAAATCTAATAAACCAATAAAAATAACAGCTGCTAAAAGTTTAAACTTCGAAAACATAGCAAAAGAATGTGTTGAAAGAAAAGGTATAAACGTAGTAGGCATAATAGATTGTGCATCGCCATATGTAATAGAAGATATTGAAGAATTTTTAAAAAATGGTGAAGCATACGAAATAGAAGAGGGAGGAATTATCTATAAAGATAAAATATGTATTATACTTGGAAGTGAAATAGAAACATCAGAAATAAATGATGAAGGGAAAACAGGAAGTGCACATAACTTATGTTATTTTCCTACATTAAATGATATAAAGCAATTTTCGAAAGAAATGTCATATCATATAAAAAATATTACATTAAGTTCACAAAGAGCCAATATTTCGGCATATGAACTAGTAGATATAGTAGAAAAGTATAATGGTGTTTTAATACCAGCACATGTATTTACACCACATAAGAGTTTTTATGGAAATTGTACAAGTAGATTAGAAAGAATATTTAAAGAGAAATTTAATAAAATATTTGCAATAGAATTGGGACTAAGTTCAGATACATATTTAGCAGATAAAATAAGTGAATTAGAAACAAAATCATTTTTAACTAATTCAGATGCACATTCTTTACCTAAAATTGCAAGAGAATATAATAAACTTTTAGTAGAAAATATTACTTTTAAAGAAGTTATAAAGGCTATTAAAGGTGAAGATGGAAGAAAAATACTATGTAATTATGGATTAGACCCTAAATTAGGAAAATATCACAGAACTTATTGTGAAACTTGCAAAAAAAATATTCCTGGTATTGCACCTGTAACAAAATGTTTAGAATGTGATTCAAAAAATATAACAATGGGAGTTTTTGATAGAATAGAAGCTATAAAAGATAAAAGTGAAACAAAAAGTCCAAGTTTCAGACCACCTTATGTATACCAAATACCTCTTACATTTATACCTGGATTAGGAGGAAAAACAATAGATAAATTATTAACTCATTTTGAAACAGAAATGAATATACTTCATAAACTATCACTAGATGATTTAGAGGGGATTGTAGGCAAAAAAAATGCTTCTAACATAGTGCTTGCAAGAAATGGTGAACTTTCAATTCAAGCAGGCGGTGGAGGAGTATATGGAAAAATAACAGCTAGTTAATGTTCTAAAAAAAAATTAAGTACATATTATGTAACAGATATTTATTATTTACATAGGAGGTACTTAATATGAGGAACATAGGAAAAAGAAAAAAACATATTTTAGAAGATATATTATTAAATCATATAAAAAATAACTTAAAACAATACATTATAGCTATAATATTATTTGTAATTGGAATAATATGTGGAATTATAGTAATAAGTAAAATGACCCAAACTCAATATGATGAAATATCATATTATTTAAATAATTTTATTACTAGTTTAAATGATAATGCAAAAATAGATAAAATTTTATTATTAAAAAATACAATTACTAGAAATTTTTGGATAGTTCTTGCAATATGGTTTATGGGATCTACCGTAATTGGAATTCCTATTATTTATATTATGCTATCATATAGAGGATTTTGTTTAGGATATGCAATATCTGCTATTATAGCAGTGTTTGGAGTAGGAAAAGGCTTGCTATTTATATTTCCATCATTATTTATACATAATATATTATTTATACCAGCATTATTTGCACTAGTGGTTAGTGGACACAAAGTATATAAAAATATTGTAAAAGACAAAAGAAGAGATAACATAAAACAAGAATTAGTAAGGCATACAATGTTTAGTCTAATATTATTAGTTTGCATTGAGATTTCTGCGTTAATAGAAACATATATATCAGTTGGATTATTACAAATATGTGCAAAATATATTTAAAATTTTCAAAAAATACTTTACTTTTTCTATAATATTTGATATAACTTAATAGGTTATGTAAATTTAAAATATTTAGCTATATAGAAATACAAGATTATAAGGGGAGTACTAAAATGGATAAACAAATAAATAATTTCTTAGAATTTATAAAAGAAGATAAAAAACTATCTGATAATACATTACAATCATATAGAAGGGATATTGCTCAATATGAAAAATATACTACAGAAAATAAAATAAATTATCTAAAAATTGAAGAGCAAGATGTAAAAAAATATCTAGGCTATTTAGCACAAATAGGTAAAAAAACATCTACAATATCAAGAAACTTAGCATCAATTAGAAGTTTTTATCAATTCTTAGTACGTGAAAAAAAGGTTAAAAAAGACCCTACAGATAAAATTCAATCTCCAAAGGTAGAAAAAAGGGCACCAAGTATACTAACTTCACAAGAAATAGAATTATTATTAGAACAACCTAAAGATGTAGATTTAAAAGGTATTAGAGATAAGGCTATGCTTGAATTTGCCTATGCTACTGGTATGAGAGTAACAGAAATTATATCTTTAAATATAGAAGATGTAAATCTAAAAGAAGGAATAGTTACATGTAAAAATGGTACAAAACAAAGAAGAATTCCTTTAGGTTCATTATCATTAGGTGCACTTGTAGATTATATTAATAATGCTAGACCATTATTAGTAAAAAATGAAAATGAAGAAGCGTTATTTGTTAATACAAATGGAAAAAGATTAACAAGACAAGGATTTTGGAAAATTATAAAATATTATAAAGAACAAGCACATATTACAAAAGATATTACACCACATGTTTTAAGACATTCATTTGCTACGCATTTATTACAAAATGGTGCAGATTTAAAGTCTATTCAAACAATGCTTGGACATTCTGATATATCATCAACACAAGTATATATGCAATTTCAAGATGAAAGTATAAAAAATATATATAAACAAGCTCATCCAAGAGCATAAAAAGAGGACAATTAAGTCCTCTTTTTAATGTATAAATAATATATTAAATGTGTATAAAATAATTAAATGAATTGGATAAAATAAATACATAAAATATTTTGCATCTGGACCTTTTTTTCCATTATATAGGTTTATAATAATTAAAGGTACAAAATAAGAAACAATTAATAATAAATATGCATAATAGAAATTATAAAAAATACATGCAGGCATATACTTAAGTAATATTAAAGCCAAATATGAAATATTCATCAATACTTTTTTATCTTTAAAAATATAAAAGATAAATATCATTAATATTCCAAAAGCCCCATAATCCATTTTTAAAAAGTCTGCTGTACAAGAAAGACATGCTACAAGCAAAATTCCTACATATTTATTTTTACAGTTTTCATAACCAATTAAAGCAATTAATCCAACAAACAATGTGAAAAATATATTTAATACTACAGTAGTATTAAATAGCCTACAAAATAGCATAAAAGGTATTTGAGATGCAATGGCAAATACGAATAATCTATAAAGATAATTCTTTTTACTTCTAGTGTGAATAAATCCTTCTGTTAACTGAAAAGCAAATATAGGAAAAGCAATTCTTCCTATATAATTTAAATTCGAAAATTCTCCCCATAAAGCATAACTTAAATGGTCACAAAACATAGTAATAATTGCTATTATTTTTAATACAAAACTAGACATATAAACTCCTATTTATTATTTAAATTTTTGTTTGTCTCTTTTTCTTCATTATAACGTTCTATAAAATATAATGGTCTTCCTTTAGTTTCATAAAAAGTTCTTCCTAAATATTCTCCAATAACTCCAAGAAATATAAGTTGTATACCACCAAGAAATAAAATTACAACCATTTGAGAAGCATATCCAGGAGAATCAATTCCAAATACTAATGTTTTAATTATAATAACCAACATATATATAAATCCTGCAAGAGATGTTAAAATCCCCATTATAGCAGACCATCTAAGAGGTGCAGTAGTAAAAGAAGTTAAGCCATCTATAGATAAATCAATTAATTTGCCATAATTCCATTTAGTTTTACCAGCAGCACGAGGGTCTCTATCAAATAATATTTCTTTTTTATTATAACCAATCCAACTAAATAATCCCTTAGTATATCTTTGAGATTCTCTAATAGAACGCAAAGCTTCAACACAACGCCTATCTAATAATCTAAAATCTCCTGTATCTTTTTGTATTTGAATATTTGTAACACTTTGAAGAGTTTTATAATATAATTTAGAAGTTAGTTTTTTTAAGAAAGATTCACCACTTCTAGATTTTCTTTTTGCATAAACATCATCATATCCTTCTTCCCAGTATTCAAGCATTTGAGGAATCAATTCAGGAGGATCTTGTAAATCTGCGTCTATAATTATTACACAATCTCCTTTAGCATAGTCAAGACCAGCTATCATAGCAGTTTCTTTGCCATAGTTTCTAGATAAATTTAAATAACAAATTCTTTTATCAATAGTACGTAAATCTTGCATTATCTTTAGAGTATTATCTTTACTGCCATCATTTATAAAAAGTACTTCAAAATCATATGAATTATTGTTATCCATAATAACTTTTAACCTATCATATAACATATGTAGTACATCTTGTTCATTATAAGCAGGAACTAATATTGTAACTAGTTTTTTATTATTGTTATCCATAAAAAAACCAAATCCTTTCATTAAGATTAACATAGTTATACCACATTATTAAAAATGAGTAAAGAGTCGAAATAAGTTCTTTATAAATATAATTGTAAAAAAATTATAAAAAAAGTTCCACTTTATTCCACTTTTTATTTACAAATCGACAAAATTTGATATTATAAATGTGTATTTATAAAATAC
>CAOJKP010000012.1 GCA_948438085.1 uncultured Clostridium sp. | reverse complement strand
ACGAAAACCCATATATTTTTGATGAAGAAAGTAACATTTTATCCTTACAGCACTAATAATAACCATAATCCTACTATTAATACTTGCAGGGGTAACTTTACATTTCACAATAGGAGAAAATGGAATACTAAAAAATGCTGAAATTGCAGGAGAAAAATATAACGAAGCAAATGCAAAAGAAGAATTAACACTAGAATTATCTTCTATACAAACCAAAACATATAAAGAAAAAGGAAAAAAAGCAAATTTAGAAGATGTAAAAAACTTAATAAATAAAAATAAATATGATGTAAGTATAGAAGAAGGAAGCCAGCAGGCTATAATAGAAGATATAGAAAAAGGATACACATTTATAGTAGATGAAAACTTGAACCTACAAGATGTAGAAAAAATAACAAATAAAGATACAAGTATAGTAATAGAAACAAATGCAATAAATAAAAGTGATTATACAACATCAACAATAAAAGCAAAAATAACATTAGGAGAAGAAATAGCATCAATAAAAATAAGAGGAGAAGAAATAGAAATACCAGAAAAAGTGGAAGAAAACGGAAAGTATATATATGAAATAGAAAAGCAAGTAGAAGAAAATGGAAACTATAAAATAAAAGTAGAAACTATAAGTGGAAGAACAAATTACAAGATTCAAAAAGTAAGTGACCTATCAGAAGATATGGAAATATATACAGCCGAAGACTTAGTAAAATTTAGAGATAGAGTAAACAAAGGAGCAACATACAAAGGAAGAACAATAAAAGTAATGAATGATATAGATTTAAGAAGTGTGTGTAGTAGTGAAAATTCGTGGGAACCAATAGGAATAGTTGATAATACAACACAAGATATATTAACACCATTTTCAGGGACATTTAATGGAAACAATAAAACAATTGACTATTTATATATAAATGAAAGTAGTAATGTAGCACAAGGTTTATTTAGTGCGATTCAAAATGCTACTATTTTGGGCGTAATAATAGGAGAAAATAGTAATATAAATGGAGGCAATAATTCAGCAGGGATAATTGGATATTCCGTAAACTCAGACATATTATATTGTGGAAATAATGCAAATGTAACTGCTAATGGTGATGGATGTGCAGCGGGGATTGTTGGAGCATTAGATGGAGGAAAAATTATAGCTTGTTATAATAAAGGTAATATAGTAGGAAATGCATGTGTGGGAGGAATATGTGGAGATTCATGGAGATATACACAAGAAGACGATGAAAAGAAAATAGAAATAAAGTACTCATATAATACAGGAAGAATAAAATCTACTGGAAATTTTGCAGGAGGAATATGTGGGCTAGCAGAAGGATACACAAAAATAGAAAAATGTTATAATAAAGGAAAAGTTATTTCAAATAATGAGGCTTGCGGAGGAATATCAGGAAAGTTATCTCCTAATAGATATGTAAATAAGATTCCAACCCATGCAGAAAGTGCAAAAGTACAAATAATTTATTCATGTAATATAGGTAATGTAGAATCAAGCGGAAAACGAATAGGAGGAATATGTGGACATAATGGACAATATTGCATAGTAAAAAATAATTATATATTAACGGGAATAGAAATAAAAATTGGTACTACTACTGCAACTAAATCTATTGGAGAAGCTAATCAATATATAGGAAGATATGTAGGTGCAACATATGATAATAGTAAAACATATATAGATGGAAATGAAGAAATAACAAATGCAGTAAATACTGAAACTGGAGATATAACTAATACAGTATATTATATAGTAAATGGAATGAGTAGTAACGATAGTGAATATTGGGATAAATTAAGTCCAACTGAACCAAAGCTTAAATGGGAATTGAATTTGGAAAAATAAAGTTGTAATATGAAAATAAAAATGGTAATAGATTGTTGCCATTTTTATTTTTATGTAAAAATATATTAAATGATTTAAAATTGTAAAAATATTATATAAGGTTTTAAGGCAAAAGATGATTATCAATAAAAAATATGAATAAAATTGTTTCTCCTTACGGAATTAAGAGATTTTATTGAAATTTTACAAAAAAATTACAAAATTAGAAATTTTTGTTGACATAGGGAAATAAGCGTTGTATAATATTTAAGCATGTAGATTTGCGATGAAGCGAAATGTGGCTACATCTGTAAAGATGGAGGGAACTTTCGTGGAGTATGTCTTGGCTTTGACCAGGCGGTAAGTTTTTTAAAAATAAAGCACTTATCCCAAGAAGTATCATGCAAACTTGGGTTTTATAATGGGTTTTTAAGAAACACCAGAGTGCGTTTATAACTTGCCAAGGTACATTATTAATTTAAGGAGGGAAATATACTATGGCAACAACAAATCAAATGGTAGGAAGTGAAAAAATTAGAATAAGATTAAAAGCTTATGATCACGTGGTTTTAGATCAGTCTGCTGAAAAAATAGTAGATACTGCTAAAAGAACAGGGGCAAAAGTTTCAGGTCCTATTCCATTACCTACACAAAAAGAAGTTGTAACAATTTTACGTTGTCCTCACAAATACAAAGATTCAAGAGAACAATTTGAAATGAGAACACATAAAAGAGTTATTGATATTCTTTATCCAACACAAAAAACTGTTGATAGTCTAATGAAATTAGATTTACCAGCTGGTGTAGATATAGAAATGAAACTATAATTTATAATAAAAATAATTAACCATGCTGGTTAATGAAAACTAGTATTTTATCTAGTAAAAAAATCAGCCAATAGTTAAGTTAGCCGTTTTAATAATAAGCTACGGATAACTTATGCGGTGAAACGTATAGGAGGAAAATTTAAATGAAAGCAATTATCGGAAAGAAAATTGGAATGACACAAATTTTTGATGAAAAAGGTAGTGTAATTCCAGTAACAGCAATCCAAGCTGGACCTTGTGTTGTAGCACAAGTAAAAACTGTTGAAACAGATGGATACGATGCAGTTCAACTAGGATTTGGAGAGGTAAAAGAAAAACATATTAATAAACCAGAAAAAGGACATTTTGCAAAAGCAAATATTACACCAAAAAAACATTTAAGAGAATTTAGAATGTCTCAAATAGATGTTAAAGTTGGTGATGAAGTAAAAGCAGATGTGTTTACAGCTGGAGAAAAATTAGATATACAAGGAACATCAAAAGGAAAAGGATTCCAAGGCGTAATTAAACGTCATGGACAACACAGAGGACCAATGGGACATGGATCTATGTATCATAGAAGACCAGGTTCAATGGGACCAACATCAACTCCAGGTAGAGTATTTAAAGGTAAAAACTTACCAGGACATATGGGAGTTGAAACAGTTACAATACAAAATTTAGAAATCGTAAGAGTAGATTTAGATAAAAATGTAATATTAGTTAAAGGTAGTGTGCCAGGAGTTAAAGGTGCAATACTAAAAATAAGACCAACTGTAAAAGCAGTTGTTAAATAGAAAGGAAGGAGGACTTAGTAAGATGCCTAAAATAGATGTATATAACGTAGATGGTAAAAAAGTTAGCGATGTAGAATTAAATGAATCAATATTTGGTATAGAGCCAAATGAAGATATAGTACATAGTGTATTAATTAACTATTTAGCTAATCAAAGACAAGGTACACAAAGTACAAAAACAAGAAGCGAAGTATCTGGTGGTGGAAAAAAACCATGGAGACAAAAAGGAACAGGTAGAGCAAGACAAGGAAGCATCCGTGCTCCACATTGGGTTGGTGGAGGAATAGCTTTAGGTCCAAAACCACGTTCTTACAAATACAGAGTAAACAAAAAAGAAAGAAGACTTGCAATAAAATCTGTATTAAGTTCAAAAGTATTAGAAAATCAATTAGTTGTAGTTGATAAAATTGATTTTAAAGAAATAAAAACAAAACAAATGGTAAATACATTAAATAATTTAAAAGTAGAAGGAAAGACATTAATAATGTTACCAGAAAAAAATGAAAACGTACAAAAATCATCAAGAAATATTGAAGGAGTAAAAACAACATTAGTAAATACAATAAATGTTTATGATTTATTAAAATATACTAATTTAGTAATTACTTTAGATACAGTTAAAAAATTAGAGGAGGTGTACGCATAATGAGACCAGAAGAAATAATAATAAAACCAATAGTTACTGAAAAAAGTAATGATGGATTGCAAGATGGAAAGTATACTTTCAAAGTAAACAAAAAAGCAACAAAAGTTGAAATAGCGAAGGCTGTTGAAAAACTTTTTGAAGTTAAAGTTTTAAAGGTAAATACAATTACAGTAAGAGGAAAAGAAAAAAGAGTTGGAGTACACACAGGAAAGACTGCAGATTGGAAAAAAGCTATAGTAACAATACAAACAAATCCTCAAGAACCAAAATACTTAGCTAAAGGTGGAAAAGAAGTTAAAGTTTCTAAAAAATACAAAGATACAATAGACGAATTTATGGGTGCTTAGTGTTAAGAGATGATAAAATGGGAAAAAGAGAAGATTGGATTAAAAATAATAACATTAAAGCAAAATTGAATTATGAAACATATGTTGATGTTTTTTTACCAGATGCACCAAAAGTATCAACAGATCCACCATATAGACCAGAAGAATATATGGATGATTACGAACTTCAAAAAGCATATAAAGAAATATGTTCAAAAAAATTGAAGACGAAGCAAGATAAAAATATCGAGATATACTCGGAAAACAAAGAATAACTGCGAATACGGCACAGGAAAAATAACCGTAAATATAAAATAAGAGGATTTAGCAAAAACAAGTATTACAAGGAAAACGAGCGAAAAATTTGGAGGTGTACATTGGTACATTGAGAAATTTTGATGTGAAGTTTGACGATGTAAGACGAAGTTTTTCATAAATCCGAGAGGAGAAAAAATATGAAACACTTTAGAGCCTATACCCCATCAAGAAGAAATATGACAGTTTCATCATTTGATGAAATAACTAAAAAAACTCCTGAAAAATCTTTACTTACAACAAAGAAAGAAAAAGCAGGAAGAAATTCTTATGGAAGAATAACAGTACGTCATCAAGGTGGAGGAAATAGACAAAAATATAGAATTATAGATTTTAAACGTAAAAAAGATGATATAACAGCAACAGTTATAGGAATTGAATATGATCCAAATAGAAGTGCAAATATAGCATTAATTCAATATGAAGATGGAGAAAAAGCATATATATTAGCACCAGTAGGATTAAAAGATGGAGATAAAGTAGTATCAGGAGAAAAAGCTGATATAAAACCAGGAAATTGTATGCCAATTGCAAATATACCAGTTGGTACATTAATTCACAATATAGAATTAAATCCAGGACAAGGAGGAAAAATGGTAAGAGCTGCTGGCCAAAGTGCACAACTTATGGCTAAAGAAGATAAATATGCCCATGTAAGACTTCCATCTGGAGAAATGAGATTAGTAATGACAAAATGCAGAGCATCAATAGGAACAATAGGAAATAATGATCATGAAAATGTTAAATTAGGTAAAGCAGGAAGAAAAAGAAATATGGGTATAAGACCATCAGTTAGAGGATCTGTTATGAACCCAGTAGATCACCCTCATGGTGGTGGTGAAGGTAGAGCACCAGTAGGACACGCAGGACCACTTACTCCTTGGGGTAAACCAGCTCTTGGATATAAAACAAGAAAGAAAAATAAACAATCTGATAAATTTATTGTTAAAAGAAGAAAATAATTTTAAAAATGTAGCATAAAAGTAATCTTCAAAGAAAAGGAGGAAAAATAATGTCAAGATCAAACAAAAAAATTCCTTATATTGCACCTGAACTATTAAAGAGAATAGAAGCAATGAATGAAGAAGGAAAAAAAGAAGTTCTTAAGACATGGTCAAGAGCATCTACAATATATCCACAAATGGTAGGACATACAATAGGTGTTCACGATGGAAGAAAACATGTTCCAATTTATATTACAGAAGAAATGATTGGACATAAATTAGGAGAATTTGCTCCAACAAGAACATTTAGAGGTCATGCTGGAGAAAAAGCATCAACTGTAAAAAAATAAAATAATGTAAAGACATAAAATCCAAAATTAAGGAGGGAAAAAGAGTGGAAGAAGTGCAAGAAGTAAAAACTGCAAAAGCTTCACTAAAATATGCAAGAATTTCAGCAAGAAAAGTGAAAATAGTTGCAGATTTAATTAGAGGAAAAGATACTAAAGAAGCTTTAGCTATTGTAAAATTTACACCAAAAGCATCATCAGATATAATTGAAAAATTATTAAAATCAGCTATAGCTAATGCTGAAAACAATCACGATATGGATAGCAATAATTTATATGTTGCTGAAATATATGCAAATCAAGGTCCTACTCTAAAAAGAATAAGACCAGCAGCCAAAGGTTCAGCTGTTAGAATAAGAAAAAGAACAAGTCATATAACAATTGTATTAAAAGAAAAAGTTTAAAATGAAAGGAGGATTTTTAGCATGGGACAAAAAATGCATCCACAAGGATTAAGAATTGGTGTAATTAAGGACTGGAATTCAAAATGGTATGCTGATTCTAAAAACTTTAGTGATTATTTAGTAGAAGACCATAAAATCCGTGAATATGTTAAGAAAAAATTATTTGTTAGCGGTATTTCTAAAATTGAAATAGAAAGAACTGCTAGAATGGTAAAAGTTAATGTTTATACAGCAAAACCAGGACTAGTAATAGGAAAAGGTGGAGCTTTAGCAGAAAGCTTAAAAAATGAACTACAAAAAATGGTAGGAAAAGATATAAATTTAAATATAGTTGAGGTAAAAAATATTGATACAGATGCTAAATTAGTAGCAGAAAATATTTGTGCTCAATTGGAAAGAAGAATTTCATTCAGACGTGCAATGAAACAAGCAATGCAAAAAACTATGAAAGCAGGAGCATTAGGAATTAAAACTTCAGTATCTGGAAGATTAGGTGGAGCAGATATGGCAAGAACAGAATTTTATAAAGAAGGAACAATACCACTTCAAACTCTAAGAGCAGATATTGATTATGGATTTGCTGAAGCAGATACAACATATGGAAAAATAGGTGTTAAAGTTTGGATATATAAAGGAGAAGTTCTTCCAACTAAAAAAGAAAAAGCAGAAGGAGGAGTTGAATAATGCCATTAATACCAAAAAGAACAAAATTTAGAAAAATGCAAAAAGGTAGAAATAGAGGTAAAGCTTTAAGAGGCAATCGTGTTTCTGATGGAGAATATGGATTACAAGCAACACAAGCTGCTTGGATAACAACAAACCAAATAGAAGCTGCCCGTGTAGCATTAACTCGTCACATAAAAAGAGGTGGTAAAGTTTGGATAAAATTATTTCCAGACAAACCAGTAACTAAGAAACCAGCTGATACTCGTATGGGTAAAGGAAAAGGGGCTCCAGAATATTGGGTAGCAGTAGTAAAACCAGGAAGAGTATTATTTGAAATAGCTGGTGTGCCAGAAGAATTAGCTAGAGAAGCTTTAAGACTTGCTGCAAATAAACTACCAATAAAAACAAAATTTGTTAAAAGAGAAATTGAAATAGGTGGTGATAATGATGAAGATAAATAAAATAAAAGAAATGTCTTCACCAGAATTAGAAAAAGAATTAGGAGAATTAAAAACTGAATTATTTAAACTAAGATTTAGTTTAGCAACAAATGGTTTAGAAAATCCTATGAGAATAAAAGAAGTAAAAAAAGACATTGCAAGAATAAAAACAATACTAACACAAAGAAAATTAGAACAAAATTAATAGCTAGTAGCATTTTAAATATAAAATTCTTCGAATTTTAGAAAGGAGAACTCTATGGGAGAAAGAAATCTTCGTAAAGTTATGCTAGGAACAGTTGTATCTAATAAAATGGATAAAACAGTTGTAGTAGCAGTTAAAACTAATGTAAAACATGATGTATATGGAAAAATAGTTAAAAAAACATATAAATTAAAAGCTCATGATGAAGAAAACGCTTGCCAAATTGGTGATGAAGTTAGAGTAATGGAAACAAGACCTCTTTCAAAAGATAAAAGATGGAGAGTAGTAGAAATTACTAAAAAAGCAGTAGTAAAATAAAAGTGTTTTTACATCTATAAAAAGGAGGGAAAAAAATTGGTACAACAACAAACAATACTAAAAGTTGCTGATAATACTGGTGCAAGGGAAATCATGTGCATTAGATGTTTAGGCGGATCATATAGAAAATATGCTGGAATTGGAGATGTAATTGTTGCTTCTGTTAAAAGTGCAATACCAGGTGGCGTAGTAAAAAAAGGAGAAGTCGTAAAAGCAGTTGTAGTTAGAACAAAAAAAGGAACAAGACGTCCTGATGGTTCTTATGTTAAATTTGATGAAAATGCAGCAGTAATAATTCGTGAAGACGGAAATCCAAAAGGAACACGTATATTTGGGCCAGTTGCAAGAGAATTAAGAGAAAAAGATTACATGAAAATTTTATCATTAGCTCCAGAGGTATTATAGTATAAAGATAAATACTTAAAATTCTATAATTGTGAGTTAATACAAGAATATAAATAAAGTCCAATTGAGGAGGCGAAAATAAATGAAAATAAAAAAAGGTGACACTGTTCAAGTATTATCAGGAAATGATAAAGGAAAAACAGGAGAAGTTTTAGAAGTTATACCTAATACACAAAAAGTAATTGTAAAAGGTGTAAATGTAAGAAAAAAACATGTTAAACCTAGAAAGCAAGGAGAAGAAGGAGGAATAATACCAGTTGAATGTGCTATACATAGTGCGAAAGTTGGTGTTGTATGTCCAAAATGTAATAAAACAACAAGAATAGGTTATAAAATAGAAAAAGATGAAAAGGTTCGTATTTGCAAAAAATGTGGAACAACAATAAAATAGGAAAGGAGGAGTATAAATAATGGAAACATTAAGAGAACAATATGAAAAAGAAGTAATACCAGCATTAATGAAAAAATTTAATTATAAATCTGTTATGCAAGTTCCAAAACTTGAAAAAATAGTTATAAATATTGGATTAGGAGATGTAAGAGACAATCCAAAATCTTTAGATAATGCAATAAATGATTTAAGTATTATAACAGGTCAAAAACCAGTAGTAACAAAGGCAAGAAAATCAATAGCTGCTTTTAAATTAAGAGAAGGAGCAAATATAGGATGCAAAGTTACTTTAAGAAGTGGAAAAATGTATGATTTTGCATATAAATTATTCAATGTTGCTCTTCCTAGAGTAAGAGACTTTAGAGGAGTTTCAACAGATTCTTTTGATGGAAGAGGAAATTACTCAATGGGTGTAAAAGAACAATTAATATTCCCTGAAATTGAATACGATAAAGTAGACAAACTAAGAGGTATGGATATAATAATAGTAACAACTGCTAAGACTGATGAAGAAGCAAGAGAATTATTACAATTATTAGGAATGCCTTTTAAGAATTAGAAATGGAAGGAAATTATTTGTACCTTCAGAAAGGAATGTGAATAAAGTATGGCTAAAAAGTCAATGATTATAAAACAACAAAAACCACAAAAATTCAAAACTAGAGAATATAATAGATGCAAAATATGTGGTAGACCACATGCTTATATAAGAAAATATGGAATTTGCCGTGTATGCTTTAGAAAAATGGCACATGAAGGAGAAATCCCAGGTGTTAAAAAAGCAAGTTGGTAGAAATAATATATAGAATACAAAAATAAAAAGGAGGGTAAAAAAGTGAACATTACAGACCCAATAGCAGATATGTTAACAAGAATTAGAAATGCTAATACTTCAAAACATAAAACAGTAGATATACCATCTTCAAATATGAAAAAAGCAATAGCTGAAATATTATTTAAAGAAGGATATATTAAATCTTATGAAGAAATAGCTGATGAAAATCAAGGAATGATAAGAATAACAATAAAATATGATGAAAAAGGTAATAAAGTAATTGCTGGATTAAAAAGAATTAGCAAACCAGGATTAAGAGTATATGCAGCAAAAGATGAATTACCAAGGGTATTAAATGGATTAGGAATTGCTTTAATATCTACATCTAAAGGTATAATGACAGATAAACAAGCAAGAGAACAAGGTATAGGTGGAGAAGTTTTAGCTTATATTTGGTAATGAAAACTTAAAATTATATCAATAAAAATTAAAGAGGTGAAAAATAAATGTCAAGAATAGGAAATAGTCCAATTACAGTTCCACAAGATGTAGATGTAAAAATTGATGGTAGTAAAATAACAGTAAAAGGACCAAAAGGAACATTAGAAAGAGAAATCCATAAAAATATAACAGCAACTTTAGCAGATAATGTTATTACATTTACAAGAATAGATGATGAGCCAGAAAATAGAAGTTTACATGGTTTAACAAGATCTTTAGTAAATAATATGATAATTGGTGTTAAAGATGAATTTAAAAGAGAATTACAAATAAATGGTGTTGGATACAGAGCACAAAAACAAGGTAAAAAACTTGTATTAAATTTAGGATATTCTCATCCAGTAGAAATGGAAGAACCAGAGGGAATAGCATTTGATGTACCAAATCCTACTACTATTATTGTAAGAGGAATAGATAAAGAATTAGTAGGTCAAACAGCAGCTGTTGTAAGAACAAAAAGACCACCTGAAGTATATAGAGGAAAAGGTATTAAATATGCTGAAGAAGTTATTAGACGTAAAGAGGGTAAGGCTGGTAAAAAATAAATTTTTTAATTATAAACTTCGTCTTGCGTCGTTAAACTGCATAAAAATTTTTTCGATGTACAATCGTACTATCTCAAAAATTTTTATTGGTTTGCCTAGCAATACTTGTTTCTAATTAAAAAAATAAATATATATATAACAATAAATCTTTAAATTTAAATTGGCAAAAACTAATTTAAGAAAGGAGAAAGAAATGGTTAAGAAAACAGATAGAAAAGCTGAAAGAACAAGAAGACATATACGTGTACGTAGAAAAGTAAGTGGAACTGCTGAATGCCCAAGATTATGTGTGTATAGAAGTAACACAAATTTATATGTACAAATAATTGATGATGTAGCAGCTAATACTTTAGTTAGTGCTTCTACATTAGATAAAGAAATTAAAACGAAACATGCAAATAAAGAAGCTGCAAATGAACTAGGAGCATTAATTGCAAAAAAAGCATTAGCAAAGAATATAAAAAATGTTGTGTATGACAGAGGTGGTTACATATATCACGGAGTTGTAAAAGAATTAGCAGATGCAGCACGTAAAGCAGGACTTGAATTTTAGATTATAAATAATAAAAATTAATAATTAGTAATAAATGATTATTTATAAATTAATATTTGTTATTAGTTAATGGTAAAGGAGGTAAATAACCTAAATGGAAGAAAATGCAGTTGAATTAAAGGAAAAAGTTGTAGCTATTAACAGAGTTGCCAAAGTTGTAAAGGGTGGTAGAACTTTTAGATTTAGTGCAGTAGTTGTAGTTGGTGACGAAAATGGACACGTAGGAGTTGGAAATGGAAAAGCAGCAGAAGTCCCAGACGCAATAAAAAAAGCAATTGAAGATGCTAAGAAAAATTTAGTTACAGTGCCAGTAGTAGGTACAACAATACCACATGAATATATAGGAAAATTTGGTAGTGCAAATGTTATGTTAAAACCAGCAGCAGAAGGTACAGGAGTTATCGCTGGTGGTAGCGTTAGACCAGTTCTTGAACTTGCAGGATATAAAGATATAAGAACAAAAGTTATAGGAACTAATAACCCAAGAAACGTAGTTTATGCTACAATAAATGGTTTATCAAACATGAAGACTATTGAAGAAATAGCTAAAAAAAGAGGAAAAAAAGTAGAAGAAATATTATAAAATAATAAATTTACTATTTGATTCAAAAATTATTTACAAAATAAATTTTTAAATATATAATTCAAATATACAATAAAATAAGGAGGTGCTTAAGGAAATGAAATTAGATGAATTAAGTCCAGCTGAAATAAAAACATCTAGAAGAAGAGTTGGTCGTGGAGTTGGTTCAGGACTAGGAAAAACTTCTGGAAAAGGACATAAAGGACAAAAAGCAAGATCAGGCGGAGGAGTAAGACGTGGATTTGAAGGTGGCCAAACACCATTATATAGAAGATTACCTAAAAGAGGATTTACAAATATACATGCTAAAAATTATGTAGAAATTACTTTAACAATGCTTAATAAATCTAAGGCTACTGATGTTAGTGCACAATCATTATTAGAAGAAGGAATTATTTCTAAGGTTAATGATGGTATAGTTGTACTTGCAACAGGAACTTTAGAAAAGAAATTAAATGTTAAAGCAAATAGATTTACAAAAGCAGCTAAAGAAAAAATC
Source organism: uncultured Clostridium sp. (assembly GCA_948438085.1). GTDB lineage: Bacteria > Bacillota > Clostridia > TANB77 > CAG-508 > RGIG8482. Next base: position 33,559 of record CAOJKP010000012.1, on the reverse strand, counting down.
GAAGCTGTTGGTGGAAAGATAGAGGTGATTTAATTGTTCAAAACAATCAAAAATGCCATAAAAACACCAGAAGTTAGAAAAAAATTATTATATACTCTAATACTAATAATAATATTTAGATTAGGATGTTTTATTACTGTACCAGGAGTTGATGCATTTGCTTTAGGTGAAGCAATGCAATCAAATAATGGAATAGCAGGTTTAATAGATATAATTTCTGGAGGAGCTTTTTCAAGATTCTCAGTATTTGCAATGACAATAAGCCCATATATAACAGCTTCAATTGTTATTCAATTATTAGCAATGGTTATACCAGCTTTAGAAAGATTAACTAAAGAAGGTGGAGAAGAAGGAAGAAAAAAAATTAATAAATATACAAAATTATTAACATTAGTATTAGCTCTTATTGAAGCATTAGGATTATATTTTTCATATAAATCTTCAGGAATATTTATAAATCCAGGATTTTTAACAGGATTTTTAGTTATATTAGGTTTAGTTGCAGGAACAGCATTATTAATGTGGCTAGGGGAACAAATAACAAGTAAAGGTATTGGAAATGGAATATCAATTATAATTTTTATAGGTATTGTTTCAGGATTGCCAAGTGTTGTAACTACATTATGGAATTTAATATTCCAAACAGGTGCATTTAGCACAACAGGATTATTGATTGCCCTTGCAATTATAATTGGAGCAATTATATTAGTTGCAGGTGTTGTATTTGTACAACAAGCAGAAAGAAGAGTTCCTGTTCAATATGCCAAAAAAGTAGTAGGAAGAAAAATGATGGGTGGACAAAATACACATATTCCACTTAAATTAGCTATGGCAGGAGTAATGCCAGTTATATTTGCATCATCATTTATGACTTTTCCAGCTATGATATTACAAATAATTGTAAAAGATATAGCAACATCTACAGGATTTTGGGCAGGTGTATATAAATTTTCAATAGCAACATCATCTTCAAGTGTACCTATTGGATATTCTATTGCAAATGCAGTTGTATATTTACTACTAATTGTTGGATTTACATTTTTCTATACTTATGCTACATTTAATCCAGCAGAAGTATCAAATAACATAAAGAAAAATGGAGGTTTTATACCAGGTATAAGAGCTGGAAAACCTACAACAGATTATTTATCATCAATAATTTCTAAAATTACATGGTTTGGAGGACTATTCTTAGCTATAATTGCAATATTACCAATGTTAATGAGATTTACAGGTTTAAATATTGCATTTGGAGGGACTTCAATATTAATTGTAGTTGGAGTTGCATTAGAAACAGTTCAACAACTAGAATCACAATTATTAATGAGACATTACAAGGGATTCTTAGGATAGAATAAAAAGTAATAGTTAAAAAGGCAAGGCTACTAAAAAGCATTATATAAATGCTTTTTGGTAGCCTTGTTTTGGGTATACTAGGAAAGAACTCTAGTTTAAGTTAGAATTGTAGGGCTGCACTTTGGGCGTCTGCCTTCTGTGAAAATGGTCCCAAATGCGTAGGGGCGACTTTTTTTCTTAGCTCTTCGAGCGAGTAGCGAGTTAGAGATAAGTTATGCAAAGTAATCGCCCGCTCTACAGAGGAATACTCCAATAAATGCTCGTTTTTTATATTGTATTTTTACATCTTCTTTTGTATTATTTTGTGATTAAAACTGCCAAAAAAATGAAAAACATATTGTAAAAATAAGATATTATTTATATAATAAATAAAAATAAAAGACGAACAATCCCAAGAAATATAGGGGCGAGTATTGCTTGTCTATTTTTCAAAAAAAGCTTAAAAGAGAAAAATTCTTCGAATGGCTTGCCTCAAAGCCCCCTTAACAAGGGGGCTGTCACGATAACTTAGTGAATAATGAAAAATGAATAATAAACAAAGAAAAGGAGAAATACAAATGAATAAAAACGTTATAAGCCTTAGTGCTGTAAGAGAGAGAGAGAGAGAGAGAGAGAGAGAGAGAGCAATAATTTAGAAGAATGTAATGGTGAACAAGAATTATTCAATATTCACCATTCAATATTCATTACGACCGACAGGTCGCACATGGGCATTACACTAATCGCCCTAATAATAACAATAATCCTATTACTAATACTTGCAGGTATAACTTTGCATTTTACACTAGGAGAAAATGGAATACTAAGAAATGCAGAAATAGCAGGAAATAAATATAAACAAGCAGAAGAAAACGAGACTAATACATTAGAAATTGCAGAATATTTAATAAATTCAAGAAATAAAACTCAAGAGAAAAGAGAATTTAATATAAACATAACATATATAGGAACATCGCAAATAACAATACAAGTAGATGAAGCAAGTATAGGAAAACCAGTAGAAAAATATATATACGCTGTAGGAGAAAATATAAAAGAAGATACGAAACCTAATATAACAATAGAAAATTTGCCACACAATACAAATTATAAAGTAACTGTAGAAGCAGTAATAGATGAAAATACGCATTTGAAAACTACAGAGCAAATAAAAACGAAAGATAGAAAATATATAATAAAAGAAGGAGAATTGCAAGATAATATAGAACTTTTTAAAGAAAACATAGAATCTGTTGAAAAAGAAAATAATTATTTAAAGGTGGTAACAAAACAAGTAACTAAGAGAGCATTTTTAAATTTCGAGTATGATATTACTAATTATAAAAGAATAGGAATAGATGCTGAAGTACAAATTAAGACTGGTGACTGCGGTGTAGGTGCTAAAATATACAATCCAAATGGATTAAAAATGGAAAATATTAATTGGCAAGGAGCCTATGAAAATGGTGGTGTTGATTGTGTTATCGATGTTGACATTTGTTCTCCTGAGAAGTTTAGTAAAGATAGAGAAATATATATAACTAATAATTTCAATTTACAAGGAGAAAATATTATAGTAGTTCTATCAAAAAATGCTACTTCAAGTAGTACATATGTGACGATGAATATATATAATTTATGGATGGAAGAATAAAATAATTACCTAAAATTTCCTAAAAAATAGTTGATTATTTTGGAAAAAAGAGATATATTATTATAGGCTAATATTGTATTAGTCTATAATTTTTTTGTAAGGAGAATGTTAATTATGAATATTATTATTATGGGAGCTCAAGGAACAGGAAAAGGAACAGTAGCTGGTATTATAAGCGAGAAAACTAACTGGCCACAAATTTCAACAGGAGATATATTTAGAAAAAATATAAAAGAAGGAACAGAACTTGGAGTAATAGCAAATGAATATATATCAAAAGGAAATTTAGTTCCAGATGAAATTACAGTACCTATGGTTGCAAGTAGATTAAACGAAGCAGACGCAGAAAATGGATTTATTTTAGATGGATTTCCAAGAACTATTGAGCAAGCAGAAAAATTAGCAGAAATATTAAGTAAAAAAAATAAAAAAATAGATATGGTAATTAATTTAACAACACCAAGAGAGGAAACAATACAAAGAATATTAACAAGAAGAGTATGTTCAAATCAAGAATGTAAAGCAACATATAATTTAGAAATGCATCCACCAAAAGTTGCAGGAATATGTGATAAATGCGGTGCAGAACTTGTACAAAGAAAAGATGATTCATCAAGAGAATCTATAAATAAAAGATTAGAAATATATGATACACAAACAGCACCATTAGTACAATACTATGAAAAAGAAGGAGTATTAAGAACAGAAGAAGTAAGTGTTGCAATTAATCGTTTAGGAAAAGATGTTGCAGATGATATATTAAAAGATATAAAATAAAAACCAATAGATAATTTGAAAGAAGAAGATTAAAGTGGTAGAAATAAAGTCAAAAAGAGAAATTGAACTAATGAGAGAGGTATGCCATATAACAGCATTAGCTCATGAAGCTGTAGAAAAGGCCATTAAACCAGGAATTACAACTTTAGAATTAGATAAAATTGCAGAAGATGTTATTAGAAAAAATGGTGCGATACCTGCTCAAAAAGGTTATCCAAGTGGACAAAAAGGAGTACCAAATTTTCCTTCAACAATTTGTGCATCTATAAATGATGAAGTAATACATGGAATACCATCATCAAGAGTGCATTTAAAAGAGGGAGATATAATAAGCATAGATATGGTAGCATATAAAAATGGATTTAATGGAGATGCTGCACGTACACATATTGTTGGAAATGGAACTGAAGAAGCTAAAAGATTAATAGAAATTACTAAAAAAGCTTTTTTTGAGGGAATAAAATATGCAATAGCAGGAAATAGAATAGGTGATGTTTGTCATGCCATTGGTGAATTTGTTGAAAAAAATAACTATAATGTAGTAAAAGAATTTCAAGGTCATGGAATAGGGAGAAATATGCATGAAGATCCAGGTATACCTAATTATGGAAAACAAGGACGTGGAATAAAATTAGAATCTGGCATGACTCTAGCAATAGAACCAATGGTAATAGCAGGAAAAGATGGTATTTTAGAATTAGAAGATGGATGGACTATAATAACAGAAGATGGAAGTTTATCTGCACATTATGAAAATACAATTTTAATTACAGAAAATGAGCCTGAAATATTGACAATATTATAAACATCATATATAATATATAAGCTAAATTATATATAAAGACTTTAATATTTATATTTAAGGAGTGAAAAAATATTGGCAAAAGAAGATATAATAGAGGTTGAGGGTACAGTTGTAGAAACATTACCTAATACAAATTTCAAAGTTGAACTTGAAAACGGACATCAAATATTGGCTCATATTTCTGGTAAATTAAGAATGAATTACATAAAAATTCTACCAGGAGATAAAGTTAAAGTTGAATTATCACCATATGATTTAACAAGAGGTAGAATCACATGGAGAGCTAAATAATGAATGATGAATAATAAATAGCTATTTATCATTTATATAATATAGAATTATAAGTTGAAAATTAATAATAAAAGTAATACTAATAATATAACCCAATTATTTATTATTCATCATTCATTATTAATTATTCACTAAATTGTTAGGGAGGTGTATTAAATGAAAGTAAGACCATCAGTAAAACCAATTTGTGAAAAATGCAAAGTTATAAAAAGAAAAGGTGTTATAAGGGTTATTTGTGAAAATCCTAAACACAAACAAAGACAAGGATAAAAATCCTAAATTTTTGATATTAACACAAATCTATGTAGCGGCTGATTTTAAAACTAGTTTTGTGTTTATATATATTTTGCTAGATTGTTTAAACTATATAATATTTTTAAAGTTGCATATATGCAACTCTTTAAGTGTTTATATACATTTCAATTAAATAATTTAGTAAAAACAAATAACAAATATATTTTGGAGGTGCTAAAATTTATGGCTCGTATAGCAGGAATTGACTTACCTAGGGAAAAAAGAGTAGAAGTAGGACTTACATACATTTATGGTATAGGTATAACAAGTTCTAGACAAATACTTAAAGAAACTGGAATAAATCCAGATACTAGAGTAAAAGACTTAACAGATGATGAAGTAAACAGCATAAGAAAAGTAATAGATGAAAAATTTAAAGTTGAAGGTGACTTAAGAAGAGAAGTTGCTCTAAACATTAAAAGACTTACTGAAATTGGATGTTATAGAGGATTAAGACATAGAAGAGGACTACCTGTAAGAGGACAAAGAACAAAAACAAATGCTCGTACAAGAAAAGGTCCAAGAAAATTAGTTAGTAAAAGTAAAAAATAAGGAGGTATAATACCAAATGGCTAATAAAAAAACTGTAGCAAAGAAAACACCTAGAAGAAATAGAAAAAATATTGAAAAAGGTGCTGCACATATTCATTCAAGTTTTAACAATACAATAGTTACAATAACAGATACACAAGGTAATGTTATTTCATGGGCTAGTGCTGGAGAACTTGGATTTAAAGGTTCAAAGAAAAGCACACCATTTGCTGCTGGAGAAGCTGCTGAAACAGCTGCAAAAGCAGGTATGGAACATGGATTAAAAACAGTAGAAGTTTTTGTTAAAGGACCAGGTTCTGGACGTGAAGCTGCAATTAGATCTTTACAAACAGCTGGATTAGAAATTAGTGCTATTAAAGATGTAACACCAATTCCACATAATGGTTGTAGACCACCAAAAAGAAGAAGAGTTTAATTTTAGATATAAACAATTAAAAACAATAAAAATTTTTTATTGAAAGGAGAAATAAAATGGCAAGATATAAAGATGAACAATGCCGTATTTGCCGTAGAGAAGGTCAAAAGCTTTTCTTAAAAGGTGATAGATGTTATACAGATAAGTGTTCAGTATCAAGAAGAAACTATGCACCAGGTGAACATGGACAAAAAAGAGCTAAACTTTCTGAATATGGTACTCAATTAAGAGAAAAACAAAAAACAAAAGCATACTATGGAGTCGGAGAAAAACAATTTAGAAAATATTTCGAAATGGCTTCTAATAAAAAAGGAATTACAGGTGAAAATTTACTTCAAATATTAGAAAGTAGATTAGACAATGTAGTTTATAGATTGGGATATGGAGCATCAAGAGCACAAGCAAGACAACTAGTTAATCATGGATTATTCCAAGTAAATGGTAGAAAAGTTGATATAGCATCATACTTAGTTAAAGCAGGAGATGTTATAGAAGTTAGAGAATTAAAACAAGATAAAGGAATAATAAAAGCTAATGCTGAAGAAAGTTCAGCAAGAGTTACACCAACTTGGCTTGAAAGAGATTCTGCTAAACTAAGTGGTAAAGTTGTAAGACTAGCTTCAAGAGAAGATATAGATTTACCAATAGAAGAACACTTAATAGTAGAGTTATATTCTAAATAATAATTAGACAAGCGATATAAGATAAGATACAATTTTTTAATTAATATAATTAAAAAAGAAACTTCAAAATAGGTACTTTCATAAGAAAAGAGAGTAATATAGAAGAAGTATTATGTATTGCAGAGCTAATACATACTTCTTTTTAGGAGGTAAAAATGATAGAATTTGAAAAGCCAAATATTGAATGTTTAGAAGTTGATGACGATAATAATTATGCTAAATTTGTATGTGAACCATTAGAAAGAGGATATGGTGTAACAATAGGTAATTCTTTAAGAAGAATTTTGCTTTCATCACTTCCTGGTGCTGCAATAACAAGTGTAAAAATAGATGGAGTAGTACATGAATTTTCAACAATACCAAATGTTGTAGAAGATGTTCCTGAAATTATTGTTAACTTAAAAAATGTAAGATTAAAAACTTTTGATATTGAAGAAAAAATAATAAGAATTGATTTTAAAGGAGAAGGAGAAGTAACAGCTGGAGATATCATAACAGATGAATCAGTTGAAATACTTAATCCTAATTTACATATTGCTACTGTATCTGAAGGTGGAAGCCTTAAAATGGAAATGACAGTAGAAAAAGGTAGAGGATATAATAGTGCAATAAAAAATAAAAAAGTAAATCAAGATATATCTGTATTACCAATAGATTCAATATATACTCCAGTAAAAAAAGTAAACTATTCAGTTGAAAATACTAGAGTTGGACAAATGGTTGACTTTGATAAGCTAATTATTGAAGTATGGACAGATGGAAGTTTAAAGGCATATGAAGCACTTAGCTTAGCTGCGAAAGTTATGACAGGACATTTAGAATTATTTATAGATTTATCAGAAGCAACAAGAAACACTCAAGTAATGGTTGAAAAGGAAGAATCTAAAAAAGAAAAAGTTTTAGAAATGTCTATAGAAGATTTAGAACTTTCTGTTAGATCTTTCAATTGTTTAAAAAGAGCAGGAATATCTACTGTAGAAGATTTAGCAAATAAATCAGAAGCAGATATGATGAAAGTAAGAAACTTAGGTAAAAAGTCATTAGACGAAGTAACCCATAAATTACATTCATTAGGGTTAGATTTTGCTCAAGAAGAAGATTAAAAAAGAGGTGAAATAAATTGGCTAGAAATAGAAAATTAGGAAGAACAACAGACCAAAGAATGGCTATGTTAAAATGTTTAACTACTGATTTAATTTTACATGGCAAAATAGAAACTACTGAAACTAGAGCTAAAGAAGTTAAGGCTATAGTTGATAGTATAATTGCATTAGCAATAAAAGAAAAAGACAATTTTGAAATGGTAGATGTAAAAGTTATAACAGCAAAATTAGATTCAAAAGGAAATAAAGAAACTCAAAAAGTTACAAGCAAAAATGGAAAAGAATATCTAAAAGTTGTTAAAGAAGAAAAAACAGTTAGTAGACAAAAAGATATGCCATCAAGATTAAATGCTAGAAAGAAAATAATGACTAAAATTAATAAAGTTAAAGATGGTGAAGGTAAAAATGTAGACTTACCATCAAAATTATTTAACGAGTTAGCACCAAAATATCAAGATAGAAATGGTGGATATACAAGAATGATAAAAACAGGACCACGTAGAGGAGATGCAGCTCCAATGGCCATATTAGAACTATTATAATTGAATAAAATATCAAGAGTGGACGAGAGATTCGGCTTTATAACTCCACAGCAACCTGTTAAATATAAGGTGCTAATACCGACAAAGCATATAGAAGAAGCTTTGAATGATACAAAATAAAAAAAGAACTTCTATAAATAGAAGTTCTTTTTTAGTAATAAGAGAATTAATGTTAAAACTATGAGAAATATACCCAAGGAGGTGTAGGGGCTACCTTAGGCAGTCTGTTCTTTGAAGAAAAATACATTTTAGATAAAGAAAGGAACGAAGCAAAAAATGGAAAAATATTTATTTACAAGTGAAAGTGTAACAAAAGGACATCCAGATAAGCTATGTGATTTAATTTCAGATACAATATTAGATGAATGTATAACACAAGATAAAAATTCGAGAGTTGCAATAGAGACACTTGCTTCAGCAGGACAAATAACAATTGCAGGACAAATAACATCATCTGCTATAATTAATATAGAGAAAATAGCAAGAAATGTATTAAAAGATATTGGATATGATAATGAAACTACAGATATTGATTATAAAACATGTAAAATAGAAATAAATGTAACAAAACAAAGTAATGATATTGCACAAGGAGTAGATATAGGAGGAGCTGGAGATCAAGGAATTATGTTTGGATATGCATGTAATGAGACAGCCGAATTAATGCCATACCCAATAGCACTTGCTCATAAACTGGCAATGAAATTAGAAGAAGTAAGAACAAGTAAAGAATTGCTATATTTAAGACCAGATGGAAAAGTTCAGGTAACAATTGAATATAAAAATGATAAACCTAGTAGGATAGATACAATACTTATTTCTACTCAACATCTAAAAGATGTAACTCAAGAAGTGATAAAAAAAGATATTATAGATAAGGTTATAAATCCAATAATAGACAAAAACTTGATAGATGATAGAACAAAATATTATATTAACCCAACAGGAACATTTATAATAGGTGGACCATTAGGAGATACAGGGTTAACTGGTAGAAAAATAATAGTAGATACATATGGTGGATATGCACGTCATGGTGGAGGGGCATTTTCTGGAAAGGATGCAACTAAAGTAGACAGATCAGCTGCATATATGGCAAGACATATAGCAAAATGTATAGTTGCAAATAAAATGGCAGATAAGTGTGAAATACAATTATCATATGGAATCGGAATAAAAGAACCAATATCCATAAATATTAATACATATGGAACTAATAAAATAGATGAAGAAATAATACTAGAAAAGATAAATAAAAAGTTTGATTTAACTCCAAATGGAATAATCAATTATTTAAATTTACAAGAACCAATATATACAAAAACCACTAACTATGGGCATTTTGGAAAAGAATATTTGCCATGGGAGAAAGTAGTAGAACTATAAAAATAAGGATTGTACAATCCTTATTTTTATATTATTATTGAAAACATATATATTTATTGTTATAATACACTATATATAGCAAGTATTACTATAGATAGGAGAATAATATGAAGGTTGGAATTGGTCAAGATAGTCATAAAATAGATTATGGCAATCAAAACAAAAAATTGATATTAGGTGGAATTGAGTTTGAAGAAAAGTTTTCTTTAATAGCTAACAGTGATGGAGATGTTATCTTACATGCTATTACTAATGCAATTTCAGGAGTTACATGTAAAAATATATTAGGAACAGTTGCAGATGATATGTGTAACAAAAAAGGAATTAAAAATAGTGAGGAATATTTAAAAGAAGCTCTTAAATATTTAAAAGGAAAAATAACTCACATTTCTATCTCAATAGAATGTAAAGTTCCTAAAATAAATGCTAAAGTTAATCAAATAAGAGAAAACATAGCCAGAATATTAAATATTAGCGAAAACTGTGTTGGCATTACGGCAACTTCGGGTGAAGAATTGACAGAATTCGGAAAAGGTAATGGTATTAATGTTTTTGCTTGTGTTACAGTAGAATAATTTTTATATTAAAGGTGTGAAAATTTAATGGATAGAATATATCTAAAAGCAAGGGCAAAAATTAATTTAAGTTTAGAGGTACTAAATAAAAGAGATGATAATTATCATAATATAAAATCCATATTTCAAAAAATTAATTTATATGATGAAATATATATAGAAAAGAATGATTCTAATGAATTTAAACTGGAAACTAATATAGAAAGTTTGAATAATACAGAGAATATTATTTATAAAGCATATTTGAAGCTGAAAGAAAAATATGATAACATTTCTGGAATTAAAATAATATTAAAAAAGAAAATACCAATGCAAGCAGGCTTAGGCGGTGGTAGTACAGATTGTGCAAGCTTTATTATAGGAATAAACAAATTGTTTAATTTAAATATATCTAAAAATGAAATAGAAATAATTGGGAGAAGTTTAGGAGCGGATGTTGTGCCATGTTTTTATAATAAAGCTGTACTTGCAGAAGAAATAGGAGACAAGATAACAATTATAAATTCCAATTTTAAATATTATATTGTAATTGTAAAGCCTAATATATGTTGTAATACAAAAGAAATGTACGATTTAATAGATAAAAAAAATAAAACAAGTGAGGCAGTAAACGTATCTAATCGAATAATTAAAGGATTGATAGAAAATGATATAGGTTTGATTGCAAATAATTTATATAATACATTTGAAGATGTTCAATTAGAAAATGATTTAATCAAAAATATAAAGGAAAAATTTATAAAAAATGGTGCAATTGGAAGTTTAATGACTGGTTCGGGTTCATGTGTTTACGGTATCTTTAAAGATAGATATATGGCACAAGAAACATACAAAAAATTAAAGATTTATTATGAAACATATATATGTACATCATATAATTCCAAAAGGAGTGAGAAATTTGATTGATAATAAAACTATATCGGCAATTATACTAGTTGCTGGAAATAGTACAAGATTTGGTAAAAATAGAAATAAGAATTTTGAAATACTAAATGAAAAAACTGTATTAGAGTATAGTTTAAATGCTTTTGATAAAAATAAATATGTTGATTATATAATAATAGCAATAAAAGAAAGTGAGATGCAAGAAGTAAAAGATATTATAAACAAAGAACAATTAACTAAGAAGATAAATATAGTTACAGGTGGTAATACTAGAAAGGAATCTGTATATAATTGTATCAAAAATATAAATTCAGATATAGTTATTATTCATGATGGTGCAAGACCGCTAATAAAGCAAGAATATATAAATAATTGTATTGAAAATATGAGAGAATTTAAAGGAGTAACAATAGGAGTAAAATCAAAAGATACAATAAAGATAACCGATGAAAAAAACATTGTTATTAATACAACAAATAGGGATAATACATGGATTATTCAAACTCCTCAATGTTTTGATAGAGATATATTAGTGAAAATGCATGAAAAGTACAAAAATGAAGATGTAACAGATGATTGTTCTTTACTTGAAAAGGATGGAAATAGAATTAAAATAATACCAGGTGATTATACTAATATAAAAATTACAACTGGAGAAGATATGGATATTATAAAAAAATTTGCTAGTGAAAATAGAAATTTATAAATAAAAACAAATAAGAACCTATTGGCTCTTATTTGTTTTTATTTATTTAGAATTTATATTTCTTTACATATACTATGAAACCTATTATAGTTCCTATTACTATAATTCCAGAAGTTATTAATAATCCCTCAATATTACTTCCTGCTTGAGGAATAACTTTTGGTGGCTCTGGCTCTGGTTTTGGGTCAGGTATATCTGTAATATATTGTTTTAAAACTATTGTTGGAGAGTCTGGAGAAGAAACATCTTTTGGTGTATTATCTACATCTGTAAAAGTTACATCAACATTTTTATTAGTTGGCATAACAACATCTATAATTTTTCTATCAAAATCTTTTTTTAGTTTTAATTTGTATTGAATTTTGGCTATTTCACCAACTTTTAAAGTTTCTATTCTCCATGTAATAGAATTATCTTCTTTATTTACTACAGAATCAACTTTACCAATATTAGCATCTTCTACAATTTCAAAATCATAATTGTTAATTATTTCTTCAGGAAAATAATCAACAACTTCAATATCTTTTATATAATTTTCTTTTGTTATAATTACATTATTAAATACATCTCTTGTTATAGTGGTATTTATTTCTGAATCATCTATAAAATAGAATTTTCCAACAAAAGGATATTTTGGGGTTCCGAATACATCCTCAGCAAGTTGTTTATAAGTTTTTATTTCTTCTCCTTCAGGAACAGTTGATTCATCATATGGACATGCTGTATCACTAACACCTGTCATAACAGAAATAACTTTTATTCCAGCATTATCTAAATCTTTTAATTTAGCTGATGTTTTTTGTGCTACAGCAGTAGAATATATTAATGTTGGCCCACCTACTGCATTGTTAGGCACACCATCTGTTAATAAAATTACAGCTTTGTTATTCTCGTCTTTAGAGAAGTTATTTTCAGCAACTGTAAGTCCTGCTTCAATATTTGTTCTTGGACCAGTATAAGAAATTCCATCAATGGCAGATTTTATATCTGATAAAGTTGAAGTAGGAAGTAGTTGTAATTTTGCATCATTAATAGTACCTTCTGTTTCACCATTTGGAGCACTAGAAAAACTAACTATACCAATTTTTGTTGAAGGTTGTACAGTAAGTAATTTTTCGGCTAGAGTTTTTGCTGCAGAAACAACAGCATCTTTTCTTGTAACACCATTTTCAATTTCATTTTTAATCATACTATCTGAGTTATCAATTACAAAGAAAATTTCAGAAGGTAAAGTTTCAGTTTCTACTGTTTTGGTATTTTCTACAGTAATTTGTAATATAGCTTCTTTATTTTCATCACTAATAGAAATCAATCTTTTTTCTAATTTTCCAGAATTGTCTAATAAAATTGTACAAACTTTATCTTCAACAAGTTCAAGAGTTAATTTTGATGAAGTTGATGCAAAAATATTTGTTGAGATTGCAAGTACAATTAATAAAATAGTAATAATACTAATAATTTTTTTCATTTTAAATCTCCTTTTAAAGTTATTTTACATATGATAATATTTTATAATATTATTTGACTTTTATCAAGCTTTTATGACGATTTAGTTGAAAATATTCTTAATTATAGGAATGTTTTCGAAAGTTTTTGCTAAATAATCATGTATAAATGGAATTTTTATTAGTACAAAAAATATAATTAACATGATACTAATAGCAAGTAAAAAAGCAAGAATATCTTTAAATTTTCTTAAAAATGAGGTTTTTAAGCTTGTTTTTTTATATGTATATGATGGCGCAACATTTGAATAGTATTCTTGAGCTTTTTTGTAATATTCAAATGGATTGAAATTGCTGTAATAAGAAGCTTGTGAGTTTTGATTAAAATCATTTTGACTAGTATAGTTTTGATTAACAGTACTTTGAGTATTTATTTGATTTTGTAGATTTTCTATTTTTTCTTTTAATTCATCATTTTCTTTTTTTAGATAAATTAATACTTGTTCATCAAATTCATTAGAAGTTTCTTCATCATATATTTTTCTCTTTTCTTCATCAGATATAATTTCATAAGCATTATTTAATTCTTTGAATTTTTCTTCTGCCCACTCCTTTTTATCTTCTGGTTGAGTATCTGGATGGTATTTCTTAGCTAAAAGTTTATAAACTTTATCAATTACTTCTTTAGAAGCTTTTGGATTTACTTCTAATATTTCATAATAATTTTTCATTAATTTTAAACTCCTTAATATTCTATATATATGATACCATAAAATGTTGCTAAATAAAAGTAAAATTTAGAAAATAAATGTGATTATTGTTACAATATAATGTTATAAAAGAAAAATTAGAATAGATAAAATCATCAAAAAAATTAACTAAAATAATGTATAAATTTAGTATATTTTATAAATAAATGTATGAAATATGTAATTTGTCGAAAGCTTTTTGGCATTCGTCAAAACTTCTTATAATTTGCTATTGGAAAAATTTTCCAGTTGTATTATAATAGCTAAAAAAGTTAGGGGGAATAAGATGAATTGTGAATATGAAAATAAAGACAAGCTGTTAAAAATAGAGATAACAGAAGAAATAGACCACCATACTACACAAAATTTAAGAAGGAAAATAGATAATGAAATTCAAAAATATATGCCGCAAACAGTTGTATTTGATTTTAATAGTGTTTCTTTCATGGATAGTGCAGGAATAGGAATGTTAATAGGAAGATATAAATTAACAAGAATGTTAGGAGGAAAACTAGAATTAACAAATGTAAATCAGAGTATTAAAAAGATATTTGAAATGTGTGGAATTTTAAAAATAATACCAATTATAGATAAGGAGGAAAAAGATGAAAAGTGTATATGAAAATGAAATGAAATTAGAGTTTATCAGCAAATCAAATAACGAGGCATTTGCTCGTATAAGTGTGGCTGCATTTGCATCTCAATTAGATCCTACAATAGAAGAATTAGCAGATATAAAAACAGCAGTATCAGAAGCTGTAACTAATTGTATAATTCATGCTTATGAAGATTTTGAAGGAATAATACAAATCCAAGCAAAGCTATTTGCAAATTCAATTGTAATTGAAATTTCAGATAATGGTAATGGAATAGAAAATGTAGAAGTTGCAAAAGAACCTCTATATACATCTAAACCAGATTTGGAAAGATCAGGAATGGGATTTACAATAATGGAAAATTTTATGGATGAGGTTAAGGTTGAATCAATATTAGGAGTTGGAACTAAAGTAACCATGAAAAAAGTTATAAAACAGAAAGATAAAGAAGAGAATTCTGATGAAGCTGGACAAGAAACAAGCATATTTGGAACTTTTAGAATTTAAACAAAAGAAAAGGAGTTACATATGTATGAAAACAATATGAATAATATAAAAAAGGCCCAAACAGGAGACAGTAATGCTATGGAACAATTAATAAAAGACAATAATGGATTAATATGGAACATAGTAAAAAGATTTAATGGGAGAGGATACGAAGTTGAAGACTTGTATCAAATAGGCTGTATGGGATTTATAAAAGCAATAAAAAGATTTGATGTAAATTTTGAAGTACAAATTTCTACATATGCAGTACCATATATATTAGGAGAAATAAAAAGATATATAAGAGATGATGGAGCAATTAAAGTTAGTCGTAGTACAAAAGAATTGGCAGTAAAGATATTAGAAATACAAAAAGAATATCTAGCCAAAAAAGGAGAAGAAATAACGATATTTGAAATATCTAAAATATTGAAGATACCTAAAGAAGAAGTGACTTTTGCACTAGATTCTCTAAGGCCAGTATCTTCAATATATGAAGAAAAAAACACATCTTCTGAAGATGAAAGAACTTTAATAGATACAATTGCACAAGATCAAGATGAAGCAAATAAAATTGTAAACAAAATAGCTATAAAACAATTAATAGAAGGGCTTAATGATAGGGAAAAACAAATTATATTATTAAGATTTTTTAAAGATAAAACACAAGCACAAGTTGCAAAAGTTTTAGGAATTACACAAGTACAAGTATCTAGAATAGAGAAGAAAGTACTAAACTCAATGAAATTAAAGTTAACTTCATAAAAAGTGTTTAAGAATGATTATAGTGTTGATAGTAACAAATCAAAATTTTTTACAACCAATTTATTCTTTGGGAAAGGAATGAAGTTAAAAATGAAAAAACTAATAATATATATTATTATATTATTAACAATAATGTTTTTAATCCCAGTAATATTTATAAGAAAATATGAAAACAAGCAAATAATATCACAAATAGAAAATACAATACAACAAGAACAAAATATTAAAAACCAATATGATTATAAAAAATATACTACCATAAAATTATTACATGAAAAAACTGGAGAAGTTGAGGAAATTAAGCTAGATGATTATATTGTAAATGTTGTATGTGCTGAAATGCCAGCAAATTTTGAATTAGAAGCATTAAAGGCTCAAGCTGTTGTTGCAAGAACATATACAATATATAAATTAGTAGGTGGTGATAGAAAACACGAAAATGCTGATATATGCGATAATTCTGCTTGTTGTCAAGCATGGATATCTAAAGAAGATAGATTTGCTAGATGGGATGAAAATGAAAGAATAAATAACTGGAATAAAATTGTAAATGCTGTAGATTCTACTAATGGGAAAATTATAACATATGATGGACAGCCAATTAACGCTTTTTTTCATTCAAATAGTGGAGGAACAACAGAAATGCCAATAAATGTGTGGGGAGGAAGCGGGTATCCATACTTACAAGTTGTACAAACAGCAGGGGAAGAAGAATATTCGCAATATAATTCTGAAGTAATATTAACCAAAGAAGAGTTCATAAAAAAAATAAAAGAAAAACATAGTGATGCCATAATTAATTTTGAAGAGGATGATTGTATAAAAATATTAGAAACTACTGAGGCAAATAGAGTAAAGACTTTAAAAATTGGAAATATTGAAATAGCAGGAGTAGAAGCAAGAAGTATTTTAGGATTACGTTCTACAAATTTTACTTTTGAAATAAGTAACACAGATGTAAAATTTAGTGTTATAGGATATGGGCATGGAGTTGGAATGAGTCAAACAGGTGCAGATGCACTTGCAAAACAAGGACAAAATTTCGAAGAAATTATAAAACATTTTTATGTAGGTGTTGAAATAATAAATATGTAATAAATTTTGTATAATATTTCTATTTTTGTAAATACTTTAACTAAATAAAGTTTAGGAGGAGTAGATTATATGAGAAATCAATCTAGAAATAATGTGCAAAAGGAAAATTCAAAAACAATGATAATGTATATTGGTGGAACAATTTTAATTATTGCAATGCTTGCATTAATTGTATTTTTAATAACAGATTTATTTAATACTAATGATACAAAAGTATCTAAAGTTAATAATGAAAAAATTTCTAGTATAATGCAAGAAGGAGAGAATTCAACAACTGTAAGTACACAAATGGGAAAAACTGTTGAAGAATCAAACAACCAATTAAAAGAAAATGTGGAAAATACAACTGTTAGTGAAGTCGTAAAACAGCCAACAACAGCAACTACTAAAAAAGAACAAAAGAAAGAAGAAAAAAAGGAAGAAAATAAACCAATAAATACTGTAGAAGAACAAAAAAAAGAAGAGGCTGTAATAGAGAATAAAGCTAATTTAACATTTGCAAAACCTGTAGAAGGAGAAATAACAAAAGAATTTGCAAAAGATACATTACTTTATTCAGAAACATTAGAAGAGTGGACAACACACTATGGGGTAGATATAAAAGCAGATAAAACAACAATAGTAAAATCTTCTGCTGATGGAACTGTAAAATCAATAAAAACAGATCCAAGATATGGTATAACTGTAATAATTGAACATGCAAATGGATACCAAACATTGTATGCTAATTTATTAACAGCAGAATTTGTAAAAGTCGGAGAAGCTGTAAAGCAAGGTCAAACTATAGGAACAGTAGGAACAACAGCAACATTTGAAATAGCAGATGGAGCACATTTGCATTTTGAAATAAAAAAAGAAGATGAAAATGTTGATCCAAGTTTATATATAGAATAATAAATATAAGAAAAATAGATTGCAGTAAGTTTCAACTAAAGCAACCTATTTTTCTTATTCTACCGATTTCCTATCTTTTTTTGAATCTTATCTTTTACAGAGCCAATAGCTACGAAATTGCCATTGTCATCTTCAAAAGAGAGAATATCTAATGCTTCCATTCTTCTGTGTAGAAGAATGAGAGCTTGTAAGGACATATATTCAGTAGAATACAACATCTCTGTTAGGTCATCACTGAGTTCTCCTTGATAGCCTGTGGTATATACCACTTTCACTTTTTTCACCTCCTTACATTATTAAGAAGGCTTGCCAACACCCTCTTAATATAGATTTTTTATATTAATTGGGTATAAAAGAATAGAGTAATATAGTATAACATTTTTAACAAAAATACAAGTAGAATTTACTTAGCTAAAGTAAATTCTATTTCTTTTTTATCATATTCTTCAGGTTTTAATCCAACTTTATCTTTCATATAGTCTAATAGAAGAACAAAAAATATTGTAATAACACAACCTAAGATTACGAATACATATGAAGTTGTAGTTATACCAAGTAAGAATGAGGCAAAAAATGATATAGCAGATTTAGCTATACTATATACTAAATCTGAAGCAAGAGATATTTTAGTTCTTAGTTCAGATGTAGCAAAACTATTTAAATATCTTCTTATTAATGTATAATATGGACCTTTCAAAATAGCCATGAAAGCAAACAATAGTAATAATATTTCTAAGCTAATTCCAAAATTAAAGTTTAATATATTTGGTAGTCCAATAAAAATCATAGATATACTTGTTCCTAAACCAAATAGTTTTAAGGCTCTGTTTTTAAACTTTTGGTGAAACCATTGTGAATTTTGAGATGAAATACCAGATAGTAACTGTTTAAAAAATGTTATTATACCAAAATATTGTATAGGTAAATATATATCTGTTAAAACACTACTCATTAAAGTAGAGCCAATAATTGAAGAAATACTAGCTAATACAGCATTAAAAAATATAAGACATTTTAATCTTTTTGAAGAAAATATAAATTTAAAAGTGTATTTTAATTCACTTAAGCTTGATTTTAAATTAGAAGAGTGTTTTTCAGGAATAGTTTTACCAGGAATATCTTTAAATTTATAAGCAAGAAAAGTAGAAAAAATACAAAATATAAAACATATAAACATAGGAACATATCCATTAATAGCAAATAAAAATCCAGTAGCTATTGAAGAAATTGCATCAATATAATAGTAAAAAGCAGAGCCTTTTCCATCTACTTCAGAAAATAAATCATTTCTTTTTTTTGAATGTGGAAGAGAATCAAATAAAAATGTTGATTCACTAAGAGCTTTTAAATTAAAACCTAATGCAGATAAAAAATTAGAAAATATAATCATATACATATTCTTAGCAAATATTAGTAGAAGAATGCTAAGAGCAACAGTAAAGTTTCCTAGAATTAAAGAAAACCTTTTACCATATTTACTAACAAGTGAATTAACAGGAAGTTGTAATATAAATTTAAATATAGGGTAAAATGCATCAGCAAAAACAGCTTGTGATGCAGAAAGTCCTTTGGTTCCGAGTTAAAAATACAAAATAAATTGCATAATAAAATAATAAATCCCAAGATACAGCTTTATATATTGGGTATAGTTTAATATTATATTTTTGTGCTTTTATTATATCTTGAGAATCGCTTATTTCTACCATATATATTTCTCCTTTGTATAAAAATCATAATAATTATATATTAACTAAAAATCTTTGTAAATAGAAATTGACAAAAGCTCTACATATTGATAATATTATAATGAAAAAATGTATGGAGGACAACATGATTTTATATCCAAAATTATATTTAAAAAGTGTAACTCAAATAACAATTGAAATTTTAAAAAAAAATAATATAAAGGCTTTAATATTAGATGTAGATAATACTTTAATTGATTATTGTAGAAATATGCCAGATGGAATAAAAAAGTGGTGTGAAGAATTAAAGAAAAGTGGCATAAAATTTTGTGTTTTATCTAATTCTAATAAAAAGGATAAAGTTGAGAATGTGGCTAAGATTTTAGATATACCATATATATATTTTGCAAAAAAACCATTTAAGAAGCGGATTTAAAAAAGCAAGTAAAATGTTGAGTTTACAATACAATGAAATAGCAGTAGTAGGGGACCAAATCTTTACAGATATATTGGGAGCAAATAGATGTAAAATGTATTCTATATTAGTAGAACCAATAGAAGAAAAGGATATATTCATAACTTTATTAAAAAGACCAATAGAAAAATATATAAAAAATAGATATTTAAAAAGTAAAATGTAGAGGGGAGTAAATAGATGTATATAAATGATATTCATATTTTACTTTATGTTGTAGCAGGGATTTTAGGTTTTATAGTTGGTGCTATAACGAATTATTGCAATCATAGAATGATAGAAGAAAAGAAAATATTTACAA
The DNA here is from genome assembly GCA_948438085.1 of uncultured Clostridium sp. Classification (GTDB taxonomy): domain Bacteria; phylum Bacillota; class Clostridia; order TANB77; family CAG-508; genus RGIG8482. The sequence continues at coordinate 13,065 of CAOJKP010000012.1, read as the reverse complement.
AAGACATATTTAAATTTAAAAAAGAAAATATACATACAAACTATATTTTAATGATATCTAATGCAATAATATATATAGCTTTATTGTATTTTTGTGGTTTACATAGCAAATTTTATGAAAATTTATCATTAATTAAATTTGGATTATTAACGCCAATGCTTCTATCAGCTTTAACAATAGATTATAAGCTTCAAATTATACCTAATAGATTAAATTTAACAATGTTTGAAGTTGGATTATTATTAATGTTTATATATGGAACTATAAATATAAATATTGCATTTGATATGCTACAAGGAATGATTTGTGGTGCAGGAATATTTTTAATTATAACTTTATTAGGTGGATTTATTGCAGGAAAAGAAGCAATGGGTTTTGGAGATGTAAAACTAATGGGAGCATTAGGTCTATTCTTTGGGCGAAATAATATTATAATGATTACAGTAATAGCATTTTTATTAGGTGCAATAATAAGCGTATTTTTACTTGCAACAAAAATAAAAAAATCAGATGAATATATACCATTTGGACCATTTATTGTAATAGCGGCATTTATTGTACTATTTATTCCATTTGAAATTTTAAAAAATGTGCTATTTGAAATATTTACACTGGGTTTATACAATAGTGCAAAATAGAAAGGAGGGTAAACATGAATTCTAAAATACAATGGCTTAGAGAAAAAATAATAAGAATGGATATGCAAGGTATTATAATATCAAATCCAATAAATATACGATATTTAACTAATATAGAAGCAGAAGGAATACTATTATTAACAAGGAAAGAAAACATATATATAACAGATTCAAGATATATTGAAAAAGTAAATACAATACTTACTGTTGAGGACGACATAATTGTATATAATATTACAGATGTTTCAGATTATGACCGTGAGAACTTTTTTATGTTTTGTGAAAATGTAGGATTTGAAGAAAATTATGTTACTTATGCAAAATATAAAGAGTATATGCATAGATATAAAATAAATAATTTATGTGAAACAGATAATATTATAGAAAAACAAAGAGCAATTAAAGATGAAGAAGAAATATATAAAATAAGAAATGCATGTAAAATAACAGATAATTGTTTTGAATATTTACAAAGTTTTATAAAAAAAGGAATGACAGAGATTCAAATTGCAAAAGAAGTAGAAAATTATTTTATTGCAAATGGAGCAGATGGATTAGCTTTTGATGCAATAGTTGCATCAGGAGAAAATTCATCAATGCCTCATGCTGTACCAACCTCAAGGAAAATTCAATCTGGAGATATAATAACTATAGATATGGGATGTAAGTATGAAGGATATTGTTCAGATATGACAAGAACAATATTTGTTGAATATGTGCAAGACTATATAAAACCAATATACGATTTGGTTTTGAAAAATCAAGAACTTACATTAAGAGAGTTACATGATGGAGTAAGTACTCGTATGGTATCTAAAATGGTTGAAGGAGATTTTAAATTACACAATCAAGATTTAGTACATGCTTTAGGGCATTCATTAGGATTAGAAATACATGAAAATCCTAGACTATCATCAAGAGCAGTAGATGTATTGCTTAAGGAGAATATGATTGTAACAGATGAACCAGGAATTTATATACCAGGTAAATTTGGAGTAAGAATTGAGGATACAGTATTAATTAATAAATCTAATTGTGAACCATTAACAAAATCTAAAAAAGATTATGTGGTTATAAAAGGTTAGAGTTAAAATGTTTAAAAAACCTTGATTTTTCAATAAAAATAGTATAAAATGAATAAGATATTGAAATAATAAGGAGGAAAAGAAATGGCAGAAGTATATATGGCAGGAGATTTTAGAAATGGAACAACATTTGAAATGGAAGGAAACGTATATAAAGTAGTAGAGTTCCAACATGTTAAACCAGGAAAAGGTGCAGCATTTGTTAGAACAAAATTAAAGAATGTAATAAGTGGAGCAGTACTTGAAAAAACATTTAACCCATCAGAAAAATACCCAGGAGCTGAGATTGAAAAAAGAGAAATGCAGTATTTATATAATGATGGAGATTTATATTATTTTATGGATGTGGAATCATATGAACAAATTCCATTAAATAAAGAACAACTAGGTGATAGCTTGAAATTTATTAAAGAAAATATGAATGTAAAAATACTATCTTTCAAAGGAAATGTATTTGCGGTAGAACCACCAATGTTTGTTGAATTAGAAGTTACATATACAGAGCCAGGATTTAGTGGAAATACAACAACAACTTCTGGAAAACCAGCAACATTAGAAAATGGATATGAAATCAGTGTTCCATTATTTATTAACATAGGAGATGTTATTAAAATAGACACAAGAACTGGCGAATATATGGAAAGAGTATAGAAAGGGTTTTAGAATGGCTGAAATACAAGATAAATTTAAAGAAATAGTTTCTAATATAGAAGAAAAGATTACCAATAAAGAAGAATTAGATTTTATAAAAGAACAAATATCTAAAATATCTACTTTATTTTTAGATGAGATAGATAAAATAATAGATATGAATACATCTAGAATGGATGATATAGTTATAAATCAAAAGATATTAAGTGATAAGATTGAACATATTCAAGAAACTGTTAATCATATTGAAAAAGATATATATATGGATGAAGAATGTGATTTCGAAATAGTTTGTCCATATTGTAATAATGAATTTGTAGAAGATTTTACAAACGAAATAAAAAATGAAGTTGAATGTCCAGAGTGTCATAACATAATAGAATTAGATTGGAATCATGATGAACACTGTGAAGGAAATTGCGAATGTTGTGATGATGAACATTGTAACCATGAAGAAGATGATGACGAAGATATGTAGAGAAGCGGAATTTATTCCGTTTCTTTTATATTATCTATAGGCATATATAAACTTAAAGGGTCAATATATTCACCATTAATTCTAGTGCCTAAATGTAAATGACAACCAGTTGTAGCTCCGTTAGTAGGTAAACCATTACTATCAGTATAAGTATTTTGAGGAACATTATAAACATATTTAGGACCAACATTAGCAATTAAATCACCTTTTGCAACAGTATCGCCAACATTAACTATAAAATTGGGAGAAATATGACAATAAGTAGCCTTTAAACCATTATCGCATTCTAAAGTTAATGTATATCCACCACCGTCCTAAAAAATTTAAAAAAGTAATTTTTCCGGGAGAAATAGCATATAAATTAGTACCCTCAGGTGCACCAATATCAATGCCTTTATGAAAGTTACTAGCACCAGCTGTAGGAGAAAATCTTTTTCCAAAGCTAGATGTAATTTTAGTATATCCAGGTATAGGCCAGAAGTATTCACCATCAAAATTAGGAATGTAGTTATTATTTTCATAATTTGAATATAATATAGGAATAAAAAAAGTTGGAACAAAAAAGATAATAAGAAAAAAACTTATAAAAGTATATTTAGAATATTTAAAAATATTATTCATATTTGACCTCCTGTGTAGGCCAATAAACACAATCCCTTAAATTTGAATAAATTATAAATTAATTTAAAGTAAAAGTCAATATTGAAAACAAACAAATAATATTGTATAATTAAATTTATATGGGGGCGTAAATGGTTTCGACAGCAAATTAGAAATATAAATAGCGAGTAGTGGATTCTCGTTGGCCACTTAAAAAAACGAGTATTAAATATAAACGCTAGAAATAACGAAGTAGCATTAGCTGCCTAATTGCAGCTACGTTCTAATATAAACACCTACGATTATATTAGGGCGCAAAATTAGTAGGAAAACAAAACTATTTTTGCTCTGAAAATAGTGGGTATAAAAGAGCTAATAATAAATAAGTTTGTTTGTTAGCAAATTTATTATGAAAATTAATAACAAACTGCACTCGGAGAAGTTTATATGGAAGATTTGTTGGACAGGAGTTCGACTCTCCTCGCCTCCACCAAGCAGGGCACGAAATTAACCATTTTGTGTCTTTTTCTATTTTTATGTACAACTAAACAAATGCCTATAAATAGCCACTTTTAATAGTTATTCTATTTTGTATCACTCTGTGATTTTTTGTGAATTTTTGCATTTTTGTCAACAATTTAGTCAACAAAAAATGCCATTTTTTTAAGACCAAAGTTCAAGGTAAAGGATATATTCAAAAAGCTTTATAAATCAATAATTACGAAAATTGTCAACAAATTGCTGTTGACAATTTTCATATAGGTTACTTATTTTTTATATTTCCATTTCATAATCAGGATAATCGAACTGCTGTCCATTATCATTTTGTCTAAAATTATCTTCCTGTTCATTTTCAAGCATTTTTGGCTCATTACTAAATATCTCATTACTCATATAGTAGTTATTAACTTTCTCAAGTTCAGCATTTTTATATTTATGAAATACAGAAGTATATATATTAAGGGTTACAGAAACATCACTATGCCCCATAAGTCTTTGTAGAGCAACTGCTCTCATACCTGCTTCAATACATCTTGTTGCAAAAGTATGTCTTAAACTGTGTGAAGTAACATCATTTATACCAAGATTTCTACATATTCTTTGTAAAACGTGATTTACATTAGATGGGTCTGCATATCCACCAGCATTTGAAACAAATAATAAACCTTCTTTATGTGTATCAGCAAGTCGTAGTTGCTGTATTATTTCACTTCTTATATTTTTAGGAATAGGGACATCTCTTATACCTGCTTTAGTTTTAGGGTCATCTCCAATAAATAGTTTTCCATCTCCATCTTTTGTCATAGTTTTATTTATATGAATTAAGTTATGGTGTAAATCTACATCTTCTTTTTTTAAAGCTAAGGCTTCTCCAACTCTTAAGCCCATAAACATTTCAATAAAGAGTGCTGTTCTATAAGGCTCAAAATCAGTAGAGGAATTAACTAAATATCTTGTAAGTCTTTGTTGTTCTTCTAAATCTAAAGCACGAATTACTTTATCTTGTCTTGTACTTTTAGGAACAATAGTATCGTACATAGGATTAGCAAGTAAAAATCCTTTGTTCATAGCGTATCTAAAAGACTGTGTAAATTGTTCAATAATTTTTTTAATATATGAATTACTATAATAGGTTAAAGTGTTAAAATAGTCTTGTAATTCTTCAGCTGTTATATTGTTAATATCTTTGTGTACAACTTCGCTTTTATCTATTACATTTAAAGTAGATTGTAACCTATTATAAGCTACTTTTCCTATTTGGTTTGTATCAAGTTTTCTTTGTCTAATAAGTTTCATTAACTCAAATAGGGGAATACTATTGTTTTTAATAAAAATCTCATTGCCTTTTTGATATTGTATTATTTTCAAATATCTTTCGGCTTCTTCTTTAGTTTGAAAAGTTTTTCTAACTCGTTTTTCTTGTTTAGTTTCTGCATCAATTATATTATATGAGGCTGTCCAATTTTTTCTTTCTTTATTATAATATACACTTCCAATTCCAGAATTCTTTTTTCTAGCTATACTATTCTAAATCCTTTTTTGTGTTTTCCATAAAAGATATGAGATAAGAGATATTTTCCAACACCTACCAATATTAACTGATGGAAAATCTTCACGCTTAAAAATTGTATAAGCCATATTTTCGCCAATTTTTAAATCTTTAGCAATGTCTTGTACTGTTAGATTAACAAATGGATTTTGTACTTTCTTTATTGCTTCAATAATCATTAGTTCTTGTAATGTATGTGATTTATTATCTTTAGTATCAATTACTTTTACATTTTCATTTATACTATTCATATTTATACCTTTTATCTTTCATTATCATTAAAATTTGTATTTTTAGCTAAACATAAGCCATCTATAAAAGCTTCTGCTTCGTTCCAAGTTTTAAAGCAATTTTTGTTATCAACTGAATACCAGTCTTTGTTTGTATGTTCTTTTTTTACTAAAGCAATAGCCTTGTTATATGTGTAATCACTTGAAATACTTAACATTAGTAGTTTTTTATCACTATCAGATAGCATATATTCGTTTAGTCCATCAATTCGTTTTTGAAGTTCATATTTATTCATTTCTTATCTCCATTTCCTAATAGAGTAGATAAAGTCATTTCAATATTGAAAAGTAAGCTGATTAAAACCTTTTCAAAGCTAGAATTATTTGATTTACTACTATTATCTCTTTCAATATCTCGTTCATAAACTTTAGTACACTGCTCTTTTAAAGGCTTTTTAGTAGTTGGTAAAGTAGTATTAGGTATTTTCTTAATTAAATCTTGTGAATACCATATAATATCTTCTTGTGATAAGCCTTTGAATTCTCTTTGCTTTTTATCTATATCAACAAGTATTAAATCTCCATAAATACTGCTAAATGTTAAAATAATATTTGATTTTGTGTTAGGTATTGCTTTTCTGTTGTTACAGATAATATAAAGATTTTCATAGGGAATAATCTCAAGTTTTCTTTTTACAATAGCTTTCTTTAGTTTGAATACATTATCAATAATTTTAGTTTCAGGTGGTTGTCCTGTCTTTTTATATAAAACTCTAATAGGTGTAGTATTTCTTGATTTTTCAACAATTTTATTTTCATATTTCTTTTTATTTTTCATTAACTTTGACCACCTTTCTTAATAAGTGTGATTTTGTTTAAGGTGGTTAAATTGTTTTTAAAATGCGTTATTGCTTTATTTCTTAAAGTGATAACTTCTTTTTTCTGCAATTTTAATCTTCTGCAAATGTCGTTTAATCTAGCATTTTCAATATATGATAAGTACAATACTTTTCTTTCAAGCAATGGAACAAGTTTCATTGCTAAATAGTTAGTTTCATTAGAGAAAATATTTTCAAGATGGTTAATATCTACATCAAGATTATCAGCTTCACTCATAAGTTTTTGCGAATAATTTTCCATAACTAATTTTCTAACTTCTTCGTTAGGTAATTGAATATCTTTTGAAAGTTTTGCTAAATCAGTTTTAACTATTTTTTGATTTTTCATTTTTGAAATCTCCTTTTAAAAATTTGATTTCTAGAAATCATAGTCGTTCGAACTGATTTTAGTGTAACACGGAATTAGACTTACAAAGGTAAAATGTATCAAAGTATCTCAAAGTGGTTCACGTGTAAAGTTATTTTACTTAACGAAAAAATAACTGCTAATTTTATTTTTAGCAGTTATTTAATCATTATATTTTAATGCAACAATATTGATAAAATTGCTTGGGGAAAGATAGTAAGTGTCAAATTCTAAATCTAAATACTTTTTAAAGTTTCTTTTGGCTTTTGAATAGTCAATTCTATATAAAGCGTTCTTAATATTGGTTTTTATATTTTTTAATTCGTAATGCTTCTCACTAATAAATAATCCTAATACTTCTTTATAGGAATAATCATATAAATTATTAGAAATGATGTATTCTATCAATTCTTTTAAATAAATTGTACCTTTACTACTAGGACATAGACCTAATTCAAAGAGCATAGCATAAAGTGAATATGAAACTTTTACTTTATCTTTAGTACAAGTATCATATACACTTTTCATATACTATCCTTTCTATTAGTTTAATAACTTTATAGATATATTATATCTTGATTATGTAAACTATTCAAAAGATAACAAAATTGCATATAATGCAACAAGAATTGCACGATATGCAACTTTTGTATTAAAAATAAGCATTTTTCGAGTGATTTTATATGAAAAATTAACTGTAACTGACAAAAGATAACAAAAAGCATAAAATGTTGCATATTATGCAACGTTAAAAGATATATATACATAGAAAAGGGAGATTACTGAAATCTCCCCATCTAGTCTTAGCAACCACCACCGCCACCGTGGAAACGCTATAACTGTTTTCTTTGATTTTCTAATCATTATTCGTTTTTCCTTTCTATGTAATCTCTATTTTAATTGCACATAAGCTAGAAAGTCCAAACGAAATGAGTGGAAGTTCTATATACAATTTGAGCCACTGCTAGTGGCTCAAATAATAACTTTTGTTACAATTCAAGCCAATAGCTTGGGCAAAATCATATATGTAAGACTTTACCAAAATAGGTATTTATAACTATATTATAGCACAAAAACCAATAAAACTCAATAATATCAACAGTTATGTCAATTATTTATTGATTTAATTGTAAAAAAATAGTATAATGATTTTGTTATATAGGGGGTGCATATTATGTCTGAATTTGATGGCAAAGATTTTGGAGAAAGAATAAAAAATTATAGGATTAAAAAGGGTTTAAGTCAAGAAAATATTGCTACAAGTCTTGGTAAAAGTAAAGCTATTGTTAGTAGATATGAAAAAGGAGAAGTTTTACCAGATGCTAGAGATATTAGTATAATTTGTGAAGAACTTGGAATATATGAAGCTGATTTATACGAAAATGATACTATTAGAACAACGCAACACAATAAATCAAAAAATCCTTTTGGCACAGATAAATTATATGTTTACTTTAATGCTTACAATTTTAGAACTAGAAAGTTTGCACCTGATAAATACATATTAGAACTAGAGCAAAAACAAAATATTTGCAAGGCAAAATTTGTAGATTATCACGATAAAAGAATATACTCAGAGGGGTATTTAATATGTAATGATGAAATTGCATTTGCTGTGATGGAGAATTATAGACCAACAAGCACTCGTATTGATGTTCCTATTATTGAAATAAATATTTGCAATGGTACAGACGGCTTAATGCTTGGTGGATATTTTGGAACAAATGCAAAATGTGAGCCTAGTTTAAGAAAATGTTATGTTTCAAAGAAAAATGTTGATTTTACTGACGAAATGTTTGAACAATTAAAATTAAATGAAAATGAACAAGAGATATTAAATAAGCAAAATGCTTTATACTTAGATATTTTTAATGTATAAATTAATAACAGTACAGAAAGGAATTGATAAGGCATGTTCGTATATAGAATATGTTGATGCGTTTTGGGTAATAGATATGAATAACTATAATATAAGTACAGGAAACTGTGGAGAGTATTTTGTAGCGGCTGAATTAGAAAGAAGAGGATTTACGGCAGCTGTACCAATGTCTAATACAAAAGACTTTGATATATTAGCAATAAACAGAGAAAATAATAAACAAATTGCCATTCAAGTTAAAACTACAAAATATAAACGAAAAGAGTGGACATTATCTAGCAAAAATGAAAATATATATGAAAATAATATTTTTTATGTTTTTGTTTCTTTAAATGAATTAGATAATCCAGAATATCATATAGTACCAAGTAATGTTGTTGCGAAAGAAATTAAAAAAAGTCATAGTGAGTGGTTGAATACATTAGGAAGAAAAGGGCAAAAGCATAAAGATAATCCAATAAGGAAATTTAATGATTTTGATGATAAATATTTAAATAATTGGAAATGTTTAGAGGGAGATTAAATGTTATGGAAATACCTAAACCTAGCAAAACAGAAGTAGAAAAATACTTAAAAAAATGGGATAATTTAGAAAATTATGTATTACAAGAAAGTGCTTTAGATAAATTGTTTTTTTATACATATCCTAATAATAATGGAATAAATGATATTTTAATTAAAGCTAGTGTATTAAATGACTTTTATAGTACTAATATATTTTCAATTTTTCCAGTTGCAAAACATATATTAAAATTAAATATTGATAATAGATTAAAAAATGGAGATGAAACTTTAGTTAATGATATTGCAAATATAATTATAAATGGAAAGCAAAAAAATTTTTATTCATTTGCAACTAAATATTGTAGCCATCATTTTCCCAAAATTTTTCCTATTTATGATAGCTATGTTGAAAAAGTTCTTATATATTTTCAAAAAAAAGACAGATTTTTTAAATTTAAGAAAACTGATTTAAAGGATTACAAAATATTTAAAAATACTTTAATCAATTTTAAAAAATTTTATAATATTGATGAGTATAATTTAAAAGATATAGACAGATATATTTGGCAATTAGGAAAAGATTATTTTCCAAAGAAATACTAAAATTATAATTAGTTTGGAAAAATGTAACTATTTCTTGGAAATAAAATAATACAGGAGTGATTATGAAGAAAATTTCGCCACAAGAGTATAAAAATATTGTATATAATTTAGTTGGCAATGAATATACAGTATTAGAAAATTATATTAATTCACAAACAAAGATAAAAATGAAACATAACATATGTAATACAATTTACGAAGTAAGACCAGATGCGTTTATACACAGAAAAAGTAGATGTCCTAATTGTAGTAAGCATAAATCATATACATCTGAAACATTTAAAGAAAAAGTAAATGAATTGGTTAATACTGAATATACAGTGTTAGGAAATTATATTAACTCACAAACTAAAATAAAAATGAGACATAATAAATGTGGTAATGTGTATATGGTTAAACCTAATACTTTTATTAATGGTTCAAGATGTCCAAAATGCTTTAAAAGTGTACCATATACAAATAAAGAGTTTAGAGAAAAGATATTTAAACTTGTTGGTAATAAATATTCTGTGTTGGGAGATTATGTTAATAGTAATACTAAAATTAAAATGAAACATAATATTTGTGGGTATGAGTATTATGTATTACCACAGAACTTTTTTAGAGGAAATAGATGTCCTATATGTAGTTATGAATTAAAGCGTTCATTACCTGAAGAAATAGTAGCTTACTTTATTTCTAAATATTTTAAAATTATACAAAGTTATAGACCAAGTTGGTTAAATTTTGAAACAGGACAAAATGCAGAAATAGATATTTGGATACCTGAATTAAAAACAGGAATAGAATATGATGGGAATATACATAAATCATTTAGAAGATACCAAAACGATTTGTATAAAAATGAAATTATTGAAAAATCTTTTGAGTGCAAAAAGCTAATTAGATTAAGAGAAAATAAAACTTATAATATGAAAGGTGGTTCTAAAAAAATATTTATGATTCAAGCTCAAAATAATATTGCTATTACATCTAAAAGAGGAATTGATGAATTAGAAAATATGATAAAAACTTGTTTGGTTTTATTAGGAATTGATAGTCCAAATGTAAAAATCAATGATGATATAATAGTTGAATGTCAAAATAAAGCAGAAAACTATTATGAAGAAATTGGAAAGCCAGTAAGAAGTAAAAAAATAAGAACAAGAATAAGTAATACTGAAGAATTTAAAGAAAGAGTTTATGATTTAGTTGGCAATGAATATAGTGTTTTAGGAGAATATACATACGCTTTAGAAAAATTAAAGATGAGGCATAATAAATGTGGATATGAATATGAAGTTAAGCCAAATGTATTTTTAAGTGGATGTAGATGCCCAAAATGTGCAAATAAGATAAAAATCACAACGGAAATGTATAAAGAAAAAGTATATAAGCTAGTTAAAAATGAATATTCTGTAATTGGAGAATATGTTAATAATAGAACAAAAATAAAGATGAGACATAATATATGTAAAAATGAATATGATGTTAAACCAAATTCATTTTTAAGTGGACGAAGATGTCCAAAGTGTTCAAAGAATAATAAAAGGAATAAAACAATTTAATAATTTAATGAAAAAGTGTCCTAATTTAAGGACACTTCTTTTTTAATCGATACTAAAACCAATTCTTCTTGCTTGTTTTCCTTTTTCTTTTGGAACTGATATGAGAGACAAGTTTATTTGATTTATATTTTGTATGATTTGAGCTTCTTGCTTATCTATATAACCATAAAAATAAATCAAACTAGGATTATGATATCCCATTTCACAAACAATAAAAGGTTTGCAAGAATTATTTGGCATAATTAATCCAACTTCATGTTCAGCATCTAAAGTATTTTGAAAATCTTCAATTTCTTGTCTTATAATTTCACATTGATTATCAGCATAAGTTGGATTACTTAATAAATCTTCAACAGTTATATTGTCCATTATTATAACTCCTTTCTTAATAATATAGATAAACAATGTTATCTATATTATTATACTAGAGAAATATAGTATTTTTTATATAAATTTTTATTATTTATCAAAAATTTTTACAAAATTATCAACTAATCTTTTAAAACTGTCTAAAGGAAAATTAAAAAGGTGTTTTACAACTTCAAAAGTTTTATTTATGTAATTCTTTAATTTATGATTTTCTCTTTTTAATTCTTGATTTTCATATTGCAAATTAGTATTTTGCTTTTGTAATTTATTTATTGTTTCTATTGCATTGTAAGATTTACTTAACTGTAATTTTAGTTTATTTACATATTTAACTAATTCTTTATTTTGTGCTAAAATTAAAGCTGTATTTTTAGTTTCTAATGGTTGTATTTCTTCTTGCGTTAATTCATATTTTATATTTTCGTAATTAGTAATTTGTTTTAATTTTTCTGTGCTTAAATGTTCGACTTCTCGTTCTTTTCCTCTTTCTAAATCAAATCCATTTTCAGTAATATATTTATAGAAATTATCTTGTAACCTTTTATAACTGTCTTTACCTTTCCAATATTCGCTACAAGCAATTTTTTTGACTTGATTACCGTTTTTATCTTTAGTTTGGATAACTGGAACAAATACTAAATGCAAATGGGGTGTACTTTCATCTAAATGAACTTTTGCAGATAAAATATATTGTTCTCCTAGATTTTTATAATTTGAAACAAAATTATAGGCAGTTTGAAAATATCTTTTTGTTTCTTCTTCGCCAATTTTTTCAAAGAATTCTTTGTCAGAAGTAATAATAAATTCACAAGCTAAATTAGTATAACTTGTTATTCTACATTTCAAATCGTTAGCTTTTATAAGTTCGTTAATAGCTTTTGAGTAAGTAGTAGTGCATTGTTTAATCGAATAATTTTTTATAGAATTACTTTTGTTAATGTCTTTATTAGAATAGTTTGTATTTTTTCTTTCGTTATGTTTGTATAATCCTGCAAGATTATCTTTTTTGTAGTTAGCATTTCTAATTATTGCATAACTCATTTTTTATAATCCTTTTCTTTTAAGATAGCCTTCGAAGGCTTAACAAAATAAATACCCCCTTTGATTTTGCTATGTCAAACTTTCTTGAAGTGAGGCGAACCAAAAATATTGGACAAAAAATATTAAAGTATGGAGGTTCTACCAA
>CAOJKP010000011.1 GCA_948438085.1 uncultured Clostridium sp. | reverse complement strand
AAAGAAAAATATCAGTTGGAGATAAAATGGCTGGACGTCATGGAAACAAAGGTGTTGTATCAAGAATATTACCAGTTGAAGATATGCCATTTATGCCAGATGGAACACCAGTAGATGTAGTTCTTAATCCATTAGGAGTACCTTCTCGTATGAATTTAGGACAGGTGTTAGAAGTACACCTAGGTGCTGCAGCAAGAGAATTAGGATGGAAAGTAGCTACACCAGTATTTGATGGAGCAACAGAAGAAGAAATAACTGAGCTATTAGAAAAATCAGGTAGAACACCTGATGGAAAAACTGTATTATATGACGGTAGAACTGGAGAAAAATTTGATAAACCAGTTACAGTTGGAGTAATGTATATGTTAAAACTTCACCACTTAGTTGATGATAAAATACATGCTCGTTCAACAGGACCATACTCATTAGTTACACAACAACCTTTAGGAGGTAAAGCACAATTTGGAGGTCAACGTTTTGGAGAAATGGAAGTTTGGGCATTAGAGGCATATGGAGCATCACATACATTACAAGAAATATTAACAGTAAAATCAGATGATGTAGTAGGAAGAGTAAAAACATATGAAGCAATAGTAAAAGGAGAAAATGTTCCTGAACCAGGAGTACCAGAAAGCTTTAAAGTATTAATAAAAGAACTTCAAAGTTTAGGACTAGATGTACGTCTATATTCAGAAGATGACCAAGAATTAGAACTTAAAGAAAATATAGAAGAAGGAATAGATATAAATCTAGAAAGAGAAAAACAAAAAGAAGTTCTATTAGAAGAAGAATTAGCGCAAAACTATGTCGAAGAAGATGTAGAAGAAGAGGATGAAGAATTTGATGAAGAATCTGATGAATTCTTTGAACCAATATTAGATGATGATGACGAGATGATATTAGATGATACAGATCTTGGAGAAGACAATTTATTAAATGATAATGATATCTTAGATGATGATGAAAAATAATTTAATAGCCTTCATAATAAATAAAATGCAAACATTACAAATTGCACAGCAGTGTAAAACTTTTTAGTATTTAATGAAAGCCAAAAATAAAAAGTAAATAATTAATAATTAGTGAGTGAATAGTTAACAGTAGAAAGTGGATAGTTAATTTTAATTGAATAAAAGTATTATTATTCAATTAAAATTATTCACTCTTCATTATTCATTCTTCACTATTCACTATTCACTATTAAAATTAAAGAAGGGGGCTACTTTTTAAGTGGAAGAATTAGAAATTTTTGACAAATTAAAAATAGGATTGGCATCAGATGAAAAAATAAGAGAATGGTCAAAAGGAGAAGTAAAAAAACCTGAAACAATCAATTATAGAACATTAAAACCAGAAAAAGATGGTTTATTTTGCGAAAGAATATTTGGACCAACAAAAGACTGGGAATGTCATTGTGGAAAATATAAAAGAGTAAGATATAAAGGCATAGTATGTGATAGATGTGGAGTTGAAGTAACAAAAGCAAAAGTAAGACGTGAAAGAATGGGACATATTGAACTTGCTGCACCCGTTGCACATATTTGGTATTTCAAAGGAATACCAAGTAGAGTTGCATTAATGCTAGATATTTCACCAAGAAGTTTAGAAAAAGTAATATATTTTGCATCATATATAGTAACAGATAAAAAAGATTCAGGATTAATAAAATATCAAATATTAACTGAAAAAGAATATCACGACGCAGAAGAAAAATATGGAAGAGGCTCATTTAAGGCAGAAATGGGAGCAGAAGCAATAGAAAAATTATTAAAAGAAATAGATGTTGAAAAACTAGCTGAAAAATTGAAAAAAGAGTTAGAAAATGCAAGTGAGCAAAAAAAAGCAAAATTAATAAAAAGATTAGACACAGTAGAATCATTTAGACTATCTGGAAACAGACCAGAATGGATGATAATGAACGTTGTACCAGTAATACCACCAGAATTAAGACCAATGGTACAACTAGATGGTGGAAGATTTGCAACATCAGACTTAAACGATTTATATAGAAGAGTAATAAACAGAAATAATAGACTAAAAAGACTATTAGAATTAGGTGCACCAGAAATAATTGTTAGAAACGAAAAAAGAATGTTACAAGAATCAGTAGATGCCCTAATTGATAATGGAAGACGTGGAAGACCAGTTACAGGAGCTGGAAATAGACCACTAAAATCACTATCAGACTTATTAAAAGGAAAACAAGGAAGATTCCGTCAAAACTTATTAGGAAAAAGGGTTGATTATTCAGGACGTTCAGTTATAGTAGTAGGACCAGAACTAAAAATTTATCAATGTGGTCTTCCAAAAGAAATGGCAGTAGAGCTGTTTAAACCATTTGTAATGAAAGAATTAGTTGGAAGAGGATTAGCACACAATATAAAAAATGCAAAAAGAATGGTAGAAAGATTAAGACCAGAAGTATGGGATATATTAGAAGAAGTTATAAAAGACCATCCAGTAATGTTAAACCGTGCACCAACACTACACAGACTTGGTATACAAGCATTTGAGCCAGTACTTGTTGAAGGAAGAGCAATAAAATTGCATCCATTAGTATGTACAGCTTTCAACGCCGATTTTGATGGAGACCAAATGGCAGTACATGTTCCATTATCACCAGAAGCACAAGCAGAAGCAAGATATTTAATGTTATCAGTAAATAACTTATTGAAACCACAAGATGGTAAACCAGTTACAGTACCAACACAAGATATGATACTTGGAAGTTATTATCTAACAATGGTAGTAGAAGGAGAAATAGGAGAAGGAACATATTATAAAGATGTAGATGAAGCATTAATGGCATATGCAAATGGAGATGTTGGACTACATGCAAAAGTATTTATAAGAATGTTTAAACAAATTGATGGAGAGTTAAAAAGTAAAAAAGTAGAAACAACAGTAGGAAGAGTGATATATAATCAAGAAATACCACAAGATTTAGGATTTGTTGATAGAACAAATCCAGAAAATGCATTTGAACTTGAAATTAACTTCCCAGTAGTAAAGAAAAACTTAGGTACAATAGTGGCAAAATGTATAAATGTACATGGATTGTCAAGAACAGCAGAATTACTAGATTATATAAAAGCAACAGGATTTAAATATTCAACAAAAGGTGCTATAACAGTTAGCACAAAAGACATTATAATTCCACCAGCTAAAAAAGAAATACTAGAAGCAGCAGAAGAGCAAGTTGAGCAAATAGCAAAACAATATAGGAGAGGATTAATAACAGAACAAGAAAGATATGATTCAGTTATAAAAGTTTGGGAAAAAGCAACTAGTGATGTTTCAGATGCGATGCAAGAAAATTTTGATGAATTAAATCCAATCTATATGATGGTTCAATCAGGAGCACGTGGAAACATGAACCAGTTAAGACAAGTTGCAGGTATGCGTGGACTTATGGCAAATACATCTGGAAAAGCAGTTGAAATACCAATTCGTTCATCATTTAGAGAAGGACTTGATCCACTAGAATATTTCGTATCAAGCCATGGAGGAAGAAAGGGACTTGCAGATACAGCTTTAAGAACAGCCGATTCAGGATACTTAACAAGAAGATTAGTTGATGTATCACAAGACATAATAGTAAGAGAACACGACTGTGGAACACATGAAGGAATAGAAGTAGAAGATATAAAAGATGGAAATCAAATAATAGAAAAACTAGAGGAAAGATTAGAAGGAAGATACCTATTAGAAGATTTACTAGACCCAAAAACAAAAGAATTAATAGCAGATACTCAAACTATGATTACAGAAAAAATAGCAAAACGTATTGTAGAAGCAGGATATACTAAAGTAAAAGTACGTTCTGCATTAGGATGTAGAGCAAAACATGGAGTATGTTCAAAATGCTATGGTATGGGACTTGCAACAAGAGAAGAAGTAAATATTGGAGAAGCTGTTGGTATAATAGCCGCTCAATCAATAGGTGAGCCAGGTACACAGCTTACAATGAGAACATTCCACCAAGGAGGAGTTGCAGGAGGAGATATTACACAAGGTTTACCAAGGGTTGAAGAATTGTTTGAAGCAAGAAAACCAAAAGGACTTGCAATAATAACAGAAATTTCTGGAAAAGTTAAAGTATCAGATTCAAAGAAGAAAAAAGAAGTAACAGTTGTTGGAAAAGATGATTCAAAAACATATACAATACCATTTGGTTCAAAATTACGTATTAAAGATGGAGATGAAATAGAAAAAGGAGAACCAATTACAGAAGGTTCTATAAACCCAAATGAAATACTATTAATAAATGGACCAGAAGGAGTATATAAATACTTAATACAAGAAGTACAAAAAGTATATAGAAACCAAGGTGTTGATATAAACGATAAACATATAGAAGTTATTGGAAGGCAAATGCTTAAAAAAGTTAGAGTCGAAGATAATGGAGATACAGATATGTTTGCTGGTTCATTAGTAGATATGCATGAATTTGAGGATAAAAACAAAGAAGTACAAGAAAAAGGATTAATGCCAGCACAAGGTAAACGTGTATTACTAGGAATAACAAAGGCATCTCTTGCAACAGAAAGTTTCTTATCAGCAGCATCATTCCAAGAAACAACAAGAGTACTAACAGAAGCAGCAATAAAAGGAAAAGTAGACCCATTAATAGGATTAAAGGAAAATGTAATAATAGGAAAATTGATACCAGCAGGAACAGGAATGAATATATATAAAAATATAAGAATAAATACTGATGAAGATGAAAATATAGAACCAATAGAAGAACAAATAACAACACAAGAGTCACAACCAGTAGAATAATTTAAATTGAAGAATGCGTAGGCAAATTAAAGCTTACGTATTCTTTTTTATCAAAAAAGACCATAAAATGTAATAAATCTATCTAATAAGACCAAAAAATGTAGTTGCGTAAGCAAAAAAAACTTGTATTTTGTAATAAATGGAATAAATAGAAAATACTGATATTGAAAAAGATATAAAAATAATCTACGATTATAATAAGAATAATTATAATATTAGGTAAAACCTAAAAGGAGATACATATGAAAAAATATCAAAATAAAATTATAACAGGTTCAATTATATTATTTATAGCAATATTAATAGTAACTATATTAACTATTAATATAAAAAGTGATGTAACAAAAATTGCAAAAATAGAAAAAGATGTACCTAAGCAATCAACAAATGCAACAGTAGGTGCAGAAAGTGAACTTTCAAAGTTTGCTTATGATATAAATGGAACTAACATACATTTAAAACATTATACAGGGACATCTACAAATTTAACGATATATTCTAAATATACAAAAGGAGGAACTCAATATAATACAGTTATAGATAAAGACTACTCAAGCTTTGTATATGGTTCTAGTAATTTAACGAATGTAATAATTCAAGATGGTGTAAGTATAAGAAATACTATAATAGAAACATTTAAGGATTGTACTACTTTAGAAACAGCTACTATTGGAAATATCAATACAACTTCATTAAATGGAATGTTTAAAGGTTGTACAAATTTAAAAAGTGTAGATTTTAGTAATTGTAATACTTCTAACATAACTAATATGGAAAATTTATTTTATGAATGTAAAAGTTTAACAAGCATAAATATTGGTAATTTTGATACAAGAAATGTAACAACTATGGCAAGAATGTTTTATTATTGTAGTAGTTTAACAAGTATAAATGTAAGTAACTTTAATACATCAAATGTAACTAATATGGGAGGTATGTTTTCAAGATGTAGTAATTTAACAAGTATAAATGTAAGTAGCTTTAATACATCAAATGTAACTAATATGAATGGTATGTTCAATGAATGTAGTAGTTTAACAAGTATAAATGTAAGTAATTTTGATACTAGAAATGTAACTAATATTGGAAGTATGTTTAAAGATTGTAGAGGTTTAACAAGTTTGAATCTAAGTAATTTTGATACTAGAAGTGTAACAGATATGTGGAACATGTTTAGCGGTTGTACAGCATTAACCAATTTAAATATAGGTAGTTTTAATACTGGAAATGTAACCAATATGAAAAGTGTATTTAAAGATTGTAGTAGTTTAACAAGTTTAGATTTAAGTAATTTTGATACAAGAAATGTAACAGATATGTATGAAATGTTTAGTGGATGTAGTAGCTTAACAAGTTTAGATGTATCTGGTTTTAATACTGAAAATGTAACCAATATGAAAGATTTATTTTGTGGATGTAGTGGCTTAACAGAGTTAGATTTAGATAGATGGAATACTAGAAACGTAACAAATATGCAAAGGATGTTTGTCGGATGTTCATCTTTACAAGAATTAGATTTAAGTAATTTTAATACATCAAAAGTAACAGATATATGGAGTATGTTTAATGGATGTAAAAAAATAACAAATTTAAATTTAAGTGGATGGGATATATCAAAAGTAACAAATAGTGAATATTTTTTAAGTAGTTGTGATGAGTTAGCAGTTATAAATTTAAGCGGATGGGATATGAGCAACTTAAATAATAGTTTTTACTTAGGTAGCAGTAAAATTACAGAGGTATACACACCAAGCAAAGGAACAATATATGTAAGTAATTGGTATTATAATGAAAGTAATATAAATGACGATAATGGGTATCGTGGCGATATTGATATGAGTGTATTTGGTAATAAATCAGTACATTTAGTAAAAAGTAATAACAATATTACTTATTATACTAATGGTGGAACAGGAACAACACAAGTTCAAGTTAAAAAACCTAATATTGCAAGTATAATTAGAAATAATACATTTACAGGTCCAAATAATAAAGAATTTATAGGGTGGAATACAACTACAAATGGTAAAGGTACATCATATGCACCAGGAGATAATTACACAACTGATAGTAGATTAACATTATATGCACAATGGGAAAAAGATGAATATACAGTAACTCTAAATACAAATGGAGGAACAATAAATAGTGGAGATATAACAAATTATACATATGGAGAAGGAGCAACGTTACCAAGTGATGTAACAAAAGAAGGATATGTATTTAAAGGATGGTATAAAGAAGAAGACTTTAGTGGAACACAAGTAACAGCAATAGGAATAGCAGAAACAGGAGATAAAATATATTATGCAAAGTGGTTGGTAGATACAGATAAAGATGGAATACCAGATGAAGAAGACCCAGAGACATTAGTAAACTATACAGTAGAGTACTATAAACAAAATCTAACAAAAACGGGATATGATGAACCACAAAGAGAAACAAAGAAAGGAAATTTAGGTTCAACAGTAATTATAGAAGAAAAAGAATATACAGGATTTATAGTAAACGAAGAAATAGAAGGAACAGTAAAAGAAGGAACCGTAGTAGTAGATGGAAGTTTAGTACTAAAACTATATTATGATAGGGAAACATATCAAATAACATATGTAGTAAATGAAGGAACAATAAATGATACAAACTATATTGAAAGTTATACATATGGAATAGGAGGAACATTACCAAGTAATGTAAGAAAAGAAGGATATGTATTTAGAGGCTGGTATGAGAGCAGTGATTTAAGAGGAGAAGCAATAACAGCAATAACAGCAGAAGAAACAGGAGCAAAAACATACTATGCGAAATGGTTAGTAGATACAGATGGAGATGGAATACCAGATGAAGAAGACACAGAAACATTAGTAAACTATACAATAGAACACTATAAGCAAAACTTAGTAAAAACAGGATATGATGAGCCAGAAAGAGAAACAAAACAAGGAAATTTAGGAAGTACAGTAATAGCAGGAGCAAAAACATATACAGGGTTTAGGCAAAATATAGCACACGAAGAAAGAGTAGCAAGTGGAACAGTAGTAGCAGATGGAAGTTTAGTACTAAAGCTATATTATGATAGGGAAACATATCAAATAACATATATAGTAAATGAAGGAACAATAAATGAAGAAAATTATATCCAAAACTATACATATGGAATAGGAGGAAAACTACCAAGTGATGTAACAAAGCAAGGATATACATTTAGAGGATGGTATGAAAATAGTGATTTAAGAGGAGAAGAAAAAACAGTAATAACAGCAGAAGAAACAGGAGCAAAAACATATTATGCAAGTTGGACAGCAGATGGAAATACAACATACAAAGTAGAACATTACAAAGAAAATTTAGCCCAAAGTGGATATGATTTAGCAGAAACAGAGAATAAAGAAGGAATAACAGGAGAAAATGTAACAGCAGTAGCAAAAGAATATGAAGGGTTTGTAGAAAATAGAACAGCATCAGAAAGAATAGAAGAAGGAATAGTAAAAGCAGATGGAACATTAACACTAAAGTTATATTATAATAGAGAAATATATGATATAACATATGTAGTAAATGAAGGAGCAATTGTAGATACAAATTATGCTACACAATATAAATATGAAATAGGAGCAACATTACCAAGTAATGTAATAAAAGAAGGATATGTATTTGCTGGCTGGTATGAAAATGAAGAATTAACAGGAGAAGCAATAGAAGCAATAGATGTAGAAGAAACAGGGGCAAAAACATACTATGCAAAATGGACTACAAAAAAAGATGTACCATATACAGTAAAACACTATAAACAAATAGGAATTACAAATCAATATGAACTTGCAGATACTGAAAATTTAACAGATGAAATTGGAAAAATAGTAACAGCAGTAGCAAAACAATATGAAGGATATATTGAAAATACAACAACTTTAGAAAGAGTTCCATCAGGAACAATAACAGCAGACGGAAAACTAGAATTAAAGTTATTTTATGATACAATAAAACATAGTGTAGTATTTAAAGATGGAGACGAAATAGTTGAAACACAAATAGTAGAAGATAAAAAATCTGCAGTAGCACCAAGTTTAATAAAAGAAGGATATACACTAAGTTGGGATAAATCATTTGAAGAAGTAACTAGTGATTTAGAAGTAAATGCAATTTGGACAAAAGTTGCAGAAAAAATTTATAAATATAAAATTGAACATTATGTACAAACAAAAGAAGGGTATGAGTTAAAAGAAGTAGAAGAATTCCAAGGAACTATAGGACAAACAGTAGAAGCAACACCAAAAGAATATGAAGCATATGTATTTGATGAGGAAAATCAAAACAATGTAACAACAGGAATTATAACTGAGAATGACGAATTAGTATTAAAATTAATGTATACAACAAAAAAAGTAACAGTAATAATAAAAGATGGAGATATTATTATAGATACACAAATTATTGATTATGGAACTACACCAAATCTACCAGATTTAACAAAACCAGGCTATATATTAAATTGGAAAAAAGAAGACAATCAAACAGGAGAAATAATATATAAAGCAGTATGGACAAAAGATCCAAATTACAAAGACCCAAATGCATCAAATTCTAATAATATTGTAAATGATATACCACAAACACCAAATAAACTACCACAAACTGGGCAAAATTCATTAACAATAGGAGCAATAGTTGGATTATTAGGTATGTGTGTAACATATTTTACAAAATATAAATTTTAGATAAATAAAAGAATAGGTTATCCTATTCTTTTATTTATCTAATAGAAAAGTTCTATGAATTTCCTATTAGATAAATACATTCCACAGAAAAATTACTTTGTGATTTTTCGTGGGCGAACAAAGACTTTGGACTTTAAAATGTTTAATGTCCTCTTTTGTTCTTTAGATTTGCAACATAAGAGTGTTAGTACATAGTAAAAGTTGACAAAATTACATAAAAAAGCTAAAATAGATATATACTATATAAAAAATAGTGAAAAATAAAAGGGAGAAATGTATGCAAAATACAAACAAAAGAACTTTCGAAATATTAAACTCAAGAACAAAAATATATTTAGTAATAATAGCAATACTGTTAATTATTATATGTTGTTATCAAATAGTATTAATAATGCCATCTGTTATATTTTATGGCATTATCTGTTTTTATACATTATGGACTAGTAACAAAAGAAAAGCAGAAATATCAGAGCATATACAAGAATTAACAATAAATGTAGACTCGGCTGCAAAAAATACTTTAATAAATTCTCCATTTCCATTAATAATAATGGAAACAGATGGAAATATTATTTGGAGAAGTTCTAAATTTGTAAGTGAATTTGCAAATATAGCCATAAACGAAGAATTAAATGAATTAATACAAGAAATAAAAATAGACATAGAAGAATTAAATAGTCAGGAAGATATAAATAAAACAAAAGATAAATCAATTCAAAAAGAAGAAGTAATAGACGGAAAAAATTATAAAATAATAGGAGAATATATAAAATCCAAACAAAACGAAAGAAAAAAAACAAGTGAATATATGGTGATGTTATATTTTATAGATGATACAGAATATGTAAAAGCATTAAGAAAATATGAAGAATCACAAACTTGTATAGGAATTATAATGATAGATAACTACGATGAAATAATGCAAAGAATAGATGCAGAGTTAAAGCCACAAATAATAGCAAAAATAGAAAAAGAAATATATAACTGGGCATTAGAATCAAATGGAGTTGTTATAAAATCTGAAAGAGAAAAATTTGTATATATATTTGAACAAAGGTATTTAAGTAAAATAAAAGAAAATAAGTTTCAAATATTAGATACAGTAAAAGATATAAACATTGATGGAGCATTGCAATTAACATTAAGTATTGCAATATCAACACAAGGTGCAACACAATACGAAAAATATAAATCAGCGTTATCAGGAATGGATATAGCATTAGGACGTGGAGGAGATCAGGCAATTATTAGAGAAAATGGAAAATATCAATTCTTTGGAGGAAGAGCACAAGAATTAGAAAAAAGAACAAAAGTAAAAGCAAGAATAGTAGCACATGCATTAGAAGAACTTATATTAGAAGCAAAAGATGTAATAATAATGGGTCATACAAATGGAGATATAGATTCAATAGGTTCAGCGCTTGGAATATATAGAATTGCAAGATGTTTAGGTAAAGAAGCAAAAATAATAAATGAAACTGTAGGAATAAGTTTAGACAGCTTTATGGAGTCATTAAAAAAAGAAAATGATGAAGAAATATTTATAACAAAACAAGAAGCACAAGATCAAATTAATCAAGAAACACTTGTAATAGTAGTAGATACACACAAAAGAAGTTATGTAGAGTCACCAGAATTATTAGAAAAAGCAAATAAAATAGTAGTAATAGATCACCATAGAAGAAGCACAGACTTTATAGATAATGCAACTTTAACATTTCATGAAGTATATGCTTCATCAGCAGCAGAGCTAGTAACAGAGTTAATTCAATATCTTGAAAAGCCAATTAAATTAAAAACTATAGAAATAGAAGGATTATACGCAGGAATTATGACAGATACTAAAAACTTTACATTTAAAACAGGTGTTAGAACATTTGAAGCAGCAGCATATCTAAGAAAATGCGGAGTAGATATTATAAAAGTAAAAAAATGGTTTCAAACAGACCTTGAAAATTATAATATAATATCTGATATAGTAAAAAAAGCCGAAATAGTGAAAAATACAATTGCTGTAGCTATATATGAAAGTGAAGATAAAAATTCTAGTATAATATGTGCAAAAGCAGCAGATGAATTGCTATCAATAAGTCAAATAACAGCATCATTTGTAATAGGAGATATAGGAGATAAAGTGTGCATAAGTGGCCGTTCAATAGGAGATATAAATGTGCAAGTAATATTAGAAAAGCTTGGAGGAGGAGGACATATAACTCTTGCAGGAGCACAAGTAGAAGGAATGAATAAAGAAGAAGTAAAACAAGAATTAATAAAGAAAATAGAAGAATACTTTGAAGAATATTAAAATAAAAATCTTTTAGCATAGCTAAAAGATTTTTATTTTAATATTCTTCATTCGTACTAGTTGTGCTTGTATAAATATATGGAAGTACATTGTACATTCACACTACGGAGAAAACGCATAAAAGCCCATTTAACAAGGGGGCTGTCAGCGAAAGCCGACTGGGGGTTCTTAACTATCTATACTTTCTTCTCCCAAATATATAAATATAGCTATTAATACTTGAAAAAAAGCTAAAAATGCGATAAACTATATGCAAATTAAAGACAGGAGTGGTTAAAATGAAAGTAATTCTATTAGAAGATATAAAAGGTGTAGGAAAAAAAGACCAAGTAATAAATGCAAATGATGGATATGCAAGAAATTTTTTATTTCCTAAGAAATTAGCAGTGCCTGCAGATAAAGGAAATATGGCAAATCTAGAATCTAAAAAATCATCTGAACAGCACAAAAAAGAATTAGAAAAACAAGCAGCAATAAAAGATGCAAAGAAAATGGAAGAAATAACACTAACTTTACAAGTAAAAAGTGGAGATAATGGAAGAATATTTGGCTCAGTAACATCAAAAGAAATAGCAGATAGCTTGGAGGAGCAATATAAAATAAAAGTAGATAAAAAGAAAGTTATGTTACAAGAACCAATAAAAACATTAGGTACATTTAATATACAAATAAAATTATATGATGGAGTAATAGCAAATTTAAAAGTAGTAATAAAGTAATAAAAGGAAGGATAGAACCATATGGAACTAGGAAAAGTGCCACCAAATGATATAGAAGCAGAGCAAGCAGTTTTAGGAAGTATGTTAACAGATAAAGACTCTGTAGCATTAGCAATTGAAACTTTGAAACCAGAAGATTTCTATAGAGAAGATAACAAAAACATATTTATAGCAATAGTAAATTTATATAATAAAGCAGAACCAGTTGATATAATAACCCTAAAAGAAGAATTAACTTCACTTGGAAAATTTGATGTAGTTGGTGGACTAGAATACTTAGCTACTCTTCCTGAAATGGTACCTACAACAGCCAATGTTGAAAAATATATAAAGATAGTAGAAGAAAAATCTACAATTAGAAAATTAATACAAACTGCAAACGAAATGATTGCATTAGGATATGATCCAGCGCAAGATATAGAAGGAATACTAGATGAAGCTGAAAAAAAGATATTCAATTTATCACAAAATAGAGACCAAAGGGGATACACACCAATAAAAGATGTGCTGGTTGATACATTTACAAAATTAGAGCAATTATACAATCAAAAAGAGCATATAACAGGTATACCAACAGGATTTGCAGACTTAGATTATAAAACAGCTGGATTACATGAATCAGATTTAATACTAATAGCAGCACGTCCAGCAATGGGAAAATCTGCATTTGCATTAAATATTGCAACGAATGCAGCTTTAAAAGCTAATAAAGGAGTAGTAATCTTTAGTTTAGAAATGTCAAAAGAACAAATGGTAAACAGAATTCTTTGTAGTGAAGCAATGGTAGATAGCAACAAAGTAAGAACAGGAAAAATAGATGATGAAGATTGGATGAAACTAGCAGGTGCGCTTGGAACACTTTCAGAAGCAGGAATATATATAGACGATACACCAGGAATATCTGTAACGGAAATAAGAAACAAATGTAGAAAATTGAAATTAGAAAAAGATATAGGATTAGTAGTAATAGACTACTTGCAATTAGTACAAGGAAGTAATGCAAAAAGAAGTGGAAGCCGTGAACAAGAAATTTCTGAAATTAGTAGATCATTAAAAATATTAGCAAAAGAGATAAATGTCCCAGTAATTGCACTTTCACAGTTATCAAGAGCGCCAGAGCAACGTCCAGATCATAGACCTATGCTTTCAGACCTACGTGAATCTGGAGCAATAGAACAAGATGCAGATATAGTAATGTTTTTATATAGAGACGATTATTATAATGAAGAAAGTGAGAAGAAAAATGTAGCAGAAGTAATTATTGCAAAGCATAGAGCAGGTTCAACAGGAACAGTAGAACTATTATGGTTAGGAAACTACACAAAATTCGCTAACATAGAAAGATATAGGGATAATGAAAATTAATTAAAATACAAATGAATGATAGATAGTAGTAATAATATATATTTTGTTTCAAAGTGCGACCCTTTGTGGGGAAGGTTTGGAGCACGTAGAATAAAAAATATATATTATTACTACTATCTAATATAAGTTAAAATTAACATTAATAGGTGAAAATATGTTAGAAGAAAGAGTCTTAGAAAATATAAAAAAATATAATTTAATAAAACCAAACGAGAGCATAGTAGTAGGAGTATCAGGGGGACCGGATTCTATTGCTTTATTAGACATATTAAAAAAAATATCTATTACAATGAATTTTAATATAAATGTAGCACATATTAATCATATGATAAGAGCTGATGCAACAGAAGATGAAAAATATGTAGAAGAATATTGTAAAATCAATGATATTCCATTTTTTGTAGAAAGAAAAAATGTAGAAGAACTTGCAAAAAGTAAAAAAATAGGAACAGAAGAAGCAGGAAGAGAAATAAGATATAATTTTTTTGAAAATGTATTAAAACAAACTAACTCAACTAAAATTGCAACAGCACATACAGCAAACGACAACGCAGAAACAGTATTAATGAATATAATAAGAGGAACAGGAACCAAAGGTTTAAAAGGAATTGAAATAATAAGAGATAATAAATTCATTCGTCCACTCATAAATATAAAGAAAGTAGACATAGAAGAATACTGTATGCAAAAAGAATTAAAACCAAGATATGATTCAACAAACTTTGAAAATGTTTACAATAGAAATAAAGTACGAAATTTATTGATTCCGTACATAGAAAAGGAATTTAATCCTAACATAATAGAATCAATAAATAGAATGTCAGATATAGCAAAAAGTGAAAACGAATATTTTGAAAAAGAAGTAAAAAAAACATATCAGAATATTGTTATAGAGGAAGAAAAAAAACAAATAATATTAGATTTAAAAAAATATAATCAACTAGAAAATGTTATAAAAAATAGGATAATGTTGTATACTATAAATAAGCTATTTGGAGTAACATCTGGAATAGAAAAAAAGCATTTAGAAGATATTAATAAATTATGTTCAAATAATATAGGAAATAAATTTTTAATACCAAATAAAAAAGTAAAAATTTTAGTAAAAAATAAGAAAATTTTTATTATAAACAATATGCAAGTTCCGTAAGTAAAGTATTAAAGCAAGCGGTTTTGACACAAAAAAGACACATAAAAACTATTGCAAAAGTATTTTATATATGTTATATTCCAAAGCAAATAAAATTACTATACATAGTAAATAGTAAGCACTAAACAGTTACATTTAATAAGGAGGAAACAAAATTGAAAAGTGGTTTAAAAACATTGGGAATGTGGTTAATTCTTGGAGTTATATTTGTAGTACTTTTAGTTACAATAATAGATGGTTCAAATACAAAAATGACTTATTCAGAATTAATAACAAAAATGGAACAGTCTGATGTTAAAGAAATAGAAATATCATATGATGGAAATAAAGCATATGTTACATTAAAAGACAATTCAAAAAAAGTTGTTAATATTCCAAATTTATATAGTTTTATGAATTATTCACAAGATGCTCTAAAAGCAGGAACCATTAACCTAAGTGAAAAAAATCAATCAATAATTATAACATTATTATCATTATTAACACCATTTGGATTATTAATTATATTCTTAATATTCTGGTTTTTAACAGTAGGAGGAGCACAACAAGGTGGAAATAAAACTGTATCATTTGGAAAAAGTAAAGCAAGGTTAATGGGAACAGCAGATAAAAATAGAGTTACTTTTGAAGATGTGGCAGGTGTTGATGAAGAAAAAGAAGAATTAGAAGAAATAGTAGAATTTTTAAAAAACCCAAGAAAATTTACAGATATGGGTGCAAGAATACCAAAAGGAGTATTACTTGTAGGGCAACCAGGAACAGGAAAAACTTTACTAGCAAAAGCAGTTGCAGGAGAAGCGGGAGTACCATTTTTTATAATAAGTGGATCAGACTTTGTTGAAATGTTTGTCGGAGTTGGTGCATCAAGAGTAAGAGATTTATTTGAAGAAGCAAAGAAAAAGGCACCATGTATTATATTTATAGATGAAATAGACGCAGTAGGACGTCAAAGAGGAGCAGGTTTAGGTGGAGGACATGATGAAAGAGAACAAACATTAAATCAATTATTAGTTGAAATGGATGGATTTGGAACAAATGAAGGAGTAATAGTACTTGCTGCTACAAACAGACCAGATGTATTAGATAAAGCATTATTAAGACCAGGAAGATTCGATAGACAAATAGTAGTATCTGCACCAGATGTAAAAGCAAGAGAACAAATATTAGAAGTACATGCAAAAAAGAAGAAACTAGCAGAAGATGTAGACTTAAAAACAATAGCAAAGAACACATCAGGATTCTCAGGAGCAGATTTAGAAAATGTATTAAATGAATCAGCATTACTTGCAGCAAGAAGAGACCTAAAAGAAATAGGAATGAAAGAAATAGAAGATGCTATGGTTAAAGTAACAATGGGACCTGAAAAGAAAACAAGAGTAAGAAGTGAAAAAGAAAATAAATTAGTAGCATATCATGAAGCTGGTCACGCAGTAGTAAGTAGATTTTTACCAACACAAGATATAGTACATCAGATATCAATTGTACCACGTGGAATGGCTGGAGGATATACAATGTATAAACCTACAGAAGATAAGTCATTTATGTCAAAAACGGAAATGGAAGAAAATATAATATCATTACTAGGAGGAAGAGTTGCAGAACAATTAATACTAAACGATATATCTACAGGAGCAAGTAATGATATAGAAAGAGCAACAAAAATTGCAAGAAGTATGGTAACAAAATATGGAATGAGTGATAAAATTGGAGCAATAATGTTAGGTTCAAACCAAGAAGAAGTATTCCTAGGAAGAGATTTTGCACAAGGAAAAGAATACTCAGAACAAACATCAGCACTAATAGATGAAGAAACAAAACAAATAATAGATATAGCATATAAAAGAGCACAAGAAATATTAAAAACTAATATTGATAAACTTCATGTTGTAGCTAAAATATTATTAGAAAAAGAAAAAATAGATGGAGAAGAATTTGCTGAAATATTTAATGAACAAAATAATGAAAAAGATACAGAAAGTAATAATGAAAATAAAGAATAGAAGTGGGTTCCACTTCTATTTTTTATTTTCATTTGCGCTAATTCATTATATAGATATAGGTGAATCGCTTTATAAAGAAAAATCGAAAAACATTATAAAAATCAAATTAACACATGTATGGGTTGCCTAAGGCAGTCCGCCCTATAAAGGAATACCCAAGCAATACAATTATTCAATATTCATTGCAATCGGAAGATTGCACCAAAGTCCGCTCCCAGGAAGCAAATATATAAAAATATTATGAACAGTCGCCATTCCCCAATGAAATTGTAAAAAATACTAATGTATTTTTTACAATTTCTATTGGTCCCCCACGCATGGCTCCTCATCGTTCTACAATATTTTTATATATTTCTTCCTTCACGCTAAAAGGTCATTAAATTTTTATTTTTTATACAATAAAGTAATTCTATTTCCAGATTTTTCAATAAAACCTTCCTCCTTTAAAGAACGTAACTCTCTCATCATAGCACTTCTATCAACACCCAAGTAATCTGCTAAATCTGTTAAAGAAAAAGGAAGTGAAATAGAAATGCTTCTATCCTTGCTAGATATAGTGTTAAAATAAGACAATATTTTGTCCCTAATAGATCTTTTAGAAAGTAATTCAATACGAGTATTTAATTCAATAATCTTCTTTAAAAATAAAGATGGAAATGTTTTTATAAAAGTATTGTGAAAATCACAAATAGAATTACAATTACCATCAAAGTTATCAAAAATCAAAAATAAAACACTACAATTTGTTTTTGCTTCAACAAAAAGTTCATTATTTGTAGAAATTCTATAAAAAATTTCTCCAAAAATATCATTAGAATTATAATGTTCTATTATTATTTTATTACCATTTAAGTCATATCTAATTAATTCTGCACTACCACTTTCTAAAATACAAAGTTGATTCCTTTTTTCAATATATGTGGTTATAAGATCTCCTTTAGAGAATGTCCTTTTTTGAACCTTAGAGCAATTTTTCAATAAATTTGCAATAAAGCCGAGATACATCAAAATCAAAGTCCATAAAAGCCTCCATTTTCTATATTATATATTAAAATTGTTGCAATTACAACAAAAATATGCAGACTTAGAGTAGAAGATTATTCAGAGCTAATTCTTATGTAGAAACTACCAAAGTAGTAGTATAATATATTTTTTATTTCGTGCTCCAAACCTTCCCCAATGGGGCTGTAACAGGTAAACCTTAACAGCCCTCATCGGTCCCCACAAAGGGTCGCACTTCAGATAAAAAATATATTATACTACTACTTTGGTTATATGACTTATAAGATAAATTATATAGCAAAAAACTACAATTAAGTAACATAATACTAAAAATAAGTAATATACTGCAAAAAATGGATAAATAGGGCGAAAAACGCTGTAATAAACTTGTAATATAAATGTAATGTTGCAAAAAATACTGTTAATATCAAGCTTTCAGAGCAAATAAAACTGGTTAAAAATAATCTGTTGCAATTGCAACAGATTATTAAATTAAATAATATATAATAGGTATATACAAAATCTGAAGGGGAGGAAAAGTAGGATGAAAGTTATAAAAAGAGACGGAAGAGCTGTGGATTACGATAGTCAAAAAATAGTAATAGCAATTGAAAAAGCTAATAAAGAAGTAAGACATAAAGAAAAAGCTACAAAAGAAGAAATAGCACAAATTGTTACATACATAGAAGAATTAGATAAAAAAAGAATGTTAGTAGAAGACATTCAAGATATAATAGAACAAAAATTAATGGAACTTGAAAAATATGAACTTGCAAAAAAATATATAGTATATAGATATACAAGAGCCCTAGTTAGAAAACAAAACACAACAGATGAATCAATATTAGGACTAATAAAAAATCAGAATAAAGAATTATTAGAAGAAAACTCAAATAAAAATGCAATTTTAGCATCAACACAAAGAGATTATATAGCAGGAGAAGTATCAAAAGATTTAACAAAAAGAATGCTACTTCCAGAAAAAATATCAAAAGCACATGAAGAAGGAATATTACATTTCCATGATGCAGATTACTTTTTACAACCAATATTTAACTGCTGTTTAATAAACATAAAAGATATGTTAGAAAATGGAACAGTAATGAATGGAAAATTAATAGAAAGTCCAAAAAGTTTCCAAGTTGCTTGTACTGTAACAACACAAATAATAGCAGCGGTTGCAAGTAATCAATATGGAGGACAATCTGTAGATTTAAAACATTTAGGAAAATATTTAAGAAAAAGTAAAGAGAAGTTTACAAAGGAACTAAAAGAAACATGTGGAGATAAAGTACCAAATGATGTATTAGAACAAATAGTAGATGGAAGACTTAGAACAGAACTTTCAGCAGGTGTACAAACAATACAATATCAAATAAATACATTAATGACCACAAACGGACAATCTCCATTTGTAACATTATTCTTAAATCTAGATGAAAATGATGAATATATAGAAGAAAATGCAATGATAATAGAAGAGATTCTAAAACAAAGATATCAAGGAATAAAAAACGAAAAAGGAGTATATGTAACACCAGCATTTCCAAAATTAATATATGTATTATATGAACATAACAACCTAACAGGTGGAAAATACGATTACCTAACAAAACTTGCAGTAAAATGTTCATCAAAACGTTTATATCCAGATTACATATCAGCAAAGAAAATGCGTGAAAATTATCAAGGAAATGTATTTTCACCAATGGGATGTAGAAGCTTTTTATCACCATGGCAAGATGAAAATGGAGAATATAAATTCGAAGGTAGATTCAATCAAGGTGTAGTAAGCATCAACTTACCACAAATAGGAATAATAGCAAAAGGAAATGAAGAAGAATTCTGGAAACTATTAGATGAAAGACTAGAATTATGTTTCGAAGCACTTATGTGTAGACATTATGCACTTAAAGGTACACGTTCAGATACAAGTCCAATACACTGGAGATATGGTGCAATTGCAAGACTTAATCAAGGAGAAACAATAGATAAATTTTTAACTGGAGGATATTCTACAATTTCACTAGGATATATAGGCTTATACGAAGTAACAAAATTAATGAAGGGTGTAAGTCATACAACGAAAGAAGGAGAAGAATTTGCTTTAAAATTAATGAATTACTTAAGGCAAACAACTAATAGATGGAAAGAAGAAACAAATATAGGTTTTGCATTATATGGAACACCAGCAGAATCACTATGTTATAGATTTGCAAGAATAGATAAAGAAAAATTTGGAAGTATACCAGATATAACAGATAAAGGATATTACACAAACTCATATCACGTAGATGTAAGAGAAAAAATAGATGCATTTGAAAAATTAAAGTTTGAAAGCCAATTCCAACCTATATCTTCAGGAGGAGCAATATCATATATAGAAATACCAAATATGAGAAACAATTTAAAAGCATTAGAAGAAGTAGTTAAATTCATATATGATAATATACAATATGCAGAATTTAATACAAAATCAGATTATTGTCATGTATGTGGGTTTGATGGAGAAATAACAATAAATGAAAATAATGAATGGGAATGTCCACAATGTGGCAATAAAGACCATAATAAAATGAATGTAACACGTAGAACATGTGGATATTTAGGAGAAAATTTCTGGAATGAAGGAAAAACAAAAGAAATAAAATCAAGAGTACTACACTTATAAAAAATAAGGAATAGGTAAAATCTTATGTTTTTCCTATTCAAGAACATAAGGAGGAAATTATGCATTATGCAACAATAAAACCATGTGATGTAGCAAATGGACCAGGAATAAGGGTATCACTATTTGTTAGTGGATGTAATCATCACTGTAAAGGATGTTTTAATGAAATAGCATGGAACTTTGAATATGGAAATGAATTTAACCAAAAAACAATAGATTCAATATTAGAGGATTTAGATAAAGATTACATAGAAGGGTTATCGTTATTAGGCGGAGAACCACTAGAACATGCAAATCAAAAAGGATTAGTAGAGCTAGTAAAACAAGTAAAAGAAAGATTTCCTAATAAAACTATATGGTGTTATACAGGATTCGATTTTGAAAAAGACGTAATGGGAAAAATGTATAATAATTGGGAAGAAACAAAACAATTAATAGACAACATAGATGTAATAGTTGATGGAAAATTTGAAATGGAAAATAAAAATCCATCATTACAGTTTAGAGGCTCAAGTAATCAAAGATTAATAGATGTAAGAAAGAGTAGGCAAGAAAACAAAATAATATGGGCAAACGTAAGTTAAAAAACTTGCAAAATTATGTAAATAGTATTATAATTAATATGTTGTAAAAATAGGTACTAGGTATGAATGAAAGGATGGACAATTATGTTAAAAGCAGTGGAATTATTTGTGCCAACAGGACGGGATGTATTCGAGTACATTCAGGAGAAGGTAGAAAAGAGTATCTTGAAATGGTCTTGGATTTACATCGAAAAGTCGCTTGTCGAATACGACCAGCGATTTAAAAGAACTTCATTAGGAAACAAAGTGAGTGATTTAAGGGGGATTAAGCTGGATAATGAAAAGGCTAATTTCTATTCAGTACAAGAATGGTTAAAGGAGGATTATAACATCTTCAGAGTCATTTTTCCTAATGCAATCATTCTTGTTAAAAATCAGGATTAATCCAACAAAAGCAAAAGCGAAAACTGGTGGGAAGAGAAATCTTCCCACCAGTTTTTTAATCTAATAGGAAATTCATACCGAATTTCTTATTAGATTAAAAAATTCTACTTAGAATTTTATTATATGGAATTTCAATTTTTACATTTTTATTACAAAAAGTTTACATAACTATTGCACAATTTGGAAAAATATGCTATTATATTTATGAGTGTAAACATATTATGTAAAAAAGCAACAAATTATAAAGGAGGGGATTTATGTTGTCAAAAAAATTAATTTTAACAGCTACATTAGTTTTAATCATAATAGCAACATCATTTGTTAATGTATACGCAAATTCAAATGCAAGCGGGGTGGTAACTTTAAAGGAAAGTAGTACTAAAGCAATAGGAGCATATAAAGTAGGAGATGAAATAAAGGTAAGTGTATCAGTAGCTGTTAAAGAGATGAATGGGATTAACATAATTTTAATAGATGTACTAGGATATGATAAAGACTTGTTAGAATATAAGGGAATATCATTAAGAAAAGACTGGACATTAATTACAGATAAAAATTGTATATTTATAGAAAGGGCAGACTTAGAGAATAGCACTGGAATATTATGCGAACTTAAATTTAGAGTAATTAAAGAATTTAAAGAAACAAATATATACTTAGATGGTATAGATGCAACATCAGGAGAAGGAGTTAACATACACTATTTAGATGGAAACGTAAACTCACCTAGTATAACAATAAAAGCAAGTAATCCTGTTTCATCTACAACTAAAGTTGAGACTCAAACAACAAAAGAAGAACAGCCTAAAGTAAATAACGAACAACAAAATGAAAATAAAACACAAGCAACAAGTAGAAAAGACGAAGTAAGAAAAGTAGAAACAAAGGAACCAACAAAAACTCAAAATACAGTACAAACTGAAGAACCAAAAAATACTACAGTTAATACACAAGTTCAAGATAATAATATACAAGAAGTACCAACTGTAGAAAATACACAAAATACACAAGGAGTACAAGCAGTAGAAGATATACAAACACAAATGCAAGATACTACAAATAAATTAGTTGAACAAGAAATAACAAAATTATCTGAAGAACAAAAAGAAAAAATTTCTGAAGAAAATATGGACAATATTATGGAAATAATAATGTCTTGTGTAACAAAAGTAGTATCAGCAATAGTAGAAGCAATATTCAAAACTTTAAGTTTAAGCTAATAAAAATAATAAAGGTAGATGTTTTTTAATCTACCTTTATTATTTTTTTATAAAATATATACAAATAAAGTAAAAAGATGTTATAATAAAAGCAAATAAAACGAATAAGGAGGAAAGGTTGAAAAAGAATTACATTTTTGGCGGTGTCAAATTTCATTTAAAATTTAATTCTTTTTCAACCAATTTATGCCTTAAGAAAGGAATGAGATTTAATATGGAAAATATTAAAATATTTGCTTGTAAATCAGCAGAAAATTTTACAAATGAAATGTGTAAATGTCTAAATGTAGAACCAGGAAAAATCGAATCAATTAAATTCAAAAATGATAACAACTTTGTACAGATACTAGAAACAGTGAGAGAACAAGATGTATATATTGTTCAAACAACAATGCCACCAGTTAATGAAAGAGTAATGGAACTATTAATTACAATTGATGCAGCAAAACGTGCATCTGCAAAAAGAGTAAATGTAGTATTACCATATTACATATATTCAAGGTCAGATAAAAAAGATCAACCAAGAATACCAGTAACAGCCAAACTAATGGCACAACTAATAGAAGCAGCAGGAGCAGATAGAGTGATAACTTGTGATTTACACAATCCAGCAATACAAGCATATTTTAATATAAGTTGTGATAGATTATCAGCGCAAAGCTTATTGCAAGCATATTTTAGAGATAAAAATTTAGAAGATATGGTAATTGTTGCAACAGATGCAGGAAGCTCAAAAAAAGCATATAAATACTCAGAATATTTTGGTTGTCCAATAGCATTAATAGATAAAAGAAGAGATGCAAACGATGACCGAGCAATAGCATCAACAGTAATAGGAGATGTTAAAGGAAAAAATGCAATAATATTTGATGATGAAGTAGATACAGCAGGTTCTATAATAGAAACAGCAAAAATACTTGAAAAGTTTGAAGCAAAAGCAATATATGCAGGGTGTACACATGGAGTTTTATCAGGACCAGCAATTGAAAGAATAAAAAATTCTCCAATAAAAGAATTAGTAATAACAGATACAATTCCATTAACAAAAGAAAAACAAATTGATAAAATAAAAGTATTATCAATGGCACCATTATTTGCTGAAGCAATAAGAAGAATAAATGAAGCAAGACCTCTAGGAGATTTATTTAGAATGGAATAATTTAAGCTCATTTAACAATGGGCTATCACCAATAGGAGACTGTGGGGGTTAATGTTATAATAATACCTTATCAAAATCTTTCCATTGGCATTATACTTGTTAAAATATGTGTATGCATAGAAAGTTATGAATTTTCATCTCTTTATTAGTTTAACCACTACTAAAAATCATTCTAAATTTAATAAGTAGTATTGACAACAACTATTTAATTAGAGTATAATGTTAAACGTATTAAAAATAGGGAAATATCAAAACACAATATTAAATTCAACCCTAATGCAAATTACATAATGAACCGAGTACTGAGAGGAGGGGAGCAATAATGTCAGAAGTAAAAGTTAATAATGGAAATATAGAAGATGCATTAAAAAGATTTAAAAGACAATGTGCAAGAAATGGAGTTTTACAAGAGGTACGTAAAAGAGAACATTACGAAAAACCTAGTGTAAAAAGAAAAAAGAAATCAGAGGCAGCAAGGAAAAGAAAGTTTTAATAGTAGAAATAAAGATGTTTTTCGGATATGAAAAACATCTTTTTGTACATGAATAAGAGATACTATAAAATTTTATATATCTAAGCATAAAAATGTATAATAGGAAGGAATGAGTAATATGTTAAAAGAACAATTATTAGAGGATTTAAAAAATGCAATGAAAGAAAAAGACGAGATAAGAAAAAATGCTGTACAAATGGTAAGAGCAGCAATATTACAAGTAGAAAAAGATAATGGAATATCATTACAAGATGATAAAATTATAGAGATAATTGCAAAAGAAGTAAAAAAAAGAAAAGATTCTATTGAAGATTACAAAAAAGGAGAAAGACAAGATTTAGTTTCCCAAATTGAGACAGAAATAGAAATACTATCTAAATATTTACCTAAACAATTATCAAAAGAAGAAATAAAAAAAATAGTAGAAGAAGTAATAAAAGAAGTCGAAGCAACATCAATAAAAGATATGGGTAAAGTAATGAAAGTAGCAAAAGAAAAAATTGGAGCATCAGCAGATGGAAAGTCTATAAATGAAGTAGTGAAAGAATTATTAAGTTAATGAAGAAACACAACACATTTTGAAACAATGTGCTGTGTTTTTTATAATATAGGAAAGTTCTCCGAACTTCCTATATTATAAATACATTTCACTTAGAATTTTATTGCATAAAATTTGGCGAGCGAACAAAGACTTTGGACTTTAAAATGTTTTAAATAGTGCAAATGTTATTAATGTCCACTTTTGTTCTAATAAAAAAATAACTAAAAAAGCTAAAAATAATATTGTATAAAATTACCAAAATGTATTATACTATAAAGTGCAATAACTTATAGTAATAAAAAGAAAGGGGAAAATATGAATTACGAGCAAATTGAAATAAAACAGGGAATACAACTTCATAAAATAGAAACAAATAAATTTAAAACAAATTTATTATCAGTATTTCTAACTGTGCCACTAAGTAAAGAAGAAGTAACAAAACAAGCATTAATTCCAGCAGTATTAAGAAGAGGAAACATGAAATACAAAACATCTGAAGAAATAAGCATAAAGCTAGAAGAAATGTATGGAGCAACATTTGATTGCGGAATAGAAAAAACAGGAAATAATCATATTATAAAAATATATTTAGAAACAATAAATGATGAATTTTTGCCACAAAAAGAAGATATTTTAGAAAATGGAATTAACGAAATTTTAGAAATAGCATTTAATCCATTAGTAGAAAATGAAGCATTTAAAAAAGAATATGTAGAAGTTCAAAAAACAAACTTAAAAAATATAATAGAAGGAAAAAAGGATAATAAAGCAAAATATGCACTAGATAGGTGTATAGAAGAAATGTATAAAAATAAAGTATATGGATTATATAAATATGGAAATGTAGAAGATTTAGAAAATATAAACGAAAAAAATTTATATGAATGTTATAAAAAAATAATAAAAAACGCAAAAATAGATATTTTTATATCAGGACAAAACATACAAAAATCAGAACAAATAATAAACAATAATGAAAACATAAAAAAATTAGAACCTAGAACACCAAATTTTATAAGAAATAGTATAGATGATATAAAAATTACATCTCCAAATGTTATACAAGAAAGTATGAATGTTACACAAGGAAAACTAGTAATAGGATTAGATATAGATGAATACAGCCCAAAGGAAAAATTTGTAGCAATAGTATATAATTCAATACTTGGAGGAACTGCAAATTCAAAAATGTTCCAAAATGTAAGGGAAAAGGAAAGCTTAGCATATACTGCATCATCAAATTATCTAAAACAAAAAAATACTATATTCATACGTTGTGGAATAGAAATAAAAAATTACGATAAAGCCTTAACAATAATAAAAAAGCAATTAGAAGATATGAAAACTGGAAATTTTAGCAATGAAGATGTGCAAAATGCGAAATCAAGTATAATATCAACAATAAAATTTATTCCAGATGAACAAGATACAGAAATAACATATTATTTTGGACAAGAATTTAACGATAAATTTATTAATTTCGAAGAATATATAAATGAGGTTAATGAAGTAACAAAAGAAGATATTATGGACTTGGCAAATAAAATTAATATTAATACAATTTACTTTTTAAAAGACTAAATTTGGAGTTGAATAAAGAAAAAAAGGAGAGAAAGATGCAACTTATTGAAAACCTAAAAGTTAAAGAAAAATTATATATGGAAAAGCTAGAAAGTGGATTAACTATAATGATTATTCCAAAACCAAACACAATAAAAAAATATATTATATGGGGGCCAAATTTTGGCTCTATAGATAACAAATTTGTAGCACCAACAGATACAAACGAAACTAGTATACCAGATGGAGTAGCACACTTTTTAGAGCATAAGCTTTTTGAGCAAGAAAATGGAACAAATAGTTTAGATGTATTATCTGCATTAGGAGTAGAAGCAAATGCATATACAACAAATGACCATACAGCATATTTATTTGAAGCGACAGACAATTTTTATGAAGCATTAGATGAATTGATGAATTATGTACAAAATCCATATTTTACAGATGAGAATGTAGAAAAAGAAAAAGGAATAATTGCTCAAGAAATAAAAATGTATGATGATGAACCAGGTTGGCAAGTATATATGAATGCAATGAAACTAATGTACAAAAATAATCCAGTAAATATAGATATTGCTGGAAGTGTAGAATCGATATCTAATATAAATAAGGATATTCTATATAAAGCATATAATACATTTTATAATTTATCTAATATGACTATGGTAGTATGTGGAGACTTTGAGCCAGAAAAAATATTACAAGAAATAAAAAATAGAATAGTAAAAAAGGACATACAAGGTTCAATAAAAAGAATATATGAAGAAGAACCAGAGCAAATAGTAGAAAAAGAAAAAATAGTAAAATTAGAAGTACAAAACCCAATTTTTGTTATAGGATTTAAGGACAAAGTGGTAGAAACTCAAGAAATTGTAAAAAAACATATAACAATACAAGTATTATTAAATATGATATTTGGAAAAAGCTCTAAATTATATAAAAGACTATATGAAAGTGGGCAAATAATGGTGCAACCAGAACTATACTATGAATTTTCAAAACAATATGCACATGTTCTTATATCTGGTCAAGCGCAGAATCCACAAAATGTTATAAAAGAGTTTAAGACTGAACTACAAAATTTTAAAAAATGTGAATTAGATAAAAAATATTTTGAAAGAATAAAGAAAAAAATATATGGAGAACATATTTCAGAATACAATGATGTAGGAAGTATAGCAAGAATGTTTTTATCAGATTCATTTAAGGGGATAAATAGTTTTGATTATTTAGAGGAATATAATGGGGTAACCGTTGAATATGCAAAAAATATTTTAGAAGAAGTATTTGATGAAAATAAAATGGTAGTATCCATAGTAGAAGGAAAATAAAACTTCCTTCTATTTTTTTGTTATAGAAAATAGTATGTCATAACACAAAAAAATATCTCAACACGTGTAGGGGCTGCCTAAGGCGAGGAATACCCAAGAAATGTAATTATTCATTTTTCATTATTCACTATTCAATATTCATTGCGACTGTAATGTCGCACTAAAGTCCGCTTTCAGGAAAAAATATTTTAAATATTTCTGTAAATATATAATTATACTAATAAATTGTATATAAAATTTGCTGTCGAAATAAGAAGTAAAAAAAAGAATAACCAACATAAATCGCACTAAAAGTCGCATAAAACTCACGAAAAATGTTGTTTTATTATTGACCACTTTGTAAAAATATGTTATTTTTAATATATATTAAATAAGAAAAACACAAAAAAAGGAGTAAAAAAATGTTAGATGATATAATATGTAAAAAAAGAGATGAACTAAATAAAAGTATAGAAAATGGCGAAAATTATGATGTAATATACAAAATAAGTGTAGAATTAGATGAACTAATTGCAAAATACTATAGAATGAATGAAAATATACTCATATAACATGTAATTAAACATGCCTATGTTTAATTACATGTTTTTTAGTCTGTAGGAAAAATTATACTAGAAAGCATCACACTTATCAAACCTAGTGAGTATAAAAATATTTTTATACTCACTAGGTTTTGTGTATTATGATTTATTACAAATTGCAAACAATATTTAATTGTTATTGATTAATGTTGAAAAATAGTAGAAAATAGGTTATAATTAATATAAGTAGGTGATTAATATGAAAATAATAAACAAAGTTTTAATAATTATAGCATTAGCAATTACTATATTTACTATAATTGCACCAACACAAGTTTTGGCAGATCCAATAACTAATCCAAACGACTATTTTGGACCTAACTGGAAATCAAGTAGTACAGAATTTAGAAGAAGATCAGAAATTATTTTAGGAATAATAAGAGCATTTGGGACAGTTGTTAGTGTTGTAGCTTTTATGGTAATAGGTATAAAATATATTATTGGTAGTGTAGATGAAAGAGCTGAATATAAAGAAAGAATGATACCATATATTATAGGATTTATTATGTTGTTTACAATTCCTAATATAGTAGGAATAATATATGATTTAACAAAAGATGTTACTGCAACTATTATGTAATATAGTAAATATTACAATTATAAAAAGTATAGT
Organism: uncultured Clostridium sp.; assembly: GCA_948438085.1. GTDB lineage: Bacteria > Bacillota > Clostridia > TANB77 > CAG-508 > RGIG8482. The sequence goes on along the minus strand of CAOJKP010000011.1, from coordinate 18,690 downwards.
TATAAAGAAAGTGATGTGATAAAAATGAAAGTAAAAAATATTATAATAATTATTATAACAACTATATTAATAGTATGCAGTTTTACACTAACAAGTAATGCTGTAAAAATAGATGATGCAATTAGTGATGCAGATAGATTTTTACAACATGGAACATCTAGTACTATAGATGAATCACAATTAAAAACATTTTCAATAGATATATTTAATATATTTATGACTGTAGGTATAGTATTAGCAGTAGGTATTGGAATGTATTTGGGAATTAAATTTATGTTAGCAAGTGCAGAAGATAAGGCAAAAGTAAAAGAAGCATTAGTTCCTTATGTGGCTGGATGTATAGTAATGTTTGGCGCAATGGGAATATGGAAACTTACAATTGTGCTTTTAAGACAAATAGGTTAAAAGCAATAAAAATGGAAAAAAGTATAGACAAATAAAAAAATATATTGTATACTAAAATAGGTAAATGTTATTAATATTAGCTCAAAAACGAAAAAATGAGTAATTTAATATAAATAATTTGTAGAGGAGGAAAATAAAATGAAAAAAACAAACAAACTAATAGCTGTACTTTGTATAGTACTTACAATACTTATATTAGGAGTTACAACATTTGCAACATTTAAACCAACAGAATTAACACCAATAGATCCAACTAATGTTACTGACCTTAAAGACTTTGGAGGACGTATAGTTGGTGTTGTAAGAACAGTTGGTATAGTAGTTTCAGTAGTAATACTTTTAGTATTAGGTATTAAATATATGATGGGTAGTGCAGAAGAAAAAGCAGATTACAAAAAATCTATGATACCATATTTAGTTGGTGCAATCTTAATATTTGCTTCAACAACAATAGTTGGTATAGTTTACGATATGACTAATTCATTAAACGGTTAATCAATAAAGTAACAAATACATATACAAAAGATACTAGATTTTTCTAGTATCTTTTTTTAGCCTTTATATTACATAAGTATTACATTTATATTAAAATAATAATATTTTTCTTGAAATAGTTACAATTTTAGAGGTTTTTTGATATAATTATATCAAGTGTAATTATAATCAAAGGAGGAAATTATGGGACCTTATAATATACCCAGAAATGTAAAAGACGAAGGAAGAATATTATTTATATTTACAGGTAAATCCATATTATATACAGTAATTGGAGCAGGAATAGGATTTCCATTTTATTTAATAATAAATGCTTTTGGCGCAAAACTAGTAGGAATGTTAGTTATTGGTATTTTTGCGATAATAGGATATGCAATAGGTACATTTAAAGTGCCAGATATTGCAGGTTTTAAGTTCACTAAAAAAGTTGGTGGAGAAGGAATAGATGATATTATTATAAGAGCATATAAATTTAATAAACGAAAGAATAAAATTTATGTATACGATAAGGAGGAAACAAAAGATGAATGATGCACAACAATTAACTAATATGTTAACTATAATATTAGTTGTAATGCTATTTATATTTATGACATTAGGAGCAATTCTAATATTTATAAGAATAAAACAAAAAAATGCTCAAAAAAAAGAAATACCGCTAGATTCAAATAAAAAGCCAGAAAGTGATGTTAAAAAAATTGCAAAAGAATATTCAAAAGAATCTATTTTTAAATTTATGGAATTCAATAAAATAGAAGATAATATGATAATACAAAAAAATGGAAATAGATTCCTTATGGTAATAGAATGCCAAGGTGTAAACTATGATTTAATGTCTGAAAACGAAAAAATATCTGTAGAAGAAGGATTTTTGCAATTTTTAAATACATTAAGACATCCAATACAAATATATATTCAAACAAGAACAGTAAACCTAAATGATAGTATAGAAAATTATACTAAAAAAGTAGAAGAAATAGAAATAGAATTAGAAAAAAGAAAAATGCAATATCAACAAAATGTTAATTCAGGAAGATTTACTCAAGAACAGCTTTCACAACAATTCTATGAATTAACAAAGCAAACTAACCTTTATGAATATGGAAAAGATATAATCGCAAATACAGAAAGAATGAGTTTAAACAAAAATGTATTAAATAAAAAATACTATATTATAATTCCATATTATTCAGAAGAAATAGGAGAAGGCTCATTCGATAAAGAAGAAATAAAAAACTTAGCATTTTCAGAATTATATACAAAAGCACAATCACTAATAAGAACATTATCAGGATGTGAAGTTTCAGGAAAAGTAATGAATTCTACACAATTAGTAGACCTACTATATACAGCATATAATAGAGATGAAGCAGAAGTATTTTCGGTAGATAGAGCAGTACGTGCAGGGTATAATGAATTATATACAACAGCACCAGATGTATTAGATAAAAAGATGCGTAAAATAGATGAAAAAATAGAAGAAAAAGCATTAGAAATGATAAATAACTCAGTTTTAGAAGCAAGAAACGCAAAAGAACAAGAAATATATGAAAAAGAAATGCAATTTGCAAGATTAGTTCAAGAAAGAGCAGAAATGATTTTAAATCAAAATGAAAGTTACCTAGGAAAGGACATTGTAGATAGTGCAAAAGAAATAATAAAAAGAAAGAGAAATACAAAAAAAGAAAAAGAAGTAGTAGAAGGACAAATAGAAATAAAAGAAGAAGCTCCTAAAAAAACAAGAAAGCCAAGAGCCCAAAAAGAAAAATCAGAAGAAGAAACAAGTAAAGAAAAAGTAACAAAAGAAAAGGGAGGTAAAAAAGATGTTGGGCAAGAAAAACAAACAAAAACAAGAAAATCTAAAGCAAGTAAATAATGAACCGCAACAAACACTGTTAAGACAAAAAACAATAAAAGAATTAATTGCACCATCAGGTATAGATGCCTCAAATATTGACCACTTAGAAATAATATCAAATACAAAAAGATACGCAAGAAGCTTTTTTGTATCTGCACTTCCAAGAATGGCAATATTTCCAGAATTATTTAGGGATTTATACTTATTTGGAGATATAAATACCTCAATATACATAAATCCAGTACCTGAAGCAAAATCTCAAAATGAATTAAACAGAATAATAAATCAATTAGAAACAGAAAGAATAGTTGCAGCAGATAGAGGAAATATAAACAGACAAAGTACAGTTGGACAAAAAAGATACGAAGCAGAACAATTAAGAGATGAAATAGCAGCAGGATTTAATAAATTGTTCGAAGCATCAATAGTATCTACATTATTTGCATATAGTTTAGAAGACTTAGATAAATTTACAAGTTTATTATCAACAGAAATGTCTAAATCATTAGTAAGTGTAAAAAGTGCATGGGGTATACAAGAAGAAGCATTTAAATCTAATTTACCATTAATGGATGATAAAATAAAGAAAATACATACATTTGATAGACGTTCCATGGGAACTGTATTTCCATTTACAACTTCAGAAGTAGGGCATTCAACAGGTGTACCATTAGGATTTAACAAACAAACAGGAGTACCAATATTATTTGATAATTTCCACTCATCGCTAACAAACTACAATATGGTTATATTCGCTAAATCTGGAGCAGGAAAATCCGTTACAATGAAAACTCTAATTTCAAGATCAGCAGTGCTTATGGGAATAGAAAGTTTAGCACTAGATGCAGAAGGTGAATACACAATAGTTGCTGAATCACTAGGAGGAATTAATGTTGTACTAAGCCCAACTTCAAAAACTGTAATCAATTTATTTGATATAGAAACAGAAATAGTAAAAGATGAAATAACAGGAAAAGAAAGAGCAACACTAAATGTAGAAAATAAGGTAGAAGATGTTACGCAAGCACTACTTACAATGGCAAGAGGAAGTACAAGAAGTGAAGAAGTAAACGAACTTACAAAACAAATTATAGCAGAATCTGTAGCAGAAGAATACCAAGCAATTAATATTAACCAAGACCCAGCAAGTTTATTTGAATCATCAGCAGATTTTGATAGTGGAAATATGCTAGCAAGAAGAAAAAAACAAATGCCTACAATAGGAAGCTGGTATAAAAGAATAGAAAGAAAAGCAAAAGAGAACGATAACTCAGACTATAAATTCCATTATAGTTACTTACTAAAGGTTATGAAACAATACATAAGAGAATATGATGGACAAATGGCATATTTTGATGGACAATCAACATTTGAATTATTAGATGGAGCACCATTTATAAACCTAGATATATCTCAATTAGAAGAAAGGTTTGCAAGACCACTTGCACAGCAAATATTACTTTCATGGATTTGGGAAAAATATGTTAAGAAAAATAGTGAAGATAGAACAAAAGCAAGCAAAAAAAGAGTTATAGTTGATGAAGCATGGATGTTATTACCATATCCAGAAGCTGTAGACTTTTTAAATACAATGGCAAGACGTGCCAGAAAAAGAAATGTATCACTTGCAATTATTTCTCAAAGATTCCAAGATTTCTATGAAAAACAAGAAGCACAAGCCGTTTTAACATCATCAGATACAAAATTATTCTTAGCACAAGATAAATCAGAAATAGCATATTTAAAAGAAGTATTTAAACTAAGCGAAGGAGAAGCAGGATTTTTAGTAACATGCTTAAAAGGAGAAGGATTATTAAAAGTTGGACAAGATACTGCAATTTTACAAATAACACCAACTGCCAAAGAATTTGAATTCGTTGAAACAAACTTAAACAATATAGTAAACAATAAAAAAAGACAAGCACTTCAATAGAAAGGGGAAAACATGAAAAGGTTTGCTAAAAAGAATATTACACAAAAGATACTATTAGTAATAGTTATGTTAATAATGTTTAATTTTACAATTCCTAAACCTGTACAAGCAGATACTGTAGGAACAATATTTAGTCCATTTATGGGATTAATTGGAATAATAGCAGATGGTATAGAACATTTACTTGAATGGGCAATATTAGGAGAAACAGATACATTTATGAAATCTATAAGTGAAGGGCAGGCTCTAGCTCCAACAGTATCTGGAGCCCCCACTATAACAGTAGATTCCTCAAAAATAGATGGTGCATTTTGGGGAAAAGATGAGGTAAATATTCCTATAATAAAATATAGCCCAGAAGAGATTTTTTCAGGAAAAGTACCAGCATTAGATGTAAACTTTTTAGACCCAGAACATCCATCAGACGATAGATCTACTGCAGCACAATTACAAGAAACAATTGCAAGTTGGTATAAAGCATTAAGAACAATAGCAATTGTAGGTTTATTAACAGTTATAGTTTATTTAGGAATACGAATGTTAATAACAAGTCTTGCAGCAGATAAAGCAAAATACAAAAAAATGATGATGGATTGGTTAATAGCAATGTGCTTGTTATTTGTAATGCACTATATAATGGCATTTTTATTAACCGCAACAGAGGCACTAGTTGGAGTATTAGGAGGGGAAACAACAGGAACTGTAAATATTTCTGCATCAGGAGGTACTAGTTATTCTTTTTCTACCAATTTAATTGGATATGTAAGATTTATGATGCAACATGTTGACTTACAAGAAAAAGTTGCATTTACAGTATTATATATAATGTTATTAATCTTTTCTGTAAGATTCACATGGACATATTTAAAAAGGGTTGTAAATATGGCATTCTTAACAATAATTGCACCGTTTGTAACATTAACATACCCAATAGATAAAGTATCAGATGGAAAGGCACAAGCTTTTAATATATGGTTTAGAGAATATTTATTTAACTGTTTAACTCAGCCAATGCATTTACTACTGTACAAGTTATTATTAGGCTCCGCAATAGAACTTGCATCTAAAAATATTTTGTATGCAATTGTATGTTTTGGGTTCATAATAGCAGCTGAAAAGCTTATTAAGAAAATGTTTGGATTCGATAAAGCGAGTGGAGGAACAATCGGTTCACTTGCAGGAGCAGCAGGAGTATCTGCAGTTGCTAATAAAGCACTAAACTCTTTTATGCCAAAACCAGGAAAAGGTGGGCAAAATAAAATAAGAACTAAAGGGAATTTAGAAAGAACAGGAAGAGATAATGGTTCAAATAATGTGTTTCAAGCATTTGAAAAGGGTGATTCAGTAAGTAGATCAACAGCAGAAGCTGCAGCAATGGGAGCAGGAGCTGCTGCAGAATCTGGAGAACAACAAAATGGAAATTCAGAAGAAGAAAGAAGACAGCAAGAACAGGATTTAACAGCTGAAGAACAAGAAAGAAGAAGGTTAGAACAGCAAAATGGTCAACAAGAACAAACTCAACCAAATGGAAATGAAGAAGAACAAGGACAACCAAGGCAAGAACAACAAGAGCAACAACAAAATGGTCAACAAGATGGAACTCAGCAAGAGCAAGGAAATCCTAATACAGATGGAAGTCCAAATAGAAATATGACACAAAAAGAATTAGAAAGAGCAAGGAGAATTGCAGAAGGAAATCCTACAGCTACAGATTTAATAGCTACTGGAGCAGGAAGAGCAAAAAGAGCAGCAAAACGTGGAGCAGCTAGAACCATAAGAGGAGTACGTAGATTAGCACATCCTGGAGATTTAGCACGTTCAGCAGGAAGAACTATTGTTGGAGCAGGAGCAGGAGCAATTCAATCAGGAGTAGGAGCAATAAAAGCAGCACCAGGAAAACTAAATCAGGTAGCAGGAAAAGCTATGGTAGGAGCAGGAAAAGCTATATCCGTAGCAAAAGAAGCAGCACCGCAACTTATATATACAGCAGGAAGGGGAGCATTAAAGGCAGCTGCTATGGGAACAGGAGCATTAGTAGTAGGAACAGTAACAGCAGGTATTGCAGGAACAATGGGAGATGCAGAAAAAGGCCTTGGAGTATTAACAGCAGGAATAGCAGGAGGTGCAGGATTAGGTGGAGCTTTATTTGAAAACACAGGTGGAAAGGCAATGCCTAAACGTTCTATTTCTGGAACAATAGATACAGCAATATATGGAAGTCAAAGAGCTGCACAAAATGCAAGAGCAGATAAAGCATACTTAAGAAGTGAGGAATTTGAAGAATATTATAATGATCAAATAAAAACATCTAAAGATTTAAAACATATGTCTAAAGAAGATGTTAGAACAGCATTTAAAGAATATAGGCAATGTGGAATAACAGATAACAAACAAATTAAAAATGCACTTAAATTAGAGCAAGCAAAAGATAGTAATGGAAATAAAATGTTCAAAAGGGATGAAGTTCAAAATATTGTTCAATCAAGCGCATTCATTTCTCAAAAAGCATTCAATAATAAAGAAGCAAGGGAACTAGAAATAAAGAGAATAGAAGGTATGTTAGGTGGAAACTTAACACCACAAGAAAAAACTGCTACAGCAAAAAGAATATTTAAAGGTAATGAAATGTATAGGAATATGTAACAACTAGGAGGATAATAGTATGATAATTAAAGATAGTAACTTAAGAAGTTTTATATATGAACAAAGGTATAAGATACTAGCGGGAATTATCGCTATTATCCTTACTTTGTTGGTAATACAATTATTAAATAACAATGCAAAAAAACAAAATGAAGAAGATATGAAAAATGCACAAAATTTAGCAAACTTACAAACTAATTTATATAACCCAGGAACTACTATAATTTCACGGAAATAATGTAGAAGAAGAAAAACAACAAGAAAACAGTAAATTAATAGATGAATTCATAGAGTATTGTAATAATGGAGACGTAGATAATGCATACGAAATTTTATCTAATGAATGTAAAGAAGTTGTATTTTATAACAATATAAACTATTTTAAAGAATATTATATAAACAAATTTTTTAAAACTCCAAAAGAACATTATATACAAAGTTGGAAAGTAGAAAAAAAATTATATACATATCAAGTAAATATTCAAGAAGATATCTTATCAACAGGAAGTAATGTAGATTCAATTACAGATTATTATACTATAGTAACAAAAGAAGATGGAACTCAAAAACTAAATATAAATGGTTATATTGCTAGAAAAGAAATAAACAAAGAATCAACTAAAAATAATATAACAATAACAGCAAAAACAAAAGATATATTTAAAGAATATGAAGTATACAATTTCGAAGTTAAAAATGAAACAAATAAAACAATTTTATTAGACACAAAGCAAAATACAAGTTCTATATATTTATTAAATGAAATTGATGGAAGGTACAATTCATTTGTTTATGAAGTAGTAGAAAGTAAGCTTGAAGTAAGAAGCGGGTTTGAAACAGCATTAAGTATTAAATTTAATAAAATATATTCTAATGAAAAACAAATAGAAAAAATTGTATTTGAAGATATTATTTTAGATAAAGATACATATGAGGAAAAAAGCAAAAATCAAAATACTATAACAAATGAAACAAATAACAATGAAGAAAATTTAAAAATGAAAATGACAATAAACTTATTACAATAAAAGAGGTGAATCGATGAACGAAGAAGAACAAAAAAACCTAGAAAAACCATCAATGGGTGAACAAGTAAAACAAGCAGCAAAAAATCAAGCAAAACAAGCAGGAAAACAAGTATTAAAAGAAGCAACGAAGCAACTTAGAATGAAAGCAATGCAAGCACTTGCTGCTGCAATACCAGTAATAATAAAAATTATATTAATTACTGTAGCAATAGGTGTTGTAATGGTATTAATAGACTGGGTTGAAAACTTATTTACTTCAAATGAAATGTCAGAATTAACAACAGATTTAATAAATCAATACTGTAATATTGATGATGATGGAGTCTATTTTAATGATGAAGCAGCAATAGCCACAATAAAAAAGGTTTTAGATGATAACGATTTAACAATAGAGCAATTAGGACTAGGGCTTGACGAAACACAAGCATTAGAATATTTATATGATTATTTAAAGGCCTCAATGGCTTCGGAAATACCACACATAGATAATGTTCCTGAAAAAGATGGAAAACAAGTTGCAGATGGTATAATAAAAATAAAAAGAGCATTTGTAGATACTCAAGCATTAGAATCAGTGAGTACTCAAACTCCAGTTCAAACTCCAAGCCAAACACCAACACAACCACCAGATTCAACACAAACAACACCAGGAACTACTATAGATACACAATCTTATGGATTAAGTGCAGAAAATGTAAATGTAACTATGGATGGAATTAATAGCGAATATAAAATTGCTTGGATTTCAGATTTACATGTAATGCTACCTGAAGAGGTTCAAACATCTCAAATAAATAATAATTGGTATAGTAGTCATGGATTAACTTTTGAATCAAGAAGAATAGCATTTAATCATTCAGAGAATGTTCTACCTAATATTATAGATTGCTTAAATAATAACAATTTCGATGCAATAGTATTTGGTGGAGATATAATAGATAACTATAGTTCAGAAAATATTACATATGTAAAAAATCTTATTAACCGACTTACAAATACAAAAGTAATGTTTTTAGCAGCAGATCACGATTATTTAACAGAAATGTTTTTAAATGTAACGGAAAACAGGCAAGATGCAGGAAATATTAAAGGAAGCGGAGATATAAAAAAATTAACAATAGGAAGAGATGGAGATAATATAAATCTTGTTGGACAAAACTACTCTAACAATGTTATATCAGATGGAAATATTAGTACACTAGAAAGCTATTTAAACCAAACACAAAATTCATTATTTTTTACACATGTTCCAGTAGAATCAAAAACAAATGCTTCTGGAATGCAAGCTTGGTCTAAACAAAATCATAATGATCAAGTTTATTATTGGAGTAGTGCATCTTCAAGTAGTGGATACACAAACCCTCCAAGTAGATATTTAGATGTGTTATACAATTCTAACTCATTAAAAGCTATGTTTGCAGGACATGTTCACGCATCAGGTAATTTTGAACTAAATACAGGAAAAACAGAGCATATATTTGATGCAAGTTATAAAAATAAAATAGGAGTAATTACAATAAGTCCAACAGGAGCAGCAACGAACAACAATAACAATGCTCAAAATACTACTAATAACAACCAAGCAACTGCTAATAATAATCAAATAACAAATCCAACCCAAACAACAGAATCTACAATATCACTTAACAATGCAGTTAGCCAAAATGCTGTACAAATAGAAGAATTACAATATATAGGTTTAAATTATTTTAGAAATCAAGTACAAGAAGTAAACGATGGAAATGTAACTGATGATACAAGAAGTTTATTAAGAGTGTATTCTATAGACGAAAATTGGAATTTAATAGTTGCAAAACCATATATAGTACAAAGAAGTGATGGGACAACCCTTAAATATATAGAAGTAAAAATTCCATATAGAAGTATGGTTTCTAAATATGGAATGCCATTTGAGTTTTTATTTGATTTATTGCAAGTTACAGGAAGTGGAGAATATATTAAAGCAGTATCAGAGTTAGTTACCAAATACAGTAACATAGACATAACTATATTTGATAATGAAACAATAACAACAACAACTGTAACAGATACATATACGGAAAATAAAAAATGGATGGATGTGGGTCCAGGTGTAATAATGTCAGGAATTCTCAACCCATCTAGTCCAGTTCCAAGAAGTAGTACAACTCCTCAAAGTAGTCAAAGTCAAATAATAACAATAGAAGATGCTATTACAGCAAATGTAACTAAAGCAGAAACTTGGATGGTAAATCAATATACAGATTATAACCTTAAAACTACAACATCTACAACAACCACAACGTCTACAGCTCCAGATGAAGCAGAACCATCAGGAGATACAGGTACATGGAAAACAAATCAGCAAACATTAACAGAAACTAAAGTTGTAGAGCAAAACTGGGAAAGTGAGCCTTCAAGAGTAAATCTTAAAACCGCTAGATTTATGGGATTATGGAAAAATAGAATGGGAAGGTATGATTCTAGTATAGTAGATACAACATTACTAGAATATGTACCATATGGAAGTGTTGTAAAATACCTTTATGTTGGAAGTGATACATTATGGGTAACACCAATTAGCGATATATTACAAAAAGAACAATGGTTGTATGGGTTATTAGAAAATAGTTCATTTGCTCAAACTCAATCAGAATACTTAAAAAATGCAATATACAAGTACAAAACAGGAAATGACCTTGGAAACTTTGATTTAAGCATATTTGAGTCTAGTGAATTTCAAGATACTACATCATCTGGTAATCCAACATATGGAGAATTAGGAGTATCTCCAGAAGAATATGAAATATTGTGTAAAATAGTAACAGCAGAAATAGGAGGAGGAACACAAGAACAACAAAGAAATGTTGCAAGCGTTATTTTAAATAGAGTTCTATCTTCACAATTTCCAAATACAATAAGAGATGTAGTATTCCAAACAAATCAATTTCAGCCAGTAAGAAATGGAATGTACGATGCTGCTGTACCAACACAAAGTGTAAGAGATGCAGTAGATTATGTAATTGCAAACGGAGATCAAACAGGATGTGCAGTATACTTTTGTACACCTGCTGCAGCTTCAGCAGATTCATGGTGGAGCACATTAGATTTAATAAAAAATGATGGTGCACATGTTTTATTTACCACAGAACAAGCAAAAAATGAATTATCAAGATATGCTCCAAGTACTTTAGGAGGAGGAACAATTATAGAAGAAGCTAAAGCAGCACACATATATATAGAAAATAATGGATATAAATATAAACAAGTTGGATTAAGTATACCAAATGGAATATTAAGTGGAAGAACTATAGATTGTTCAGCATATGTTTCTTGGGTATTATATAGAGCAGGTTTACAAGAATTTAGTGGACATCAAAAAGATTCAGCAACATTTAATAGAAATCCATGGGGATTCCAAGTAATAGGTTCAATAAACGATGCACAAGCAGGAGATATATTAGTATATTATGGAGGAGATAATCACCATGTCGAAATTTATTCTGGAGAAGTAAGAAATGGCAAAGCAGTTGTATATAATTGCGGAGGACCTTGGTCAGTAAGTAATCCAGCACCATCAACATCAGGACATAGTATTAATAAAATAACAAAGATATTAAGAGTTCCAATGTAAGGGGGTAACATATTGAAAACAATACAAAAAATATTAATATTATTAGCAATATTAATTGCAATAATAATTATAGTAATATTAATTGTTTTATCAAAAATAAAAAATGGAGGAACAGATTCAGGTTATGGTATAGAATTTGAAGAACAAATAAATTACGAAGCAGAAGAAAAACTACAACTAGTAGATAATAAAAATAAATATTTTGCAGTAGAAAGCATATTAAATTCATATTTTTCACACTTAGAAGGAATTAATGGAGATAAACACTTAATGTATCAAGTAACAGATGCAAATGAGTTAGCAAGTATAAAACAAGAAATGTTTGAAGAATCATATTTGGCAATATCAAATATGTTAGAAAATTCGAACGAATTTAAGGAATATACTTCTAAAGAAATGGTAAAACAAGAAGGAGCAAAATTTAAAAGTTATAATCCAATAATTAATAAAATGCTAATTTCAGAAAAGTCAGCAAGTATAAATGTATTTATTCTTGAGATTAGTGTTGGAAATGTTGAAACTAAAATTGCAATAAAAACAGATTCGGAAAATATGACATTTTCAATAATACCAATGTTATATGTAGAAAAATATAATTATGATAATAATACTTTATTAGAAAAAATTTCAGATGAAGCCATTACTAAAAATAGCAACAATACATACAATTATAAAAATATAACAGATGAATATATTGCAAGAACTTATTTTAACACATATAAGAATAATGCTCTAAAAAATGTTGAAAAAGCATATAATTCCTTAGATAAAGATTATGCAAAAAAAAGATTTGGAAGTTTAGAAAATTATAAACAATATATTACGAACAACAAAGAAGTAATAGAAAAATTACAAATTACAAAATATCAACATACTAACAATGATGATTATGAACAATATGTTTGTATAGATTCTAACGGAAAATACTATATATTTAGACAAACTGCTATAATGCAATATACACTTTTTCTAGATACATATACAATAGATTTACCAGAGTATATTGAAAAATACAACAAATCTAACCAACAACAAAAAACAGCATTAAACATAGATAAATTTGTAAAAGCAATAAATGATGAAAATTATACAGTTGCATATAGTTTCTTATCAGATGGATTTAAAGATAATTACTTTAAAGGGCAAAGTCAATTTGAACAATATGCAAAACAAAACTTTTTAGGAAAAAGCGAAGTAACATATTCAGAATTTGAAGCTAAAGGAAATGTATATACTTATAATGTTATATTAGAAAATCCTAAAGATGAAGTGAGTTCAATACAAAAAACATTTAATGTAAGATTAAAAGATGGAACAGATTTTGAAATGTCTTTTAATATGGATTAAAATTAGTAGAGTAAAAAATAAACACTATATGTATAGAATTTAATGGGTAATGCATTGCATACCCATTCTTTAAAAAAGGAGATATAATGGATAAGATATTAGAAAAATTAAGAACAGAAAAAGAAAACTTACTACAAGACTTAGAAGAAAATCAAGAAATTATTGATGTATTATATTATGGCGAAATTGTAATTTCAAAAAATGATGCAGAAAAAAAGAATGAAAAAAAAATAGATTTGTATTTAGTAAAAAAACAAGTGGATGGAAAAGATGTGATGGAATTAAATACAAATGGGGAAAAATTTGCAATAATTGATAAAGAAAACAGAATAATTATACAAGATAAATTTAAAATGCTAATTAACGAAAAAGAAATATTACTACAACTAAGAAATATTATGCCAATGTCTTTAAATAAATTAGAAGAATTAAAAATACAAAAAGCCAATAAAGCAAGAACGAAAAAAGTAAGAGAACCTAAAAATCAATCAAACGAACAAGATGAAAAAAATGAGCCTAGATATATTGCTGAAATAGATGTAAACAAAAAAATAACTCCAGACAAAACAATAAAAGAATTAGTACCAGAAGTGAAACAAAAAAATATTAAAAGAGTATTAATAAAAAGAACATCAACAACAAAAATGGAATTTGTAGGAATTGATGAAAATGAAGAAGAAATTCAACTAGAATCGATTGCTCAAACACAAGGTACAAACCCGAAACAAGATGTAGTAGAAGTAAATAAAGATGGATCAAGTGTAAGTAAGAATAAAGTATTGTCAATAATGCAAATAAAAGGTGGCGCAAATGAACAAAATCAAAATGAAGGATTTACAATTGATATTGGGCAATATGGAATACCAGAAGTAAACTATTATAGAAGAGCTCCCGAAACTAATGAATATACAAGTGTACCAGTAAGTTTGGAAGATACAAATGAAAAATCAACAAATTTAAAAGTAAGAAATTATATAGATAAAACAAAAAATTCAACAGTGGATGATAATATAAAAAGGGCAAATGATGAGTTAAAAGATAAAGACAAAACAGTATTAGAAAATATTGATGATGACCCTTATAATGATAAAGAAAGTATAAATATATTAATTCAAAAAGCAGCTAAAAGATGTAAAGTAAGTTACGAAGCCTTCATGATAGAATATGAAAAAGCTAGTGGAGAAACAATAGAAGAGAAAATAGATGATGCAGAAAATACACTAAATGAGCAATATAGAGGAGGAAAAGCACTATAAATATTAGTGAATATTGAATAATGAATAGTTAATAATGAATAATTTTCGAAATACATTATAAAAAAATGAATTAAAATACACCTTTTTAAATAAAATTAAAAAGGTGATTTTTTATGAAAAAAATAATAGTATCTTTTATTTTAATTTTTACTTTAATTTCAACAAATATTAATGTTTTTGCAGATGATATAGATGAAGAAATAGAAAATAGTGGATTAGAATCAAAACCAACATCTATACAAAATAAAAAAGAATTAACAATAAATTCAAGAGCAGCAGTTATTTATGATAGAACATCTAAAACAATAATATGGGGAAAAAAGGAAAACGAGAAAAGAGCAATGGCATCAACAACTAAAATAATGACAGCAATAGTTGTATTAGAAAATTCAAACTTGAATGAAACAGTTACAATATCTAAAAAAGCAGCTAAAACTCGGAGGATCAAGGTTAAAAATAAATGAAAACGATAAAATAACTGTAAACGATTTACTATATGGGTTAATGTTATGCTCTGGAAATGATGCAGCAGTAGCACTAGCAGAGCATGTGGGAGGAGACATAGAAGGATTTGCTGCTCTAATGAATAAAAAAGCAAATGAACTAAATTTAACTACTACTAATTTCGTAACTCCACATGGGCTGGATTCTAATGAACACTACACAACAGCGTATGAGCTTGCAAGAATTACAGATTATGCATTGCAAAATAAAAAATTTGCTACAATTGTAAATACAAAATCAACAAGCATAAATATAAATGGAGTACCAAGAACAATTTCAAATACAAACGAATTATTAGGAAATTTAGAAGGAGTAAATGGGGTAAAAACAGGGTTTACCAATAATGCTTTAAGATGCTTAGTAACATCTACTACAAGGAACGGACATCAAATAATATGTGTAGTATTAGGAGCAGATACAAAAAAAATAAGAACTGAAGATAGTATAAAACTAATTGAATATGCATTTGCAAATTATGAATATGTTAATATAAAAGAAAAGATAGAAGAAGAATTTGAAAAATTCTTGCAAAAAGATTGTAATAAAATAAAAATAAATAAATCAAAAAATATAATACCACAATTTGAACTAGCTAATATCTCAAATGAAGAATTACCAATTCAAAAAGAAGAAATATATAAATTAAATACGTCCTTACAATGTGAAGAATATTTACAAGCTCCAACAAATGTAAATCAAACGATAGGAAGTATAAATGTAACAATAAACGATAAACAAATAGCAAGTGCAAATATAATAATAAAAAATGAAGTTCAAAAAAAGAATATTTTAGACAACTTTTTAGAAATATTATCTAATTATACAAGTTATTTAGAAAAAAGCATATAAAAGACACTACCCAGCTTGAATTTCAAGCTGGGTAATTTGAGAATAAAAAGATGTGATAATTATTGTAATAAATTTTACTTAAGAGTATTTAGTATAAAATTTATTATAATTGGAAGTGCTACTGAAAAAGCCCTTGGATGTGTAGCTTGAATGGAACTGATTTTTTTAACAGAATCGTAATATGCCACTGGTAACATTTGATTATAATAGCTTACCATTCCATCGCCTACAAGATTCAATCCAATATACTTACCATAATGCCTAAAAAAGGCATCAACTGGATGGCACAGCTTTTGTTCAGGGCATCTAGCTGCTATCAGTAGTACATTATGGTTCTTTAATGCCCTAAAATCTAATGTGTTCACAAAATCCGACCCAATAGACATATCGTGGTCAACAGGTCTTCTAGAGCCTATCGATTTCATAGCTACTTCAAAAAGTAGCTTATCCACACTTTGAAATGGATTAGATGAAATGTGACGTTCTAAAGTGCGGATAAAAGCCATTTCATCTCCCATTATGCATCCATATGTGGGAGCAACAAGAACGAGATTGGTACTTGTTTTTAAGTGTTCTGAAATAGAATGTGTAAAAAGTAATCCTCCTTTAGAATGTCCAACCAAAAAAACATTTTCAGAAGTTTTGAAGATTTGATTTTCCAGAAGTTCAGAGAATTCTGCTGATGCATCTTCCAGAGAATGGCACTCTGGTGTAAGATACAACCTATATGAAGTGCAATCAATTTTTTCATATAGCCTCTTTAAAGACGTTTCCATGATTAGAGAATCTGGGGATTTACTCCGATTTCTTCTAGGTATTGTCTTAAGCTGAGTTATCAACCATGGTTCTTGTGTTTGAGCCTTGATCGTTGAAGTATACCCAGAGCTTACAATCAAGACAGGTGCCCCTATCTTGAAAGCAGTATTTTCAAGTTGCAGGAAAAAGTTTTGCCGTTTTACTATAGCATTCATTTTTATTTTTCTTATAATGACAAAATCTTAAACGGTTATGAAATTATATCATAAAAATTTATTAGTGTACAAGGAAAAGTTATAATATAAAGAGAAATTTTTTTTTATGTTGAAAACAATGTTAAATTATAGTATAATATAACAGAATTTTAATATAAGGAGAGACAAAAATGTTTCAAAAATTAGAAGATGTTGAAAAGCGATTTGATGAGTTAACTAAAAAAATAAGTGATCCAGAAGTTATATCAAAAACAAATGAATGGCAAAAATTAATGAAGGAACATTCAGACATGACACCAATCGTAGAAAAATATAGAGAATATAAAGCAAATTTAAAAGCATTAGAAGAAGCTCGTGAAATGATGAATGATGCAGATAAAGAAATAAGAGATTTAGCTGAAATGGAAATGCTAGAAAAAAAAGAAAAACTACCAATTTTAGAGGAAGAATTAAAAATACTATTAATACCAAAAGATCCAGATGATGACAAAAACATAATATGCGAAATAAGAGCAGGAGCAGGCGGAGAAGAAGCAGCATTATTTGCAGGAACTCTATTTAGAATGTATTCAATGTATGCAGAAACAAAACATTGGAAATTAGAAGTATTAAATGAAAATGAAACAGGACTTGGAGGTTACAAAGAAATATCTTTTATGCTTACAGGAAAAGGAGTATATTCAAGATTGAAGTTCGAAAGTGGAGTTCATAGAGTACAAAGAGTTCCAGATACAGAATCAAGTGGAAGAATACATACATCAACTTCAACAGTTGCAGTGTTACCAGTAGTAGAAGATGTAGAAATAGACGTTAACCCAGCAGACATAAAAATGGAAGTATTTAGAGCCTCTGGAGCAGGAGGACAGCACGTAAACAAAACATCATCAGCAGTTAGATTAATACATGTTCCAACAGGAATTGTTGCTGAATGTCAAACAGAACGTTCACAAACACAAAATAGGGAATATGCAATGAAATTATTACGTTCAAGGTTATATGAGATAGAAAAGCAAAAAAGAGATTCAGAACTTGCAAACGAAAGAAAAAGCCAAGTAGGAAGTGGAGATAGATCTGAAAAGATAAGAACATATAACTATCCACAGGGACGTATAACAGATCATAGAATAGGATTAAGCATATATCAAATGGAAGATTTTTTAAATGGAAATTTAGATGAGATGATAGATTCACTAATTGCAGCAGATAGAGCAGAAAGATTAAAAGGCGAAGAATAATAAGATTAAATTTAAAACAAAAAAATGATTGCATAGTGTAATCATTTTTTTGTTTTAAAACTGCACAATTATAACACAACGTGAAGAAAAAACTTAAAAATATTGAAATAGAAAAATGGTTAATATATAATAAATAAAATATAAAAAGAAAAGGCATATATATAATTTTTACGTTCTTCGAAGAATGTATCAAATAAGAGTATTATAATTCGCTCCCAGGAAGCAAATGTTTTAAAATATTTCTAACCAGTCGCAATTCCCCAATGAAAATGTAAAAAATACTTTCGTATTTTAACATTTTCTATTGGTCACCCTCACATTGCTCCTTGTAACTAAAGTTACTTAGAAAGTATTTTAAAACATTTCTTCCTTCGCGCTAATTACTTGTATGGATAAATTAAAGAAAAATATTAAAAAAATAAAATGATTAATATATAATAAATAAAAAAAGGAGAAAAAATAAATGAACAAAAATGTTAAAATGTTAGAGGCTGTAAGAGAGAGAGAGAGAGAGAGAGAGAGAGAGAGAGAGAGAGCAATAATTTAAGAGCGT
>CAOJKP010000010.1 GCA_948438085.1 uncultured Clostridium sp. | reverse complement strand
TCTATTGGTCACCCACGCATGGCTCCTCATCGTTCTAAAATATTTTAAAACATTTCTTCCTTCGCGCTGATTGTATTTATATATCAGTAAGAGAACAAAAAGAAGTAGTATAATTATATATTTATACTACTTCTTTTTGTTTGTACACTAAATTTAATATTAGTTTAAACAGTTTAGATTTTAAAAATCGCAATTTTTTGGTGTTCTAGGGAAAGGTATAACATCTCTTATATTTTGCATACCAGTTAAATACATAATTGCTCTTTCAAAACCTAATCCAAATCCAGAATGGACACAGCTACCATATTTTCTAAGGTCAAGATACCATTCATAGTTTTCTAGTGGCATATTTAATTCTTTCATTTTATTAAGTAATTTATCATAGTCTTCTTCTCTTTGACTTCCACCAATTATTTCACCTATTCCAGGAACTAATAAATCTGTTGCTGCAACTGTTTTTCCATCAGGGTTTTGTTTCATATAAAAAGCTTTTATATCAGATGGATAATCTGTAACAAAAACTGGTTTTTTAAATATCTCTTCACAAATATATCTTTCATGTTCTGTTTGTAAATCTGTTCCCCAACTTACTTTATATTCAAATTTGTCATTAACTTTTTCTAATTTGCTAACAGCATCTGTATAGCTTATTCTTGCAAAATCTGAATTAATTACATTATTAATTCTTTCTAATAATGTTTTATCAATAAAATTATTAAAAAATTCCATCTCCTCTGGGCAAGTATCTAGTACATATTTAAAAATATATTTAATCATATCTTCAGCTAAATCCATATCATCTTTTAGGTCTGCAAAACATATTTCTGGCTCTATCATCCAAAATTCAGCAGCATGTTTTACTGTATTAGAATTTTCGGCTCTAAAAGTAGGACCAAATGTATAAATGTTTCTAAAAGCTTGTGCATATGTTTCACCATTTAATTGTCCACTAACAGTTAAATGAGCAGATTTTCCAAAAAAATCTTTAGTAAAATCCACATTACCATCATCTGTTAAAGGGATATTTGCAAGGTCAAAAGAGTTAACATTAAACATTTCTCCAGCACCTTCAGCGTCGCTTCCAGTAATTAAAGGAGTATGAACATATACAAAGTTTCTTTCTTGAAAAAATTTGTGAATAGCATATGCAAGTGCACTTCTAACTCTAAAAACAGCATAAAAAGTATTAGCACGTGGACGAAGATGAGCAATAGTACGCAAATATTCAAAAGTATGTTTTTTCTTTTGTAAAGGATAAGAGCTATCCGATAAACTTTCAATTTCAATACTGCTTGCTTGTATTTCAAAAGGCTGTTTAGCATCTTTGGTAATAACTAATGTTCCTGTAACTTTTAAAGAAGAACTAATTGTAAGTTTACAAATATCTGCAAAATTGCTTAATTTATCTGTAAAAACAACTTGTACGTTCTTAAAAAATGAACCATCATTTAATTCAATAAAACCAAAAGTTCTAGAATCTCTAACAGTTCTAACCCAACCTTCTAACACAACTTCTTTATTTTCGTATGCTTCAGTATCTTTAAATAAATCTTTTATAGTTAATTTAGTCATTTTTTATTCCTCCATAGATTTTTTTTATATTATACCACGTATAGAAAAAAATACAAGCAAAAAAAACATCCAGCCCCTCCATACTGAAAGAGGGGCTGGTGGTTAGAAATTTGACACGATTAGAAAAAACGAGAGAAGCATACAGACAGAAATCTTTCTGAAAACTCAATTAACACATCAATGATGTGATAGAGTGTCGGTATCTGCTGCCGTACCTCAGGAGCCATTTCGCCCAGTGTCGAGATGAAGACAATGGAAATGATAAACTTGACGAGAAATGTGATGAAATATCCAAGGATTTGTCCAATGCCATAAGCGGCAGTATTAATATTTTCATAAACTTCTTCCCAATCAACCGCATCCAGCTTGTCCATGATCTTGTCACACCATGTTTTCTTAACTTCCTCCTGAGGTGTCGCATCTTCTTTGTCATCCGTAAGCAAATCTTCAAGGTCGTCATAGTTAAATAACGGTGGCATAGGAGGCAGAGGAGGAAAAGCTAAATCGCATCCATTGAAATATCCATCATATTCCTCTTCAAAGAGGAACAATGCGTCTGCTTCTTCCTTTGTAAGCTCAGGTGGCAACTCGAGTGTCTCAAAATCTTCTGGTGGGGTGTCAGAGATTAATGTCTCGATATTTACTGTGGGTTCCGTGCAAAGTCTTTGAATTTCGTTGTTCATTTTTTTTGTCCTTTCGTTTTACCGTAGGGTATATCACGCCCTACTTGTTGCTTGGTTTACAGTTTCTTTAATAATTATTATACCACAATTTACATAAAACTGCAAATTGACCGTGTAAATTTTGCTAATTATATGGACTTTTTATAAAAAAAGTTATAAAATGTAAAATAAATTATTAATGGGAGGAATAGCATGAACGAATATAGAACAAATACATTAGGAGAATTAAATATAAAAAATGTTGGGGAACATGTTAAGCTTGCTGGATGGATTCAAAAAATAAGAAACTTAGGAGCAATGACTTTTTTAGATTTAAGAGATGAATTTGGAATTACTCAAATTGTAATTCAAAATAAAGATGAAGAAGAAACAGTATTAAATGAATTAACAACTGAATCATGTATAATGGTAGAAGGAGAAGTTGTTGAAAGAGCAAATAAAAACGATAAAATGGCAACAGGTGAAATTGAAGTTGTTGCAAGTAATATAGAAATATTAGGAAAATGCAAAAATGTTTTACCATTTGAAATAAACTCATTAGAGCAAAATACAGCAAGAGAAGATTTGCGTTTAGAATACAGATTTTTAGATTTAAGAAATGAACATTTACACAATAATATTATATTAAGATCTAAAATAATAAAAGAATTAAGAAAAAAGATGGATGAATTAGATTTTACAGAAATACAAACACCAATACTTGCAAATTCATCTCCAGAAGGTGCAAGAGACTTTTTAGTACCAAGTAGAATACATCCAGGGGAATTTTATGCTTTGCCACAAGCACCACAACAATTTAAGCAACTATTAATGGTAGGAGGGTTTAATAAGTATTATCAAATAGCACCATGTTTTAGAGATGAAGACCCAAGAGCAGATAGAGCACCAGGTGAATTCTATCAATTAGATTTTGAAATGAGTTTTGCAACACAAGATGATGTTTTAGAAGTAATAGAAAAAGTAATACCAGATGTATTCGAAAAGTTTACTTCATGGAAAGTAGATAAAGGACCTTTTGTAAGAATTCCATATAAAGAAGCAATGGAAAAATATGGAATAGATAAGCCAGATTTAAGAAATCCATTAATAATACATGATGCTACAAAGTTATTTGAAAATACTGAATTTAATGCATTTAAAGATAAAACAATAAAAGTAATAGCAGTAGAAAATATGAATGAACAGCCTAGAAAGTTTTTTGATAATATGTCTGAATTTGCAGTACAAGAATTAGGTGCAAAAGGGCTTGCATGGGTGAAAATTGATGAGCAAAATAATCTAACAGGTGGAATTTCAAAATTTATTGATGAAAAAACAAAAAATGAATTAGAAAATCTTACAGGAGTAAAAGAAAATAGTGCAATATTTTTTATAGCAGATGAATTTTTAACTGCTCAAAAAATAGCTGGAGGAGTAAGAATAGAACTAGGGAATAGATTAGATTTATTACCAAAAGATGTATATAAATTCTGTTTTATTGTTGATTTCCCAATGTATGAATTATCTGATGAAGGAACAATAGACTTCAACCATAATCCATTTTCAATGCCACAAGGAGGAATGGAAGCATTAGAAACAATGAATCCATTAGATATACTGGCATATCAATATGATTTCGTATGTAATGGATATGAAATGGCATCAGGTGCAGTAAGAAATCACGACCCAGAGCTTATGGTAAAAGCATTTGAAATTGCAGGATATGAAAGAAAAGATGTAGAAGAAAGATTTGGAGCATTATTTAATGCATTCCAATATGGAACACCACCACATGCAGGAGCAGCACCAGGACTTGATAGAATGGTTATGTTAATTGCAAATGAAGAAAATTTAAGACAAGTAATAGCATTTCCAAAAAATAAAAAAGCAAGAGATTTATTAATGAGAGCACCAAGTAAAGTTTTTGAAAAGCAATTACAAGACGTTCATATAAAATTAATTGAAGAATAAAAATATCTCCTCTATTTAAGTATAGAGGAGATGTTTTTATTAAAATACATTAAAACAAGTATATATAATATAAAATTATAATTATTTCTCCGTTCCTTGCTGTCGAAGCCTCCAATAATGACCATACTGTATGTCGGCTTCTTCAATCGCACTCGCAACAAAGGTTGCTCGTTTGGTCGCTGCGCGTTACTACGAAATCTTAATTATAATTTTATATTATATATACTTGTTTTTTTATAAAGAAATAATATAAATTTTATTTATTAAAAAGAAAATGCATTAGGAAGTAAATCATCAATTGTATAACAATCTACTTTATTGTTTTCACCATAACAAGTATAAATTTTAAAATCCTTATCTACAAATTGAACCATAAACTGCCTGCAATATCCACAAGGTTTACAATCATCTAAAATAGTGCAATCCTTTTTTCCACCAACAACTAAGATGTAATCAAAATCTCTTTCTCCTTCAGATAAAGCTTTTACAAAAGCTGTACGTTCTGCACAAATGCTTTGAATTTCCATATTATCTATATTACAACCAGAATAATATTTTCCAGATTTAGTAACTAAGCAAGCTCCAACAAAATAATCCTTATGAGTAGAATTAAGCCTAGCACTTTTGGCAATTTCAATAGCTTTATTTAAATCCATAATTCAATAAAACCTCCTTTAAAATACTAAAAAAATTATATTTTATAATAAATAAATAGTCAATATATGTAAAAATTTTCACCTAAAACTCTTAATTAGCATAATATATATAACATAAAGGAGGAGTTAATATGAGTACATATATTATACAAGGTGGAAATAGGCTTGAAGGAGAAGTTGAAGTTTCAGGTTCAAAAAATGCATCATTACCAATTTTAGCAGCGAGTATACTAAATAATGGAATAACAAAATTATATAATGTTCCAAACATTCAAGATACAAAAGTAATGTTAGAAATATTAAAATATTTAGGTTGCAAAATAAAGCAAAATAGTGATAAAATAGTAATAAATTCTAAAGATGTAAAAAAATGTGAAATACCAGAAGAATTAATGAGAAAAATGAGATCATCTGTAGTACTTGCAGGAGCATTAATATCAAGAAATAACAAAGCAATATTTTCATATCCAGGGGGATGTGATATTGGTTCTAGACCAATAGATTTGCATCTAAAAGCATTTGAAAAATTAGGAATAAATATTGTGGAAGAATATGGAAATATTAAGTGTACATGTGATAAAATAATACCACAAGATATAATACTGGACTTTCCAAGTGTTGGAGCAACCGAAAATGCAATGTTAGCTTCCGTTTTGGGTGAAGGAACAACATCAATAACTAATGCTGCAATGGAGCCTGAAATAGTGGATTTACAAAATTTTTTAAATAAAATGGGAGCCAAAATAAGTGGTGCAGGAAGTAATATTATAACAATACAAGGGGTAAAAAAATTAAAAGATGTTAGTTATAATGTGATGCCAGATAGAATTGAAGCAGGAACTTTATTATGTGCAACAGCAGTAACTGGAGGAAAAGTGAAATTAAGAAAAGTAGAACCAATACATATGTATCCAGTTCTAGAAAAACTTGAAAAATGTGGTTGTATAATAAGTGTTTCAAAAAATGAAATATATTTAGAAGCACCTAAGAAATTAAAAGCTGTTAATATTAAAACAATGCCATATCCAGGTTTTCCTACAGATATGCAGTCAATATTTACTTCAATGCTAACAACTGCAAAAGGAACTTCAATAATAGTTGAAAATATATTTGAAAATAGATATAAATATACAAGTGAGTTAAAAAGAATGGGAGCAAAAATTACAATAGAAGGTAGAACAGCTATAATAAAAGGAACAAGAAAATTATCTGGAACAAATGTAATAGCTAGTGATTTAAGAGGAGGAGCATCATTAGTAGTAGCAGCACTTTGTGCAAAAGGAACCTCAAAAGTGGAAAATATAGAGTATATACTTAGAGGATATGAAAATTTAGATATAAAGCTTAATAAGTTAGGTGCAAATATTTCTAGAAAAAAGGGTGAATAAATTGAAAAAGAAACAAAAGAATGATGAACTGGATTTCTTATATATGGACAATAAGAAAAATATAGAAAAAAAATCGGATAAAAAGAAAAAATTTTCATCAAGTAAGAAAACAAAAGATGATAAAATTAATTTAGACAAAGAGATTGTAATAGGTATACCTAAACAAATGCCTCCATCGAAAAAAAATACTAAAGAACAGAAAAAAAATCAAAAAAAGAAAAATAATAAAAAAGACTCAAGAAAATTAAATAAAAAAGAAAATATAAAAAAGGGACATGTTGTAAAATGGGTATTTTTAATTATATTATTAATTTGCGCAGTAGTAGTTTTTTTAATGTCTCCAGTTTTTAATATAGTTGGAGTTGATGTTATAGGATATGAGCAAATACCAATGGATACGATAGTAAGCTTATCTAATATACAAATAGGAGAAAATATATTTAAATATTCTAAAAGGGATATAAAAAATAAAATAAAAGAAAATCAATATATTGATTCAGTAAAAATAAAAAGAAAATTGCCAAACATAATAGAAATATCTGTTAAAGAAAGGAAAACAACTTTTATAGTAGAGTATAATAATACATATGCATATATAAATAATCAGGGATACATATTAGAATTAACAACAACAAAAAAAGAAGTTCCAATTATTGTAGGATGTCTTACCAAGGAAGAAGATTTAAAAGTAGGAAGTAGATTAATAGAAGATGATTTAAATAGGTTGGGAGTTATTCTAAGAATAATGGAATCGGCAAATTCAAATTCTATTGATTCATATATAACAAAGATAGATATTACAGATAGTCAAAATTATACATTACTATTTGAAACAAAAGGGAAAATTGCATATATTGGTAGTGGTAATAACATAAATGATAGAATGAGATATTTAAAAGTTATATTAGAAAAAGAAGAAGGAATAGAAGGAGAAATATTTGTAAATGGAGATTTAACTAAAGATAAAGTATATTTTAGAGAAAAAATTTAGATTTATATTAAACTTTAGAGAAAGGAAAAAATTATGAATAAAAATAAAATAGCAATAACATTGGGAATTATGTGTATGTTATTAACAATAGCAATTGCAATACAAATAAGAACAACGAAAAACAACTCATTAACAGTAGGACAAACCTTAAAGGAAAATAGCTTAAGAGATGAGGTTTTGAAATGGAAAGAAAAATATGATAATAAGTATAAAGAACTAGAAGTTGCAAAAAAGCAACTAGAAAAAGAAAGACAACAAAGTACATCCACAGATGAAAATTCTATAAAAAAGCAAGAAGAATTAAAAAAAATTAATGCATATTTGGGCTTAGCTGATGTAGAAGGAGAGGGACTTATAATTACAGTCAAAGATAACACATCTACTTCGAAAATGGGAACAGCAGAAGATGTAGCACATGATGGAGATATAAGGGAATTAGTTAATGAACTAAAAAATGCAGGAGCAGAAGCAATAAGTGTAAATGACCAACGAATTACTCCATACACTGCAATAAATTGCATAGGAACAGTAGTACTAGTTAATGACGAAAGGATAGGAGTTCCATTTGTAATAAAGGCAATTGGTAATCAAGAAAGATTATGGGGAGCACTTACTAGACCAGGTGGGTTTGTAGAAATTCTAAAGTCTTGGGGTATAAATGTTGATATTAAAAAAGTAAACAATGTGCAAATAGGAAAATATACAGGAGTATTAAATTATAAAACTATGGAAAATACAAAATAGATATATAATATGGAAGGAATGTGATTTAGGTTGAAAAAGGGAAAAAATACAATGATATTTACAATGGCAATTGTATGTTTTGTGTTTTGTATGGCAATGTTTATGCAATTTAAAGTAGTTGAAGAAACAGATATACAAAATTTAGAAACAATGAGGGAAACAGAATTAAGAGAACAGCTAGCAACATGGAAAGAAAAATATGAAGATATTAATACTCAATATGAAGATACAATAGCAAAAAGAAATGAATATATAGATAAACGTGAATCGAATCAGGAAGCATCAGTAGTTTTAGATAAGGAATTGGAACAAGCAAAAATTTTATCAGGACAAACTAATGTAAAGGGACAAGGAGTAATAGTTACATTAAGTGATAATGAAGATAATATTGCTGGAACTGTCACATCTACACATTTGCTAACTCTAGTTAACGAACTAAGATTAGCAGGGGCAGAAGCAATCAGTATAAATGACCAAAGAGTAGTAAATATGACAGATATATTTGCTATGGAATACATAATATTAGTAAATAATGATTTAAATGGTAGAATAACAGATCCTTATGTTGTAAAAGCAATTGGAAATCAAAAACACTTGGAAAGTGCATTAGTAACAAAAAAAGTTGGATATGTTGACCAGTATTCTGAAATTAATGTTAATGTTGAGACACATAATAATATAACAATTGAAAAATACAAAGGTACAATAAATTTAAAATATTTGAAAATAAAGGAGATTTAAAATGATTTTTATAGCAATTTTAATTGGATGTATTTTAGGGGCAATAGTTGGTATAAATGTTCCAATGGTATCATATACGATGTCTGGATATCTTGCAATATCTATAATAGCAGCACTCGATTCTGTTTTTGGAGGAATTACCTCAGTTTTAAAAGGAAATTTTGATTTAAAAATATTTGTAACTGGTTTTTTTGGAAATGCAATATTATCAATATTACTTACATATTTAGGACAAAAATTAGATGTGGATATATATTTAGCAGCAATTGTGGTATTTGTTGGAAGAATGTTTACGAATTTAGCAATAATACGTAGATATTATATAGATAAATGGACTAAAAAAGATAGTAATGATTTGAATAAAAAATTCACAAAAAATTAACAAATATAACAAAATATTACAGCCGTAAGGAAAAAACAAAAATATTACAAAATAGATACAAAAATATTACAAAAATATTACGAATTCTATTGACATTTTTATAAAAATATAATATTCTAAGCACAGGAAAAAACACATAAAAATGGAGGAGTAAACTTTGGCAATAGGTGATATAATTGTAGGCATTGATATTGGAACTTCTAAGGTATCTGCTGTTGTAGGAGAAGTTAATAATTTCAGTCAAATTGAAATAATATGTTCTACAAGTAATAGATGTGACGGTATCAAAAAAGGAAAAATAATTAACGAAGAAGAAGTTGCTCTAGCGATAGCTAAAACAATTAAAGAAGCTGAAGATGAAGCTGATTTTAAAATAAATTCTGCATATATTACTATACCAGGAAAATATGTTACTATAGTACAAAATAGTATAACAAAAGAACTCAAAGACAAATATTCTGGAATATCTACTAAAGATGTTACAACTGCTATAATGCAAGTTAGAGACATCGAAATTCCAGAAGGAAAAACAATTGTTGATATAGTGCCAAATCAATTTATTTTAAGAGATGGAAGAATAATAGCAGATCCAATTGGTGAATTTAGTCCGGAATTTACTTTAAATGCTCAAATAATACTTGCAGATAAAGACTATGTTAGACAAATGTCTACAATATTAAAAAAAGCAGGATTAGAAGTAGATGGAATGGTACCTAATTCATTAGCACAAAGAAATTTAATATTAGACGTGAACGAATTACACGACAACATAATGATTGTGGATATGGGAGCTGGAAATACAGATATAGGAGTATTTGAAGGAGATTCATTTGTATATACTAATACAATACCACTTGGGGGAGATAATATAACAAATGATATAGCAGTTGTATTAAACATATCAGAAGAAGAAGCGGATAAATTAAAAAGACAATATGGATTAGCTTTAAAGTCATTTATAGATAATGATAATGACATTATATTAAATACATATAAGGGTGATGGAAAGAACAAAATTATAAAAAGTTCTGAACTCATTGAAATAATAGAAGCTAGAATTGAAGAAATATTTACATTGGTAAATAAAGATATAAGTATGCAAGGTCTAAAACAAAGAATAAATAATGTTGTATTAACTGGACAAGGTATTACAAATATAAATAAAAGTGATGTTGCAGGAAAAATAAGCTTAAATATACCAGTAAAAGTTTCAACTGGAAGGCTAATAAGTACAATAAGACCAACTTATAGGGTAGCATATGCTTTAGTTAGATATATTGCAGCTAGACCTTTTGCTAAAAGTGTATCTAGCAATATAGACTCAAAGTCTGAAACAAGTATAGTAAAAACGATACTTGAAAGGATAAAAGATTTTTTTTATTCGTAAAAATTAGTTTATAAATTATTTAATAAAATTTAGGAGGGTGTCAACTTTATGAGAGAGTATGAAGAAAATGATAAAATGTTAGATGGAACTGCAACAATTAAGGTAATTGGTGTTGGTGGAGCAGGAAATAATGCTGTAAATAGAATGATTGAGTCAGGAATAAGAGGAGTTGAATTTATATCTGTAAATACAGATAGACAAGCATTACAACAATCAAAGGCAGGAACAAAAATTCAAATAGGAGAAAAAATAACAAGAGGACTAGGAGCAGGAGCTAATCCAGATATAGGAGCACAGTCTGCAGAAGAAAATAAATCTGAAATTACAGAGATACTTCGTGGAGCGGATATGGTATTTGTAACAGCTGGTATGGGAGGAGGAACTGGAACTGGTGCTGCACCAGTAGTTGCTTCTGTTGCAAAAGAAATGGGAATATTAACAATAGGTGTTGTTACAAAACCATTTACATTTGAGGGTAAAAAAAGACTTTCACAAGCTGAACGTGGAATAGAAAGCCTAAAAAGTAAAGTTGACACATTAGTAGTAATACCAAATGATAAATTATTACAAATAATAGATAGAAAAACATCAATGATAGAAGCATTTAGAATGGCAGATGATGTTTTAAGACAAGGTGTACAAGGTATATCAGACTTAATTGCTGTACCAGGACTTGTAAACTTAGATTTTGCTGATGTAAAAACAATAATGTTAAATACAGGAATGGCACATATGGGAACAGGAAAAGCAGCAGGAGAAAATAGAGCAGAAGATGCTGCAAAAGAAGCAATACAAAGTCCATTATTAGAAACATCAATAGAAGGTGCAAGAGGAGTAATAATAAATATTACTGGTGGAGCAGATTTAGGATTACATGAAGTAAATACGGCAGCAGAATTAGTACAAAGAAGTGTTGATCCAGAAGCTAATATAATATTTGGAGCAGTAATAGATGAATCTATGGGAGAAGAAATATCAATTACAGTAATTGCAACAGGATTTGAAAAAGATTCTCCAGTATCTACACTTGGAGTTGACAAAATTGTTTCAAAAGCTTGGGACAAAAAGATAAGCACAATACCACAATCTCAAGAAAGTTCATCTAATCCAGATAATTTAGATATACCATCATTTTTAAGAAAAAATAAAGGTTTAAATAAATAATAAAGTCATATAAACAATATATAAAAAAGAAATAATCTATAATTGTAGATTATTTCTTTTTTTCTACCCGAAGATATGACATATTTTATAAAAAAATAGTTGTACAATCAAAAAGCATCAAAAATAAATAATAAGTTATTAAGTAGTATAAAAGAGGATGATTGTAATTGACAATTTATATAGACATAATTTTATTAGAGAATTTGTGTATGAACTATATTATATTAATGGCAACTGGAATGGTAAGTAAATCACATATAAATCAAATTAGAATATTAGTTTCAAGTTTAATAGGAGGAATATATGCTGTTATTTCTATGTTAAGTATATTAAATGCAAGTATTACTCTAGTTTTAAAAATATTATTATCAATTTCAATGGTATATATAGCGTTTAATCCTAAAAATTTTAAACAAATATTTAAAGAATTGGTAATATTCTACTTAGTATCTTTTGCATTTGGTGGATGTGCATTTTACTTATTATATTTTATAAAACCTCAGGAAATATTAATGAAAAATGGTATCTATATAGGAACATATCCATTAAAAATAGCATTAATGGGTGGAATACTAGGATTTGCAGTCGTAAATATAGCATTTAAATTAATAAAAGGAAAACTATCTAAAAAAGATATATTTTGTAACATAGAAGTTAAATTTAATGGAAAGTCTGCAAAAATGAAAGCACTAATTGATACAGGCAATTTACTAAAAGACCCATTAAGTAAAATGAGTGTAATTGTAGTAGAAGCTGAAAAAATTGAGGAAATAATTCCAAAGGAAATTATAAAAAAGATAACATTAATATTAGGAGGTGGAAAAGATGAAAATTTAGAAGAAGAATACATATCTAAATTTAGAATAATACCATTTTCATCATTAGGAAATCAGAATGGATTACTGTTAGGATTTATAGCAGACAATGTAATAATAAGTTCTGATGAATATGAAAAAAATATTCCAAAAGTAATAATTGGAATATATGAAAATAGTTTAACAAAAAATAAATTATATTCAGCGCTTGTTGGAATTGATGTTATAGAAAGGAATGATGATAAAAATGAATTTTTTGCAGTTACTAAAAAATAGTATAAATACAATATATGCTAAATGCTTAAGTGAAGATAATTTGCAGATAGAAGAAATTCCTATATTTTACATAGGAGGAAGCCAAACTCTTCCACCACCATTATTACCAGAAGAAGAGGAAGAAATATTAGATAAATTATCTAAAGGAGATGAAGAACAAAGAAAAATATTAGTTGAAAGAAATTTAAGGTTAGTAGTTTATATTGCTAAAAAATTTGAAAATACAGGAATTGGAATTGAAGATTTAATTTCAATTGGAACAATAGGATTGATGAAAGCAATAAACACTTTTAACACTAACAAAAATATAAAATTAGCTACATATGCTTCGAGATGTATAGAAAATGAAATACTAATGTATTTAAGAAGAACAAATAAAATAAAAGGAGAAATATCAATAGACGAACCACTAAATCAAGATGGAGATGGAAATGAGTTATTGCTTTCAGACATATTAGGAACAGATGATGATGTAACATCAAGACAAATAGAAGATGAAGTAGATAAAAAATTATTAAGGGCAGCAATGAAAAAATTAAACAATAGAGAGAAAAATATAATGGAGCTTAGATTTGGCTTTATAAGCGGAAATGAAAAAACTCAAAAAGAAGTTGCAGATATGTTAGGAATATCACAAAGTTATATATCAAGACTAGAAAAAAAGATTATAAGTAAAATGAAAAAAGAGATATCTAGTAAAATTGGATGAATATAAAAACCTCATTTTGGAAATAATTATATTAAATTAATTGTTTTTAAAAGGAGGTTTTATTTTGATAAACAAGGTAGAAATATGCGGAGTAAATACTGCAAAATTACCTGTACTATCAAATAAAGAAAAAAACGAATTATTTATTAAAATAAAAGAAGGAGATTTAGAAGCACGAGAAAAATTTATAAATGGTAATTTAAGACTAGTATTAAGTATATTACAGCGATTTAGTGGTAGAAGTGATAATATGGATGATTTATTTCAAGTTGGATGTGTAGGTTTAATAAAAGCAATAGACAATTTTGATATGTCATTGAATGTTCAATTTTCTACTTATGCTGTTCCAATGATTATAGGAGAAATAAGAAGATACTTAAGGGATAATAATCCAATACGAGTAAGTCGTTCAATAAGAGATTTAGCTTATAAAGCGTTACAAGCAAAGGAAAAATTAACAAAAGAGTTAAACAAAGAACCAACAATAGATCAAATAGCAAAAGAAGTTGGAGTAGAAAAAGAAGAAGTGGTATTTTGCTTTGAAGCAATACAAGATCCATTATCACTTCAAGAACCAGTGTTTAATGATGGTGCAGAAAATTTGTATATAATGGATCAGGTAAAAGATACGAAAAATACAGATGAAAGATGGGCAGATAACATAACAATAGAACAAGCAATGAAAAAACTAAGTGAAAGAGAAAAAATGATAATAACAAAAAGGTTTTTTGATGGTAGAACACAAATGGAAGTTGCAGATGAAATAGGAATAAGCCAAGCACAAGTATCAAGACTAGAAAAAAATGCAATAGGCAGAATAAAAAAATTATACAAATAAAAATAGAAAGTTTAGTGAATTTTTTACTAAACTTTTTTTCTTAAAAAGAAATATCATAAATCATTTTCAAAGGAAAAATTAATATTAAAACTAGGAAAAAGTAACCTAAATAGTCTAGGGGCTGCCTTAGGTAGCCCGTTCTTTAAAGAAAGCTCTCTATAGATGTAGGTGCTTTTTAGTGATTTAGAATTTTTCGAAGAAATAAACCAAGTAATGTAAGGGTAATTTTAATTGCTTGCTTTCCTAATACTAAATAAAAGAAACATAAGTCAAATTATATAATAGAAATAAGTTTACTAGCAGCAATAGAAAGATATTTAGTATTATAAACAATTCCTAAATTATGCATTGAGGATATTTGGTTAACAGAAATTTGGAAAAGTTCATGATTATCTAATTCCTTTTGAATAGTTTCTTTTAAAGTATAACCAATTCCGTAACCTAATTTTACTAAATAAAGAATAGGAGCATGATAAGTAAAGTCCATAATAGGTTCTAGTTTCACATTTTGCTTTTTAAAATCATTATCTAATGCACGTCTTTCATAACTAGATGTATTTAAAACCAAAAGAGGATAAGTAGATAATTCCTTTAAAGAAACATCTTTTTTTAACGATAAATCTTTGTATGTTTCATTGCAAAAAAAACAGTGTGTAATTTGGGAAGCTATTTTAACAGAAAAATTTTTAAAAGATGTTTCCATACCAAATTTGCGAATAACCATGTCTAATTCGTGGTTTTCTAGCATTTTTACTAAATCAGATGCAGGTTTACTAATAATGTGAATTTTTATTCCTGGATACATTTGGTGATATTTTGCAATATATGGATATAAGCCAACCTGAAATAAACTAGGATTGCATCCGGACATATAAATCCCCAGTGGTTAAATTTTTATCTTCAGTAAAAAGTTTTTCGCCAACGGTTAGAGAATGATATGAACTTTTTACCGAATCATATAATTTTTGGGCTTCGGGTGTTAATTCAACACCTTTAGGTGTACGAAAAAATAGTTTACCACCTAATGCTTCTTCTAATGTTTTAATACTATAACTAACAGCTGGTTGAGAAACATATAAAAGTTCAGCTGCTTTTGATATACTTTTGGTCTCTGCAACCATATAAAAAACCCTATATAAATTAAGGTCGAAATTATGATTAATATCACTCATATAAAACTCCTTTATATTAAATATAAAATAAATCTATTTGATTTATACCTCGAAAAGAATTATAATATAAATATATTAAAAAAGCAATAAAAATCATTTTTTAACAACATATAAATTAACAATGAAAAGATATATATTTGATATTTAATGGGTAATTAAATGCATAATATATATCTTTTTTTAATTTTTTAAGAAATCTTAAAAATTATAATAAGTATAGGAGGAGTGAGTATGAATCATTCGTTAGGAAAAATAATAAAAATTGAATTAGAGAGAAATGTAGTATTTAAGGAAATATTAGAAAAGTTTGAAGTTCCAGAACTTGATGAAATTGAAGAAGAAATGGATTTAGTATATAAATCTAATGAATACATGGGATATTATAAAAAAGAATTATATTTTGATTTAATTAATAAAAAACAATATACCAGTTCTAGAGGAACGTTAAAAGTGACTTTTGTATCAAATGTAAAGCAATTTGATATTGAAAAAGCAATGCATAAAATAAAAACAGAAGAAACACATATTGTTAGTGTAACTTTTATGATATATAATGATGGGAATGATTGGGATACAGCACAATACAATTATACTTTATGGAAATAATAGAAAAGAAGATAATTAGCAAAAGCAAATGTTAATTATCTTTTTTTCTTAAAAAGGAAACACTGTATTCACTTTTAATATTTACTTAGAACCAAAAGGTTACTCCAAAAAAGAAATGGCTAAATAATGCGGAAATACTAGACATTTTGCTATTCATGGTATAAAATTAAACAAGGTATAAAGGGGGATAAATAATGGTAAAAGTAGTTATTTTAAATGATACAAGGAATTCTAATGAAGATAAGTTTGAAAATGATGATGGATTTTCTGCTTATGTAGAAGTTGAAAACAGGAAAATTTTATTTGATGCAGGACCAACTAAAAAATTTATGAAAAATGCAGATAAGTTAGGAATTGATTTAAATGAAGTAGATACAATAGTATTAAGTCATGGTCATTTTGACCATGGTGATGGACTTAAGTATTTTAATAAAAAAGTTGAATTTATAGCTCATCCTAATTGTACACTAAAAAGATGGTGGAGAGATGACCATTCACATTATTCAGGAATACTTTTAACAAAAGAAGAATTAGAAAATAAATTTAATGCACATTTTACAAAAGAACCATATAAAATTAATGAAAACATATATTACTTGGGAGAGATTATAAGAAAATATCCAGTCCATCTTAAAAAATGGGTATTTGAAGATGGACAAAATGATGAAGTATTAGATGATTCTGGAATGGTTATTAATACAGAAAATGGAATAATAGTAATTGCAGGATGTAGTCATAGTGGAATATGCAATATAGTTGAACATGCAAAAATGGTTACAAATAATAATAAGGTACTAGCTGTAATAGGTGGATTTCACTTAAGTGAAGTAGACGAAAATACAAATAAAGTTATTGATTATATGAAGAATAATGTAAATGAAGTTATATTAGCACATTGTACAGCAGATGAAGTGTGCAACAAATTTGTAAATGACTTAAAAGAGAAAATAAAAGTATCTATTACAGAAGTTGGAAAAGAATATAATTTTTAATAATATGAAATAATTAGAAAAGAAACTTATAAGAAATTTCGTTTTTAAGGAATAGCAATGTTTAATAAAGATTGGAGGAATGATATTAATGGATAGAATAATTATAACAGGGGCTAGTGATGGTTTAGCAAGGCAATTAGCTTTGAAATGTTTGGAAAATAATATCAAAGTAGTGGCACTTTGCAGAAGAAAGCCAGATTATGAATGCGACTTTATAAAAACTGATTTAAGTAAAGAAACATCAATTAAAGAGTCTTGTGATGAAATTAAAAATAGATTTAAAAAATTTGATGCACTTATTAACTGTGCAGGAGTAATTAGTTTGCAAAAAGTAGATGAAATTACATATGATGAGTTAAATAATTTGATTGCTGTAAATAGTGTTGCACCAATATTCTTAACATCTCAGTTAATGAATTTAATCAAGGAAAATCATGCAGATATAATAAATGTAGGTTCAACTTGTGGTACAAAGGCAGGATATGAAGAACAATTAGCATATACAACATCAAAATGGGCAATAAGAGGAACAAGTTATAATTTGCAAGTAGAATTAAAAAAATACAATTCAAGGGTAATACAACTTAATGTAGGTGGAATGAATACAAAATTCCATACAAAATATAATGGAAAAGAAATAGAACATCCAGAAGAATGGATGGATCCAAAGGATATTGCTGATATTATGTTATACACATTGAATTTACCAAAAAATATTGAAGTTAGCGAAATTACAATAAACAGAAAAAATGTAGTACAATAAGCCTAAAAAGAAGAAAGGCAAGTGGAGGTATAGTTTTAAGAAAAAGCATACGAAAGTATGCTTTTTCTTAAAACTATACCAGAACAAAATTTCGCTAAAACTATTGAAAATATATTTGAAATGTGATATAAACATAAAAGACGAAACAAATTTTTGCTATTTAATTATTTCAAATAGTGAAAGTTGGAAAAGAGGTAAGAAATGGAACAAAATAATAGTATTAAATTATTTGAAGATAAAAATATTAGAGTAGCATGGAATGAAGATGAAGAAAACTGGTATTTTTCAGTAGTAGATGTGATTGGTATTCTTACTGATAATGATTATCAAAAATCGAGAAATTATTGGAAATGGCTTAAAAATAAGTTAAATCAAGAAGGAAGTGAACTGGTTAGTAATACTAACCAGTTGAAAATGAAAGCATATGATGGAAAATTAAGAGATACAGATGTAATGAATACAGAACAAATTTTAAGATTAGTCCAATCAATTCCATCAAAAAAAGCAGAGCCATTTAAACTATGGCTTGCACAAGTTGGAAAAGAAAGAATTGATGAAGCATATGATCCAGAAATTACAATAAATAGAGCATTAGATACTTATAGAAAAAAGGGATATACAGAAGAATGGATTAACCAAAGATTAAAAACAATTGATGTAAGAAAAGAATTTACAGATGAACTAAAAAGAGTAGGTGTTAGTAAAAATAAAGATTTTGCAATATTAACAAATATGCTAACTCAAGTTTGGAGTGGATATTCTGTAAAAGAATACAAAAATTTAAAAGGTCTAAAAAAAGAAAATTTACGTGATAATATGACTAATATGGAATTAGTTTTAAATATGCTAGCAGAAACATCCTCAACAGAAATATCAAAAAGCACAAATGAAAAAGGAATCAAAGGTGCAGAAAAATCTGTTATAAAAGGTGGAAACATTGCTAAAATTGCTAGAGAACAGTTAGAAAAGGAAACAGGAAAAAAAAGTAATGTCTAATAAAAATGCAAAACAAATAAGACAACTAATTGAAGGAACTAATAAAGAAAAATAATAAATTATTCAAATAGAAGGATATAGAGTAATCCATACCTTCTATTATTATGGTGGTAGAAGAACAAATGTAATACAAGAAAATATTTAATATGATAAAAGGAATTTTTGCAAAACAATAGAAATGAGAAATGTTAATTATCTTCATTTTTTTATAAAAAAACACATATAATGTAAAGAAGAATAAATGAAGGGATGAATATATATGGGGCAAAAAGGATTGGATTTTAAGCATAAAGAAGTTATAAATATTACAGATGCAAGAAGGTTAGGATATGTTCAAGATGTAACAGCAGATTTAGAAACAGGAGTAATAACATCTATAATTGTTCCAGGTAGCAATAAAATATTAAATATGTTTGCTAATAATAATGATATTGTTATTCCATGGAAAAACATAAAAAGTATAGGAGAAGATATAATTTTAGTAGAGATATAATAAATTAAATATTAACAAATGGAAAATCTCACACATATTATACAAAAAGGAGGTATATATATGTGGGATTTTTTTATAAATGCTACGATATGGACACTTGCATTTTATGGATTATATGAAATAATAAAAAATATAATATACATATTTTCATATACTAATTTAAAATCA
The DNA here is from genome assembly GCA_948438085.1 of uncultured Clostridium sp. Classification (GTDB taxonomy): domain Bacteria; phylum Bacillota; class Clostridia; order TANB77; family CAG-508; genus RGIG8482. Next base: position 38,673 of record CAOJKP010000010.1, on the reverse strand, counting down.
AATGGAATTTATGTTATTGTTGCTGCTAAAAATCAAGAAAACATAATAGAAGGATTTATTAGGGGAATATTATTTAGATTTTTATATGGTAAAGAAGATAATATAAAAGATATAATAATAGCAGATTTAAATTCAAAAGATAGTACAAAGCAGATTTTAGATAAAATGAAGAATGATTATAATAATATACAAATTACAACATGGAAGGAATGTAAGGAAATAATAGACAATATAAATGTGAGTTGATAATAGGATTATAATGTATTGGTATATTAGCTTCATGATTTCGCTAAGTATAGCAAAACTTATTTATTACTATTTTTTAAATTATAAATTTATGTATAATAATTATACATAAATTTATAAAATATATTGTTTTAACAAGTAAATTTTAGTATAATAAAAGTATATGAAATTATTGCAAAGGGGCAAAAAAATAGGAATGAGCAAAGGAAAAATATTAGTAAAAGTTGTTAATGTAATAATAACTTTTATACTGATTGTAATTATAATTAAGTTATATGGAATATATGTACAAAATAATTTTAATAGTTATACAAAAAGTGAAGCTAAATTATATACTTCAGAGTTTAAAAGAGATAGCAAAGTTAAATATTCTAAAACAAACAGTTATAAAATTTCTTCACGAGAATCAAATGATGCATTATTTTATAGGACAGTACAGGTAGAAAAAAACAGACCATATAAAGTAACTTGCATGGTGAAAACTGAAAATGTTATTACTAAAGATGAGGCATCGAATGCAGGAGCAAATATATGTATAGTAGATACAGTGGAAAAGTCCAAAAGTATAAGGGGAACAACAGATTGGCAAAAACTTGAATTTATATTTAATTCTAAAGATAGAACAAGCGTTGATATAGCATTTAGATTAGGAGCATTTGATGATGAGTGCACAGGAACAGTATGGTTTAGTGATATGCAAATAGAATCTGGGACACAAAATACAAGTACAGATTGGAATTTTGTATGTTTTGTATTTAAAAATACAGATGTTATAATAAATAATAAAAATATAAAATTAACTATGACAAATGAAGATATAACAAGTATGAAAGAAAATATGGAAAGATTTAAAAATTCATGTAAAATACTTTCAAACAATCAAATGAGTGTAAGGTATGATTTTATAGTTATAGATGAACCAATAAAATCATTATCATATGATGAAAAGAATGGATATTTTGTATCAGGAAAAGATGTATCAAAAATGATTGATTCATATCTAGAAAAATATAATTATGACCATATATTTGTTGCCATAAGGCTAGGAGATGCAAATCATATAAATGATATACAAGTAAATGATTGGATAGGGTTAGGAGGAACAGAATATTTAGGAATAGGATTTTCTAATATCCGTTTACCAAATAGCGATAAGAGCTATATATATAAATATAATGAAAGAATAAATACATTTCCAGAGGAAGTATTTATACACGAATTTTGCCATACATTAGAAAGAAACTCAGAAGAATGGGGATATGAAACTCCAGCGTTACATGATAATGAAAAATATGGGTATAAAAATCAAAGCTTAGAAGGATTAAAAGCATGGTATGGAGTATATATGACAAAAAGCATAAATAATGCAGGTAAAAAAATAGGAATTGATAGTAAAGTATATACTACGAAGCCAAATAAAAATGATGATTTTAAGTATTCATATAAAATGGATTCTTTAGATGAACCAGAAAATATAATAGAAGAAATAAAAATTATAATAAATAAAATACCAAAAATGAAAGAAATAAGAGAGGAAGCTTAGAAATTGAATGTAACAGATTTTGACTATGATTTACCAGAAGAATTAATAGCACAAACACCTATCGAAAAAAGAGATGAATCTAGATTGATGATTTTAGATACAACTAAAAAAACAATTGAACATAAAATGTTTAAAAATATAATAGACTTCTTAAATTCTGGAGATTGTCTTGTAATAAATAATACAAAAGTAATACCAGCTCGTTTATATGGAAAAAAGCAAACAGGTGCAAATGTAGAATTTTTATTATTAAATAGAATTGAAAATGATACATGGGAAGCACTTGTAAGACCAGGAAGGAAACTTTTACCAGGTACACAAGTAACATTTGGAGATGGATTGTTGAAAGCTACAGTATTAGAAGTGCTTGAAAGTGGAAATAGAAAAGTAGTATTTGAATATAATGGAATATTTAATGAAATATTAGACCAAATTGGAATGATGCCACTACCACCATATATAAAAGAAAAATTAAAAGATAAAGATAGATATCAAACAGTCTATGCAAAATATGAGGGGTCGGCAGCAGCGCCGACAGCAGGTTTACATTTTACAAACGATTTATTAGAGAAAATCAAAGAAAAAAATATAGAAATAGCAAATGTTACTTTACATGTTGGAATAGGTACATTTAGACCAGTAAAAGTCGAAAAAGTAGAAGAACATAACATGCACAGTGAACATTTTTATATAAAACAACAAGATGTTGACAAAATAAATAATGCAAAGAAAAATGGAAAAAGAGTAATTGCAGTAGGGACAACCTCATGCAGAGTTTTGGAAAGTGTATCAGACGAAAATGGATTATTAAAGCCATATGAAGGAGATACGAATATTTTTATATATCCAGGTTATAAATTTAAATGTATAGATGCATTAATAACAAATTTTCACTTACCAAAATCAACACTTCTTATGTTAGTATCAGCCTTAGCTGGAAGAGAGTTTATTATAAAAGCATATGAAGAAGCGGTAAAACAAAAATATAGATTTTTTTCTTTTGGAGATGCAATGTTCATAAAAAACGAATAGAAAACTGCGTATTACGTCGTTAAATTTATAAATAAAATCCTCAACATACACAAAGTACGTTTCTGGTATTTATAAATTTTCCTAGTACTACTTGTTTTTTATTCGTTTCAAATAATAAGAAAATTAAGGAGATATAATGGAAGAAGCAATAAAATATGAATTAAAACATGTATGTAAACAAACAGGAGCAAGAAGAGGAGTGATACATACAAAACATGGAGATATACAAACTCCAGTATTTATGCCAGTTGGAACACAAGCAACAGTAAAATCTATGACACCTGAAGAATTAAAAGAAGAAGTAAAGGCACAAATAATATTATCAAATACATACCATCTATATTTACGACCTGGAAGTAAATTAATAAGACAAGCTGGTGGGTTACACAAATTTATGAACTGGGATAGAGCAATTTTAACTGATAGTGGTGGATTTCAAGTATTTAGTTTAGGTGCTTTAAGAACAATTACAGAAGAAGGAGTAGAATTTAAATCTCATTTAGATGGAAGTATGCATTTTTTATCACCAGAAAAAGTAATGGACATAGAAAATGACTTAGGTTCAGATATAATGATGGCATTTGATGAGTGTTGTCCATATCCTTCAACATATGAATACACAAAGCAATCTATGGAAAGGACTTCAAGGTGGGCAAAAAGATGCAAAGATGCACACAAAAATACAAGCAATCAGGGACTTTTTGGAATAGTACAAGGAGGATTTTACAAAGATTTAAGAAAACAGAGTATAGAAGACTTAATACAGTTAGATTTGCCAGGATATGCAATAGGAGGAATAAGTGTTGGAGAACCAAAAGAAGAATTTTTAGACATATTGCAATATACTGCTCCTATGTTACCATCAAATAAACCAAGATATTTAATGGGGGTTGGGACTCCAGATTATTTAATAGAAGCAGCAATTGCCGGGATTGATATGTGTGACTGTGTTTTACCTACAAGGATTGCGAGAAATGGCACAGCTATGACATGGAATGGAAAAGTAGTAGTACGAAATGCTACTTATGAAACAGACTGGGGACCATTAGATAAAGAGTGTGATTGTTATACATGCAAAAATTATACAAGAGCTTATATTAGACATCTAGTAAAAACAAACGAAATTTTAGGCGTAAGATTATTATCTATACATAATCTAAGATTCTTGACTAGTTTAATGGAAAGAGTTAGAATAGAAATAGAAAATGATAATTTAAAAACATTTAGAGATGAATTCTATAAAAAGTATGGATATACAAATGAATAAGAAAGAAGGTAAGAAATATGTTTGAAAATATGAATGAAACAATAACCAACACCAATAATAATAAAGGAAAAAAACTAACAATAATAATTATTAGTTTGATGATAATTATAGCTATTATTATTATTGGAATTATAGCATTTATGACAACAATAAAAGACGATTCATTGAAAATTTATATAGATGGACAAAGGGTTTCATTACCACAAGATACAATTGTTATAAATGATAAGATATATGTAGATATTAAAGGAATAGCAAGTTATTTAGGATACGAAGCACATAATGGGGAATATAAAGTTTATTCAGAAGATACAAATAAGTGCTACGTAAATAATAAAAATGAAACAGCATCATTTTATTTAAACTCAAACAAAATATCTAAAGTTGAACCAGTAGAAACTGAAGACTATGAAGATTATACAATTAAAGATGTAATAATTAGTAGAAACAATAAACTTTATTGTTCAGATGAAGGTATAAGAATAGGTTTTAATGTTACATTTGATTATAATCAAGCACAAAATCAAATATCAATATATACATTGCCATATTTAGTTACATTTTATGAGCCAAAGCTTCAAGAAGAGGGGTATACAGGAATAAGTAAAGATTTTAATAATCAAAAAGCCATATTATATGATATGTTTGTTGTAGATAAAAAAGATTCTAAGCTTTTTGGAGTAATAAATTCTAAAGGAGAAGAAATTATAAGTTCTAAATATCAAAGTATGACATTTAATGAAAGCTTAAAAGAATTTTATGTAAAAAGCACAACTAACAAAGTTGGAATAGTAACAACATCAGCAGAAACAAAAATAAACTTATATTATGATGATATAACTATGTTAGATAAAGAACAAGGTTTATATCTTGTAAGAAACAATAGTAAATATGGAGTATTAGATAATGAAGGAAAAACAATAGTGCATTTAGAATACTCATCTATAGGTGTAAAAGCAACTGATTTCCCAGCAGATACAATAAAAAATAGATATTTATTATTTGAAAATGCGATTCCAGTATGTCAAAATGGAAAATGGGGCGCATTTGATATAAAAGGAAATTTAATTATTCCTGTTGAGTATGATGTGATTGGATATACATCTAATTCATCTGGAAATACAAATCAAAGAGCAGTTAATAATTTATTAATAGTACCAAATTATAAAGCAATTGTTTTTGGTAAACAATTTGAAATTGATAAAAATAGGGTAAAAAAATATGCATTAATAGATTATAAGGGAAAAGTAATTGTTGATACAGTATTAGATAGTACATATTCTGTAACAAGCTCAGGAGAAAATACATATTATATGGAACATAATGGACAATTAATAAATATAGAAGAATATATTGATAAGTTCTATGAAACAATATATGGTGTTCCAAAGCCATCTTTATATAACAATAAAGATCAAGAAAATACAAATAATATGAATAATACTAATATAGATTTAAATCTAACAAATACAAATAATGTAGATTCAAATTCAACTGCTACAAGTAGCATAAATTCTAATTTAGTGTCAAATATAATGTAATAAAAATGGATGATAAGTATTAAACAACTTATCATCTATTTTTTGCATATATCTACATATATATGAATATTGTATTAATATAAATTGGTATTGAAAGGAAAGATATAAAATATGAAAAATGCTATCAGTAGTACGAAAAGTACATCAAAGTATAATAATACAATAATAATTTTTAAAGGGATAATTTTTGCTTTTGTTCTTACATTAATTTTATTGTTCATTTTAGCTTTAATATTAACATATACAAATATTCAAGATACGATTGTTCCTGTAGCTACTATAATTGTTACTGCAATTAGCATACTAATTGGAAGTTCAATTAGTACAATAAAACTTAAGAAAAATGGAATTTTAAATGGAGGAATAATAGGAATAGTCTACATATTTACAATATATTTAATATCAAGTGTTATAGAAGTAGGATTTTCATTAAATATAAAATCTGTAATAATGATTTTAATAGGAATAATATCAGGTGTAATAGGTCGGAATTGTAGGTGTAAATTTAAGCAAATAGATATATTGACAAAGAAAAACATATATAATAAAATGAACAAAAAGCAAAATTGAAAAGAATTACAGTTTTATTATTATCAAAATTGAATCTTTTTCAATTAATTTATGTTGTAGGAAAGAGGAATAAAAAATGGAAAAAAAACGTGGATTTGAAATAGCAAAGGGTTTTGAAAATCAAGATATTAATTTACCTATACGTAAAACTAAATATTCAGCAGGATATGATATAGAAGCAGCTGAAGATATTATAGTGCCAAGTTTTAAAAAAGGAATGAATCCAACACTTGTAAAAACTGGTTTAAAAGCATATATGCAAGATGATGAGGTATTGTTATTATATAACAGAAGTTCTAATCCAAAGAAAAAAGGATTAGTTATGGCAAATAGCGTAGGAGTAATAGATAAAGATTATTATGGAAATCAAGATAATGATGGACATTTTATGTTTTCATTTTTTAACATTAAGGAAGAAGATATACAAATAAAGAAAGGTGAAGCAATAGGTCAAGCAATTTTTCAAAAATATTTAACTGTAGATGATGATACAGCACAAGGTGAAAGAACAGGTGGATTTGGTTCTACAAATAAATAGCTATAAAAGAAAAAATCTTTGAAGAAATAACCCTAACTGTAGGGGCGTGCATTGCATGTCCGCATTCTACGAAAAGGACAAAACACGTGTAAGGGCGATTTTAATCGCCCATCCTACAGAGGAATACCCAAATAATAAAATAAGAAAATACTGCTCAAAACGAGTCAACATGCGTAGGGGCTGGCACGCTGAAAGCGTGACTGGGAACATTTAATGAATAGTGAAGAATGAATGATGAATAATTAATAATAAATAAACCAAAGAAGGAGAAAAAAATAAAATGAATAAAAACGTTAAAGCATTGAGAGAGAGATAGAGAGAGAGAGAGAGAGCAATAATTTAAGAGAGTGTAATGGTGAACAGGAAAAATTATTCACTGCGACCATTAGGTTGCACCATGGCATCACCCTAATAGCTCTAATAATGACCATAATCCTATTATTAATCCTTGCAGGTGTCACAATTCATTTCACACTAAGAGAAAATGGAATACTAAAAAATGCAGAAACAGCAGGAGAAAAATATGAAGAAGCAAACGCAAAAGAACAACTTACATTAGAACTAGCAAATATACAAACAAAAAAATACAAAGAAACTGGGAAAAAAGCAACACTGGAAGACATAAAAAATCTAATAAACAAAAACAAATATGATGTAACCATAGAAGAAGGTGTTTCATCTGCTACAATAGAAGATTTAGAAAATGAATACACATTTATAGTAGATGAACACCTAACAATACAAGATGTAGAAAAAATAGCAAATCAAGATAAAACAATAAAAATAGAAATAAGTGCAACAAATACAAACGATTATGTAAGTTCAAAAATAAAAGTAACAATAACTCTAGGAGAAGAAATAACCTCAATAAAAATAAGAGGAGAAGAAATAGAAATACCAACACCAGAAGAAAATGAAGATGGAAAGAAGATATACGAAGTAGAAAAAGATGTAACCGAAAATGGAAGTTATAAAGTAAAAGTAGAAACAGTAAGTGGAAGAACAAACTCTAAACTACAAACAGTAAGTAACCTATCAGAAGATATGAACATATATACAGCAAATGATTTAGTAAGATTTAGAGAACGAGTATGTAAAGGAGCAACATACGAAGGAAGAACAATAACAGTAATGAATAATATAGACTTATCAAGCGTATGTGGAAAAAATGTAGGAGGAAAAGAAGTAAGTTGGAAACCAATAGGGCATAAAATATTGGATCCAGAAAATGCAGATGATGATTACACATATTTTAAAGGAACATTTAATGGACAATATAAAGCAATTAATAACTTATATATAAATACCGATGAATATGAAATTGCAGGACTATTTTGTTATAACTCTGGAACAATAAGAAACTTAATAATGAATAATGTATACATATATGTAGACTATTCAGAATCAGTTCATGCAACTGAATGGGGTAATTATATTGGTTCAATAATAGCATATAATGAAGGAACAATAGAAAATGTAGGAGTAAATTCTGGGAGTATTACTAATATAAATTTGAAACAACCAATTATAAAGTGGAGAACTCAAAATATAGGAGGAATTGCAGGACAAAATTATGGAGAAATTAAAAAATGTTACAACTTTGCTGACATAGAAACAACTAATATAAGTAACAACAATAATAATATGACACCACAAAATTTTGCAGGAGGAATTGTAGGACATAGCTCAGGAACAATTGCAAATTGTTACAATGTAGCAAATATAACTGCTAATGGCGCATACTTATCTGCACCAGGTGGTTTAGTTGGAAGAGAGTATGAAACAGAAATAAAAAATTGTTATAATTATGGAGCAGTAATGGCACAAAAGGGACTGTTTAATTTGGCAGGAGGAATATGTGGACAAAATGGTTGGAAGAATAACCAAGCAACAGTGATAAATTGTTATTATTTAAATACAGTAACAACATATTCGCATTGGTATAACACTGCTACTCATTATACAACAGGTAGTGTGACAGAGGATACATTAAAAGGATATGCTTCTATATTAAATGAAAAAGATGAGGAAGGAAATGAAATAGAAGTATGGGTAGAAGATACAACAGGAATAAATAATGGATATCCAATATTAAAGTGGCAAGTAACAAAAAAATAGTATGAAAAAATTACCAAAAGTTTTTGACTTTTGGTAATTTTAGTAGTATAATAGATATGTAGAAAAAAAGAAGTAAAGCGATAAAAAATGCGCAATTTAATTAAAACATAAATCGCGAATTTTATTGTTGTAGAGCTTTTTCAGGAAGGAGTTGCTTACATGTTCAATGTAGGAGATTATATAGTATACCCAATGCATGGGGCAGGAACAATTGATGCAATAGAAGAAAAAGATATTTTGGGACAAAAGCAAACCTATTATATACTAAAGATGCCAGGTGAAGTAAAAGTTATGGTGCCAACTGATAAAGCTGAAGAAATTGGAGTAAGAGAAATAATAGATAAAACATCTGCTGACAAAGTTCTTAAAATTTTAGAAGAAGATAAAACAGAGATGTCAATGAACTGGAATAAAAGATATAGAGATAATATGGAAAAAATGAAAAGTGGAGACATATATGAATTAGCTGATGTTGTTAGAAATTTATCATTTAAACAAAAAGAAAAAGGATTATCAACTGGGGAAAAGAAAATGCTAACTAATGCAAAACAAATACTTGTAAGTGAGTTAGTTTTAGCAGAAAACTCTTCTAAGGATGAAGTAGAAGGTTTAATAGAAAACAAAATAAGCTCTTCATTTAAGGAATTTGAATTAGATAATATTGAACCTGTACAACAAGTAGTTAATAAATTTATTCCATTTGAAGATAATGAAGCAAACTAATTACTTGAAAATTGAAAAAAGTGGAAAAAATAAAAATACATAATGCGTGAAAAATATGCTCTTACAACTAATGTAAGGGGATATTTTTTTATGCATTATGTAAAATTATCCTATAGTAAGAAGAAGGATTTAGAAAATATCTGTCGAATAGTATAATATATTAAAGAAAGGTAGCAAAAATGGTACGATATAGTGATGAATTAATTGATGAAATTAGAAATAGGAACGATATAGTAGATATAGTATCTCAATATGTAACATTAAAAAGAACTGGTAGAAACTTTATGGGGTTATGTCCATTTCATAAAGAAAAATCACCATCATTTTCAGTTTCACCAGATAGACAAATATTTCATTGCTTTGGTTGTGGAGTAGGAGGAGATTCAATTAGATTCATTAGTAAGATAGAAAACTTAGACTTTTTACAAACATTAGAAATGTTAGCAGAAAGAGTAGGAATTGAATTACCTACATCAGAAAATGAACAAGATGATAAAAAACTAAAGTTAAAAGAAAAGGTCTACGAAATAAACAAAATAGCAGCGCAATTTTATCATGAAAGCTTATATAAAACCACTTCGAAAATAGCTCAAGAATATGTAAAGAAAAGAAAATTAGATAATAATACATTAAAAACATTTAGTATTGGATTTTCTGCAAATTTTGATGAATTATATCAAGAATTAAAAAATAAAGGGTATACACAAGAAGAAATGTTAGCTTCAAGTTTGGTTAAGAAATCAGAGAAGGGAACATTATATGATAGCTTTAGAGGTAGATTGATGTTTCCAATTAAAGATGTAAAAGATAGAGTTATTGCGTTTGGAGGAAGAGTTTTAGACGATAGTAAACCCAAATATATAAATTCACCAGAAAATATTGTGTACAGTAAAGGCAGAAACTTATTTGGGATGAATATTGCAAAAAAGAGTCAAAAAGGTAAAATAATTATAGTTGAAGGATATATGGATGCAATCTCATTATATCAAAGAGGAATAGATAATGTTGTAGCATCTTTAGGAACAGCATTAACACAAAATCAAGGGAGACTACTTAGAAAATATGCATCGCAAATAATAATTGGATATGATGCAGATGGTGCAGGACAAACAGCTACAATAAGAGGTATGGAAATACTACAAAATATGGGATGTGATATAAGAATTTTACAATTAGATGGAGATGCAAAAGATCCAGATGAATATATTATAAAATATGGAAGTGCAAGATTTCAAAAAAGAGTTGATGAAGCAATATCACTTGTGGAATTTAAAGTTAAAAATTTAAAAAGAAATTTAGTATTAAATTCAGCAAGCGATAAAATTAAATTTTTAAATGAAGTTATAAAAATTCTTTCAAATGTTGAAAATAATATAGAAAAGGAAATATATATAGATAGAATTGCTAAAGAATATGAAATATCAAAAGAGGTAATATATGCAGAATTAAATAAGAAGATGATTACAAATTCAAATTCAATTAAACAATTAGTAAAACCTGTAATTGTAAAAACCAAAAAAACAAGTGAACAAGAAAAAATATCAGAGACGATAATAAAAAGAGAAAATTTAATTATCTCATTATTAATTAATCAAGAGCAAGACATTTATGAAAAAATAAAAAAGGAAATTAGACCAGAAGATTTCAAACTTGAAAATAATAAAAAAATTATCACAAAACTGTATGAACAATTAGAAAAAGGAAATAGTAATAATAATTTAATAGATTTATTTGAAGATGAAGAAATAATTAATCATATAACATATATAATGGCATATGACTTTGAGATAAATGATAAAAATAAAGCAATAGAAGATATAATAACAATATATAAAAAAGAAAGATTAGTAGAAAAGAAGATTAGTATTTTAAAACAAATAGAACAATCAGAAAATAAAGAAGAACAAATAGATTTAGAAAAACAACTAAGCAGTATAATAATAGAGTTGGCAAAAATTAAATAAAGGAGGAAAGATAATGGCAGATGTTACAAAGAAATCAAAAAATAAGAAAAAAGAAGATATAGAAACAAACAAAGATATAAAAATAGAAAATGAACAAGAAAACACAGAAGATAAAATTCAGCAAATCGTCGAAAAAGCCAAGGAACAAGGAGCTATAACGTATGGAGAGCTTGCAATGGAATTAGAAGAAGCTAATCCTGAACAAATTGAAAAAGTATTTGATGCATTTGAAGAATTAAACTTAGATGTAAAGGATGACTTAGATGATGAAGAGCCAGATTTAGAAGATTTAAAAGAAGTAGAAGATATAAAAGTTGAAGAAATTAATCTTTCTAACTTAGAAGGCATAAGTACAGACGATCCAGTTAGAATGTATCTAAGAGAAATTGGAAGAATACCATTATTAACATATGAAGAAGAAATAGAATTAGCAGAGAAAATTCTTGAAGGAGACGAAGAAGCAAAACAAAAGCTTGCAGAATCAAATTTAAGACTTGTTGTAAGTATAGCAAAAAAATATGTAGGAAGAGGAATGCTGTTTTTGGATTTAATTCAAGAAGGTAATATGGGTTTAATAAAAGCAGTAGAGAAATTCGACTATACAAAGGGATATAAATTTAGTACTTATGCAACTTGGTGGATAAGACAAGCAATAACAAGAGCAATTGCAGATCAAGCAAGAACAATAAGAATTCCAGTACACATGGTTGAAACAATAAATAAACTAATTCGTACATCTAGACATTTATTACAAAGACTAGGAAGAGAGCCAACTCCAGATGAAATTGCAGAAGAATTAGAAATGCCAGTTGAAAAAGTAATGGAAATACAAAAAATAGCACAAGATCCAGTATCACTTGAAACACCAATAGGAGAAGAAGATGACAGCCACTTAGGAGATTTTATACAAGATGAGGATAGTCCAGCTCCACATGATGCAGCAGCGTATACATTGCTAAAAGAACAATTAGAAGAAGTTATGAATACATTAACACCTAGAGAGGCCAAGGTGTTAAAACTTAGATTTGGATTAGAAGATGGGAAGGCAAGAACTTTAGAAGAAGTTGGAAGAGAGTTTGAAGTAACACGTGAAAGAATAAGACAAATAGAAGCAAAAGCATTAAGAAAATTAAGGCATCCAAGTAGAAGTAAAAAGTTAAGAGATTATATGAATTAATTGCAAATATTAATAAAAGCCATAAAAAACTTGATTTTTTATGGCTTTTATGTTATCATATATATAGTATTAACATAAAATAGGGGTAATTTTATATATAAGGAGATAAAAATGAATCAAGCTCAAAAACAAATTGAATCAAGAAAAATAGGAATAGTTATAGATGGAATAAAAAAATTTTTTGATGGACTAGGAGTATTTATACAAGGATTTACAACAGAACAAGGTATAGATGACGTAGTTTCTGTAAATGAAATTCCACCTAAGTCAGCATCTATAAAAAAACTAGAAAATGATATACAAACAACAACAATATCACTTAAAGATAATGATGAAATGAAAGTAATTAAAGTTAGCAAAGATAAATTGCAACCTAGACGTAAATTAAGTAAAACAAATACTATAGATGAAAATGAACAAAGTAATGAAAAGACTAGATAATAAAATAAAAAGTGAAAGTTAAAAGTTTTAATTCGGAATTTTGATAAACCTCAGAAATTTTTCTGGGGTTTATATTTATATAAAAAAATAGTTATTAATAGGGGATTTTTACATAATGTATGATATAATATCATAAAGGGTGGAGATAAAATGAAAGAAAAGTTTGGAATTATAGAAATAGGAAGTAATAATACAAAAACACATATATACGAAAATAGTAATGTTATATATGAAAATGATACAACAATTGAATTTAAAAGAAATTACAAGACAAAAATCATAGAATCTGATTTAAATAAATTATATAAACTAATAGAAAAAGCTTTACAATATACAAAAAACATACATATTTACGGTTGTAGCATATTTAGAAGAATATCAATACAGGAATTGGAAGAAATAAATAAAACAGTATATGGTAAATATAAATTAAAAATAGAAGTAATCAGTCAAGAAGATGAAGCATACTATACAGCATTTGGTTGCTATAATAATATAGATTATGATAAAAATATTTGTATATTCATTGGGGGAGGAGGTTCTATTGAACTTATATTTGTAAAAAATAAAAAAGTGATAGATAAAAAATATTACAATTTTGGAGTTGTAGATATTACAAATAAGTTTAGTACTTTAAAAGAAGATATTCCAACAGTCACATTTGAAGAGGTATATAAATATATAGATAATTTAATTAATGATATAGATATGAAAGCTGACGTTTTAATATTAGCGGGAGGAAACCATTTATATTGGTATAATAATGCTAACTATAAATTATTAAATAATGAACTATATTTAGCTAAAAATCAAGAATATATGATAACTAAAGATATGAGTGACCAATATGATACAAATGCTTTTGTAACATCATTAAATAGAATAAGACAAAATAGCGATAATCCAAAATGGTTTGATGATACAAGATCAATGAAAGCTATAACAAACCTAATATCTCATAAAGTAAATGCTAAATATATTATTCCAACGAAAATAAATATGGAAGACGGATTAGTGAATAAACTCAATAATTAATAATATTTTAAACAATCCTAATATTAGTTTAATTATTAATATAAAATTTACATAGTAATTTGGTGTTATTTTAGAAATTACTATGTAAATTTTAACTAATATCTTGACAAAACAAAAATTAACTATTATAATTAAACACGTTAAATATATGGCGATGTAGCTCAGTTGGCTAGAGCATCCGGTTCATACCCGGCAGGTCGTAGGTTCAAGTCCCACCATCGCTACCAGTTGGGTGTTCTTATAGGATTTAATGTCTTATAAGAACACTTTTAATTATGCCGATAATTTATGAGCGTATTTTACATTTATGCCTTTTTTGTATTTACTGTTACATCTACATTTAATGGATTCTTCTATATAACGTTATTCTCATATTACATATATGGAGTGTTGTGGCTGTCATTATTATACCGTTACGTTTTCATTTATATAATATATAATTATATAATAGTTAAATTATTGTAAAATTCAAAAAAATTTAATATAATTATAATGGTTGAGGAGGTTCAATATTTGAAAAAAATAAACAGGATAGCTCCGTAAAAACTACCCTGTTCTTGACATTATGTATTACTACATTTGTTTTTGGTTTTGTCCTGTTGTTCTTTTGCTTTCATATTTTCTTCTTTTTTCTATTAGTTTAATTCGTTGTTACATGTTGTTCCATCAAAAATTTCCTTAATGTTTTGGAAAGTATCACTTGCGATTTTATCTAAAGCTTCCTTTGTAAAGAATGCTTGATGAGAAGTAATTATTAAGTTTGGCATAGATAAAAGTATAGAAAGATTAGTATCTCTTTTGTAAGAATTTGTCATATCACGTAAGAAAAACTCTTCTTCATCTTCATAAACATCAAGACCAACTCCACCAATTTTACCAGTCTCCATTTCTTTAATAAGACTATTAGTGTCAACTAATTTTCCTCTACTGCAATTAATTAAAACAACACCATCTTTCATTTTTCTAATACTTTGCTCATTAATAATATTTTCTGTTTCAGGAGTTAAAGGGCAGTGTAAAGAAATTATATCAGATTGGGCGTATAATTCATCCAATGAAACATATTCAAAGCCAATTTCGCGACTAGCAAGCTCATCTTTATATAAATCATAAGCAATAACTTTTGTACCAAATCCCTTCATAATTTGGATAAAAACCTTACCAATTCTTCCAGTACCTATTACACCAACAGTTTTTCCATGAATATCGAATCCTAATAATCCATCTAAAGTAAAGTTATATTTTCTAGTACGTTGGTAAGACTTGTACAATTTTCTAGTAAGATTTAAAAGTAAAGCAACTGCATGTTCTGCAACGGCATATGGTGAATATTGAGGAACACGAACGACTCTAATATTTCCTTTATGTTCTAAATCAACATTATTAAAACCAGCACAACGAAGAGCTATTAATTTTACTCCATTTTCTTCTAATATTTTTATAGCTTTTTCGTCTATTTTGTCATGTACAAAAATACAAACAACATCAAATCCTTTAGATAATGGTGCTGTTTCAGCATTTAAAGTAGATTCGAAATAAGTAATTTCGTAATCATATTTTTTATTATATTCATCAAATAATTTTCTATCATATTCTTTAGTATCAAAAAAAGCAATTTTAATCATAAAAACCTCCATATTTAATTTTAATAATATTATTATAGTACTTTATTTAGAAAAAATCCAGAGAAATCATATGAAAAAAAATTATGTTTTAAATTGTTTAATAAAATAATTTAGTATATAATATAAATTAGGAGAGGTAAAATGATAAAAAGAGAATATATTGAAATTAAAGTAAAAGAAATATTGGAAAAGAATAAATTAGAAAAGAGCTTTTGGCCTATTGTAGAAGAATTCTTTTATAGAGCAGCTGATCAGTATGAATGGGATGATTATGATTTAAGAACAGCTATTAATAGATTTGAAAAAGTTTATAATATACGATTTACAAAATTTAAAGATAAAGGAACTTCTGGTAGAATAAGTTATTATCTTATCAGAAATAGTAGAAATGTTTTATTTAGTTTAAAACATCTAAAAGGAATACTTAAATTTGAAGAATTATCAATAGATGGATTTATTAATGATGCTATGCATGAACTAGGACATGTTATTCAATCAAATATGAAATATGGTTATATTTATAAAAGTTTTAACGATACTTTAAATACAGGATTTGCAAAAATGATTCACGATGGAGAAAATAAATCTTATATAAATTCAAATGGAAGAATAGCAAATGAATATGCAGAAATTATAAATGCTACTAGACTACAAAATGGAAATATTAAAGAAGGAAAATATAAGGGATACACATGTATACAAGATGCTGCTAGGGTAATGATTAATTCTTTGGGAATTAGTGAAATGGAATATTCAGATTTACAATTAAAAGGAAGAAAGGATTATGAGGATTTTGTTGCTAATAAATTAGGTAGATTATCTAAACAGTACATTGATGATTTTGAAGAAATATTGGATAATATTTGGAACTATAATTGCAATGGAGAATATACAAAGATTCTAGAGCAAATTAATTTACTTCAAACTATATCCAAAGATTTATTTGAAGAAAGATTAACAATTGGTTTAAAATCTGAGGATTGTTTAGGTAACCTAGCAAAGATTATAGTAGATAAAGAACAAAAAGACTTAGCGTTAATAGATTTGTTTCATGAATTTAAGATAAATCCAAAGGAATTGAAGTTGGATACAGGAATAAATATATACCAAAGATTACAAGAGCTAGGTTATAAAGATGGATTTTTATCAAGATTAGAAGAAGTTGTGTTGGAGGAAAGAGAACAAAGAAAGGAACAAAATAATAAGCAAAATGAAAAAAAGTATAATAATGAAGAATTAAGAGAAAAAATTTATCAAAGTTTTTTAAATTATCCTACTAAGGATATGTCATTTACAGATAGAGTAAGTATTGCAGTTTGTAAAGCAATTGGAAAACATAAAAGAAGAAGTTTAAATAAAGATACAAATAATTTACTTGTAGAATGTAATAACTCTAGTGATGCAAAAAAACAATTTGCATTTAGAATGTCAGATTTAGAACAATATAATATTGAAACAGCTAAATCTATACAAAATATAAATTTAATGAAGTCTAGAACCTATGGTAATAATGAAATTGGCAGAGATGAAAAATAAAGTAGATTGTATATGACGAAGATATTAAAGTGTCAAAAAAAATAGAAGATAATAAATGAAAAAGGTAACATCATCAAAAGACAATATTACCCTCTTCATTTTGAGAACCGTTACTGGATATATGCAGTATAACGAGGATTGCCATCTCCATAGCAACCTTTTGTAATTGCTGTACATTTTACTTTTCTTCCCATAATAATGCTTAGGAAAGTTTCAACTTGCTGATGGTTTTCACAGCACAGTCTCTCGTAAGGTGAACCATAAAGTTTAAGCCCCATCTGACTAAGGGCATTAACATTCTCCTCTGAATCACAAGGGCAACTGCCAAAACAATATTCAGTATCAGTTTTTTTGAAAAAAGGTGATTTATAGATTACATATGTATCATAACCATAAGGCTCTTCTATAGGATTATTCCTTACAATATTTCCATTAAGGTCACGATACTTTGTCTCATCATATGTAACACCTTTTGCACAATAAAACGAATTTGTTACTGTTCTCATATTTATGGATTTTTTTATAAGGAAAAATATTATTTTACTAAAATAAAAGCAGTAATCGAAATAGATTACCGCTTTGTATATAGTTTTTTGACCTTTGCTCCAAATGAGCTTGTAATTATCTCTTACTAAATTGAGGAGCTTTTCTTGATTTTTTAAGACCGTATTTTTTTCTTTCTTTCATACGAGAATCTCTTGTTAAAAATCCGTTTGATTTTAAAGTTGGTCTATATTCTCCATTTGCTTCTAGTAATGCTCTAGATATACCATGTCTTATAGCTCCAGCCTGACCTGTAAATCCACCACCTTGAACTTTACAAATAACATCATATTTAGATAAAGTATTTGTTAATGTTAATGGTTGTTTAACTATAACTTTTAATGTTTCTGGTCCAAAATATTCATCTATATTTTTTCCATTTATTGTTATAATTCCTGTTCCTTCAACTAATCTTACTCTAGCTATAGAACTTTTTCTTCTACCTGTACCATAGAATACTATTTTTTCTGATTTTGCTTTAGGCATTTAATTTTCCTCCTTAAATATTTATTAGAATTTCCATATTTCTGGTTTTTGGGCTTGGTTTTCATGCTCACTACCAGCATATATTCTTAATTTCTTAATTGTTTGTCTTCCTAAACTATTTTTTGGAAGCATTCCTTTTATAGCAAGCATTAAAGCTTTTTCAGGTTTAACAGCTAACATATCTCTAGCTATAGTTTCTTTCATACCACCAATATAACCTGAGTGATGTCTATATACTTTTTGATCTAATTTATGTCCTGTTAAAATAACTTTACTACAATTAATTATAATTACATGGTCACCAACATCCATATTAGGTGTAAAAGTTGGTTTATGTTTTCCTCTTAATAATTTAGCAGCTTCTGTTGCAACTCTTCCTAAAGGTTTTCCTTCTGCATCAATTATGTACCATTTTCTTTCAATATCATCTTTTTTTATACTATATGTTGTATTATTCATGGTAATAAATACCCTCCATTCATTAATTTTATTATTAAATAAGCTATTATAAAATAAAAAATCTACCGGGGAGAAGTTTTTTTATCTCATAATAAATAATTGCGTAACTATTTTAATACAAATTATGTAAAAAGTCAATAATTATCAAATAATTTCTTTACATTTTTAATGTTTAAATGATATAATTTAAATATATTTTACGAAAGGATGAAAATTATGAAATTTAAGTTTAATTTAAGAACCTTGATGTTCATAATAATAATTATTATATGTATAGTAGCAATAAATGTAGGAGTTTATATGCAATTTTTTTACGGTAAAGAAAATCCTAAAAAAGAGGAGGAACCTTCTAACGATATAAATCAAGAGCTATTGGCTGAATTAGAAAATATAGAAAAGAATTTCAATAATATATTTAAAAATACTCTAGATTACCAAAATAATAGAATTTCTTTAAATGGAATAACAAAAGTAGAATCAAATAATGATTTAATCTTTACTTTATATAAAAAAGAAGAAGTAGTAGATAACAAATATAGTATGAAGATAGATATACCATATATAAATATATCTAATTTTACAGTAGAAAAAATTAATAAAGAAATTGATTCAATATTTGCAGAAAAAGCAAGAGATATAATATTAAATGCAACAAATAATACAATATACAATGTAGACTATATGAGCTATGTTAATTCTAATATATTATCTTTAGTTATTAAATCAACATTAAAAGAGGGAAATAATCCTCAAAGAGTTATAATTCAAACATATAATTATAATTTAAGTACAAATGAGCCAATAAATTTACAACAAATTATGGAAATAAAAGGTTTAAATACACAAAATGTAGAAAATAGAATTCAAGACAAAATAAAAAAAGCTAATGAAGAAGCTAATAAACTAAAAAATCTTGGATATAATGTATACACAAGGGATATTGGAAATGATATGTATAAGATTGATAACACAAATATATATTTTATAGGAAAAGATAATCATCTTTATATATTATATCCATACGGAAATAATAATTTTACATCTGAAACAGATGTTATTGTATTTTAAAATGTTTTAAATAGAAAAAACTATTATAGAACAAAAGCGGACATTAATAACATTTGCATTATTCAAAACATTAAAGTCCGCGTCTTTGTTTGCCCGCGAAAAATTACAAAGTAATTTTTCTGTGGAATGTATTTATATAATAGGAAGTTCAGAGAACTTTCCTATTATATAAAAAATAAGCACATTCATTAGACTGAATGTGCTTATTAAATAAAAGGGGATGTTTTAATAAATATAATATAACAATAAAATTTGTTCAATTTGTGAACTTAATGTGCTTAATATGAAAAATAATTTAAATAATCTATTTAATTTGAAACAAGAAATAAATTATTGTTCTTGTAGAGTTATTTCAATATCTTTTTGTTCACCATTTCTTACTATTTTTATATTCATCTTATCACCAATTGACTTGGCATTTTTAATTTCATTTAATTCATCCATATTTTTTATAGATTTACCTTCTGCTTCAATAATAACATCACCAATTTTTAAGCCAGCTTTTTCAGCAGCAGAAAAGTCATCTATTGCTTTAACATAAATACCAACAACTAAATTATTTCTTTTGGCAGTCTCTTCATCTAAATCTAAACCAGAAATCCCTATATAAGGTCTTTTAACTTTGTTATATTGTATTAATTGTTCATATATGTCAACAGTTGAACTAATTGGAATAGCAAATCCCATTCCTTCAATTCCAGTTCCAGATAATTTTAGTGTATTAATTCCAATAACCTTACCTTCAGCATTAACTAATGCACCACCGCTATTACCAGAATTTATTGCGGCATCAGTTTGAAGCAAAGTATATGTTTTTCCATCTGAATCTGTAACTTTCCTGTTAACAGCACTTATAATACCACAAGTTACACTACTTTCTAATCCTAGAGGATTTCCAACAGCCATAGAAAATTCTCCAACTTTGACACTATTAGAATCTCCTAATTCAGCACTTTGTAAGCCTGTTTTGTCAATCTTTATAACAGCCAAATCTGTTTGTTCATCAGTACCAACTATTTTTGCTGGATAGGCTGTTTCATCATTATATAAATAAACACTAACAGATGTTGCATCAGTTACTGAATAGTATGAAGAACTTGAGCTACTGCTTACAATATGGTTATTTGTTAGTATATATCCATCTTCACTAATAATTATTCCAGAACCAGATGCTTCAGCGGATGAAGGATTTCTAGAAAAGATAGAATTAACTGAATACTGAACAGTAATACCAACAATTGAAGGACGAACTTTTTCCGCAACTGAAATTGCTGTATCTGAATATCCAGAAAGAGATATTTGAGTAACACTACTAGATATAGAATTGTTTTCACTTTTTGTAGGACTAGAAGTTTGAACTGAGGTTTCGTTAGTTCCTAAAAGTTGATTCCTTATATTAGGAACTCCAAAACATGTTCCAATAACTAAAGTTGTTCCTAATATTCCAGAAATAAAAGGAACAAATATACTTTTTGAAAAATTATTTTTTGATTGTTTTTTTTCTTGATAATCTACTACTTTATATGTAGGTTGAAATTCTTGATTATTATTTTCCATTTATATTACCTCCAATTAATAATAATATATCCTAAATCTCTTATATAATACAATAGAAATGTGAAAAAAATGTGAAAAAAATGTTGCTATATAAAAAATCTTTTACTTGAAAATTAATTAATTAATATATATAATATAAAAAATAATAATTGATAAAAGGAGGAAATAATGGCAAGAAATAATAAAGGAATAACCATAGTATCACTTGTTATAGTAATAATTGTACTTATAATTATAGCGGGAGTTTCCATTTCTGTTGGGGGAAATGTAATAAAATCAGCAAAACTTCAAAGTATAAATACAAATATGTTATTAATTCAAGCAAAAGCAAAGGTAATTTTTGAAGAATCAAACTTTAATAAAGATGAGAATTTATTAAAAGGACAAAAGGTAAATGATATAACTCGGAAATGAACAAATTCAGAATTTAATATCACAATCAATTATAGAAGATGCACAAAATTATTATTTATTATCACAAGAAGACTTAGATGAGATAGGATTATATAATATAGAAATAGGTGATGGATATGTTGTGAATTATCAAACAGAAGAAATAATTTATGTAAAAGGATTCAAAATAGAAAACACAACATATTATAAATTATCAGAAATGAAGGATTTGAATATATAATGAAAGAAAAAGAATTATTAAGATTACAAGAAATAAAAAAAATTGAAAATGAAATTTATGAAAAAGATAAAAATATACAATATATATGTGGAATAGATGAAGCAGGACGTGGACCACTTGCAGGACCAGTTGTAGTAGCTGCAGTAATAATGCCAAAAGAATCAATGATAGAAGGAGTAAATGACTCGAAAAAGATATCTGAAAAGAAAAGAGAAGTATTATATGAACAAATAAGAGAAGAAGCTATTTGTTATGGAATAGGTATTATAGAACAAGAAACAATAGATGAAATAAATATTTTAAATGCAACTAAAGAAGGACTAACAAATGCCATAAAAGACTTAGAAATAAAACCAAATTTGATTTTAGTAGATGCTCTAACACATATTAACACTTTAGGAATACCTTACGAATCTATAATAAAAGGAGATGCAAAAAGCTACTCAATTGCTGCTGCTTCGATTTTGGCAAAAGTTACAAGAGATAGAATAATGAGACAGTGGGATGAAATATATCCACAATATGGATTTGAGAAACATAAAGGATATGGAACAAAAGCACATATTGACGCAATAAAAGAAAATGGAATTTGTCCTATACATAGAAAGAGTTTTGTAAAAAATTTTATATAAATTACAAAAGAGAGGAAATTAAAAATAAATGGATATATTAGATATAATTGCAAAAAAAAGAGATAAAAAAGAACTATCAAAAGAAGAAATTAATTTTTTTGTAAAAGAATACACATGTGGAAATATAACAGATTATCAGGCATCGGCATTAATTATGGCAATATATATTAATGGAATGAATGATGAAGAAACAACCAATTTAACATTAGCAATGGCAAATTCTGGGGAAATATTAGATTTATCTATTTTTGGAAGTAATGTAGTTGATAAGCATAGTACAGGAGGAGTAGGAGATAAAATAAGCTTAATATTGCTACCTATAATTGCTGCCTTAGATATTCCTGTTGCAAAAATGTCTGGAAGAGGGCTTGGATTTACTGGGGGAACTATAGATAAATTAGAGTCAATACCAGGTTATAACACATCAATTGATATAGATGAATTTATTGAAAATGTAAGGAGAATAGGAATAAGTTTAATAGGACAAACGATGAATTTGGCACCAGCAGATAAGAAGATGTATGCTCTTAGGGATACAATATCATGCACATCAAGTATTCCGCTTATAGCATCAAGTATAATGAGTAAAAAAATAGCAGCAGGAGCAAATAAAATAGTATTAGATGTAACATGTGGAAGCGGAGCTTTTATGAAAAATAAAGAAGAAGCTATAAAACTTTCTAATAAAATGATTAATATAGGAAAACTAGCTAATAGGGAAACAGTATGTATAATTACAAATATGGATGAACCTTTAGGATATGCTGTTGGTAACAATTTAGAAGTAATAGAAGCAATTAAATCTTTAAAAGGAGATATGCCTGAGGATGTTAAAGAAGTAGTATTACAATTAGGTGCGCATATGATGAAATTGGTTGGAAAGGGTGAAGATATAGCAAAAAACAAAAAAATAATTATGGATACAATCAATAGTCTAAAAGCACTGAATAAATTTAGAGAATTAGTAGAAAATCAGGGAGGAGACATATCATATATAGATAATATAGATAAATTTGAAAAAGCAAAATATATATTGCCAGTGTTATCAAAAAAATCAGGATATATAAACAGTATTAATGCTCAAACAGTTGGAAAAATATCTAGAGATTTAGGAGCAGGAAGAATTAAAAAAGAAGATAAAATAGATAATAGTGTTGGAATTGTATTAGCAAAAAAAGTGTCAGAGTATGTCAAGGAAAATGATGTATTAGCATATATTCATGCTAATAACGAACAACTTGGCATTAATGCAGTAAAAGATTTGCTAAACAATTATGAAATTACTGAAAATATAGTAAATAAAATTGAAACCATAATAGATGTAATAAAGTAAGGCGTGTTATTCAACACGTCTTTGACTATTATTAGAGCCGCCACAAAGTTTTTCGTATTCTTTGCACTTAATTTTATATTCCATTTGCATAGCAAGATATCTATAATACATATAGGCTTGCTCATATTGCACTACTGGATTAAACATAGGATCCTGATTTAAATTATTAGGATCAAAATAATTTCCATCAAAACTTTGAAAGCTATTAAAATCAACATTTCTATCCATAAAGACCTCCATTTAGCTACTATATTTTTTCTTTTTGATTCGAAGTAATATAAACATAAGTAGAATTAATGTACCACAAATAATGTAAAAATGATTATTTATATAATTAATATTCAAACTATTAACATTTGTAGAAAAAGTATGTGGTATATCTATACTAAAAAAGTTAAAATTGTTAATAATAATAAAAGTAATAATACTTGCTATAATTCCATGCAAAAATTTTCCATATAAATAAGGTTTAATAGACAGATTACTCTTAGATATAATACTTAAAACTTGTAGTGATACAGATAATCCTCCAAATCCTAGTAAAAAAGAAGCTATTATAATACTATTAGATGCAAATGAATTGGAAATTATACCTAATTTATTTAAACCATTTGTTATTTCAAACAAACCAGATGTTAGAGCATGAATATTATTAAAGTCAAATCCGAATATGGATAATAATTTGTATAAAAAGTTAGAAAGAAGAGTTAAAACACCAGAGTTTTCTAAAATAGATAAAAAAACGCTAAAAATAACAACAAATCCACCAATAGTAACTACAGTATTAATAGATTTAGTAATAGAATTGCCAAGTATTTCACCTAAATTTGAGATAGTTAAATTTGAATTATTTAGAGTACAATTTTTAGATGTTTTACAATAAATTTTATCATTATATTTCCAAAATCTAAATATAATTCCAACTAATACAGAAGAAATAATATGAATTAATAAGAGTAATAATCCAATTCTTGTATCACCAAATATGCTAATCCCAACTGTACCAATAATAAATAAAGGACCAGAATTATTAGTAAACGCAAGTAATCTTTCACATTCTGCTGTAGAACATATATTATTATCTTTAAATGTACTAACAATTTTTGCACCAGTTGGATAACCACTTATAATTCCCATAATAAAAGGAAAAGCTCCAATTCCAGAAACGTTAAAAATAGGTTTCATAAATTTATCTAGTAATTTTCCTAAATAATTTACTACAGGAGTATGCATTAAAAGCTCAGTAGTAATAAAAAATGGAAGCAAAGAAGGAACTAT
Organism: uncultured Clostridium sp.; assembly: GCA_948438085.1. Lineage (GTDB taxonomy): Bacteria > Bacillota > Clostridia > TANB77 > CAG-508 > RGIG8482. The sequence goes on along the minus strand of CAOJKP010000010.1, from coordinate 13,327 downwards.
AGAATTAGCCCAAATCATTAATCCATTTTTAGCAGCAATTAAGTTTTGACTGGAAAATATAATTAAACAAAGTGTAAATAAACAAAGAAATACTGGTAAGAATAATTTTTTAAATTGAATTAGTATTATCTTCATAAGTAACCTCCTAGTTGTAACAAATATATTAAAAAATTATTGTAATATGACAACTTATATGATATATTGTGAACAAAAAAACAAAAAATGAACTAGGAGGATAATATGTGGGGAGATATAGCAATAGCATTCTTATTAGCATTTATTACCTCATTTGTAATTACACCTTATACAATTAAATTAGCTAAAAAAGTAGGAGCAGTTGATTTACCAAATGAAAGAAGGATTAACAAAAAACCAATGCCACGTCTGGGAGGAATAGCAGTAATACTAGGTTTTTTAGTTTCAATTATATATTTACTTATTATAATGAGCATTGAGCAAAGTATAAATTTAAATGGAGAAGAGCACTATTATATAAAATTAATAGGATTTTTGATTGGTGGAATAATAATTGGAATAACATGCTTTATTGATGATGTGAAAGGAGTTCACCCATTATTTAAATTATCAGGTCAAATTTTAGCTGCAATTGTTATTGTAGAAAGTGGAATAAAAATAGAACATATAAATATACCATTTTTTAACCAAATAGGATTTAGTGAGGCTTTTTCATCAATATTAACAGTTGCTTGGATAGTTGGAATAACAAATGCAATTAATTTAATAGATGGGTTAGATGGATTATCATCAGGAATTTCTTTAATATCTTGTTTGTCTTTATTAATTATATTTTCACTTAATGATGCACCAATAATTGCAATACTTCTAATTACTGCATTGGCAGGAGCATTGACAGGATTTTTACCATTTAATTTTAATCCAGCAAAAACATTTATTGGGGATACAGGGTCAAATTTTTTAGGATATAGTTTAGCTGTAATTTCCATATTACGGAATTGCTAAAACATATACATTAATAGTAATAGTTGCTCCACTAATAGTTTTAGGATTACCAGTATTTGATACAATATTTGCGATAATTAGAAGAATAATAAAAGGAAAATCACTAAAAGCTATTGTAATGCCAGATAAAGGTCACTTGCATCATAGAATATTAAAAAAAGGTTTTACACAAAAAGAAGCGGTTCTTATTTTATATGGAATAAGTGCAACATTTGGAATGTTTGCAATAATATTAATGGAAAGTGGTATATGGAAAGCATTGTCATTTGCATTAATAGTAATAGCTGTAGTTGGTATTGGATATAAAAATATATTTAAATTAAGAGGAGGAGAGAGTATGTATAAATGTTCAGTATGTGGATATGAATATAATCCAGAAATAGGAGATCCAGACAATGGAATTGCACCAGAAACTCCATTTGAAGAATTACCAGATACTTGGGTATGTCCATTATGTGGAGTATCAAAGGAATCTTTTGAAGAAGAATAGTAATTAGAAGAATGTAAAATATAAAGTTTATATTTTGCATTCTTTTAATCTAGTTAAAGGATTTTTACTAAAGTTTAATTCATAAATGTTTTAGCTCGAAGAAAATAGATATAAAACATAATGAATATTTTATATCTATTTCCTTCAAGCAGTAACTTAATTGTATAGTCTATTTATTACCATATTTTAGTAATTTCTTTGCTAAAACTATTGCAAAATTTTTAGGTATAGTCTAGAATGATAAAAGTAAAAAATAAAAAAGGAGTAAAAAATGGCTGAAAAATTGATTATAGTGGAATCACCAGCTAAGGCAAATACAATAAAAAAATTTTTAGGAGGAAACACAAAAGTAATTGCATCTATGGGACATATAAGAGATCTTCCAAAATCTAAATTAGGTGTAGATGTAAATAATAATTTTGAACCAGAATATATAAATATTAGAGGCAAAGGAGATTTAATAAAGGAATTAAAAAAAGAAGCAAAATCTGCAAAAAAAGTGTATCTTGCAACTGACCCTGACCGTGAAGGCGAAGCAATAGCATGGCATTTAGCCCATATTTTAGAAATAAATGAAAAAGATAACATAAGAGTTACATTTAATGAAATTACAAAAGGTGCTGTTCAAGAGGCAATAAAAAGCCCTAGAAAAATAGATATAAATTTAACAAATGCACAACAAGCAAGAAGAGTGTTGGATAGAATAGTTGGATATAAAATAAGCCCTGTATTATGGAAAAAGGTTAGAAGAGGACTATCAGCAGGAAGAGTTCAATCTGTTGCAGTAAGGTTAATAGTAGAAAGAGAAGATGAAATAGAAAAGTTTATTCCAGAAGAATATTGGAATATATATGCAATTTTAAAAGATGAAAAAAGCAAAAAAGAATTTGAAGCAAAATTTTACGGAAAAGATAATAAGAAAATGGAACTTCATAATCAAGAAGAAGTTCAAGATATACTAAATAAAATTAATAATGCAAAATATATTGTACAAGAAGTAAAAAAAGGTGAAAAGAAAAGAACACCAGCTCCACCATTTACAACAAGCACAATGCAACAAGAAGCATCAAGAAAACTTGGTTTTACATTAAAAAAGACAATGTCTGTTGCACAAGGATTATATGAAGGAGTAAAAATTCCACAAAAAGGTTCAGTTGGATTAATAACATATATGAGAACAGATTCAACAAGAATTTCAGAAGTTGCAAGAGCTGCTGCAAAAAAAGAAATTGTACAAACATATGGAGAATCATATTATGATAATAGATATTATAAAACTAGTGGAGATGCTCAAGATGCACACGAGGCAATACGTCCAACATATATAGAAATAAAACCAGATGATATAAAAGATTCTTTAACTAATGACCAATATAAACTATACAAACTAATATATAATAGATTTATAGCAAGTCAAATGTCTCAGGCAGTTTTTGATACAATACAGGCTTCAATAGATGCAAATGGATATACATTTAAAGCAAATGGACAAAATTTAAAATTTAAAGGATTTATGGTACTTTATGTAGAAGGAAATGATAATGAACAAGACGAAGAGAATACAAAAATACCACCAATAGAAGAAAAACAAATTTTAACAAAGAAAAAAATTGACACAAAGCAAAGCTTTACAGAACCACCACCACGTTATACAGAAGCAAGCTTAGTTAAGGCATTAGAGGAAAAAGGAATAGGAAGACCAAGTACTTATTCTCCAACAATTACAACTATATTAGAAAGAAGATATATCGAAAAAACTCAAAAGCAATTAATACCAACAGATTTAGGAAAAATAGTAAATAAATTATTAGTAGAAAATTTTCCAGATGTATTAAATGTAGAATTTACAGCAGACATGGAAAATGAGTTTGATAAAATAGCAGAGGGAAAACAAGACTGGAAAAAAATAATGAAGCAATTTTATACACCATTTGAAAAAACATTAGAAAAAGTAGAAAAAGAATTAGAACATGTTGAATTAGTTGAAGAAGTTTCAGATGTTCCATGTGAGAAATGTGGAAGAATGATGGTAATAAAATATGGAAAATATGGAAAATTTTTAGCATGTCCAGGATATCCAGAATGTAAAAATGCAAAACCATTTATAGAAACTATTGATGTACCATGTCCAAAATGTGGAGCAAAAGTACAAATAAGAAAAACAAAGAAAAAAAGAAATTACTATATATGTGAAAATAATCCTGCATCATGTGACTATATTTCATGGAACAAACCAAAACCAGGAGAAAAAGTAGAAAATTTAGAAAAAGTAGATATAGAAGAAAAGGCAATAAAAAAGAAAAAACAACAAAAACAAAAAAGAAAACAAAGTAAGTACAGTTCTAAAAAACAAAGTTGAAAATTATGTAAATATATGGTAAAATAATTATACAATATATTTTTAATCTCTTTAAGTATATGATATTTGGAGAGATTAATACTCTCCAATAATTATATAAATATAAAATATTAGGAGGGTTAAAAATGAAAGCCATAAAAGCCATATACAAATACCAATTAGGAGAAGGAGCATGTGTTGTAGGAAGATATGAAATACTTATGCCACGTGGTGCGAAGATTCTTTCAGTAGAAAATCAAAACAATACTTGTGTGATATATGCGATTGTTTCTACCGAAGAAAAAAAAGAAAGGCATATTTTTTATGCATACCCTACTGGCGCTCCAATTCAACCCAAAGGCAAGTTCTTAGGAACAATAATGTTCTACGAGGACTATGATATGGGAGATATTACTAAAAGGTACAGTATATCTGTAACACATATTTTCCACCACAGAGAATATCTGTGGGAGAAATTGATACGGCTTTTCAAGAAGAGCGGTGGAGGCTAATCCACTGCTCTTCTTGTAGCTACAAGTTTGTAATTCAATGAAAGACCTTGTTACTTAATAAACAACTCTTGTAAATAGACAAAAATATGTTATAATAATAACAATATATAAGAGAGGAAATAATTTATAATGGAAAATAATGATAGAATAATTAAATTTTTAGCATACAATGGAAAAGTAAGTATTATATGTGCGAATACAACATATTTAGTTGAAAGTGCAAGAAATTTACATGATTTTAGCCCAGTAGTTACAGCAGCATTTGGTAGAGTTATAACTATAGCATCTATGATGGCTATTAATATGAAAGATTTAGATAATAATTTGACAATTCAAGTAAAGGGAGATGGACCAATTGGCAATATTGTTGTGAGTGCAAACTGTTTTCCAAAATTAAAAGGATATGTACAAAATCCAACAGTTGATATACCTTTAAATAAAGATGGAAAGTTAGATGTATCTGGAGCAGTTGGTAAATCTGGATTTTTGAACATTATAAAAGATTTGGGACTTAAAGAACCATATATTGGAATGGTGCCACTAATATCGGGTGAAATTGCACAAGATTTTACAAATTATTTTGCAACTTCAGAACAAACACCAACTGTAGTATCACTTGGAGTACTTGTAAATAAAGATGGAGTATCTAAATCAGGTGGATATTTATTAAATTTAATGCCAGATGCAACAGAGTCTGAAATTAAAAAAATAGAAGAAAGTATAAAAAATATAGAGCCTATAAGTAAAATGCTAGATAATAATATGTCTTTAGAAGAAATTGCAAAAAGAGTAACAGGTGATGAAAATGTAAAAATTATAGAAGAAAATATAATACCTGTGTATGAGTGTGATTGTTCAAAAGAAAGATTTAAAAGAGGACTAACAACACTTGGAAAAGAAGAATTAGAGGACATGGTATCTAAAGAAGAAAAAATAGAGACAGTATGCCATTTCTGTAATAAAAAATATGAATTTACAAAAGAAGAATTAAAACAAATAATTGATAGTTTAGAATATGGAAAGGATTAATATATTAAAAATATATAAAAATAATATGGAAAATAAAAAAGTACTATTAGGAATGAGTGGAGGAGTAGACAGTAGCGTATCAGCATTATTATTAAAAGAACAAGGCTATGAAGTAATTGGAGCCACAATGAAATTATGGGAAAGCAAAGAATGCGATGAAGAGGGAAGTTGTTGCTCGATAGATTCAACAAATGATGCAAAAAAGGTATGTTCTAAAATTGATATACCACATTATACTTTAAACTGTCAAAAGGATTTTAAAACATATGTAATAGAGGATTTTATAGATTGTTATAAAAGTTGTAAAACACCAAATCCATGTATTGAATGTAATAAATATTTAAAATTTGGTGCATTCTATAAAAAATCAATTGAATTAGAATGTAATTATATAGCAACAGGACATTATGCAAAGGTTGAATATAGTAAAGAATATAAAAGGTATGTATTAAAAAAATCAAATTCAATAAAAAAAGATCAAAGTTATGTGTTATGGAATATACCAAAAGAAATTCTTCCACATATAATTTTTCCATTAGGAGATTTTGAAAATAAAGAGCAAATAAGAAAAATTGCAAAAAATTATAATTTAAGTGTTGCAAATAAGCCAGATAGTGAAGATATATGCTTTATACCAGATGGGAATTATAAAAAGTTTTTAGAAGAAAATTCTAATATTAAACCCCAAAAAGGGAATATTGTAAATAAAAATGGTGAAATTTTAGGAAAACATTTAGGATTATATAATTATACTATTGGTCAAAGGAAGGGGCTTGGTATAAGCTATAGTGAGCCATTATTTGTAATTGGTTTTAATGTTCCCAAAAACGAAGTAATAGTTGGAACAGGAGAGGAAATTTATAGAACTGAAATGTATGTTAATAATATAAATTTATTATTAATAGATGACTTAAAAGATAAAATGGAAGTATCGGTAAAGGTTAGGTATTCAAGTAAAGAAGAAAAAGCTACAATTGAAAAAATACAAGATGATTTAATAAAAGTAACATTTAAAAATCCAGTTGCAAGAATAACTTCTGGACAATCTGCAGTATTTTATGTGGGGGATATAGTTTTAGGCGGAGGAAAAATAATATAAAAATAGAATGATTATAAAGAATCATTCTATTAATTTTTCATTGAGACTTGAAAGTCGCACTTATTATACACAAGCATCTATAGGAGGTATTAATTGTTTTTTTCTTGAAGTAACACCTTCTAAAAATGCAACATTATTTTCTAGTTTTACATTAAATGCTTTTTCTACAATATTAACATCTTTTCCTAGTGCTATTATTTTAGAATTACAATTTAAAATGTCTGTAATTGCAAAAACAAAAATGTTAAGGTTATCTCTTTCTATTATTTTATTAATAGCATTTTCAATTTCAACTTTTCTTTTTAAAACATCATCATAAGAAACTGTATTTACTTGAGCTATAACAAAATTTATACCATTTTTGCTAAAACTTTTGGCATCTAAAATTAATTCTTCTACAGGTAAATCATCTAAAGAAGTTCCTGCTTTTAACATTTCTAATCCATATTCTTGTGCATTTATATTAGCAAGACTAGCTAATTCCTCCAAAGCAATTTCATCATGTTTAGTTGTTGTTGCAGATTTAAGTAATAATGTATCTGAAATAATTGCACTAAGCATTAAAATAGCTTCAGTTCTTCCAATTTCATGACCTAATCTTTTAAATTCTTCAAAAAGTATAGTTGCAGTACAACCATATGGTTTAGAAGTGAAATATAGAGGTGTAGAAGTTTGAAAGTTTGCTATTTTATGATGATCTGTTACTCCTAAAATATTTGCTTTTTCGATTCCATCTACACTTTGGTTAAATTCATTATGATCTACTAATAATACATTTTGTCCTTCTTCAACTTTTTCAATTAATTCAGGTGCTTCTAAATTTAAGTAATTTAATACAAATTGAGTTTCTTTATTAATTTTACCTAATCTTACAGGTTTAGTTTCCAATCCATTTTTTTTATCTAAAATAGAATGTACAATACTTGAACAAATAGAATCTGTATCTGGATTCTTATGTCCAAAAATTAGTGTGTTTATATTTTCCATATAAATGCTTCCTTTCTTATTTTTATAATAATATATAAAAAAAACATAAAAAAATCAATACTTTTATGATTATTTAATATTAATAGCACTTTCTAAAGCAAGTTTTATCATATTATCTAAAACTAATTGACGTTCACTACTTGATAATTTTTCTGGTTTTACAAAAGAATCTGAAACAGATAAAATACATGCTGCATTTTTTGAAAGTACATTTGCATTATGAAATAGGGCAAAACTTTCCATTTCAATACCAGCACAGTTATATTGTTCTTTTAATTTTTCAAAATCATTTACACTAGAGTAAAAGACATCAGAGCAATGTATAATTTCTTTACTAATACTTAGCTTTAAGTCATTAGCGGTATTTTCAATAATTGAATTTAATAATGGACTAGAAGAAATTAAATTATCTGTACAACCATTTTGGTTTGTAGCAAAGCTTGAAGTGCTAAAAGATTTTTCAACCAAAATTAAATCTTTTAAATTCAGTTTATCAATATATGCTCCACAAGTACCAATTCTTATAATATTTTCTACATTGTAGAATTTATATAATTCGTAAGAATAAATTCCCATACTAGGATTTCCCATTCCAGAAGACATAACTGAAATTTTATTATCCTTATAAAAGCCAGTATATGCTAGCATTCCTCTTATAGAATTTATTAATTTTGCTTTATCTAAATATTTTTCGACAATAAATTTTGCTCTCATTGGGTCTCCAGGCATAAGTACTGTTTTTGCAAAATCTCCTATATTTGCTTCATTGTGTGGTGTCATTTTTTTACCTCCTAAAAATGTATTTATTAGATTATATATAAAATACCTAAAATAGTCTAGAATAATTAATAAAAATATGATAAAATATATTAATATTTAATTTGACTCTAATTTATCGCTCCAAAGAAGTAAATGTATAAAAATATTTTGAACAGTCGCCATTCCCCAATGAAACAGTACAAAATGTTAACACATTTTGACAGTTTCTATTGGTCCCCACGCATGGCTCTCATCGTTCTAAAATATTTTTATACATTTCTTCCTTCGCGCTGATGTAGTGTATAGTTTAATATATTAATAAAAATGGATAATTAATTAAAAAAGGAATGAATACAATGTTAAATATAGGTTTTGTTTCACTAGGATGTAGTAAAAATTTAGTAGATACAGAAATGATGATAGGGGCATTTAAAAAGCATAAATTTAATATAGTAAATAATCCAAAACAAGCAGATATAATAGTAATAAATACATGTGGATTTATAGAAAGTGCAAAACAAGAAGCTATAAACACAATATTAGAAATGGCAGAATATAAAAAACAAAAATGCAAATATCTAATTGCAACAGGTTGCTTAGTACAAAGATATAAAGAAGAATTAAAAAAAGAATTGCCAGAAATAGATTTATTTGTTACATGTAATGATTACGAAGAGTTTTGGAAAATTGTATCTAAAAAACTAAATTTAGAATTAAATAATAAAGAAAAGATACAGTTAGATTTTATGGATAGGGTAATTACAACAGGAGATAAGACGGCATATTTAAAAATAGCAGAAGGATGCAGTAATAGGTGTACATATTGTAGTATACCTAAAATAAGAGGACCATTTGTAAGTAGAAAAATGGAGGATATATTAGAAGAAGCACAAAAACTTGCTAAAGAGGGAATAGAAGAAGTAATTGTAATTGCACAAGATACAACAAAATATGGAATGGATATATATAATAAGCCAATGCTTGCAAAATTACTTTCAGAAATTAGTAAAATTAATAGTATAAAATGGATAAGATTTTTATATGCATATCCAGAAACAATAACAGATGAATTAATTGATGTAGTTAAAAATAATAGTAAAATTTGTAAATATTTTGATATACCAATACAGCATATAAATAATAGAATTTTAAAAAGAATGAACAGAAAAAGCGATAAAAAAAGTATTGAGGAATTAATACAAAAACTAAAAAAACAAATACCAAATGTAATATTAAGAACTACAGTTATAGTGGGATTTCCAGGTGAAACTAATGAGGAATTTGAGGAATTACATAATTTTATAAAAAAAGCTAAGTTTAATAAATTAGGTGCATTTATGTATTCAAAAGAAGATGAAACACCAGCAGCAAAACTACCAGAACAAATTCATCATTCAACTAAAAAGTCAAGATATAATAAGATAATGAAATCACAACTAGAAATATCAAAAGAAGAATTAGAAAAACATATAGGAAAAGAATATGAAATATTAATAGAATCTAAATCTTTAAACAATAAATATTATATAGGTAGAACATATATGGATGTGCCAGATATGGATGGAGTTGTATTTATAGAAATTGAAGATAAGAATGTTGATTTAATAGGAAAATTTGTTAAATGTAAAATTATTTCTGTAAAAGATTATGATTTAATAGGTAAAATAATAAAATAAAATGTGAACTGTATTCACATTTTATTTTATTATATGACTGATATGATATACGAAGTTTTCGCTTCACTCGTGCTAATTACACATGTATATTAACTATTAATTTATAACTGAAATGTTGTACTAATTTTCTAATAATTTTGAGCATCTATTTCAAAAAATGATTGTGGATGTGCACATACAGGACATACTTCTGGTGCATTTAAACCAACATGTATATGACCACAATTTCTACATTTCCAAATAACAATACTTCCTTTTTTAAATACTTTACCTTCTTGTATATTTTCTAATAATTTTCTATATCTTTCTTCATGATGTTTTTCTACTTCACCAATCATTCTAAATTTTGCAGCTATTTCTGTAAATCCTTCTTCTTCAGCCTCTTCGGCAAACGTTTTATACATATCTGTCCATTCATAATTTTCTCCTGCTGCTGCATCTGCTAAGTTAGACATAGTATCTCCAATTCCTTGTAAATATTTAAAATGAATTTTTGCATGTTCTTTTTCATTTTCTGCAGTTTCTAAAAATAATGCTGCTATCTGCTCATAACCTTCCTTTTTTGCAACACTAGCAAAATAAGTATATTTGTTTCTTGCTTCAGATTCTCCTGAAAAAGCAGCTTTTAAATTAGCCTCTGTTTTAGACCCTTTTAAATCCATAAAAAAACCTCCTTAAATTTAATAAAAATATAATAAAACAATTCATAAAAAAAGTCAAGGAAAAGTGTACACCCAATGGGTGTACACTTGTTAGAAATTGTAGATTTCGTTTGTTAGGCAGGTATTACATTTCTTAAGACAACTTCACTGCCTTCTTTGCTGTTATCTGTCTTATTCAGTGGCTCGTAACACTGCTGGCAGTTCTCATAAAAGAGAACCATTTGCTGTGCATTCTCGCCAATCTTCTCGATGATCTTTTGCCACTGTGATTTGTATTCGGGAGAATACGGTTCTATTAACTGTATATCTCCAGTTCGTGGGTTGTTAGAAACAGCTTCTGCAAGCCACCAAAAGCTATCTCTATCAATGTAAATGACTCTACAATGAAACATAATAATCTCCTCCATTCGTTAATTTTTTATGAAGATTTCAAACCAACTGTATCATAACAGTTAATATAATTATATCATATTTTATGTAAAAGAGCAAATGAAACGAATGTAAATATTTTATGAACATTCGACAAAATGCGACTTTTTTGAATAATTATATAACTATATTAATGGAAATATTTTATAAATTTTACTAGGATAGGTTGATTGTGATTTATATTAATTATTATTGTGGATTTTTTTATATATTTAATTTTTAAAAGCAATAATATTTTAGTGTAGTAATAAAAATGTGTTAGAATTTGTCAAAAACCCTTGAAATATAAAAAAATAAATGTTAAACTATATGTATGTTAAAGATAGATTAAAAAAAAACCGATTTTTCTGGAATTTTTTTTAATCTGTTTTTTTAGTTTGTTTTTAAAATGAGGAAAGTAGGTATATTGTATGAATACAAAATATATTTTTGTAACAGGTGGAGTTGTATCTGGATTAGGAAAAGGAATAACAGCGGCATCATTAGGGAGATTATTAAAAAACAGAGGATATAGAGTAACAATACAAAAATTTGACCCATATATAAATGTGGACCCTGGAACAATGAGTCCATATGAACATGGAGAAGTATTTGTAACAAATGATGGAGCAGAAACAGATTTAGATTTAGGACATTATGAAAGATTTGTTGATGAAAATCTAACAAAAAACTCTAGTATAACTACAGGAAGAATATATTCAAATGTTATAGAAAAGGAAAGAAAAGGAGATTATTTAGGAAAAACAGTTCAAGTAATTCCACATATAACAAATGAAATAAAAGAAAAAATTTATAGTTTTGAGAATGATAATATAGATATTGTTATAACAGAAATAGGTGGTACAGTTGGAGATATAGAAAGCTTACCATTTTTAGAAGCTATAAGACAATTTGGATTAGAGAGAAATCCAGAAGATGTGTTATATATACATGTTACACTATTGCCATATGTTTATGGTTCAAATGAGATGAAATCTAAACCAACTCAACATTCTGTTAAAGAATTACAAAGTTTGGGAATAAAACCAGATATACTTGTGTGTAGAACACAAACAGATATACCAGAATCAATAAAAGATAAACTTGCATTGTTTTGTAATGTAAGAAAATCAAGTGTAATACAAAATAAAACTGCAGATTGCTTATATGCTGTACCATTAATGTTAGAAGAAGAAGGTTTAGCAGATGAAACATGCAAACATTTACAATTAGATAAATGTAAACCAGATAATTCTGAATGGGAAAAAATGATTGAAAATATAAGAAAAAGAAGTGACGAGAAAGTTAAAATAGCAATTGTTGGAAAATATATACAATTAGAAGATTCATACTTATCTGTAGCAGAAAGTTTACAACATGGTGGATTTGCAAATAATGTAAATGTAGAAGTAAAATATATAGATTCAGAAACAATAAATGAAAAAAATGCAAAAGAATTATTAAAAGATTTAAATGGAATTGTAGTACCTGGAGGTTTTGGAAATAGGGGAATAGAAGGAAAAATACAAACTATAAAATATGCAAGAGAAAATAATATTCCATTTTTAGGAATATGTTTAGGAATGCAAATGGCAGTTGTAGAGTTTGCACGAGATGTATTAAAATTAGAAGATGTAAATTCAGCAGAATTTGATGAAAATTGCAAAAATCCAGTTATACATATAATGGATGAACAAATTGGAGTAGATAAAAAAGGTGGAACAATGAGATTAGGAGCATATCCATGTACAATAAAAGAAGATACCCTAGCTAAATCAATTTATGAAAGTGTAAGTATATCTGAAAGACATAGACATAGATTTGAATTTAATAATAAATACAAAGAACAAATAGAAAAAGCAGGAATGATATGTTCAGGAACATCACCAGATAAAACTTTAGTGGAAATAGTAGAAATACCAAGTCACCCATTTTTTATAGCAGGTCAGTTTCATCCAGAATTTAAATCTAGACCTAATAGACCAGCACCATTATTTAAAGCATTAGTAAAAGCAGCAAAAAATAATAAAGTAATAAAATAAAAATAAAAGACCAATAAGTAGAATTATAATTATTGGTCTTTAGTTGTATATAATAGAAAAGTTTAAATTATGCTAGTATTAGAATCTACAATTTATTCTATAAATACAAGAAACGTTTACATAAAATTGACTTAAATACAAAAAATTGTTATAATATATATGAGGTGATTTTTATGAAATTATGGAATAAATTAAAAAATGTTATACATGGTAATAAAACAAACAAAGATGCTAAGCAAGTTGAACCAACTAAAAACATAAGAGATACTATAGAGAAATATGAAATAAAATATCCAGAAACAGTAGAATCACTTGAAGATAAGATTACAAGAATATATATGGAA
>CAOJKP010000009.1 GCA_948438085.1 uncultured Clostridium sp. | reverse complement strand
CATCTGCCTTACAAGCAGGGGGTCATAGGTTCGAGCCCTATTGCGACCACCATTTTTCTTTTATGGCCTGGTAGTTCAGTTGGTTAGAACGCTAGCCTGTCACGCTAGAGGTCGACGGTTCGAGCCCGTTCCAGGTCGCCATTTTTTTATTTATGAGAAAAACAAGGTCTTAAAAGCTCAATTAATAGAGCAAAGGTAGACTAGAAGTCAAAAAATATGCCTTGATAGCTCAGTTGGTAGAGCAAAGGACTGAAAATCCTTGTGTCACTGGTTCGATTCCAGTTCAAGGCACCAATGATGTATCTGTTCGAACTAAATTGAACAGAATTGATACAGAAAACAATCAGAAACTAAAATCTGATTGTTTTTTTGCTTAAAAACAATATTAAAATCATCTAAAAAGAATGGATGTTGAACTAGTAAGTAGTATAAGAGAATGTTTAGGAGAGTGCTAATATAAAGTATTGCATACTAATATAATTAGCATGTCCTAGTCATACTTGAGCAAGGTAAATTAGAAGAAAAAACCTATATAATTGTGTGCTTGAGAATAAATATGAAATAATATATAGTAAATTTTCAAAATCAATGCTATAATATGAATATAATTGAGAAATAAACAAGTGATATGGATAGTATAAATTATTAGGAGAAAACAATGTTAGGAGTAGTAGTATTATCAGCATTAATGGCAACAATTGGAACATATATAGATAAACATTTAGTAAATAAAGGAATAAGCAGAAATGATTATTTTTATTACATGTGTTTATCAATGATTCCATTTTCAGTAATAATGATAGTTATAGAAATATTAACAAATAATTTTAAGTTTGAATTTAGCATAATTCCTATTATATTACTGATATTAGCTATGTTTGTTAGATACAAACAGCAACATACAATAGTTGGTTGTTTAACACACTTAAACCCATACGAATCTGTTACATATATGTCTTTAGGAATTATATTAGCTTTTATTATTGATAGTATATTAGGAATAAAACAGTTTAGTATAATTACATTAGCATCAATAGTATTAACATTAATTGGTGTTTTTACATTAGCAGATGTAAAACTAAAAATAAAATCATTACAAAAGGATTTAATAATCAGAATAGTTTGTGAAATAACAATGGGATATATAACACATTATATTTTAAAATATTGGTCAAATGCGAGTTTCATTTTTATTTTGAATTTGTTATTAACAATAATATTCTCAAAAGGTTATACAATACAATATCATAAGAAGAATAAGAACATTTTAAAGTGGGTATTTATACAACAAACATTCGGATTTTGTTCGACTTATTTAGGCAACTATTTATCTTCAAATTCTGTAGTGTTGAGTTCATATACGAAGCCAGTATCAATTGTATTAACAATATTAGTAGCTTTTGTAATAAAAAGTAATGAAAAAAAGCCGAAGCTGTTAGATGTTTTTGCAGTATTTTTGGTAGCTGTTCGGTATAGGATTACTAAATATAACATTATAAAGTAAAATAAATAAAAAAGAATGTTTAACAATAGAAGATTCACTTATAGAGTAAAAATAGAAAAAGTGCAGATATAATACATGAAATATAAAATTATATTTAGAATGAATTGGAGGATAATTGATGAAAGAAATTGATAAAATTGCATTATTATATCTAAAAGATAGACAAATATTAAGTACATTATCAAAAGGAAAAGATATATATTATTTACCAGGAGGAAAAAGAGAGCTAAATGAAACAGATGAGCAGACATTAATTAGGGAATGCAAAGAAGAATTAACTATTGATATAAAAGAAGATACAATAAAATATTATGGAACATTTAAAGCACAGGCACATGGAAAGGCTGAAGGAATAATAGTTAAAATGACTTGTTATACAGCAGAATTTAGAGGAGATATAAAACCTAGTTCAGAAATTCAAGAAATAAGATGGTTAAATTATAAAGATATAGATATAGTTTCGCCAGTAGATAAACTAATATTTAATGATTTATATGAAAAAGGAATTTTAAAATAATTTTAATGTAGGAGACAATACTGTTATGGAATTATGGGAAGTACTAGATGATAATGGAAATCCAACAGGCGAAATAATTGAAAAATATAATCAAAAAGTTTTTTACAGAGGTTTTTATCATTTAGGAGCAGATGTATGGATAATAAATAGTGATAATAAGATTACTAATAGAAGAAATGAAATTATAGGAGTAAGATATGGAATTAAAAGAAAAATTGGAATTGTTAAATGAAAAAAGTTCTGTTGCAGAAATTCAAGAATATATAAATGATATGAAAAAAGCTAGAAAATTTGATGGAGTTACCATCGAAAGAGAAATGATGTTATTTTTAGAAGAACTAGGAGAACTTGCTAAAGCAATAAGAAAAAACACAAATGGACATTTAGATATAGCAAAAGAATATAATGACAATGTTGAAGAAGAATTAGCCGATTGCTTTATATATTTACTTAGTATAGCAAATATGAATAATGTAGATATTTTTAAGGCATTTAAAGAAAAAGAAATAATAAATTGCGATAGAATATGGAAATAAAAAAGAATTTTATGAACTTATTGATGATTATATGCAATAAATTTTTATGATAACAATAAATCTTTTTTCGAATTGTCAAAAGAAAGTGCATCAACTGAAAAAGATGTAGGATAAAGAAATTATTAAGAATATACCGAAAAACAAAGTAACACCCAATTATTACACAAAAATAAGTTTAATAATTGGGTATTATTTTAATCTTTTGGTGGAAATAGTTTATTTTTATAGTATTTACCAGCCATATAAACAGCACCTAATGGGTTATGGGCTAATACTTTATCTTTTACAGCTAATACTGTAACTGGTGCTTTAGAATATTTAATAAATAGCGAGTCATGTCCTACACAAAGGCCAATAACAACATTTAAATCTGTTTTTGCATTATTCAAAAATTCTGCTTGTGTAATAGGGTTACACATAGGATTTGCAGAATGTTCTAAATCAACAATTTCTTTTGAAATACCTCCAACCTTACACATAATAGACTCGGTTTCAAAACCATTATAAGTAAAAACTTTATCAATGATTTGTGCTTCATTTGCTAAAGCACCACAAAAAGCAAGCCCAATTTTTTTATATCCACATTGTTTTGCAAAATCCATAGTTTCTTCAATTCTCGTTTTACCTTGCTCTGTAGAAAGTTTGGCAGAAATTTTGGCAATAGTATAATTTTCTTCAGTTTTATATAATTCTTTTATATTATTTATGTTTTCATCAAGACTTGGGCAATTTTTAGGTGCATTTTCAAGACCATTTTTACAAGCTTTTATTCCACACATAGCACATTTCATAACATAAATTCCTCCTTATTATTAAAATTATAAAAAGTATATCAAAATATTAAAAATATGGCAATAAATATAATACTTAATTAATATGAATTTTAATAATTTTTAACATTTTTTAAATTAAACATGATATAATATAAATATAGGAAAAAACCTGTTGTACAAATTCACAAATTTAGGAGGTTATTATGTTACCAAAGGTGCTTTTTTGTAATGAGTGCAAAGCAAACACCATTCACTCTTGCAAAAATATAGAGCGGGATGAAAAAGTGATTGTGTGTTGTGGAATGATGCTACCCAAGAGAATTCCTAAAGAGTACAAATGTACTCGATGTGGGGTAACGACCAGAGAGTAAAACCAAACGGAGTCATCTATAATGTAGGATGACTCCGTTTGGTTTTACTCTCTCTTTTAATACCTATACATATGGAAGCAGCAGCTCACCATAAAAACCTTTTTTGCGTTCCCAGTATATTGCAGGGATTACATTTAGACCATTTTGTTGAGCACATGTTTTACAAAACAGCATGTTTTTCTCAACATGGGTCACATATGTCGAGGAGTCTCCTTCTACCCGTAATCTCTGAGTTGCCTTTCTTATTTTGCATATAGAACATTGAAAATCCGCCATGTTTTTTCCTCCTATTTTTTTATTTTTAGAGTTTCAGCTTTTTTATATTTATATTATAACATACTTTACATAAAATTGCAAAAAGACATATAACTTAACAAATTAACTAATAATGAAATTACTATTAAAATTGAAAAAAATATTGTAAAATATATCAAAAAATGATAAGATTTAGAATATGAAAAACTAAGGAGAAAAGATGAAAGAAAATAAAGGAATAACAATTATTTCGTTAATAGTAACAATAATTATTTTGATGATACTTGCAGGAACAACGATTACAATTACTACCAATATTCTTCCAAGTAGTAAAGATAGCAAGTACATATCTGAACTAAATATTGTGCAACATGCAGTATTTGAGCAATATACTAAGTATAATTTGCTTAAAAAAGATGAATTATTAGTAGGATATAAAGTAGAAGAATCGCAAATGAATCAAATTGCAGATGAATTAGGAATAACATTAGTACAAATTCCTACTAATTATACAGCAAGAGATTATTATAGATTAGATAAAGCTACATTATTAGATTTAGGAATATCAAATACTGAAGATGAATATATAGTTAACTATACAACTGGAGAAGTAATTAATATAACTCGGTAAAAAAACTAGTGAAGGTAAACCTTTATATGTTAAATCTTCAAACTTTTAATAGGTGCAACTTGGAAAATTTTTTAAGTTTAATTAAATGCCATAGAAAGGAATGTTAAATTATAAATAAACAGGAATTGTATGAATGTTTAAAAAAACACATCGCTATTGGAAAAATTTATATAGATGAGCCAATGAAAAAACACACTACTTTTAAAATTGGTGGAAATGCAGATTTTTTAATTAAAATAAAAGATGTTGATGAACTAAAAGATGCTATAGCAATTGCAAAAAAATACAATCAAAATATTACAATTTTGGGTAATGGAAGTAATGTTTTAGTAAAAGATAATGGAATTCGTGGAATTGTAATTATTATTGATATAGATAAAATAGAAATACAAAAAGAAGAAAAAAATGTATATGTAACAGTATCAGCAGGAACAAAGCTTTCTATAATTGCAGGAAAATTATTAAATGAAGAGATACAGGGATTTGAATTTGCCTATGGAATACCAGGAACTATTGGTGGAGCAGTAAGAATGAATGCAGGTGCTCATGGTAAAGAAATGAAAGATATAGTGGAAAAAACACTATGTATGGATTATGAAGGAAATATATGTGAACTAAATAATGATGACCAAAAGTTTACATATAGAAATAGTTTATTTTCAAATAAAAAGTATATAATTTTAGAAACGACATTAAAGTTAGAGTATGGCGAAAAGAAGAAAATACAAGAAAAAATGGATGAATATTCCAAATATAGAAAAGATAAACAACCAATGAAATATCCAAATGCAGGAAGTACATTTAAAAGAGGAACAGATTTTATAAGTTCTAAATTAATAGATGATTGTGGATTAAAAGGATATACAATTGGGGGAGCACAAGTATCAACAATACATGCAGGATTTATAGTAAACATATCTAATGCAAAAGCAAGTGATGTTATAGAGTTAATAGAATATGTAAAGAAAAAAGTATATGAAAAATATAATAAAACATTAGAAAATGAAATTGAAATAATAGGAGAATGAAATTATGATGGGGTTTTTATCTTGGTTTAAATCAAGTACAAAAATGAAAAGATGGTTATTTACAATACTAGTAGGAATAATACTTGTAACATATGGAATATCAACTGTACTTGTAACAAAAGAAATGGAAGTTATAGACATTATAAAAATTATTTTAATATTTACATTGGGATTTACAATAACAATTATAGGTGTAATATGTGCATTAAAAAGAACACTGGAGGTTCTAATAGAAGCAAGTGATTTAAGACTTGAAAAAGGAAGAAAGAATGTAAATTTAAAATCATTAATATTTGATAAAAAAGTTTATAATAAAGGACCTAATATTGTTGTAATAGGAGGAGGAACGGGATTAAATACACTTTTAACAGGACTAAAAAATTATACAAATAATATTACAGCTATTGTTACAATATCAGATTATGGAAAATTACCATCAAGTTCTAGGCAACAATTAGATATGCTACCATTAGATGATGTAAAAGAATCTCTTATAGCATTATCTTATAATGAAGAAGTAATGGAAGGATTAATGAATTTAAAATTTGAAAGCCCTGCACTTAGAGATTTGAACTTTGGAGATATATATTTATTAGGAATGCAACAATACTATGGAGATTTTGTAGAGTCAATAGAAAAAACTTCTGCTGTACTAAATACAGTTGGAAGAGTTTTACCAGTAACTTTAGATGAAATGAAAATATGTGCAGAATTAGAAAATGGTATAGTAGTTGAAGAAAAAGATAAAATTCCAGAGATTGTATATGACAAAATTACGAAAATAAATAGAATTTATGTTAGTCCCTCAAATTGTGTACCTGCACCAGGAGTATTAGAGGCAATAAAAAATGCAGATGCAGTAGTTATAGGACCAGGTAGCTTATATACAAATGTAATACCAAATTTACTAATAAAAAATGTATCAAAAACAATAAAAGAAAGTAAAGCAATAAAGATATATATTAGTAACATAATGACAGAGCCAGGTCAAACAGATAATTATTCTGTATCTGAGCATATTCAAGCAATATTAGATCATACAGGAAAAGGAATAATAGACTATTGTATATATGATACAGGAGAAATTGTACCAGAGATAGTAAGAAAATATAACTTAAAAGGGCAAGATGTTGTAGAACAAGATATAAGAAGAGCCAAGGAGGAAGGCATAAAGTTTGTAAGAAGAAACTTATCAAAAATAGTTGGTAATAACATAAGGCATAATAATAAGGCTGTTGCTGAAGCAATAATAGATATAATATGTGACGACTTAAAATTTAAGGACAGACAATATGACCCACAATATGTAATGTTAAATTCAAGATTAAAGCAACAAAAAAAGGCTAGTAAAAATTTAAAACCGATATTTAAAGTTGAAAAATCTAAAAGCACAGAAGAAACTAAAAGAACAAGTAAATTTAATGAAAAATATAAAGAAAGAATTGAATCAATAAAAACAAGTGATAAAAAGACAAAAGAAAACAGAAAAAGAGTGGAAAGAGAAGCAAAACATAAAAAAAGATAATCTAAAACTCTAAAGAAGGAGAATACCTATGAAATATAGTAAAAAACAAATGAATTTAGAAGAAGGAATAAAAAAAGAATGGATAATAACGAATGGTATAGGAGGATTTGCATCTTCTACAATAATAGGATGTAATACTAGAAAATACCATGGATTATTAATTGCGGCAATGACTCCACCAGCAAGAAGATTTTTAGTTTTATCTAAAATTGATGAAGCAATACAAATAGAAAATGCAAAATATAATTTATATACAAATATGACAAAAGATTATATATCAGATGGATATAAGTATTTAGAAGAATTTGAAAAAGAATATATACCAATATTTTCATATAAAGTAGAAGATGTAACAATAAAGAAAATGATTTGTATGCAATATGGTGAAAATACAGTATGTATACTATATAAAGTGAAAAATGGAAATAAAAAAGCAAAACTTACTTTAGCACCCATAATGAATTTTAGAGATTTTCATCAAACAAGTACAAATCATGAGTTTAATATTAGACAAAGAGTAAATACTAATAAAATAAGAATAGCTGTAGATGATAATACAGGTACACCAATATATATATATTGTAATGATGGACATTATATTGAACATAATAATGATACATTTAGAAATATGTATTATATAGAAGAAGAAAAAAGAGGATTAGAAGCGGTAGAAAATCATGCAGTAATAGGAAGATATGAAGTTGAATTAGAACCCAATACTGAAAAAGAAATATCAATAGTATGTTCACTTAATGAAAACATAGAAGAATTAGATGTAAAAAAAGTAATAAGTAATGAAATAGTAAGAATAAACGAATTGTTAGTAAATTCAGAGTTGATTAATGTAAAAAAGCAAGAAGATGAAAAGAAAAAAGAATTAATAAGAGATTATATAATAGCATCTGATAATTTTATAGTATATAGACCAAGTTTTAAGTTACATACAATAATAGCTGGATATCCGTGGTTTTTGGATTGGGGTAGGGATGCACTTATTTCATTTGAAGGATTAGTGTTATTACCAAAAAGATATGAATTAGCTAAAGAAATATTATTAACATTTACCAAAGATATAAAATTTGGATTAGTACCAAATGGGTATTCAGGATTTGATAATAGACCATTATATAATAGTGCAGATGCATCATTACTGTTATTTGAGCAAGTTAAAAAGTATATAGAATATACTAAGGATTATAAGTTTATTCAAGAATATATTTTCCCTGCTTTAATAAATATAGTAGAAGCATACATTAGTGGAATTGATTTTGATGATAATAATATTTATTTAGATGAAGATGGATTGATGGTTTCTGGAACTCCAAAAACACAAAATACATGGATGGATGCAAAATATGGTGAGGTAGCAATAACACCAAGAAATGGAAAAGCAGTTGAAATAAATGCATTATGGTATAATGCACTAAAAATAATAGAAGAATTAGAAAAAAAATTTAATGGAAGTAAAAGTACTGAAGCACAAAGATATTCAGAACTCGCAAAAAAATGTAAAGAAACATTTAATAAAGAGTTCTATAATCCAAGGAAAAAATGTTTATTTGATGTTTTAGGTGATGACAAAGTTAGACCGAATCAATTATTCGCAATATCATTAACATATCCTGTAGTAGAGCCATCATCAGAAATAGCAGAACAGATAATAGAAGTAGTAAATAAAAAATTATTAAATAAAAATGGCATAAAAACATTAGCAAAAGGTGAAGAAAATTACGTAGAAATATATGAGGGAGAGCCATTCAAAAGAGATATGAGTTATCATCAAGGTATTACATGGCCATGGATATTAGGAATATATGATTCAGCATGTAAGAATATAATAAATGCCTGCAAAGATAAAGAAAAGAAAAAAGAATATAAAAATAAATATAGTGAAGCGGTAAATACGTTAGAAAAAAATATAGAAAAAATGTTTTATGGAGAAGGAATGGTTGGAAGTATATCTGAATTGTATGATTCAAAATCTGCTAATTCAGGACCAAAAGGAGCATTAGCACAAGCTTGGAGTGTTGCACAAGTATTTAAAATATTATTAAAAAAGTAAAAAGGAGTATGCAATTTGATTAGTATAGAAGAACTAGAAAAACAAATAAATAATAATCAAATAAATAGTATATATTTACTATATGGAGAAGAATTGTATCTACTTGAAAATATTTTGAAAAAAATAAAAAAATCTTTTGGACAATTAATGAAAGGAATAAATTATATACAAATAGATGATACGAATTTAGAGCAATTAATATCAGATATTGAAACACCAGCATTTGGGTATGAAAAAAAATTAATTGTAGTAAGAAATACAGGATTATTCAAAAGAGAAGTTAAAAAAAAAGGAGCAAATTTTGCAAATACTAGGGATAAAATTTGTGAATATATAGAAAAAAATAAAGAAGTAATAGAAAATTCGGCAGTATTAATTTTTGTAGAAGAAAGTGTAGATAAAACTAAAATATTAACTGTAATACAAAATGTTAATGGTGCTATATGTAATTTTGAATATCAAAAACCAAACCAAATATATGCAAGATTAAAAGCCATATGTAATGCATATAAAGTACAAATTGAAGACATAGAATTAAAGTACTTAGTAGAAACAGTAGGAACAGATATGCAAAATCTAATAAATGAAATAAGAAAATTAATTGAATATACAGGAGAAAATGGAACAATTACAAAAGAGGCAATTGATTTATTAATAACAAAAAAAATAGAAAGCGTAATATTTGATTTAACAGATTCTTTAGGAAAAAGAGATATAGCAAATGCAATTAAGACTCTAAGAAATCTTATTTATGAAAAAGAGCCAATTCAAAAAATACTAATAACTCTGTATAATCATTTTAAAAAATTGTATTTAATTAAAATAGCACAAAAATATAATGAAGATATAACAATTGCATTAAATTTAAAACCAAATCAGAGTTTTTTAATATCAAAATATAAAACTCAAACAAATTTTTTTCAAGAATCAGAATTAAAGCAAATTTTGCAAGAGTTAATAAATTTAGACAAAAATTATAAAATAGGTATAATAGATATAAATATTGGTTTGGAGTCAATTTTGTGTAGATATTGTTCATGACCAATACTAAAATGGCAATTACAAAAATAATTACAAATATAAAGAAGATAGATGTTTGTAGGCGTCTATCTTCTTTATATTTTTATTTTAAAATTTGCGAAAAAATGTTCGAAAAGTATTGACAAATTCATTATAAAATTATAGAATAAAACAAACATAAGTTCTAAGAACAAATATTTTTAAATAAAAGGGGGATTTATAATGAATTTACTAAGAAGTAAAAATGAAATAATATTTTATACTGTGAATAATAATATAAACAATAGCTTAAATATATCTGTAGAAAATGGAGAAGTAGTTGTAAAAGCTCCCTGTTATTTATCTAAAAATAAAATAAAAGAAATAGTAGAGCAAAAAAAGAAATGGATAATAGATAAAATAAAAGAATATGAAGAACTAACAAAATACGAAAACTGTGAACTAGTAAAAATATTAGGAAAAGAATATATAGTAGAAATTGTGTATAAAAATGTAGAAATGCCACAAGTTAATTTAAAAGAAAAAATTGTGGAAATGATATTACCTAATAAGTATAAAAAGATGGATAAAAAAGATATTTCAAAATTTCTAATAGAAAAAATGTATAATGTCATAGCAACAAATAAAATTGAACAGAGTATGGAAAAAATTAGAGTAACAACAGGATATGCACCAGATGATTATAAAATAGAAAAAATGGAAAATATATTGGCAAGTTGCTCACAAAATAAAATTATTAAAATTAATCCTGAAATTGTAAAATATAAAATAGAAATAATGGAATATATTATATTACACGAGTTTTGCCACTTAAAATACAAAAATCATACAAGGAGTTTTTATCAAATGCTAGAAACATATATGCCACAATATAAAGAAATTGAAAAAGAAATTGCTAATTTAAAATACTAGACAAAAATTAACGCAAGTCTAATTGCGTTAATTTTTGTTTTGACATCTTGTAAGAGTTAATATATAATAAAAAAATAGTAATAAAAAGGAAGTAATTTTGTATGCCAGTACCAGTAGAAATAATAAAGATGAAAGAAAATAGTACTAATAGGGAATATGTTTTAGAGCAAGTTAAAATAAATGGAAAACTATTAGAATTTGCAGATGTAAGCTTACAAGATGATGAAGAAATAGTAACAGAGGCTGTAAATAATAACCCAGAAGCTCTAGAATTTGCAAGTAACAGATTAAAAGGAAATAGGGAAATAGTATATAATTCAGTTAGTAAATTAGGGTGGACTTATTGCTACGCAGAACCTAGCTTATTAACAGACAAAGAATTATTAATTGCAGGGTTAAAAGTAGATGGGCAAATTTTATATTTTGCAAACGAAGAAATGAGAAATGATAAAGAAGTTGTAATGCAAGCTGTTTCTAAGAAAGGAATAATAGTAAAATATGCGAGTTATAAACTAAGATGTGATAAAGATATTGCAATAGCAGCACTAAAACAAAATAAAAAAAGCTACGAGTTTTTTTCAGAAGAAATAAAGCAAGATGAGCAAATAAAAGAAATGCTAAATTAACCATATAACAATAAATAGGTAGTAAAAATATAGTTACTACCTATTTATAAACTTATTAAGATAATTCAACAACGGTAACACCGTTTTCACCTTCGCCAAAAGTGCCTAACCTAAAACTTTTTACGTGATGATGTTTCTTTAAAAATGTATGTATACCAGTTCTTAAAGCACCAGTTCCTTTACCATGAACAATTCTAACTGTTTTAAGTTTTGCAATATAACAATCATCTAAATATTTATCTATAACAAATATAGCATCATCAACAGTATACCCAATTACGTTAATTTGTGTAGTAGCATCTTTAGATTTTGAGTTTTTAGGCAAGAAATGAGTGCCAGGAGATGAATTATTTTTTGTTTGGGATTTATTACTAAAACCTAAGTCATCAATTTTTAAATTAAGTTTGGTACTACCAACTTGTACTTGTATTTGGTTAGATTTATTAGGTAAAGCAGTAACTATACCTACTTGATTTAAAGATTTTATTAATACATTCATTCCAACTTTTATATCTGAAATAGAAAGTGACTTTTCTTTATTATCATTAATAATTTGAGTAGCAGAATTAATACTTGTTTGTTTTATAGAATCATTTAAATTATTTCTAATTTTGTTTATGTTTTTTATTGAAGTGTTATCTATATTATCATAAATTTGATTAATTTCTTTTAAAGCCAAACTAGCTTCTTCTTTTGCTGAACCGTAAAATTTTTCTAGCTTCAATTTTAGCATTCTCAATAATAGTATTTTCCTTATCTTTCAATTCCATAATTTTGGTATTTAAAGTTTTCTTTAATAATTCTATTTGGTTAGAATTTTTCAATATATTTTCTTTTTCGTTTTCAATTGTAATTTTATCATCATAAATATTCTTTAATAATTCTTCAATATTAATAGAATCTGAATGAATAAGAGAGGATGCTCTACTAATAATATCTTCATTTAATCCAAGTTTTTTACTTATTGCAAAAGCATTACTTTGTCCAGGAACACCAAAAAGAAGTCTATATGTTGGAGAAAGAGTATCAATATTAAATTCAACACTTGCATTTTCAAATCCATCTGTAACTAATGCGAAATGTTTTAACTCTGGGTAATGAGTAGTTGCAATAGTAATAAGATTTTTTGAGTATAATGTTTCTAAAATACTTTGAGCTAAACAGCTACCTTCGATTGGGTCAGTACCAGAGCCCAACTCATCTAGTAATACTAAACTATTTTCACAAGAATTATTTAATATTTCAACTATATTGCTTATATGTGCAGAGAAGGTACTTAAAGAAGATTGAATGCTTTGTTCATCACCAATATCAGCAAAAATATTATCAAAAATATAAATAGAACTATTTTCCTCAACAGGAATATGCAAACCACTATAAGCCATTAATAAAAGAATGCCAATAGTTTTTAGAGTTACTGTTTTTCCACCAGTATTTGGACCAGTAATTAAAAGAGTTCTATAATTAGTTCCAATACTAATACTTATAGGAACAACATTATTTTCGGAAATTAGGGGATGACGAGCTTTTATTAAATTAATATATTTTGTATCGTTTATAATTGGTTGAACAGCATGTAAGTTAATTGAAAAATTTGCTTTAGCAAAAATAAAATCTAATTTACCTATTAAGCTACATGTATTAATTAAATCTTCACAAATTGGAAGTAGCATGCAAGTAAGTTCATACAAAAACTTTTCAATTTCGGTATTTTCATCTGACTTTAGTTTAGAAATTTCATTATTTAAATCAAATACAAAAACTGGTTCTATAAAAACCGTAGAGCCACTAGAAGATACATCATGAATGAATCCTTTAATATTTGATTTATATTCTTCTTTAACAGGAATAACATATCTATTATTACGAATTGTAACAACACTATCTTGTATATATTTTGAATAAGTTGAAGAATGTAAAAATGAATTAAGTTTATCTTTTATTAATTTTTCTGTACTTTTTTGCTTTCTTCTAATATCCAATAAATTACTAGTTGCATTATCTGCAATTGTAAATTCATCTAAAATATTATTGGTTATTTTTTCATATATATTGTTATTCGTGTAAAGTTTAGAAAAGATTTCAAATAAAATTGGAAATAGATTTTCACAATTTTCGTTATCTAAATAAAAGTAGTTTTTTAAAGAATTTGAAATACTTAATACTTTAGCAATATCTAATAAAGCTTTTGATGATAAAATTCCATTACTAGTTATTATTTTTTTATAAATATTTATATTGCAAATATCATAAAATGTTGGATTCCCTTTTTTATAAATTAAACTAGTAGCCTGTGTGGTTTCATTTAAAGAATTTAAAACAGTATCTTTATTATTTGAAGGTTGGAGATTTTCTACAATATTTTTCCCCATTAAGCTAGTGCAAAAAGTAGATAATATATCTAAAATTTTATAATATTCAAGTTTTTCTAATGATTTGTTATGCATAAAATGAAGCCTCCTTAAAATTCAATAATACAATTTTACTACAAAATTATTACAAATTGAATACATTTTTAAAAAATAGAAAAAAGTATTGCAAAAAAAAAAAATATGTAGTATAAATATTAATAGAAAATAAATAATAATTAATAAGAAAAAAATAGTAAGGAGAATTCATATGACAAATTTAAAAAAAGTTTTATTATCAATAACAATAGTATTATTAATAGTAACAGTTGCAACTGTTGTTAATGCAACAACAGGAGATATTACAGTTATTACAGATCCAAATGTTCAACCAACAACACCATCTCCAAATGATATACTTAATGGAACAAATAATAACAGAACTAATAATAATACAACAAACACTAATACTAATAGAAATACAAGCACATACAATAATTCATCTAATTTACCAAAAACAGGAGCTGAAGATTACACATTAACTTTAGTAATAGGAGCTCTTGCAGTAGTTGCAATAGTAACATATAGAAGAGTAAAATTTTATAAAGATATATAAGAACAAAAGTGGACATTAATAACATTGTCTCTATTTAATAATATAAAAAAGTAACAGATATACTAATATCTGTTACTTTTTTAAACTTTAGCTTTAATTACAGTTCTTTTACTTTTTATATTATTGCATGTTATTAAAGTTAATTCCCTTTTTCCATTAGTATTTTGATTAGTACAAGAAAAATCATCCGAATTTACTTCATATTTTTTATAGACATGATAAATTGTTTTTTCACCAGATAAAGAATATATATTTATTGTATCATTTAATTTTAATTTTTTTAATCTACTAAAACCTTTATAGTTATTATAATTATGCCCAGCTATACATAAGTTACCAATTTCATTAGGAAGAGGACCATAAAATCTACAAGGAGAAATTTTTAGATATTCTTCAGATATAGTTGAAATTATAGGATAATTTATACCAATCTCAGGAATTTCAATAATTCCAATTACTGAGAATTCGCTTTTAGTTGAATCTGAGTAAGAAGTGTTTATAGCTTCGTAATTGCTATTTTGCGAGTAGAGAGATGAAATATTAAAATTATCTACAATTTTTTCGGCTAATAATTCATCTTTTCCATAATTATATTGAATATAAAAATAGTATATTAAAAGTACAATTAAAAAAAACATGGAAGTAAAGAACACGATTTTGTAAATTATGGATATATTTTTTTTATTACTATGAGACATACTAAAATCATCATAAAAATTTAAAATTTGATTCACTTTTATCCTCCTTAATATAATAATAGTTTTTCGTAAAATCAAAAAATTATTTGCAAAAAAATGTAAATGAGACACGTAAAAAATATTTTATATATAATAAATACTAAAAATATTAGTGTTGATAAAAAAAATACAATATGTTACAATACTTGTGTATAAGGAGGAGATTATGAGAAGTTTAGCTAGTTATTTGTTATTATTTTTTATGATAATGTTTTGGATATTTAGAATAATAGTTGCATTTACAGCAAATATAGGCATAGAATTTGGGTTCACACCTATGAATATTAATATGGAGATAATACTATTATTTGTAACATTATTATCTATATTATTAGTTGCAAAAAGAAAATTAATAGGAGCAATATTATATTTAGTTTCATATGGTATGTATTTTGGAGTAGATACTTATAATACAGTAATAAATATTATAAATGGAGGCAATAATTTAGCAGATGTTACAAGAACCATGACATCATTTATAGGAATAGTACTGCCAATAGTAGTATTTTTCAATATGCTAGTAGATAAAAATAGAACAAATCATCCAGTAGATAAAAAGACAGATTGGTTTTTTAAAGGAAAACAATATGATAGAAATATTGATGAAAGAGCAGATCAAAATCAATATAGAAATTATTAAAAGGCTACTTTTAAAAGTAGTTTTTAATTTAATAAAGGAGAAAAAGATGATTAGGTTAATAGAAAAATCGGATATAGATGAACTAGCAAAAATTTACAAAGAATTATATGATAATGCAGATATCGGGGAGAATTGGACTGTAGAAAAAGCTTACGATTTATTGATGTATTGGTATGAGAAGCAAAAAGATTTATTTTTTGTAGATATAGAAGACAATATTCCAGTAGGAGCAATTGTTTCAGGTATAAAAACATGGTTTGATGGATTACGTTTAGTAGATACAGAAATATTTGTATCAAATAAATGTCAAAAAAAGCATATTGGTAAAAATTTAATGTTAGCACATCTTAAAGAAGCCAAAGTAAAATATAATGTGAAAATGATTGAATTTCATACATATGGTGAAGAAAGTGAATTTCCACAAAATTGGTATAATAGAATTGGATTTGAAAAAGATGAAGAATTAATTATTATGCATGCAGATGTTGAAAATGTACTAAACAAATTAGGATACTCTACAGAAAATACATTACATGAAGAAGATAATATTAAAACTGTAGGTTATAGTTACAAAGATTTAAATAAATTATATTCAAATTTATGTGATGGAGATACAGCATATATATTTGATATGCTACCAGAATATGCTTATTTAGATAATGAACTGGAAAAGGAATATATAGAAAGCAGAATTACAGCAATGAAAAATATGGCAAATGTCAAATTATTTATTATAGGAAACAAAGAAAAATTAAATAAATTAAAAAATAATAAATTATTTGAATATACTCTAAATTCTGTAGCAGGCAACAGTAAAATATATATTATAAGAGAAGAAGAAATAAAAAATAAATGTGTAGACGAATTTTTCCAATTGGCACAGGGTTTATATTATGGAGAAAGAAAAGATGGAACAAAAGAAGCATTTAGAGATTTGTGGATTAATGCTAAAGATATAGGAATAATGATAAAGGAAGAATCTATACTAAAATACATTAAAAGTTCTGTTAATACTATAGAAAAAAAGATTTATAGTGGTGAAATAAAAGTAGAATATTTGTTTGAAGAAAAATAATAAATAAAAGCTAGAGATGAGATAGACCAGAAAATATCTGATTCTATCTCATCTCTAGGTTAAAACAAAAACTGAATTAGAACACCTGGATTAGAAGACCTGATTGAATCTTTTCTGCAAATCTAAAATAGTTTGATTGTATTTTTCGGAACTGTCTTCAGCAAAGATAGTAGATTCAAAAAGGATAAACTCCTGTCCATTCTGATACTTTGTTATACTTCTTGTTGAGTTGTAGCAGTCTTCCTGGCAGATGATTACTTCCGCCGAGAAAGGAAAGGACACATCAAAATTGGACTCTTCTGGTCCATCGAAGTGAGCAGTTTCCATGATTTTGATTTTACTTACATGTTTGGGTCTTGCAAACACATAGGCAGATTTAGTCTTAACGACTTTACCCCCTATAACTGAGGACCGTTTTGTTACTATTACATTTTTTGTTTTCATAGAAAAAGAAAACTCCTTTCCAAATTATTTTTGATTGTATAAAACTCCTCATGAAAAAGCTATAAGGAATCTTGATAGGTTACATAATATTATTTACCATATTTGTGCAAAAATGTCTAATTTAGAATCACATAATGCAGAAAAGATAAAATTATTAGGAGGTAATAAATGAAGAATAACGAAAAACAACAAAATTCGATAAACATTAACTGGTATCCTGGTCATATGGCTAAAACGAAGAAACAGATAATAGAAGATATGAAACTAATTGATGTAGTAATTGAGATATTAGATGCAAGAATACCAATATCAAGTCAAAATCCAGACGTAAAAAATATTGTAGGAAATAAGAAAAAAATAATCGTATTAAACAAGTGTGATTTAGCAGATGAAAAGGAAAATATAAAATGGAAGAGATACTTTGAACAAAGAGGATTTCCTACAGTAGTAACAAATACAAATTCTGGAAATGGAATACAAGAAGTTATAAAACAAGTACAAAATGTAATGGCTTCTGATTTAGAACAAAGTTCTAAAAAGGGAAGAGTTGGAAAATCTACAAGAGTATTAGTAATGGGAATACCTAATGTTGGAAAATCTTCTTTTATTAATAAAATTGCAAAAAGAAGTACAGCTCAAGTTGGAAATAAGCCAGGGGTAACAAAGCAAAAACAATGGATTAAAGTATCTAATAATATAGAATTGCTAGATACACCAGGTGTATTATGGCCTAAATTTGAAAATCAAAGAGTTGCATTAAGCTTATCCTATATAGGAACAATAAAAGATGAAATTTTAGAATTAACAGAAGTTACATTTTTCTTAGTTAAATTTATGTTGAAAAATTATAGGAAAAATATAATAGAAAGATATAGTTTAGAAGAAAATCAAATTAAACAAATAATGGAACAAGAAAAAAATGAAAATGAAAAAATATATGAAGTAATGGAACTAATTGGAAGGAAAAGAGGAACAATATTTTCTGGTGGAAATATAGATGAGGAAAAGCTATCAAAGCTTATATTACAAGACTTTAGAAGCGGAAAATTAGGAAAAATATCAATAGAAAAAGTAGAAGAATATGGAGAATAATATGGAAAATTTTATACAAGATATAATAACAAAAGATGAGCAAGATATAAATTTAACTTCTCCACTTGTTTGGGCATATATAGGAGATGCTGTTTATGAAGTTTATATTAGAACATATTTAGTAGAAAACACAAAGTTAAATACTCATAATTTACATATAAATTCAATAAAATATGTAAAAGCAAAAGCCCAAGCAGAAATATTACAAAAACTTATGCCAAATTTAACTGAAGAAGAACAAAATGTAGTAAGAAGAACCAGAAATACGCAAAATCATCATGTACCAAAGAATGCAAGTGTTGCAGATTATATGTATGCAACCGCATTTGAAGGCTTAATTGGATACTTATATTTGAAAAAAAATAATAAAAGATTAAAAGAAATTTTAGAAATTATAGTGAAATAAAAGACTGTTTGAAATGTATCCCGTAAAGAAAATTAAAATAAGATAATAGATTTATAAGTTTGCAATTTCATGTAAAATTTGCTATAATTTATTTAAGCAACGTATAAACCCAGTATGATTGTAGAGTATAATCATACGCCCAGCAAAGTAGGAGAGAATTATGATAGTAAATGAGATGGAACTGACAGTAAGAGGAAAAGTAGTTTGTCCAGTATTAGCAACTGCAGGTGACCCTGAAAAAGCTATGACATCTACACTTGTTGGTGCATTAGTTGATTTCGAAAAGCCGATTGACAGGGAAGCTTTGGAAGAAATGTTTCTGAGAGAAATGCAGCCAAAAAGCAAAGTAGAAAAAAACATTAAGTAGTGCTTACAGAACTCACAATAACCCACACTCGTAAAACGAGTGTGGGTTATTATGCGTTAATTATTCACTGTGACGTAAGTCGCACATTTGGTGAACCACAATTTAATAAATCCGAAACTTTATCTTTCAAAAATTGGTATTGCTATAATTGTGAAATGGCATAATAATACGAGAATGATATAAAATACAATAAAAAGTGAAAAATTTTTATTATCTTTAAAAAACTTTCAGTACAAGTGAAATATATTGTTGACAATTTAAAAAACTTTCAGTATAATAATATTAGGGGTGAATAAATAATGATTTATAGAGAGCATTATATAAAGCCAGTTCGTGAATTTTATGATTCAGATTTAATAAAAATTATAACAGGAATAAGGCGTTCTGGTAAATCCGTTATACTAGAACAAATAAGAAATGAAATAAAACAAAAAACAGATAATGTAATATATTTAAATTTTGAAGATAAAAGAGTGTTAACCAATATTTCGAACAGCAATGAATTAATTGATTATATAGAAAATAATAGAAAAAGTGGAAAATGTTATGTATTTTTAGATGAAATACAAATGATAGAAAACTGGCAAGAAGCATGTAAAACACTAAGACTATATGATAATTCTATATTTATTACTGGTTCAAACTCAAAGCTATTATCAAAAGAATTTACAAAAGAATTAAGTGGTAGATATGTTGCTTTCAAAATTAGACCTTTTGTATATAAAGAAATTTTAAAATATACAAAAGAATTAAAAAAAGAATGTAGCGTTACAGATTATTTGGTATGGGGAGGATTTCCGAAAAGATTTGAATTTGAAACTGAGGAAGCTAGAATAAGGTATTTAAGTGATTTAGATGATACAATTGTTATCAATGATTTAATTAATAGATATAAAATAAAAAAGGATAAGCTATTTAAAAGTTTTGTTAATTATATTTTAAGGTCAAATAGTAGAATCATTTCAGCAAAATCAATTCATAAATATATAAAAGATAAAAACGAAAATTGTTCTATTAATACAATTATTAAGTATCTTGGATATTTAGAACAAGCATATATCATCGAGTCAGTCAAACAATATTCTACGAAAACCAAAAGTGAATTAGCATACTATGTAAAGATATATAATACAGATGTTGCTTTTAATTCAATTAGATGTATGGATAATCGATATGATTTAACTCACAATTTAGAAAATATCATTTATAATGAGCTAATTTATATGGGATACAATATAAATGTATTCAACAATAATGGAAAAGAAATAGATTTTCTAGCACAAAGGAATAATAAAAAATATTTTATACAAGTTGCCTATAGTGTAGCAGAAGAAAAAACATATAATCGTGAATTTTCTGCATTTGCAAACATAGATAATTTATCACAGAAAATACTTATAACAAATGACGATATAGATTATTCAACAAGCGTAGTAAAACATATTAAATTAAAAGATTTTTTACTAATGGAATCATTAGATAATTAATAATAAATTAAATATAAAACATTAATTAATTTATAGGAGGAAATAGCAATGAATATTGAAGTAGGAAAAATTTATAGGCATTACAAAGGAAAACTAGTAAAAGTAGTTTGTAAAGGATTAGACTCAGAAACCAAAGAAGAAATGATTGCAATAGAGGAATTAGAAGAATCGCAAGGATACCCAAAGGGGCAAATATGATTTAGAAATTCAAAAGATTTTTTTGATGAAGTAAATTCAAATGAACAAAAATATAGATTTGAACTGTTTAGTAAATAGTAATGTAACTTACAAATTGTAAAAAAATTGTAAACAAAAAACCATCTCAAAATACAGAAATGTAAATTGAGATGGTTTCTTATTGTATTCTTATACGGGTTCGTATAAAAATGCTTTGGTGACCCGTACGGGAATCGAACCCATGATTCCACCTTGAGAGGGTGGCGTCTTAACCGCTTGACCAACGGGCCATAAAATCAATATAATAATATTTATAACATAAATATTATAGAAGGTCAATGTTTTAATATAAATTTAAAGGATTTTGAAAATTAATAAAAATATACTTGCAAAAAAAACATAAATATTATAAAATACAAAAAAGAAAATTTGTTTGGAGAGTGAAAATATGATAGCATATGTAAAAGGTATATTGGAAATGAAATTTGATAACTATATTGTAATAGATTTAGGAGGAATAGGGTATAAAATATATATGTCAGAAAAAGCAATAGAAGAATTAGGAAATATTGGAGATACTGTAAAAGTACATACACATTATCATGTAAGAGAAGATGATATAAGTTTATATGGATTTATAACAAATGAAGAATTAAAAATGTTTGAATTATTGATAGGAGTAAGTGGAATAGGAGCAAAATCTGCATTAACCATGTTATCTAACATAACTCCATCGAGTTTTGCACTAGCAGTTATAACAAATGATACTTCGAAACTTGTGAAAATACCAGGAGTTGGAGCAAAATCTGCTGCAAGAATAGTTTTAGAATTAAAAGATAAACTAAAAACAGCAGAAAGTATAAAGCAAGAAGATACTAATGTTAAACAAGCAATAGAAGATGATAATAAAATAACAGAAGCAATATCTGCATTACAAGTTTTAGGATATAACAAAAAGGAAATAGAAAAAACACTAGAAAAAATAGATAAGGAAACATTATCTTTGGAGGATATAATAAGAAAGAGTTTAGCAATTTTAGGAAAATAGAGAAAAGAATAATAGGAGTAATAAAATGGATTTATCACAACCACTAGCATATAGAATGAGACCGCAAACTTTAGAAGAGTATGTAGGACAAGAGCATATTTTAGGAAAAGATAAAATATTATATAGAACAATAAAAGCAGATAGATTATCAAGTTTAATTTTATGGGGACCACCAGGCTGTGGAAAAACATCATTAGCAAGAGTAATAAGTAAGACAACAAAATATAAATTTACAAAAATAAATGCTGTTACAGGAGGAGTAGGAGAAATAAAAAAAGCAGTAGAGGAAGCAAAAAATGTTTTTTTAAATCCTACAGGAAAATGTATTTTATTTATAGATGAGATACATAGATTTAATAAATTGCAACAAGATGCATTGCTACCATATGTAGAAGATGGAACAGTTATATTAATTGGGGCAACAACAGAAAATCCATATTTTGAAGTAAATAAAGCTTTAATTTCTAGATCGATGGTAGTAAAATTAGAACCGCTAACAAACCAAGATATATATAAAGTACTTAAAATGTCACTAGAAAAGGAAAATGGATTAAAAAGTTTTAATATAAAAATTGAAGATGAAACACTAAGAAAAATTGCAGAAGTATCAAATGGAGATGTTAGGACAGCTCTAAATGGACTAGAAGTAGCAGTGCTAACAACTAATATGGATTCAGATGGATATATTCATATAACAAACCAAATTGCAGCAGATAGTGTAAGGAGTAGAAAAGCAATATTTGATAAAAATGGAGATAGTCACTATGATAATATAAGTGCATTTATTAAATCTATGAGAGGTAGTGACCCAGATGCTACAGTATTTTATTTAGCAAGAGCATTAAATGGAGGAGAAGACCCAGTATTTTTAGCAAGAAGAATTGTTATAGCAGCAGCAGAAGATGTTGGGCTTGCAAATCCGCAAGCATTAGTTGTTGCAACTTCAGCAATGCAAGCAGTAACTATGGTAGGAATGCCGGAAGCAAAAATAATTTTATCAGAGGCTGCAGTATATCTTGCAACATCAAAAAAATCAAATGCAACATATTTAGCAATAAATAAAGCAATTGAAGATGTAAGTTCTATGGATACAGGAGAAATACCAATGCATATAAGAAATGCACCAGCTGAAGGAATGCAACAATTTGGATATAGTGAAGGATATAAATATCCACATGATTATCCAGGACACTATGTTACACAACAATATTTACCAGATAAAATGCTAGGAACAAAATATTATATAAAAGACGAAAATATATTATAGTAATTGCAAAATGTATAAAAATAAAAAAAAAGAAAAAACTATTAATATGTTAAAAATAAATAGTAAAAATTTAATTAAACAAATATTAATTGGACTATTGGCTGGATTAGTTAGTGGTTTTTTTGCAACAGGTGGTGGAATGATTGTTGTTCCATCACTAGTTTATTTACTAGGAGTAGAAGAAGGAAAAGCTAGAGCAAATTCTCTATTTATAATATTACCCATGGTGATAACAAGTGGAATATTTTACTATTCGAATGATTATATAAATTGGAAAATAGGAATTTTAACAGCAATTGGAGGTATAATAGGTGGATTTTTAGGAGCAAAATACTTAAAAAAGATACCAGATATATATTTAAAATTATCTTTTACTATTTTTTTAATCTACATATCTATTAGAATGATAATAGGGTGAAAGGGAAAATATGGTAGAAATATTAATAGGAATTATAGCAGGATTTGTGAGTGGAATGGGAATGGGAGGAGGAACTATTTTAATAATGTGTCTTTCTTTTTTTTGTGGAATAGAACAACATATTGCACAAGCTACCAACTTAGTTTTCTTTATTCCAACTTCAATAGTTGCAATTATAACAAATTTAAAGCAAAAATATATAAATTTTAAAATTGCAATTCCAATTGCCATTTCAGGAATAATAGGTGCAATAATAGGGGCTATACTATCATTTAAAACAGATGTTGCAAATTTAAAAAAATATTTTGGAATTTTTTTACTTTTGATTGCATTATGGGAAATTTATTCAATGGCAAAAAAGTATATATTTAATAAAAAAACACATAATAATATAAAACAAGTTTAAGGAGGAATTTAATCATGAAATTTGTAAAAGGAATGATAATGGGAACTATAATTTCAGCAGGTGTAGTTATGTTATATAATGAAAATACAAAAATGAATAAAAAGAAGATGATAAAAAAAGGAAAACAACTAGTAAGAAAAATGGGAATTGTATAAAAAAGGTTGCAAAATATGCAACCTTTTTAAAAACTATATTATTCTTTACAATCACAACAATCGTTACAACAATCACATTCTTCAAATCTGCAATCGTTCTTACAACTGTCAACATAACAATCACATTTATCCATACAAGCACCTTTTAAACATTTACCTTCATGAGTGCATTTTGCACAGACATTAACGTGTTTTACTTGATCAACCCAAAAGTTGATTTCATATTTTTTGTCTGGGCAAAGAGGACCAAAAACAAATTCACCATTTGCATCTGTAAAAGTATGAGAAACAGGTTTTCTTTCATTCTTTCCACATACTTCAATAAGTTTAACAACAGCATCACAAACTGGTTCTCTATAACAATCTCTTATAACACCATAAATAACATTTCTATTATCACATGGTAAAGTTATATCTAAATCAAATTGTTTTCCACAAGCAATAGCACCATCAACTTCTACAACTGGACAACATGGTTTTTCAAAATCCATAAAAATCTACCTTCCTTTTTTTAAATTTAGCATAAAGCTTAATACATACTATGAAAAATCGACAAAAATGTTCATAATATTTTTAAAAATTAATGTTGAAAAAAGAATTAATTTATGATATAACCTATACATAATTAATTGGGAGGTCACACAAATGAAACAAAAAAAAGAAGAAAAAGAACAAAATGTAAAAGAAAAGAAGAAAATAGATAAAAGACAATTAGCAGTAAAAATAATGGCAGGAATACTTGCTATGCTTATGGTATTAGCAGCAATGGCTACATTACTATATTATTTATTTCAATAATAATTATGTAATTTAAATGTTTATTGTAACCATAAACCAATTTGAATGGAGGTTATTATGGGAAATAATTTTAATATGAATTTAAATAGTCTTGTTCAAAGCTATATAGATATGCTATACCAAAATCCAATAAAGCTAATATCTCTTGTAATAGATTTAGTAATAGTAGGTTTTTTAATTGTTAGTTTAATAAAATTTGCTAGAAAATCTAGAGCATGGCAATTACTAAAAGGAATAGCATTATTGATAGTTGCTACAGCATTTAGCAATTTTTTTGATTTAAAAATATTAAATTATATACTAAATTCAATAATGACATGGGGAGTGTTTGCACTTATTGTTATATTTCAACCAGAACTGCGAAGAGGACTTGAACAATTAGGAACGAATAAATTTACCAAATTTTTTGGAATAGATAAAGATATAGAAACTAAAACGAAAGAAGATATATATAAGGTAGTAATTGCAGCACTTGAGCTTTCTAAAACAAAAACAGGTGGGTTAATAATTATAGAAAGAGATATTGAAATAAAAGATATTATTTCAACAGGAATAGAAATAAATTCAGAAATTTCACCACAACTTTTAGTAAATATATTTGTACCAAATACACCATTACATGATGGAGCAGTTGTAATTAGTAATAATAAAATTGTTGCAGCAGCATGTATGTTGCCTCTTGCAAGTGATGCAGATATTGCAAAAGAATTAGGAACAAGGCATAGAGCAGCAATTGGAATATCAAAAGAATCAGATGCATTAGCAGTAGTAGTGTCAGAAGAAACTGGAAAAATTTCTATAGCTAAAGATGGAACATTAATAGCAGATGTAACAGAAGAAGCGTTAAAGAAGATATTAATAAAAAATGTAATAACAAAAAGATTTGCAAATGTAAGGACCAAAAAAAATTTTAATTTTAAAAAACAAAAACAAAGTTAAAAGAACAAGAAAAGTGAAAATTATAATTTTCACTTTTCTTGTTAAATTATGAAAAATTAAATTAATAGGTGTAAAAGATACCTTTGGTAGTCGGCTAGGAGGAAACATGAGAAATATAAAATTAACAATAGAATATGATGGAAAAGATTTTAATGGATGGCAACGTCAGCCCAGTAAATTAAATATTCAAGGAACTATAGAAAGAGCAATTTTTGAAATAACAGGAGAAAATGTAGAATTACTAGCATCAGGAAGAACAGATGCAGGGGTTCATGCATTAGGTCAAGTTGCAAATTTTAAAACAAATTCAAATTTACCAATAGAAAAATTTCCAATTGCATTAAATTCAAAATTAAAAAAATCTATTGTAATAAAGAATGCTGAAGAAGTAGATAAGGATTTTCATTCAAGATTTAATTGTAAGAAAAAAACATACAGATATATTATAAATAATTCTCAATATGGTACAGCCATATACAGAAACCTAGAATATTGTATACCGCAAAAACTGGATATAGATGCAATGAAAAAAGCAATAAAATATTTTGAAGGAGAACACGATTTTAAGGCATTTAAAGCAAGTGGAACAAGTAGTAAAAGCAGTGTAAGAACAATATATAATGCTAATATTTTATACGAAAATGATAGAATAATAATTGAACTAACAGGAAATGGTTTTTTATATAACATGGTTAGAATTATTGCAGGGACAATTGTAGATGTGGGGCTTGGAAAAATAAAAGTAGAAGAGATAAAAAGGATAATAGAGCAAAAAGATAGAAAGAATGCAGGAAAAACATTACCACCACAAGGCTTATATTTAATAAAGGTAGAATATGATTAACAGTAACAAATAAGTAAGGATATTCATAATATAAAATAGATACATAGTGTATAAGAAATATAAAAATATGTTAAAACAATAAAATAAAACTGAAAGGAATGAATAATTATGAATACATTACTTATATATTTTGCACTACCTGTAGCGACTATTATTTTAGCTATAGTATTGCAAAAATTAATAAAAAGCCCAATATTAGTAGCAGCGATATTTTTTGCAATATACTTAGTGGTTGCATTTGCTGTGTTTAATGCAACATTCTTAATAGCTGTAATAATATACACGCTACTTGCATACTTAACAGCATTAATAGTAAAAGCAATATGTCAAACGATTAAAACAATTCGAACGCAAAATGAAAGAATAGAACAAATTAGTACACAACAACAAAACAATACAAATAAATGTTGTTGCTGTTGTAGAAGAACAAGATAGAAAAATAATAAGAATAAAAACTACCTCTTGCGAGGTAGTTTTATTTGGTGTATCTGTCGACGGTAGCACTTTTTATAGCAAATATTAAGCAAATATAGAAAAGTAGTCTTATAGCGCAATATTTGGCAGCAAACCATGCCGCTTGCGCTCCGAATAATAGAAATGCAATTGCTAAACCCAAAATTGTACCTGCTAGTGCAAGTGCAAGTATAAGTGCAGTTTTTTTTGTCATAACGAAATACCTCCTTATAGTGGTTTGGAGGCACGTGCACCTCCAAAAGTTTACCTTTAAAAGGTGCAACAACAATTTTTATAACTTAATCATACCACATTTTACACAAAAAAGCAAATTAGTAGGCATATTTCTTTTCTTAACTCTTCGAGATAGCAACGAGTTAGAGAGAAGTTATGCAAAATCCATTCTTCGAAGAAATTTCTAGAGCAAACCCTACGAAGAATGGACTGCCAGAGGCAACCCATACAACATTTAAGAAAATAGAAAAAATCACGATATAAAGTGAAGTAGTAAAATGAAAGTAGACACTCCAAGTCTACTTTCATTTTACTACTTCAAAAAATTGTCTATGATTTTTTTATAATATTATACAAATTAATCCGCCACTACCTTCATTTACAATTCTTTCTAGTGTTTCTCTTAATTTTCCTTGGGCATCTTCAGGCATTCTGCAAAGCTTATTTTGTAAGCCTTCATTAACTAATTCATGTAAGTTCTTTCCAAAAATGTTAGATTCCCAAATTTTTTTAGGGTCAGATTCAAACTCAGAAAGAAGGTAGCTTACTAGTTCTTCGGACTGTTTTTCAGAACCAACAATAGGAGAAACCTCAGTTTCAATATCTGCTCTTATTAAGTGAATACTTGGAGCACGAGCCTTTAATTTTACACCAAATCGTGAACCTTGTTTTACCATTTCTGGTTCATCTAAAATTAATTCATCAATTGTTGGAGTAACAATACCATAACCTCTACATTTTACTTCTTCTAAGGCATATGAAATTTTATCATATTGCTTTTTGGTATTTGCAAGTACAGTAATTGTAGAAAATAATTCGCCCTCATTAGAAATATCTACACCAGATATTTCTGTTAAAACTTTATAGAAAAGTTCTTCTTTAAGTTCAATATTAACATTAACTAATCCACTTCCTAATAAAACAGAAGAAACATAACTTTTTGAGATAATTTCAGTTTGTGCAATTCTTGAAATACCAAGGTCTACTTGTTTTAAAATTCTTACATCCAAAAAAGCATCTTTTATTTGTGAATATAATTCTTGTTTTAACCAATGAGAGTCATTTAGTCCATCAACCCATTTTGGAAAATTGATATTTATTTGTTCAATAGGAAATTCATATAATATTTTGGAAAAAATATTATTTAGTGAGTCACTATCTAAATTTGAGCAATCTGTTGGAATAACACAGGTACCATATTTGGTTTCTAATTTTTGGGATAATTGAGTAGCATATTCACCATTTGGTTCATTTGAATTTAAAAGGATAATAAAAGGTTTATTTAATTCTTTTAGTTCTTTTACAACTCTTTCTTCAGCGCTAATATAATCTTCACGAGGAATATCTGTAATTGAACCATCAGTTGTAATTAAAATTCCTATTGTAGAGTGTTCGCAAATAACCTTTTTAGTTCCAATTTCAGCAGCTTCCTCGAATGGAATTTCATTTTCAGACCATGGTGTTTTTACCATTCTGGGAACATCATCTTCCAAGTATCCAATAGCATTATTTACTAAATATCCAACACAATCAACAAGTCTGGTTTTTAATTTTAAATTATTACCAATTGTTATTTCAACTGCTTCATTTGGAACAAATTTAGGTTCAGTAGTCATAATAGTTCGACCAGCAGCACTCTGAGGTAATTCATCCTTTGCTCTTTCTTTCTTATAGTCGTTATCGATATTTGGAATTACTAATAAATCCATAAATTTTTTAATAAATGTAGATTTACCAGTTCTTACAGGACCAACAACTCCTATGTAAATATCACCTTGTGTACGATTAGCTATATCTTGATATAAGCTTAAGTTATCCATATATATATTTACCCTCCTTGAAAAAAGTTTGTACAAATCAACTTTATTAATGTATATTTGAAAATTAACTGCTTTATTCCTAAATTTAAAAAATATATTTAAAAATTTAACAAAACATGATAAAATATATAAAACGAATTATAGAGAATGTAGCAATAAGGAGATGATGGGTATAATTAATATTGAAGAAAAATTACAAAATTTTTCTAGAGAAGGAAATGTTAATAAAACAAGATTAAAAGAACATATGAAAAAACTACTACAAAAGGCAAAGCAAATTGGAGAAAAAGATGGAATAGATATTTTAGAGGCAAGAGATAAAATAACAGGTAAAATAGAACAGGATTTAAGCCAATACAAAGATCTTTGCGAAAAAACTATAATTTCACAAAGATATGATTCAACTATAAAGTATTTAAGAAATAATCCTGTATTAGTAAGAAATACGTATATAGAATTAACAAAAGATGGATTAAAACCATTAACTAATTATGGATATGGTGAAAATAGAGAAGAATCTGCTAGAAGATGTATAAGAGAAATAATAAAATTATTAAATGATGAAAAAAAATATGATATTAGCGCAGAATTAGATATTCAAATAGCAAAAATAGATTATTGCATGCAAAGAATAACAGTAGAACCTCAACTTAAACAAAGATATATAGAATTGTTATTAAATAGTGGAGAGTTTTTTATAGAAAATGGATTTATTGAAGAATACATAAATTTTAATAATGAAAATGCTATTGATGAAGAATTAACTATTAAATCTGAACAAGATAGGCAAGCTGTATATAATACGTTTAATAAAGAACATTTAGAAACATTAGACATAAATGAATTAGTATTTTTAAATGTTTTCTATCAAAATAGATTAACAAAAGAAAAAGATACTATAAATTCAGCAGTATATTATATGAACAAATTGCAATTATGGGGTAAAAGTCCTGAAGAAATAGATAATATTGATATGGAATTGCTTATAGATTTTATAAGAAAAAAATATATATTAGATGTTATTACAGATGATGTAAGAGGAGAATGTGATGATAATAATCAAATAGAAAAACTTTGTGGTGCTTATGAGGAAGAGTATTATAGGATATTTAATGAAGAAAGATGTAAAGGAAATTTGTATAAAGATGTATTAAATAATATTAAAGATAGATATAGTTGTAATTTAGTTTATTCTATGAAATTATATTTATTAACAAATTTATTTGAAAATTTAATGCATTCAAAGAAAATAAATTGGGGATATATAAAGCAAGATTCAACAGCAAGACAAAGTGTTTTAATAGGAGTAGACTATCCTGGGTATGTTCCTATATATGTACATATGCCAAGGGAATTTATAGTAGATATATTAAATATGCAAGGACAATATATTATAAATACATATGTTGGAAGTGAACATAGAAAAGTAAGAAAAAATAATAAAATAAGAGTTCAACCAACCAATATACTTTACAAGTTCCCAGAAGAAAAGAAGAAACGAATAAGTGAAATTTGTAGAGATAAGAAAAAAGGTGCAGAAGCAAATGTTAATGATAACTATTTGCATCATATAAATTCTAGCTTAAAAGGAATTTTGCCATATAATACAAAAGAAAAAAGGAAAAAAATAGGAATAGATGCATTATATAATGATGCAAAAGTTTCTGGTGGGCATGAAGAAATATAAAATATGAAAAATTAAATTTAGAACAATAATATATAAATAGGAATAATATATATTATAAAAAGATTGCATAAAGTCTTTTTATATGCTAAAATACATAAAGTTGATATTAAATACTTTTTAGAAAGGACAGGTGTTATTATATGCAAGATGTAATAGCAATAGTAATGGCAGCAGGTCAAGGAACAAGAATGAAATCTAAAAAATCAAAATTAGTACATAAAATATATGGAAAAGAAATAATACTAAGAGCTGTTGAAAATGTGAAAAAGGCAGGAATTA
This sequence comes from uncultured Clostridium sp., assembly GCA_948438085.1. Lineage (GTDB taxonomy): Bacteria > Bacillota > Clostridia > TANB77 > CAG-508 > RGIG8482. The sequence goes on along the minus strand of CAOJKP010000009.1, from coordinate 34,624 downwards.
ATAATGTTATTGCCGTTGTTGGTTACCAAAGAGAACAAATACAAGAAGTTTTAGGTAATAGTGTTGAATATGCTATACAAGAAGAACAACTTGGAACAGGTCATGCAGTAATGCAATGTAGTAAATATTTAGAAGGAAAGAAAGGAAAAGTACTAATACTAAATGGAGATCATCCAATAATGAGACCAGAAACACTAAAGAAATTAGTAGATAAATCAATTGAACAAAAAGAAGCAGCTACAATATTAACTATGGTACATGATCAAGTAATACCATATGGAAAAATAATTCACGATGAAAATGGAAGAGTTAAAGAAATTGTTGAACATAAAGATTGTAATGCTGAACAATTAAAAATTAAAGAAGTAAATTTAGGTATGTATTGTTTTGATATAGAAGAACTAAATGATGCATTAGGAAAATTAAACAATGATAACGCACAAAACGAATACTATTTAACAGATGTACTAAAAATAATGTACAATAAAGGTTTAAATACAGGTTCAATAGTAGTAGGAGACAATGCAGAAGTTTTAGGGGTAAATGACAGAATGGATTTACAAATATTAACAAAAGCATTACAACTAAGAATAAATACGGAATTAATGAAAAATGGTGTAACTATAGAAGACATAAATAATACATATATATATGATGACGTTGAAATTGGAATGGATACAATAATACATCCAAATACAACAATAAAGTCTGGAGTTGTAATTGGAGAAGATTGTGAAATTGGTCCAAACGCCTATATAAGAGAAGGATGTAAAATTGCAAATAAAGCAAAAATTGGAAGCTTTGTAGAAATAAAAAAAGCAATAATAGGAGAAGGTACAAAAGTACCACATTTATCATATATGGGAGATTGCGATATAGGAGCAAAAACAAATATTGGATGTGGAACAATTACTTGTAACTATGATGGATTTAACAAAAGTAAAACAGTAATAGGAGAAGAATCCTTTATTGGATCTAATACAAATTTGATTGCACCAGTAACTTTAGGAAAAAATGCATTTGTAGCAGCAGGTTCAACAATTACGGACGATGTACCAGATTACTCGTTAGCAATTGCAAGACAAAGACAAACTAATAAAGAAGGATGGAATAAAAATAAATAAAATAAGAAAAATCTGTTTTGAAGAACTTTTATAAAAGAGTAGGGGCAGAATGAAGCAGTTTAGTATACAAAGAACAAATAAACAATATAAAAAAGAAGGTTTAATTTTAAATAAATTAAATCTCCTTTTTTTTTGCTATAGTTTATTATCACCAGGTATAAAATAATCTACAACACCATAAACAATAGCACCAATTATTGCAGCTATCCAAGAAATTGTATAACCTGCAACAAAGAACTGAGTTACATATAGAACTACTGCAGAAAGAACAAAACCAACAAACCCTTTACCAAAAGGACTAGCATTTAATCCTGTAAATTTAACTATTAAATAATCTATAGCTGTAAGTACTACAGCAGCAAGAGCTAAAGACCATATATTATTAATTGAAAAACCAGGAGTAAAAAAAGCAGTTATGGCAAGAACTACAGCAGCAGCTACGAAACGCCAAATTATTTGTCCAATTGTACCCATTGTACTTTGAGTTTGAACATTGCTTCTATTGTCATCCATACTTAATCACATTCCTTTCAAAAATAGAATAAGAATCAAAATTCTAATTCATACATATTATTTGCAAAAAAAATAATTTTATTCAAAATAAAAGTATAATTAAAATATTAATGCAAACAATAATTGAAAAATAATTGCAATTCTTAAAAAAATAGATTTTGGGTTGGAAGGGCTTTTTATTGTTCAGCTCAATAAGTTTCATAATATTCGAAAGGAATAAGATTAAATATGTTAATTACATTTATAAGAGCCATAATACTATACACATTAGTATTAATAGTGATGAGAATAATGGGAAAAAGAGAAATAGGACAACTTCAGCCATTTGAACTTGCAATAGCAATAATGATAGCTGATTTAGCATCAATACCAATGTCTGATATTGGAACACCAATAACAAATGGTATAGTACCAATTTTGGGATTATTAGTTATGCACTTATTAATTTCTTTGTTAAATATAAAAAGTATAACAGCAAGGCAAATTATTTGTGGAAAACCACGAATATTAATATATAGAGGAAAAATTGATGAAAAAGCATTAATAAAGGAAAGATTTACCTTAAATGAATTGCAAGAACGACTAAGAAGTAATAATGTCTCTAATATTGGAGATGTAGAATATGCAATATTAGAAACAAGTGGACAAGTAACAGTAATACAAAAACCAAATAAAAGAACAACAATACCAGAAGATTTTAACATATATCCTGAATATGAAGGATTAAGCTATGATTTAGTAGTTGATGGAAAAATAATGGAAAAAAACTTACAAATATTAGGAAAAAATTACATCTGGTTAAAAAAACAAGTAGAGAAATTTAAAATGTTACCAGAAGAGGCATTACTTGTAACAATAGATGCAAAAGGACAAATATTTTGCCAAAAGAAAGGAAATAAAGATGTATAAGGAATTAATAGTAAGTATAGTAGTTATAATTTGTATTATTACAATAAATAATATAACATGGGATTATACAAAAAAAATAACAAAAGAAATAAAATCCAATTTGGACGATGTACGAATAAGTTTCAAATCTGAAGAAGATAATGTAAATGAAAAAGCAATAAAGTTATATGAAAAGTGGGAGGAAGTAGACGATACATTAGCATATTATATAGAACATAATGAATTAGAAAAAATAAAAACTGAATTGACGGAAATTAGGACATTTTCAGAAACTAAAGAATATAACAATGGAATAGAAAGTATAGATAAATGTAAATATCTGTTAGAACACTTAGACGACAAAACAAAAGTAACTCTAGATAATATATTTTAAAAGGGATGACTTAGATCATCCCTTTTAGATTATTACTAATTAACAATATCTTCCATAGTATAAATTTTTCCACAAGGTTTATTCACAATAAACTCACAAGCCTTTAAAGCCCCTTCAGCAAAAACATTTCTTGAATAAGAAGTATGCTTTATTTCAAAAGATTCATGCTCTCCAAAAAATTGTACACTATGTTCTCCAACTATATTACCACCACGAATAGAAGAAAAGCCAATTTCAGAAGGATTTCTTTTTTCATGAATACTATGTCTATCAAAAACATAAGTTTTTGTATTACCCAAAGCATCATTAATAGCATTAGCAAGTGAAATTGCTGTTCCACTAGGGGCATCAATTTTTTTATTATGGTGTGTTTCTATAATTTCAATATCATTTTTATTTAAAGCTTTTGCAACTTCTGCAACAATTTTTTTCATTAAACAAATATCAAAAGACATATTAGAAGATTTAAAAATAGGAATAACTTTAGAAGCATCTTCAATTTTTTGCTGTTCTTGTTCACTAAATCCAGTAGTTGCAATAACCATTGCAACTTTATTTTTAATAGCATAATCTAATATATTTAAAGTTGCAATAGGAATACTAAAATCTACTATAACATCTGGAACATCAACAATATCATTTACATTTGAATAAACAGGAAAAGAATTTTTGCCAATATCATTAATATCAAATCCACAAGTTAATAGTAAATTTTCAAACTTATCTATTTCAGAACAAAGAACTTGTCCCATTCTACCATTACAACCATTAATAAGAACTTTTATCATATAATACCTCCAATTTAAAATGGGATGGACTTTTGGTTCATCCCTATATTTATCTAAACAATATAAACATACTTAAAAAAACATAAGCATATCTGTATAATACTTGAACTCTCTTCATAGACATATAAGCTTTAAAAGATTCCTTTATGGCACAATATTTATCTGCAATAGTAATAACATAACTTTCTTTATACTTTGGAAGTATTATAGTAATAGGCCACATATGTTTTAAAATAATATCTTGTTCTAAATTAGATAAATCAAATAATTTATTTGCATTAGCTAAAGCAGTTTTAGGATGTGTAAAAGCATGTAATCCTTTTCTGCCATTTTCACGTTTTCTCCAATCATACAAAAATAAATCATGCAACATTCCTGCACGAGCAGCACTAACATAATTAAAATGTAATTTTCTGCATATTATATAACTGCAATAAGCTACATTCCTACAATGTTCATAACAATTTGTATCATAATGTTGTTTAAAATTTTTCATTTGCTGAACTGTTTTATTTGAAACAATATCATAAATAATCTTTTCAAAATCTATTTGATTTTGTATAGAATTCGAATTATCTATTGTAAGTTTTTTCATAATTAAAAATTCACTCCTAAAATATCTTATGTACTATCTAAAATATATTATACCATAAATTTTTATATAAATTAAATAAAAATTATAAAAAAATTGAATAATGGTGAATAAGTAAACAAAGACGAGGCATGAAAAGTAATCTAAAAGGTCAATCATGCCTCTTTTGTTCAACTCATATTTATTTATATTAAATCATAATTTTTCATTGCATTATATAATACTTTTTTATTTTCTTCTGACATTTCTATAAGAGGGAGTCTAGGAGTACCATAATTATATCCCATCATATTTAAAGCGGCTTTTACTGGAATTGGGTTTACTTCGCAAAATAATGCTTTTATTAACTCTATACTCTCAAGTTGTAGTTTTGTTGCATCTTCTATTTTTCCATCAAAGAAAAGTTTGCATAAATTAGAAAATTTTCTAGGAGCAATATTAGAAATAACAGAAATTACACCTTTTCCGCCAACAGATAAAATAGGAAGGACTTGGTCATCATTTCCACTATAAATATGTAAATTATCTCCACACATAGCAGCAATTTCAGCAACTTGAGATATATTTCCACTAGCTTCTTTTATAGCAACAATATTATCAATTTTGGATAATTCTAGACAAACACTAGGAGTTATATTAACTCCAGTTCTACTAGGAACACTATAAACAATAATAGGAATATTAATAGAATTAGCAATAGCTTTATAATGAGCTACTAATCCGTTTACCGAGTAGTTTTGTTATAATATGGAGTAACAACCAAAACACCATCAGCACCAATACTTTCAGCATATTTAGAAAGTTCAATAGCAGAAGCAGTATTATTGCTACCAGTTCCAAGAATTACAGGAATACGACCAGCCACCTTTTTTATAGCAAATTCCATAGTTTGTTTTCTTTCAACATCAGTCATCGTTGCAGACTCACCAGTAGTACCACATACTACTAACGCATCAATTCCTTCTGAGATTTGAAAATCAATTAACTTTCCAAACTCAGTAAAATTAATGCCATCCTTATTAAAAGGAGTAGAAATAGCTGTTGCACAGCCTTTGAATAATAATTTTTTCATATAAAATCCTTTCTAAAGTACTTAGATACTTTAAAAATATTACGATTAATAAAAAATATAATAATATTATTTATAATTTATATTATATGTTATAAATAAAAAAAAAGAAAGAAAATAATCGTAATTTTATAAAACATAAAAAATTATAATTAATTTTTCATTATATAGAAGGATACCATGTAAAATATAAAATGACTAAAAATAATGTCTATAAAAGTAATAATTTTATTTAATAAAATTATTGCAATAATAAATTAAATATTATAAAATTACAATATAAAAATTTATGGGAGGAAGATGCAAAATGTCAAATGTAAAAATAGACTTAAGCAATACAAATATATCAATGGAAGAAATATTAGAATACAAAGATAAGGTATCACAAATACATAAACAAATACATGAATTATCAGAAAATGAAGATGAATTTCTAGGATGGATAAACTTACCTATAAATTATAATAAAGACGAATTTAAAAAAATAGAAGAAGCAGCAAATAAAATAAAAAGTGACTCAGAAATATTTTTGTGTATAGGAATAGGAGGATCATACTTAGGTGCAAGAGCAGTAATAGAATCTCTAACACATACATTTTATAACTATAAAAAAACAAAAACTCCACAAATATTATATGTAGGAAATAACTTAAGCCCAAACTATATAGATGATTTAATAGACTTAATTGGAGATAAAGATATATCTATAAATGTAATATCTAAATCAGGAACAACTACTGAGCCAGCAATAGCTTTTAGAATATTTAGGGAATTTATGGAAAACAAATATGGAGTAGAAGAAGCAAGAAAAAGAATATATTGTACAACAGATAAACAAAAGGGTGCATTAAAAAAACTAGCAGATGAAGAAGGATATGAATGTTTTGTAATACCAGATAATATAGGTGGAAGATATTCAGTATTAACAGCAGTAGGACTTTTACCAATAGCAGTAGCAGGAATCAATATAGAAGATTTAATGGTAGGGGCACAAATTGCAAGAGAAAAATATTTAGATGATAACATAAAATATAACGAATGTTATCAATATGCTGTAACAAGAAATATATTATACAAAAACAAAAAAGATATAGAAATACTAGTAAACTATGAACCTAAATTACACTATTTTACAGAGTGGTGGAAACAACTTTATGGTGAAAGTGAAGGAAAAGATGGTAAAGGAATATTCCCAGCAGGAGTTGACTTTACAACAGATTTACACTCAATGGGACAATATATCCAACAAGGAAGAAGAAATTTATTTGAAACAGTAATAAATGTAGAAAAAACAAAACAAGATATTATAATAAAACAAGATGCAGATAATCTTGATGGAATGAACTTTGTAGCAGGAAAAACTTTAGACTATGTAAATAAAAAAGCAATGGAAGGAACAATACAAGCACATGTATCAGGCGATGTGCCTAATATTGTAATAAGTATAGAAGAATTAACTCCTGTTGCAATAGGACATTTAATATACTTTTTTGAACTATCTTGTGCAATGTCTGGAAAAATATTAGGAGTAAATCCATTTAACCAACCAGGAGTGGAAGAATACAAAAAAAATATGTTTTGCTTATTAGGAAAGCCAGGTTATGAAAACAAGAAATGAGGTATAAAGTATGAAAATATATGATAAAGAAATATATCAAAGAGAACAAATTATGCAAACAACAATAATAATAGTTGTAGCATTTGTAATAGGTTTTGTAATAGGTTATATTGCTAATAAATTTGAAAAACAAGATCACATAAACGCATTAGAACAAAATGTTTATATATTACAAAAACAATTAAACACAATATAACTTATATTAATTAAAAAAATCCAAAATTTACTATTGACAATTTAACATAATAAGATTATTATAAATATATATATAAAAACGTATTGAGACAAAGTAAAATAAAGGTTACTTAAAAGAGAGTATCGTTCAATTGGGCTGTAAAACGATATAAGTAAACATATTTGAAAAACTACCTCAACAGTTTCTAGAAAAACTAGACGTTGATTACGTTATAATCATAAATTAAGTTAAAAATAGGGTGGAACCGTGTAATATGCACCCCTAGGTATTTAATAAGCAAAATGCCTAGGGGTATTTTGTATTCATAGGAGGTTTTAAAATGATAAAAGTAACACTAAAAGATGGTTCTATAAAAGAAATAGAACAAGGAATTAAAATTATTGAACTTGCAGAACAAATTAGTAGTGGTCTTGCAAGAATGGCAACTGTAGCCGAAGTAGATGGGAATGTAAAAGATTTAAGAGATACATTAGAAAAAGATTGTAGCGTTAATATTTTAACATTTGAAAGTGATGACATAAATGGGAAAAAAGCATATTGGCATACAACATCACATATTATGGCACAAGCAATAAAAAGATTATTTCCAGAAGTAAAACTTGCAATTGGACCATCAATTGATGAAGGATTTTACTATGATTTTGATACAGAAAATCCATTTACAGAAGAAGATAAACAAAAAATAGAAGAAGAGATGAAAAAAATAATAAAAGAAGATTTACCAATAGAAAAATTTGTGTTGCCTAGAAATGAAGCAATTAAATTTATGAAAGAAAAAAATGAACCATATAAAGTAGAATTAATAGAAGACTTACCAGAAGGTGAAGAAATATCTTTTTATAAACAAGGAGAATTTGTAGATTTATGTGCAGGACCTCATGTAATGAGTACAGGAAAAATAAAATCAATAAAAATACTATCATCATCAGGAGCATATTGGAGAGGTAGCGAAAAAAACAAAATGCTTCAAAGAATATATGCAGTATCATTCCCAAAAGCTAGTGACTTAGAAGAATATTTACAATTATTAGAAGAGGCAAAGCAAAGAGATCATAGAAAAATAGGAAAAGACTTAAATTTATTTATGACACATGAGCTTGTAGGTTCAGGACTACCAATGTATTTACCAGATGGAGCAACAATCAGAAGAATCCTTGAAAGATATATTGTAGATAAAGAGACAAAATTAGGATACAAACATGTATATACACCATCACTTGCAAATGTTGAGTTATATAAAACAAGTGGACACTGGGATCACTACAAAGAAGATATGTTTCCAGTAATGAAAATGGAAAATGAAGAATTAGTACTACGTCCAATGAATTGTCCACATCATATGTTAATATATAAAAATCAACTTCATTCATATAGAGACCTACCAATAAGAATAGGAGAATTAGCACATGACTTCAGGTATGAATCTAGTGGAAGTGTATGCGGACTAGAAAGAGTACGACAAATGTGTCAAAATGATGCACACTTATTTGTAAGACCAGACCAAATTAAGCAAGAATTTAAAAATGTAGTAAAATTAATTTTGTCTGTATATGAAGATTTTGGATTTAAAAATTATTCATTTAGACTTTCTTTAAGAGATAAAGAAGACAAGGTAAAATACTATGATGATGACGAAATGTGGGATAATGCAGAGAGCCAATTAAGAGAAATTTTAAAAGAACTAAATGTTAATTTCTATGAAGCAAAAGGAGAAGCGGCATTTTATGGACCAAAATTAGATGTTCAAATAAAAACAGTATTGGGACATGATATTACTGTTTCTACATGTCAATTAGACTTTTTATTACCACAAAGATTTAAACTTGAATATATAGGAGAAGATGGAAAAGAACATAGACCAGTAGTAATTCATAGAGCAATATTAGGAACACTAGATAGATTTATGTCATTCTTATTAGAAGAAACAAAAGGAGCACTACCAACATGGCTTGCACCAACACAAGTAAAAATTCTACCAATATCTGAAGCACATAGAGAATATGCATATAAAATTAAAGAAGAACTAGCAAACGAAGAGATAAGAGTAGAAGTAGACGATAGAAACGAAAAAATAGGATACAAGATAAGAGAAGCACAACTTAGTAAAATACCATACATGATAGTAGTAGGACAAAAGGAAATAGAAGAAAATGTAATAGGAATTCGTTCAAGAGAACAAGGAGATATAGGACAAATGAATTTAGAAGAATTTATTAGTACAATAAAAGAAGAAATAAAAAGCTATAAATAAAATAGAATAAAAAAGGAAATGAAGTGAAATCTATTTAATTCACTTCATTTCCTTTTTTTATTCTATTCTACACACACAACATCTTTTTTGGTATATTCTTCTGGTTTTAATCCAATCCTTGGTTTCATATACAATGAAAATAATAATGCAATGAAACTAAACAATATTCCAAGAGTTACCATAGCATATTCTATGGTCATAATTGTAAGTAAATAAGAACCTAATCCTCCTACAAGTAATCTAAATACACTTGCTATTATACTATGAACAGAATATATCTTAGGTAATATTTCTGGAGTCATAAAGTTACCCATATATCTCTTTTTAATAATTTGGAATATTCCTTTATCATAACATCTTAATATATATGTAAATATAATAATTGCAAGTTGAGGTATTCTATATAATCCGCATACAACCACGCCACCAGCAATTGCAATCCCTATAGTCATTCTAAGAGATATATACGTTAATGAATTATTATTATGCTTTTTGTTAAATTTAATTGCCGTTGTAGAAGATATACCTTGAATTATATCTAAAGTAGCAAGTATTATACCAATATATTTAGCAGATACATTAATATCTTTTAATAAGGTTGTACCATATGTTCCAAATAAACATATAAATCCCCACATAAATCCAAGCATTAGCAGTAAACTTTTTAATCTTGGAGACTTAAAAATAAACACAAATCCATCCTTTACATCATTTATACTTTCACTTACTGTTTTTACTTTTTCATCTTTAATATCAGTGAAATTAAAAGAAATAATAAGTGCAAATATCATAAATACTATAGTAAGTACAACAGGAATATATGGATTTACCTCATATAAGAAGCCAGATAAAACAGTTGTTATTGCACCAATATAACAATGTCTAGAATATCCCTTACTATCAATTTTTGAAAATATTTTTCCTTTTAATTTTCCTTCTGGAATAGATTTATTTAATAAAGGTTCTTCAGCTACAGATTTACATGACCATCCAATAGCAGAAAGAAGTTGAGCAATAATAATCATAGAATAATTTTTTGAAAATAAAATTAAGACTACTTCTAATATCCAAAATATATTTCCTAATATAACACTTTTTCTTATTCCCAACTTTGAAACTACAACTGTCATAGGAATTTGCAAAAGTAATTTAAAAAAAGCATATATTGTTTCCATAAAAACAACATTAGCATTTGAAAGCCCCTTTACTCCTGTTAAAAATAGAACTTTGATTGCATTAAAAAACAATACATCATTAGCAAGCATTTTATATGATGGGTATAATTTCATATTTAATTTTCTTCTTTTAGAAATTTTTTTCTCTTCTTCCATTGTTCCTCTCCAATATCTTTTGTAAATTCTTTGTGGATTTTATCATAGTAATTTTTTAAAATCAAGGGATAATACTATACATATTTTTATACATTTCTTCCTTCGCACTAATTTTATTTGCAACATGTAGGGGCGTGCATTGCACGTCCGCTCTTCGGAGAAATAACCATAGAGCTATTTAAAAAAACATGTTATATATTGATTAAAATAATTACATAATATAAAATGATAACAATAATAAATTAATAAATAAAGGAGAACGATAATATGAAATCAAAAGAAAAAATATTTATTTCCATATTAATAATATCATTACTTTTACTAATATTAATACCAGTAAAAAGCAATGCAGCATTGCAGGCAAATGGAAAAACTTCAGCAAGTGCAAAAAATTTAACTCAATGGCATACTCAAATAAGACAAATGGAATCTCAAGGTGGAACATTAGGGTTAAATGGTTCATCAGCATTAACAGGGCAAGTAACAGATAATGTTAATTTAGATATACACATGCAGAAAAATACAGAATATGGTGCAATGGCAATACTTTCTGCATCTAGCTATGGAAATCCAAACAAAATTCCTAATGGAGGAACAACAACAGGAAATAAAAGTGGTGCATATATGTATTTTAATGGAGAATGGACAGCAGCGACTGCAGTATCCAGAGGAGATTGGTTATGGTCTTTTTGGAATGCAAGTCCAAAATATAAAAATCAATATACAGATGATTATAATAATCCAGTACCTAAAATAGGTGATGCAACTATAGAAACAAAAGGTTGGCATGGAAGTACTGGATATGGCTGGATTACTAATGATTTATGGCTTGGATTTGTTAGAGCATATACTGGTCATAATAGTATTTTTTCGTATACAGCAGATTACCACGGAGGAAGTAGTGGAATAGGATATTATACAACTGGACATCATTGCCGTGCAGTTGTTGTAGTAGGAGAGCGGATTCTAGCATAATCATGCTAAAATAAGAATATATGGAGTCATATAAAATGATAGATAAATTTAAGAAATTAAATAAAAAGCAAAAAATAATATATATTTCTTTAATATCCATTTTACTAATATGTTTAGTTTTGTTATGTAGTATACCAATAAGCAAGGTGATTCAAAACAATAAAATAAAAAACTTAATACAACAAGGAAAACTAAAAGAAATTTCATATAAAGTATCTAAAGTATATGAAAATGGATTAAATGCAGATGTAGTAGTAACAATTGCGAGCGAACAAGAAATAGATTGTGTAATATATAAAAATAGTAATAACGAAGATGTTGTTATATATGCAAATAACAGAAATGTTGTTGCAATAGACTATAAAATGGTAGATAAAAATAGTTACAGTTTTGACGCAAACTATAAAGATGGAACTTCAAAAACACTTACAATAGATTTTGAAATACCTCGTATAAAAGGAAACTACACATTAAACAATGGAATATATGTAAACGAACCAGAGATATCTATAGGATTCTCAAAAGAAAAAACAAGATACATGTACCTAAATGAAAATAATAATTTGGTACCAGGAAATTGGATAAATGGGCAAAAGCCAGAAAATTGGTATAACTATAAAGAACAAAACTGGGCAAATATATACTCTGAAAGCGATGGAATAGATAGTTACTATGTATGGATACCAAGATACTGTTATAAAATAGATACAACTAATTCTGTAGCAGGAAATGAAAGAATGGATGTAAAATTTATAAACACATATAATGAATACATAGATGGAGAAACTAACCAAAAAACGTCATGGGAAGAATTAAAAAAACAAGGCTACCAAATACCAGAAGCATTTAAATGGGGAGCACAAGATACAGAATATATAGTAAGTAATCAACTAGTAGATGTTATAATTCCAGGATACTGGATAACAAAATATCAACTTTCAGAACTTACCAGTTATATTGTAGACTATGCAAGTGTTGTAAATATGGGAAATATAGAAGTATCAAATGTAACTGTAAAATCTAACGAAACAGTACCAAGGTACGCATATGCATTAAATGGAATAATAGAGGAAGAAGAGCCACTAAGTACTAGCCATATATTTAAAAATGTAGGAGAAGGAGCAAAAGTAATAAATGTAACAGCATTAAATGCAAATGGAGAAATAATAGGAAGTTATACACAAGATTTAGTATTAGAAGAACCAGATAGACCAGATACTAGAAGTTTTGACCAAAGTACAACATTCTATGTATGGTGGGACGAAGCTGGAAACGAACACAATGAAACACCTCTAAATAAACCAGCACCAGAAAATTGGTACAAGTATTCAAGTGGAAGATGGGCAAATATTGTATCTAGAAACAATGGAGAAGAAACATACTATATATGGATACCAAGGTACGAATATAAACTAAATTCTATAAAACAAAGATCAGAAATAAGATTTGTAGGAATAGATGTAAATAAATTAAATAAGAATATAAGCACAGGCTACCAAATACCAGAAGCATTCTGGTGGGACAACAACGGAAATGGAATAGAAGAAGAAGGAGAACAACTTTCAGGATATTGGATAACAAAATATCAATTATCAGAAGCAAGCAACCATAATAGAATAGATGCAAATTTGTTAGCAGGAAGTAGATTAATTAGAGTAAAAGAAATAACAGGTTCATTAATAAACGAAGCAAAATCAAATAACATAAATATGAAATTCGAATATTACCTAGATGGTGAATTAATGCAAGATGCAATAGGAGAAGCAGAAAACGAAAACTATGTATTTAAAAACTTAAATGAAAATACAACATACACTATAAATATAATTTTAAGAAACAAAGATACAAATGAATTTATAGGAGCTGTAACAAAGAAAATAAAAACAATTACACCATGTGAACCAAATGTAGAAAAATTCAATAAAGATGTAACATATTATGTGTGGTACGATAACGAAGGAAACGAACAAAGAACACCATTAACTGAAAATCCACCAAGCAATTGGTATGATTATAGTAATAATATGTGGGCAAATATAGTAACAACAAATGGAGGAACAGAAACATATTTTGTATGGATACCAAGGTACGAATATAAATTAGATGGAACAGTATATCCACAAAAATCAATAATAAACTTTATAGGAACTAACATAACAAAAGCGAATAACAATATAAGTCCAGGATACCAAATACCAGAAGCATTCTGGTGGGATAACAATGGAAATGGAACAGAAGAAGAAGGAGAGCAACTTTCAGGTTACTGGATAACAAAATATCAATTAAATGGATAACTAAAATGCGACTTATAAAAAGTCGCATTTTAACATTTCTTCACTGGTAGTTTGCATTAAAATACCGCTCCCAGAAAGCAAATGTATAAAAAATACACAAAATTAGTAAAAACTATTGCCAACCGCAATAAATTTTGCTATAATACTATAGTTAAAAAATATACACATAAAGCTAGTTTATGATAGTGCTTAAAACAAGTGTGCATAAACGTTGATACTTTATGGATGTTAAAAACTAAAGGAGGAATTAAAATGGCAGTAGTTGCAATGAAACAATTACTAGAAGCAGGTGTACACTTTGGACACCAAACAAGAAGATGGGATCCTAAAATGGCTGAATATATATTCCAAGCTAGAAATGGAATCCATATTATCGATTTACAAAAAACATCAAAGAAAATTGATGATGCCTACAGATTCATCAAAGAGCAAGCAGAAGAAGGAAAAGAAATATTATTTGTAGGAACAAAAAAACAAGCACAAGAATGCGTAAAAGAAGCAGCTGAAATGTGCGGAATGTACTATGTAGACCAAAGATGGTTAGGTGGAATGCTTACAAACTTTGGAACAATACAAAAAAGAATAGGAAGACTAAAAGAATTAGAAACAATGCAAGAAGATGGTACATTTGATGTATTACCTAAAAAGGAAGTTATATTACTTAAAAAAGAAATGGAAAAACTAGAAAAAAATCTTGGTGGAATTAAAAACATGACAAAAATACCAGGAGTATTATTTATAGTAGATCCTAAAAAAGAAAGAATAGCAATATTAGAAGCAAGAAAATTAAACATACCAGTAGTAGGACTAGTAGATACAAACTGTAATCCAGAAGATGTAGACTATGTTATACCAGGAAATGATGATGCTATACGTGCAGTAAAACTAATAACACAAGTTATGGCAAACGCAGTTATAGAAGGAAAACAAGGAGAAACATTTGAAACATCTACAGAAGTTACAGATAGTTTAGAAAATGAAGAACCAACATCAATGGAAGAAATAGTTGCTTCAGAAGAAGAAACAACACAAGAATAATTTGTATGTAATAAAAGGGTACAAGCGGTTTAACTAAGAAAAATGTAGCCGAATGTACCCTTTAATAATAAGTAAAGTAATTTAAAGTAGAGAAATAGTAAGTAGCAATAGTAAAAAAGTAAATATTTCATAAAGACTATTTATTATTTACTAAAACAATTATGTAGGGGCTGCCTTCGGCAGTCCAATCTACAAAGACTTACTAAAAATCTGCTACAAATTACCTTAAAAAATAAAGGAGGAATTAAATTATGGTTACAGCAGCAGTTGTAAAAGAATTAAGAGAAAAAACAGGAGCAGGAATGATGGACTGCAAAAAAGTATTAACACAAACAGATGGAGATATAGAAAAAGCAATAGAACTATTACGTGAAAAAGGAATGTCAAAAGCAGCAAAAAAATCAGATAGAATAGCAGCAGAAGGAGTTGTAGAAGCATACGTTACAGCAGATAATAAAATAGGAGCAATAGTAGAAGTAAACTCAGAAACAGACTTTGTTGCAAAAAATGATGAATTCAGAACATTCGTTACAGACATAGTAGAGCAAATAGCAACTAAAAACCCAGCAACAGTAGAAGAACTATTAGAACAAAAATCACAAAAAGATGCAAGTAAAACAATAAACGAAGTATTAACAGAAAAAATAGCAAATATAGGAGAAAAAATCACAATAAGAAGATTTGCAAGATTTGAATCAAACGGACTAGTAGAAAAATATATCCATGGAGATGGAAAAATAGGAGTTTTAGTAGAATTAGAAAATGGAACATCAGAACTTGCAAAAGACATATGTATGCAAATAGCAGCAGCAAGACCAGAATACTTAGATAAAGCATCAGTACCACAAGAAAGAGTAGCAAAAGAAATGGAAATACTAAAAGCACAAGCAATGAATGAAGGAAAACCAGCAGAAATAGCAGAAAAAATGGTACAGGGAAGAATAGGAAAATTCTATAGTGAAATATGCTTAGTAGAGCAACCATTTGTAAAAGACCCAGACATAACAATAGGAAAACTAGTAGAACAAAAAGGAGCAAAACTAGTAAAATTTGCAAGATTCGAAAAAGGAGAAGGAATCGAGAAAAAAGAGGAAAACTTCGCAGAAGAGGTTATGAAACAATTACAATAAAAACAAAAAGAACACAAGCTTTAAAACTTGTGTTCTTTTTGTTTTTATTGTAACTATTCACTATTCATTAAGAGTAATAAAAATTAGAACTAAAAACTAATTTTTGTTACTCTTTTTATATAATAGGAAAGTTCTCTGAACTTCCTATTATATAAATACATTCCACAAAAAATTGCTTTGCAATTTTCGCGGACGAACAAAGACTTTGGACTTTAAAATGTTTTAAATAGTGCAAGTGTTATTAATGTCCGCTTTTGTTCTTAAATAAAAGAAATTACATATTTTTTCAAAAAAACCAAAAATACTACTAAAAATGCAACCTAAAAATTGGTAAATTTTACCAATTTAATATATTGTAAAAAAACGAAAACAATATACGGCACATAGGATTTAAAAGAAAAAATAAGTTATATATTACATTGAAATTACAAAAAAATTACATTTTTTTCAAAAAAGTATTGCATTAAAAATTTATTATGATATAATAATTGCATGAAATTAGAAAATAAAAAGTAAGTCAACGTCATTTTTTATTGAAAATGGGTATAGGTTTAGCTCATTATGAAATTTAGATATTTAAGTAAAACACTACTATACAAATTTAATAATAGGAGGTGGACGAAAGAGGAAAAAAGTGATTGGCAAGCTTTTTAAAAATTAAACAAATTTAATTTTATATAAGGAAGGGAAAATTATGAAAAATAATATTAACAAAAAAATAAGTGCAACACTATTATCTGCTGCAATTATGGCTGGAACAGCTGTTATACCAATGTCAAATGCAGCTGTAGAAGCAAAAGTAAATAATACACCATCAATAAAAATAAGTGCACACGTACAAGATTTAGGATGGATGGATTCAGTAGAAGCTAAAGAAGGAAACGTAGTTGGAACATTCTGGCAACAAAGAAGAGTTGAAGCTATGAAATTCGACTTAAGAAATTGCCCAGGAGTTACATTATCAATAGTAGCTCACGTTCAAGATCATGGAGATATGGAATTTACAGTAGGAGCAGAAGATTTTGATAAAATGGTTGGAACACAATGGGAACAAAGAAGAATGGAAGCTATAACAATTACATCTAATGGATTACATGAACAAGGTTTCAAATTACAATATAAAGCACATGTACAAGACCATGGATGGCAAGACTGGGTAGAAGAAGGCGAAATGGCTGGAACAAGATGGGAACAAAGAAGAGTTGAAGCTATAGAAATGAGAATAGTAGCAATTGATAATGTAGCAGCGGTAAAAACAGCTACAGTTGCTAAATTAAATAGCTATGATACAGCATTAAAAAGCCTATATATAAATACTCCAAGTACATATGCCAAATTATCAGATCAGATTACTTTAACAATAAATGAAATTAATACAGCAACAACTGCTGAAGCTGTAGAAAATTTATTTAATAATCAAGTTAAAGGGATTGAAAGATACCTTACATCAAATAAAACAATAGAAGATGTTGTTGTAGAAGAAACAGAAAAATTAAATAATGCAGTTGAAACAATAAATGAAAAACTTGCTGAATATGAAGCATATATGCCAAAATCAGAATATACAGCAACAGAGAAACAAAAAGTATCAACTGTAATCGCTGAAACTAGAACTAAAATTGCAAATGCTAAAATAGCAGATGATATAAGAAAAATAAATGAAGATTTAGCTACATTACTAACATCACCAAATATTGCTTCAGATGTTGCAACATATAAAAAATTAGTTGAAGAACAAAATGATGCTTATGCTAAAATTGCAATATATGAAGAAGTTATAGCATCAATGCATTTAGTAGAACCAGGATTAACAACAGCAAATGCAGCAATATCATCAGCAAAAATTGAAGTTGCAGCAGCTAAACAAATTTCAACAACAACACCAAGTACAGTTGCTGGAGATGTTGAAAAAGCAATGACAAACCTAGAAACAAAATTAGGAAGAGATATAGTTGCAAAAGCAACATCAAAAATAACAGAAAATGAATTAGCAAGTGCAAAAGCAAAAGCAAAAGCAGCTTTAGCAGAATTTGTAAATAGCAAATATACAGATATACAAAAAGATGCACAAAAATTTATAGAAGATATTGACAAAGCTGTAAATACAACAGCAGTTAGTGCTATAGTAACATTAGATAATGAAGGAACAATTATATCTGGAACAGCATTAGCAAAAACTGTAACAGCATTAGCAAATGCAGAAACAGCAGAAAAAGAATATGATACAGCAAAAGGAACAGCAATATCAGCATTAAATGCAACTTTAGATGCAATCGAAGAATTAAAAGTAAGTGAAGAAAAAGCTAAAGCAATATCAGACATGGTTGATGTATATAAAGCAAGTATGGAAAATGTTCCAGTTTCAACTGTTGCTGAAATTCAAGCTGCTGATACTACAGTTAATAATTTATTAAGTGAATTTAATAATACATATATGGCAACAATGCATGCTGATATAGCTAAAGATGTATTAGATTGTCAATTTAGTGCAGCAAAAGACAATGCTTTATTAGTATTAAACAGATACGTAAATTCAGATATAGCAGATGTTAAAAGAATTGCTACTAATGCTAAAACAACAATAGAAGGATACAAAGTTGCATCTCAAATGTCATCAATATCAACTACTTTGAATTCAGCATTAGATGATATAGAATTAGCAACAATCAAAAATGATGCAGAAGTATTAGCAGAAAGTTTAAAAGCAGAATTAGCTCCATATAAAAATTATGATGCAAAATATAATGTTTCAACAACAGCATCAATTGCAATAAATAACATAAATGTTGAATTATACACAATAAAAGCTATTAGTTCATTATCTACAGCAAATCAACAAACAATAGATACATGTATATATAATATGAAAAATATTAAAACAACAGCATTAAATGAAATTACTAAAAAAATAAATGAAAATTCTGTAGAAATAGCACAAGAATTAAAGAAAGCAAAAGAATTAGCATCAAAAGAAATTAATTTATATATTCAAGTTGCAAGTGGATTAGAAGATGGAAGTCTAGTAGCAGAATTAAGTTCATATCTTGATTTAATTTCTAGAACAAACAGTAAAGCAGTTGTTGATGGAGTAGCTACATTTGCGGAAACAGTTTTAACAGAAACAGGATATATATCATTAAAAATAAATACTGTAGCTAGCGGATCATTAAAAACATTAATTAATACAAAAACAGGAATTGAAACAAGAGTTAATAATATTAATAAAATAAATGCTATATATGATTATGAATGCTATAATGTTGCAGCTGACGGAACAGTTACTGTAAAAAATGCAGAATTATTAGCAGATACTGAATTAAAAGCTAAGATTGCAACAGCAATTAATAATCTAAAATCAGTAAAAGATAGTGAAGGAACTACTATTGTACCTGAAACAGTATTAAGTAATGCTATTACTGATATTACTAATACAAAATCATCTTATAGTGGTTTAACAAGTGCAAGAAATGCAGCAAAAGGAAATATAACTTTAACTGTAGCATCTGATGCTAGTGTTGAGAAAAAAGCGTTTGCTGAAACGTTAAAAACAGAAGTTTTAAAACAATATATTGATACAATAGATGCAGTAACATTAGCTCAATTTACTTCTTATGTACCAAATGCAAGTGAAAATATATTTAAAGCTACAGAAGATGCAGCTATAGCAGCTGTAAAAGCTTATATTGAAGACAATATGAAAGCTTATGCAAGAGATGTAATTAATGCAAAAATACAAGCAGCAATTGATGCTGGTAAAACACCAGTTGAGGCAAAAACAGCTGATGCATTTATTAATACAAATAATGCAAAATTCACATTAACAGGAGCTACAACAGATAATTTAGTTTCAGCAGCAAAAACAGCATATGGAAGTGAATCTACAGATAATTCTATAGCAAAACTATTAGCAGATTATGATGTAACAGTAGCTGACTAAAATTTTTGAAAATCATAGTTAGTTAATTATACAAAAAGAACAATACATTAGTATTGTTCTTTTTGATTGTATAAACAGTAATTTATATGATAAAATTCAAATAAAAACTTGATATATTATAAAAATAACATTATAATATAACTATAAAATTTGCTATTGAAGCTGCTAGTTATCATTATCCTTGTTCTTGAACTGGTAATTTTGCCAGAAATATTTTTTGTAGATATCTTTGTACTGCTAAGTGAATTCATTATTAATGAAGTGATATTGAAAGGAGGAGGTTTTGTGAAAAAATTAATGAAAAATAAAAAAGCCTCGCAAACTTTTTATATGAAGGATGTTCATTTAATATAATATTGCTAGTAGTGTATATATAGAGTGAGGCTTAAAATGGTGTAAATCCATTGTCCTTTACCAAGACTTCATTACGAAGTCTTTTTTATATAATAGGAAAGTTCTATGAACTTCCTATTATATAAATACATTCCACAGAAAATTGCTTCGCAATTTTCGCGGACGAACAAAGACTTTGGACTTTAAAATGTTTTAAATAGTGCAAATGTTATTAATGTCCACTTTTGTTCTTTGTAAAGCAGACTGCCAAAGGAAGCCCCTACAAATTTTATATGTAAATTATAGAAAGAAAATCTATAAAGTATAGTATAATATAGAGAAACATATTAAGGATACTAATTGTAGATGCGGTTGTTTTACAGAGAAATATGTAGATAATAAAATTATTCAATATTAACTATTCATTCTACACTATTCACTGCTACTAAAAGTAGCACATATGTAGGGGCTGCCTATAGCAGTCCGCTCTTCGAAGAATATTCTAAAAAATAATGTAACCAACTACCATATAAATCTTATATGGTAGTTTTATTACATTACTATTACATTTTATCGAAACACCTTGAACAACATAGAAGATTGTAGTATTATAAACTTAAGAAGGTAACTTATTGAAAAATAGCGTTATTTTTGATATAATAAAAAGGCAATTTATAAAGTAAAAAGGAGGAGAATTACATTGATGCTAGAAAAAACTGGATTGCAGGCATTTGAAAGTGAATTAAGCATATCTAAAGAAATAAAAAACGAATTAATTAAACACAATTTTAGACATAGCCTAAGTGCTTTTATAAAACGTAGCATTGATGTAGTGTCTGGATTAGTTGGATTTGCACTATTAATTCCAATTACTCTTATAGTTGCAACAATAAATGTAGTAAATAACGAAAAAGGTCCAATATTTTTTACACAAGAACGTATTGGAAAAGATGGAAAAATATTTAAAATGTACAAATTTAGAACAATGGTAGTTGGAGCAGAAGATATATTACAAAAACATATAGATGAACAAACAGATATTGGAAAAGAATATATATTACATAAAAAAATAAAAAATGATCCAAGAATTACAAAAGTAGGAAAATTTTTAAGAGCAACTAGTTTAGATGAATTTCCACAATTTATAAATGTAATGAAAGGGCAAATGAGTTTAGTTGGACCTAGACCATATTTACCAATAGAAAAAGATGATATGAAAGAATATTATGACTACATTGTTCAAATGAAACCTGGAATTACAGGACCATGGCAGGTTGCAGGAAGAAATAATTTAGAATTTATAGATAGATTAGAATTAGATAGAGAATATTGCGAAAGAAGAGGAAATAGAAGGGATATTAAAATATTAATAAAAACAATAGAAAAAGTTGTTAAAAGAGAAGGGGCTATTTAGATTGAAAGTATTATTAGTAAACAAGTTTCACTTTTTAAAAGGTGGAAGCGAGAAGTATTATTTTGAACTTGCAAAATTACTAAAAGAAAGAGGTCATGAAGTAGCCTTTTTTTCTATGCAAAATGAAAAAAATATAAAAGCAGATTGCAAGGAATACTTTGTAGAAAATATAGATTTAAATTCAAATAATAAATTAAAGGCATTAGATGTAATATATTCAAAGAAAAATAAAGAAAGAATGTTACAAGTAATAGAAGAATTCAAACCAGATATTATACATGTAAACAATTTCCAAAGACAATTATCAAGTTCTATTATTACTATAGCCAAAAAGAAGAATATACCTGTTGTATTTACTGCACACGATTTACAAGCAATTTGTCCTAATATAACAATGTTAGATATTAATAATAATATTTGTAATGCATGTATAAAAGGTAAATATACTAATTGTATAAAAAAAGCATGTATCAAAGATTCAAAATTAAAAAGCCTATTAGGTGCATTAGAGGGGTATTTTTATAGAATAAATAAAATATATACAAAAAAAATTGATTACATAATTACGCCTAGTAATTTTCTGAAGAAAAAATTAATAGAAGATGGAATACCACAAGAAAAAATAGAAACTTTATATAATTTTATAGATGTAGAAGAATACAACATACCTACAAAAGACGAAGGGTATGCTTTGTATTGTGGTAGATTAGCAAAAGAAAAAGGAATTCTAAATTTAATAGAAGCATTTTCTAAAATAGATGTAGGAACTTTATATATTGCAGGAGATGGACCAGAAGCAGATAAAATAAAAGATACAATAGAAGAAAAACATTTAGATAAACGAATAAAACTACTAGGAATGCTAGAAAAAGAAGACATGAAGCAATATATAAGCAATAGTAAATTCGTAGTTGTACCATCAATTTGGTATGAAAATTGTCCGTTTTCGATTATAGAATCACTAACAATGGGAAAACCAGTTATAGGTTCAAATATTGGTGGAATTCCAGAACTTGTAAAAAATGAAGAGAATGGATTTACATATGAATATAGTAATACTATAGAACTAGCAAAAAAAATGAAAGAACTTTTTACTAATGAAGAACTTACTAAAAAATTAGGAGAAAATGCAAAGATAAATGCAAAAAAAGCATATGCAAAAGACACATATTATGATAAAATAATTAAGATATATGAAAATAATATAAACAATGTATTAAGAAAGTAGGTATGAAAATGGCAGAAAAAAAACTAAATGGAACAGTAATAGTAACATATCGCTGTAATGCAAGATGCACAATGTGCAATAGATATAAATGTCCTTCTAAACCAGAAGAAGAGCTAAGTATAGAAACTATAAAGAAATTACCTAAAATGTATTTTACAAATATAACAGGAGGAGAACCATTTATAAGGGAGGACTTACCAGACATTGTAAGAGAATTATATAAAAAATCCGATAGAATAGTTATTTCAACAAATGGTTTTTTTACAGATAGAATTATAAAATTATGTGAGGAATTTCCCAATGTTGGAATACGTATTTCAATAGAGGGATTAGAAGAAACGAATAATAAAATTAGAGGACTAGATGATGGATTTAATAAAGGATATTCTACATTAAAAAAATTAGTAGAAATGAAACATCCAGATGTAGGATTTGGAATGACAGTTCAAGATGCAAATGCTAAAGATTTAGTAGCTTTATATGATTTATCTAATGAACTAAATATGGAATTTGCAACTGCATCTTTACACAATTCTTTCTACTTTGTGGAAGCTAAAAATATTATAAAAGATAGATTAATGGTAGCAAAAGAATTTGAAAGATTAGTTAATAAATTATTAGAATCAAATTCACCTAAAAAGTGGTTTAGAGCATATTTTAATCATGGATTAATTAACTATATCTTTGGACAAAAAAGATTACTTCCATGTGACATGGCATTTGATACATTTTTTATAGATCCATATGGAGATGTAATGCCATGTAATGGAACAAAACAAAAAGAGGTAATGGGAAATTTAAATAACCAAACATGGGACGAGCTATGGAATTCTACTAAAGCAGAACAAGTGCGTAATAAAGTTAGACACTGTGATAGGCAATGTTGGATGATAGGCTCTGTAAGCCCTGCAATGCATAAATATATATATAAACCTGCATGGTGGGTTATAAAACATAAATTTTTAAAATTCTATAAAAAAGAAAAATATTCAATGTACGAAAATAAAATTGTAAAAGATTATAAAGAAGGAAAAGTATTAAAAGAAGACTTAGATAAATGTTCAACTTGTGATTTAAATTGTGTTGTAAATGATGGATTATCTATTGAATCTAAAGAAGCACTAAAGGATAAAACAGGAGAACAAATAGTAAACGAAGACATTGAAAAACAGTTTAAGAAAGTGTAATTGTTATTTTTTACTGAATGTACATTTATCTAATATGAGATTTTGAATTACTGAAATTTAAATTAAAAATAAACAATTATATTTTTTGAAAAGAGCATTTTCAAAAAATATAATTAGTTTAAATTTTACTTTAAATACAACAATCTTATTAGATAGCAAAAGTCGAAGGAGAATGTAATAATTAAAATTTCTATTCGCCTTGTAAAATATAAATAGAAATATTAAAATGAATACATAAGTTATAGTAAAAAGTAGAAAGGAATGCAGCTTAATTTGGAAAAGAATATAAGTATTTATATTGTAATGCATAAAATTATAGAAAAAAAGCCAATGAAGGGGTTTAGATCTCTTTTAGTAGGGGCAAAAAACTATAAAGGTGATGTTCCATTAAACATTGAAAAAGATGATAGCATACAAGATAACATATCTGAAAAAAACAGTAATTATTGTGAATTAACAGGTTTGTATTGGATGTGGAAAAATAATAAAATAGATGATGAAGAAATAATTGGCTTATGTCATTATAGAAGATATTTTTTAAAAAATATACTAAGTGTAAACAAACAAAACTACTTAAATTATGATAATATAGAAAGATTAATGAGTCATTATGATATAATTTTACCAAAAAGTAGAGCAAGTAAAGAAAAGATAATAGATGGATTTACAAATGCACCTAGAAAAGAAGATATGGATAAAACTAGAGAAATTATAAAAAATATGTATCCAGAATATGTAGATAGCTTTGATTTTTTCTTAAATCAAAATGAATCATATTTATATAATATGTTTATTGCAAAAAAAGCTATAATAAATGAATATTTTAAGTGGCTTTTCGATATATTATTTGAACTTGAAAAACAAGTTGATATATCAAATTATAGTGAGTATGAAGCGAGAATTTATGGATTTATAGCAGAAAGACTATTAAATGTATGGGTTTTGAAAAATAAGGATAGATTAAAGGTAAAAGAAAAATATGTATATAATGAAACAGATACATATTTAAGTTTTTTAAAACATGAAATAGCAAGTATTTATAGGAGAATGAGGTATGGTCGATAAAATAAAAAATAGCGTTTTAAGCATTTTAGAATATATTGTAGCTATTTTTATTGTATTAGAATGTAGAAGTGTATATTTATATTCAGTAAATAAAGAATTTTATATAATGCAGATTCTTGGAATAGCAATGTTTTGTTTATTTATAGCAAATATACTGTTTAAAAGAATAAAAATTAAGGATATTTTATCAGATTATAAATTTATACTGGGGTTAACAATATATAACATTATATATATAGTGGCTGTGAGAATGAAAATGACAGAAATAATAAGATATTTATATATTTTTGAAGCAATGTTTTTAATGTTATATATATATTATAAAGAAAATAGTAAAGATGTAAAATTGTTTTTAAGAAAAATAGTTAATGTAATTGTAATTATTTCATTAATTTCACTATTTTTTTATATTTTTGGAACAGTACTAAATATTATACCAACAACAGGAACATTTAAAATGACATGGGGAGATTTTGGCAAGAAAGAATATTCAATAAATTCATATTTTGATATTCACTTTAATATTCAAAGATTAAGTATTTGGGGATTAGATATACCTAGAAATACAGGAGTCTTTACAGAAGGACCAATGTTTGCACTAAATATTTTAATTGCATTATCATTACAAGTATTTATTTTAAAGGAAAAAGATTGGCTAAAGACTTTTATTTTAGTTATAACACTTTTCACAACATTTTCAACAGCAGGTATATTAGGAGGAATACTTTGTTTTTGTTGTTATTTATTATGTAATAAAAATATACAAGAAAAAATAAAAAAGGGAATTAATAAGAAAAAAACAATTATAATTTGTATTACAGTAGTATTGCTTATAGTGATTGTTGTAGGTGTGCTTTTAAGGCAAAAAATGAAAACAGATTCATACAGTACAAGAGTAGATGATTACATTGCAAGTATATTTGCATGGGCAGATAATAACATAATATTTGGTAATGGCATTTTTAATGAACAAGCAATTATTAATTACATGTCAACTTCAAGGGGTGTTAATACAGGTGTTAGTAATTCGATTGCAACAACGCTAGCAGGTGGAGGAGTTTTCTTAAGTGTAATATATATTTATGCATTTTGTACTATGATAGAAAATTATAAAAAGTATAAAGATGTAGGGATTTTGTGCTTTTTTATTGTAATGATATATTTAAGTATAACTACCATATTCCAATATACAATTATGATGATAAGCATTATGGCTTTGACAATTGCAATATATCATAATGACATTATAAAGAAAAATAAGAACATTATTTTAATAGATTTTCCTAAAATAAAGAATTGGGAATTCAAAGAAAATTTAGATAAAATTACCAACTTACGATGGGAAGAAGTAGAAGGTATAAGCAATTGGATTAGAAAAAATAAAATATCAAATTTTATAAGATATATAAAATATTTTTTATTCCCATTAGATATATTTATAAAAAGAACACAATATAAAAATATTGTGGCATGGCAACAGTTCTATGGACTATTATATGCATTTTACTGTAGAATTTTTCATACAAAAAAACATAACAATTTAGTTATTATGACATTTATTTATAAACAAAAAAAAGGATTAATTGGTAAAATATACTTTAAGTTTATGAAATATATTGTGCAAAGTAAATATGTAGATGTTTTTATATGCTTTTCAAAAAATGAATGTGAATATTATTCTAATGTGTTTGAAGTATCACAAGAAAAATTTAAGTTTTCTACTTTAGGGATAGAAGATATAAGCTTACCTAAAGAAGTTAAACCTAATAAAAATGAAAAAACAATACTATCTTGTGGAAGATCTAATAGAGATTATAATTTCTTATATAATGCAATAAAAGATACAAACTATCATCTTGATATAATTTCAGATGAATGCAAACTAAAAAAATGTAAAAATATTAAAATATATAATAATGTATATGGTAATGAATATTTAAAAATGCTAAATAATTCATATATAGTAGTCATTCCATTAAAAGATGAAGATATTTCTGCAGGACAACTTGTTATTTTACAAGCAATGCAATTAGGAAAAGTTACTATATGCACAAATTCGAATACAGTATCTGATTACATTGAAGATGGAATAAATGGTTTTATTATAAAAAAAGATGCAGAATCTTTAAAAGCCTTAATAGAAAAATTATATAATGATGAAGAATTATATAACAAAATTAGTAAAAATCAGAAAGAAATGTTTGAAAAGAAATTTTCTACAAAAGCATTAGCAAATCAGGTTGGAAGTATAATAAATGAAGTAATACAAGCCTCATAAAAATAAATAAGAGAGGAGTAGTATAACTTGAAAAAATCTATTGCAAAAAATTATATATATAATTTAACATATCAAATATTAATAGTAATATTACCACTAATAACTACACCATATATCTCTCGTGTATTAGGGGCCGAAAATATTGGTATATACAGCTATACAGTATCAATAACAACATATTTTATACTATTAGGTTCACTTGGAATTGCGATGTATGGTCAAAGGGAAATTGCATATTTACAAGAAAAGCCAGAGCAATATACAAAAACCTTTTGGGAAATTGTTATTGTTAGGTTTATTACAATGTCAATTTCTATGTTAGTTTTTTATTTTACATTTGTACAAGGAAATCAATATCAAGTATATTATGCAATTTTATTATTAGAATTATTTTCAAATTGTATAGATATAAGTTGGTTTTTTCAAGGTTTAGAGGACTTTAAAAAAACAGTAATAAGAAATATTGTGGTAAAAATTATAAGTATTATATGTATATTTATATTTGTAAAATCGCCAAATGATTTAGCAAAATATATATGGATATATACGTTATCTATATTAATTGGTAATGCATCATTATGGGCATATTTACCTAAATTTTTGAAGAAAGTAAAAATAAAAGAATTGAATATAGTAAGACATATAAAACCAACTATAGGACTTTTCATACCACAAATAGCAACAAAAATATATACAGTTCTAGATAAGGTTATGATTGGTAGTATAATTACTAATAAAGCAGAAGTTGGATATTATGAACAAAGCCAAAATATTGTAAAAATGTTACTTACAATTGTTACTTCACTTGGCACAGTTATGGTTTCTAGAATGGCAAATACTTTTATAAATGGAGAAAAAGAGAAGTTACTAGAATATATGAAAAGGTCTTTTAATTTTGTATATTTATTAGCATTTCCAATAATGTTTGGGGTTATTGCAGTATCTAAGTATTTTGTTCCAATTTTTTTTGGAGATGGATATGAAAAGGTTAGTGTATTAATGAATATTATTAGTCCGATTTTGCTAGCAATAGGTTTAAGTAATGTAATTGGAACACAGTATCTATTACAAACAAAGAGGCAAAAAGAATTTACAGCATCTGTTGTAGCAGGGGCAATTATAAATTTTACAATTAATATGTTATTAATAAAAAAATATGCATCAATAGGAGCATCAATAGGAACTGTTATTGCTGAAACTTTTGTAACTATTATTCAGTTTATATTTGTAAAAAAAGAAATTGACATAGTTGATATTATAAAATTATCTATAAAATATTTGGTATCTTCTTTAGTAATGTTTGCAGTTTGTGTATTTATTGGTATAGTAATGGGTAAAGGCATGTTATGTGTTGCTTTACAAATCGTAATTGGTGTTTTAGTATATGGAGTTTGCTTACTAGTGTTAAAGGATGAATTTGTATATTCCATAATATATAAAATGAAAGAAAAATTAAAAAAGAATGGAGTATAAATCAATAATGAAATATGATTATTTAATAGTAGGAGCAGGATTATTTGGTGCAGTATTTGCATATGAAATGACAAAGCGAGGAAAAAAATGCTTAGTAATTGACGCAAGAGAACATATAGGTGGAAATATATATACTGAAAATATAGAAGGAATTAATGTTCATAAGTATGGTGCACATATATTTCATACAAGCAATAAAAAAGTATGGAATTATGTTAATAATTTTACAGAGTTTAATAGGTATACAAATTCTCCAATTGCAATATATAAAGACGAATTATATAATTTGCCATTTAATATGAATACATTTAATAAATTATGGGGAGTTATAACACCAAAAGAGGCAAAAGAAAAAATAGAACAAGAAAAAAAAGCAGCTGGAATTTCTATTCCAAATAATTTAGAAGAACAAGCTATAAGTTTAGTAGGAAAAACAATTTATGAAAAGTTAGTAAAAGGGTATACCGAAAAACAGTGGGGAAGAAAAGCAAATGAACTTCCAAGTTTTATTATAAAAAGGTTGCCTGTTAGATTTACATATGATAATAATTATTTTAATGATTTATATCAAGGGATACCAATAGGTGGATATACTAAAATTATAGAAAAGATGCTAGAAAAAGCAGAAGTAAGATTAAATACAGATTTTTTTGAAAATAGAGAGAAACTTGAAGAAATTGCAGAAAAAATAGTGTTTACAGGGATGATAGATAAATTTTATGATTATAAATTTGGTGAATTAGAATATAGAAGCTTAAGATTTGAAAGTAAAATTTTAGAAGAAGAGAATTTTCAAGGAAATGCAGTAGTTAACTATACAGAATATGAAATACCATATACAAGAATAATAGAACATAAACATTTTGAATTTGATGTAGAAAGTAAAAAAACCATTATAACAAAGGAATATCCAGATGCATGGGTAAGAGGAAAAGAACCATATTATCCTATAAATGATGAAAAAAATAATGCAATATATGAAAAATATAAAGAATATTCTAAAAAATATAATAACATAATTTTTGGTGGAAGATTAGGAAAATATAAGTATTATGATATGGATAAGGTAATACTAGATGCACTAGAATGCGTAGAAAAGGAAATGTAAAAGGAGCCCAAATATGAAAATAGCAATGATTGGTCATAAAAGAATACCATCAAAAGAAGGTGGAGTCGAAGTAGTGGTTACTGAAATTTCTACTCGTCTTGTACAAAATAAAAATGCAGTAACAGCATACAACAGAAAAGGAAAAAACGTTCAAGATAAATCTGCAGATAAAGATGTTAATAAATTAAGAGAATATAATGGAGTAAAAATTATATCTGTGCCAACAATTAATAAAAAAGGGTTAGATGCTCTTATTTATTCATTTTTTGCAAGTATAATGGTATTATTTAAAAAGTACAACGTAATACATTATCATGCAGAAGGACCATGTGCAATGCTATGGATACCAAAGCTATTTAAAAAGAAAATTGTTGTAACAATTCATGGACTTGATTGGCAAAGGGCAAAATGGGGAGGATTTGCTACAAAATTTATAAAATTTGGGGAAAAAATGGCAGTAAAATATGCAGACGAAATAATAGTGCTTTCGAAAGGTGTACAAAATTATTTTAAAGACACATACAACAGACAAACTATATTTTTACCTAATGGGGTAAATGTACCCAAAATAAGAGAGCCACAAAAAATATATGAAAAATATAATTTAAAAAAAGATGATTATATATTATTTTTAGCAAGAATTGTACCTGAAAAAGGATTACATTATTTAATAGAAGCATTTAAGAATATAGATACCACAAAAAAATTAGTAATAGCAGGAGGGGCAAGCCATACCAATAAATATTTAGAAGAAATAAAAGAAATGGTAAAAGATGACAATAGAATTATTATGACAGGATTTGTACAAAAAGAAGAATTAGAAGAACTATATTCAAATTGCTATTTATATTGTTTACCAAGCGATATAGAAGGAATGCCACTTTCACTACTAGAAGCAATGAGCTTTGGAGCTAACACTTTAATTAGTGATATAGAAGAAAACACACAAGTTGCTGGAGAGTATGCTGTAACATTTAAAAAATCAGATGTTTTAGATTTACAAAATAGATTAGAACAGATGCTTAATAATAAAACTGTAAGATATGAAAAAGAAGAAATATCTAATTATATAACAAAAAAATATAATTGGGACAATATAGTAGAAAAATTACAGGAAATATATACAAAAATTAGTAAATAGAGAAGCAATTTTGTATTGGAGGTTTTAATTTCTCATTCTTTAAAGAAATTTCCATATGTGTAGGGGCTGCCTTAGGCAGTCCGTTCTATGAAGAATTAACTATAAGGTTCTTTGATAACATTAAGAAAATTTCTACCAAAAATATATAGTAAATAAAAATAAAACTATAGTAATTTTTGTTGTTTTTTGATAAAATGTAAAAAGACAATTAAAATTTTGAAAGGGAAGATAAAATGATTGATTTTAAATTAGAAACTGCAGAAATAATAAGCAATGCAACAAATATACCAAAAGAAGAATTAGAAGAATACATTGAAATCCCAAAGGATGCATCAAATGGAGAATATGCATTTCCTTGTTTTAGTTTAGCAAAAGTATTAAAAAAAGCTCCACCAATTATTGCAAATGAATTAAAGGAAAAAATAACAACATTACCTGAAACTATTGAAAAAATTGAAATAGTAGGTGGATATATAAACTTTTATATTTCAAAAGAACTTTTAGCAAGTGAAGTATTAAAAGAAATAGAAATAAAAAAAGAAAATTATGGTGTACAAAAAATAGGAGAAGGAAAAACAATACTTGTAGAATATTCTTCGCCTAATATTGCAAAGCCATTCCATATAGGTCACTTAAGAAATACATTAATAGGAAAGGCATTATACAATATATATAAAACTTTAGGATATAATACAATTGGAATAAACCATTTAGGAGATTATGGAACACAATTTGGTAAAATGATAGAAGGCTACAAAAGATGGGGAAATGAATATAATTTAGAAGAAAATCCAATTGAAAAACTAACTGAAATATATGTAAGAATTAATAATCTATGTAAAGAAGATGAATCCGTTTTAGAAGAATGTAGAAACAATTTCAAAAAACTAGAAGATGGAGACGAATACTGTGTAAAATTATGGCAACAATTTAGAGACATAAGCTTAAAAGAATTTGATAGAATTTACGATTTGCTAGGTGTACATTTCGATTCAGTTAAAGGAGAAGCATTTTATGCAGATAAAACAGATGAAGTAATTGATATTTTAGACAAAACTGGAAAACTGGTAGAATCTGAAGGAGCAAGAATTATAGATTTAGAAGATAAAGGAATGACTCCATGTATAATATGTAAATCTGATGGCTCTACTATTTATGCAATAAGAGATTTAGCAGCAATTCTTTATAGAGTAAGAACTTATGATTTTGATAAATGCTTATATGTTGTAGCTTATGAACAAAACTTACATTTTAAACAAGTATTTGAAGTTGCAAAACTACTCGGAATACCAGAAAAGTGTCAAGCTGGATTAGAACATGTTGCATATGGAATGGTACACTTAAAAAGTGGAAAAATGTCTACACGAGAAGGAACTGTTGTAAAAGTACAAGAATTATTAGAAGAAGCAATAAATCGTACAAATTCAATAATAGAAGAAAAAAATCAAGATTTAACTAAACAAGAAAAAGAAGAAATTGCAGAAAAGGTTGGAATAGGAGCAATTATATTTAACAATTTATCAGGAAGTAGAATAAAAGATACAATATTTGACTGGGATACAGTTTTAAACTTTAATGGAGAAACTGGACCATATGTACAATATACATATGTACGAACAAATAGTATTTTAAAAAGAGTAGATAATTTACCAAAATTTGAAGAAATTGATTTAACAAAATTAATGGATGAGACTTCATACAATATAATAAAATTATTATATTCATATCAAAAAATAATACAAAATGCAGCTAGGAAAAATGAACCATCAATAATTTCAAGATATTTAATAGATTTATCACATGCATTTAGCCTATTCTATAACGAAAATAAAATTATAGGGGAAGAAAAAGAAATAGAAAATGCACGAATATACTTAACATATGTAACAAATGTGGTACTAAAATCTGCTAGTAATTTATTAGGAATTCAAATGCCAGAAAAAATGTAATTTAAGGAGGTTGTTATATGAAAGGAAAAAGGATGCAAACAAGAGGAGAAAGAAGACAAAGTAAAATGTATCAAGAAGGAGCAAATTATGGCAGAAGCAAAAAGAAAATGGCAGTTTGGAAAAAGGTAGTATTAATTATCTTAATTCTAATAATTGTATCAGTTGGTGTACTTGCAGGAGCGGGAGCATGGTTTGTAAGTGATAAATTGAATAAAATAAATTATGTAGATATAGATGAAAGTAAAATAGAAGTAAATGAAGGTGTAGAACTTGCCAAAACTGGTTATAGAACAATTGCATTATTTGGTGTTGATAGTAGATATGATGATATAGAAGATGGTACAAGATCAGATTGTATAATACTTGCAACTATAGATGAAAAAAAGAAAGAAATAAAACTAACATCTGTATATAGAGATACATACTTAGAAATTCCAGGAAGAGGATTAGATAAAGTTAACCATGCATATTTAACAGGAGCAGAGACTTCACTAAGTGCTTTAAATACAAATTTAGATTTAGATTTAAAAGAATTTGTTACAGTAAACTTTACATCAGTTGTAGATATAGTAGATGCTGTTGGTGGTATAAAAATGAAGATTACAGCTGACGAGGTAAAATATATAAATCCTTATATAGATGAAATTAACACAGTAACAAAACATAATTCTTCACATATAACTCAACCAGGAACTTACACATTAGATGGTGTACAAGCATTAGGTTATGGAAGAATAAGATACACAGCAGGAGGAGATTATAAAAGAACAGAAAGAATGAGAGACATAATAATGGGTGTATTTGAAAAAGCTAAAACTATGAGTGTATCTAAATTAAATACAGCAGCAGATAAAATATTAAAAGAAATATATACAAATGTAAGTGCATCAGAAATAATTTCTTTAATACCACAAGTTGCAACATATAAAATAACAGATAGTATAGGATGGCCATACAAAACCGAAGGAAGAACAATAAATGGAGTATGGTATGGACCACCAATAACATTAGAATCAAATGTAAAAAGATTACATGAAGAAGTATTTGGACAAGCGGACTATCAAGTTTCAGCAAAAGTAAAAGAGATAAGCCAAAAAATTGTAAATAAAACAGGATTAAAATAATAAATAACAAAGAGGTATCGTAGAATGCCTCTTTATTATTAAATAATAAAAGCAAACAAATTTTCTATAACATGTTGACGGTATATAAAACGTATGATAAAATATAAAAAAAGAAAGAGAAAGTAGTATGTTTGAAGTGAACCCAAATTATTAGACAAAAAAGTTTAATAAGGAGGGTTCATTTTA